>PMTR01000032.1 GCA_003167255.1 Bryobacterales bacterium
GGCGGTGGCGGCGGCCGAGGCCGCGGGGGCGCGCCGATGACGCAGTTGGCCGTGACGGATGTGGCGGCGGGATCGCCGGCGGAAGCGGCGGGGCTGAAGGCCGGGGACCTGATTCTGGAAGTAGATGGGGCTGCGGCTGCCACGGCGGTGGTGTTGAACGATGCCTTGACGGCGAAGAAAGCCGGAGACAAGATCAAGTTGCGGATCTCGCGGGGCGGGCCGGAGCAGGAGATCGAGGCAACCCTGGTGGGGAACGTCAAGAAGACTTACAACCTGTCTCCGATGGCGGGAGTCACGCCCGCGCAGTCCGGGATTCTGAATAGCTGGTTGAGGGCGGGGCAATAGGACGGGGAAGAATCATTAGCCGCCGATAAACGCCGATGGACGCAGATAAGAACGAAGCAATATCTGCGTTTATCGGCGTTCATCCGCGGCTTATCATCACTTTCCCGGCTTTGCGCGAGACCTCGGCCAATCAAAGCGGTGGCAGAAGCACTGTGGGGATTCGCTTAGGATCGGACAGCCGCAGGTAGAAATACGCGATGCCGGCCAGGCCAAGCATGAGGTCGGGGGTTTCGTTGGCGTTAGGGAGGCCGCAGGGCCAGGGCAGGCGGCGGCGTTCGAACAAATCCATGGCTTCTTCGGCGACCTCTTCGGCAGGGGTGAGCCAGGCTTCTTCACCTAAGATTTGGGAAGCGTGGATGAGGAAATCGGCGTTTCCCAACTTGCCGTGGCAGAGCGAGTAATTGGCGGGCGCCAGCGCGGGGTCGGCGGTTCTGGCGAGGGCGGTGCGCGCTTCTGCGAGGCACTGGCCGTCTTGCAGGATCTGCCAGGCGCGCAGGCGCGTGAAGCCGATGCCGACAGCGCCGTGACACCAGAGCGTGGGGTACTGCGTGGGTTCTTCGCGGAAGTCGGGCCAGGCTTGGCGGTGCGGATCGAAGCAGGCTCGCTCATAGCGGAAGGCTTCCAGGGCGGCGGCGCGGAAATGCTCCTCGTGGGTGACCTGCCAGAGCTCGAGCAGCGCCCAGGCGATGCCGGCCGTTCCGTGCGAGATGCCGGTACAGTTGCGGACGGCGCGGATGGTTTTCCAACTCCAACCTTCCTCGGCGCGAGTGGCGTGGCGGAGCAGCAGGTCGCCGTGGCAGACAGCGGTTTCGAGCAAGCGGGCATTGCCGCCGGCGCGGAGCAGGCAGAGTAAGGCGATGATGGCGCCGGCGCTGCCGCCGATAAGATCGAGCATCTCCGGGAGGAGCGCGGCGGCTTCGAGGGCCTGGGTCTCTTCGATCTCGCGGCCCATTTGCAAGGCGGCGAAGAGGATGCCGGGAGCGCCGGCGTACAAACCCGAACCAGCGACCGGCAGTTTGGAGAGCGCATGGCGCAGGGCGGCTTCGGCGGTGAGGCGGAAGATGCGCTCGCCGGTGACTTCGGCGAGCCGCCACAAGCAGAGCGCGATGCCGGCCGTTCCATCATAGAGGAGCGGGCCGAGAGAGGCGTGGACCGTGGCGCGGCCCTCGGAGCGGTCGGCGGTCCAGTTGCAGCGCCCGCGGCTCCACAGCGCATCGCGGCACAGGCGCGCGCCGATCCGCTCCGCGACCTCCAGGTAGTGTGTTCTCATGCGGCGGGAAAAGGGAACTCGTAGGTTTCGGGCGATGCCGGGCCGAGCCACGGCGTGTCGAGCGAAATCCCGCGCTGTTCGAACTGGCGGCGCAATTCGTCCAATCGTTGTGCCACGGGCTGGCCGTGCGAGCGAGTGACGGCCTCCGCCAGGATGCGGGAGCGATGGCTGCCGAAACTGTCGCCGGGGTCTTCGGCGAATCCGAGCCCGTGGGCCACCGGTTTGGTAAATAGCGGCACCGCTCCACGCAGCCAGGGGCGGACAGTGGGATAAATCTTCTCGATGAGCAGGGCGACGATGGGGTAGGAGTGGCGGCTGACGTAGAGGATGGCCGGGTCGCGCCGCGAGTAGTGCGCCACATGGCGGAGGCACTTGAACCGGAACGGCACCTGGAAGCGGTTGAATTCCCGGGTGAGCGTCTCCATGAGGAGGGTCACTCCTTCGGGCGCGATGTTCCAATAAACGCGAAGAGTGGGAACGTAGGCGCCGAGTTCTTCGATGGCTTCGCTGAAGGCGAAGTAGAAGGCGTTCTGCAGGTCCGGACTGCCGGGTGCGATGAAGACCCTGATGGCATCATCGGGGTCGGGTCCGCGGTCGAGGCCGCGGCTGGTGATGTACTCACCGGGGAGAAAAGAGCGGGCCGCACGGCCTTTGCGCGCGAGCACGGCGCCGTCTTCCAGGCGCTGGTCGATGGTCCAGCCTTCCTCCCACGCGGAGTGACTTTGATTGGCGGCAATCAAGGCGGGGAGGATGTCTTCACTCCCGGTGATTTTGGGCGGCGCCGGATCGAGAATCGAGTGGTTGTAGCAACGATCGCAGAGCAGCCTGCCGAGTTTGGCGGTGTCCTCCATCCGGGGCCATTCGGCAGCCATGATGGCTTCTAGCTGGCGGCGCATGCTTTGACTCCCAGCAGTTGCCCGGCGGCGCGTTCGGGGCGCGTCAGGATGTTCAGGCTGGCCTGCGCCAGGCGGACGGCGCCGGCGGTAATCTCGTCGGCCCGGATTAAAGCTTCATAGGCGGTCTGCACCATGCGGGCGCCGGCAAAGCGAATCACCGGCACGAGGAGATCCGCGACGGCGACGCCTGTTTCGCGCGCGTAGGTTTCCAGGAAGGCCGACAAGGCAGGCCGGATTTCTTCGATGGGATATTCCTCGGGGGAGCGTGCCCAGAAGCTCCAATAGGATTGCAGCACGGTGCCGGCGTCCCAGAGCGGGTCGCCCCAGGAGGCGAACTCCCAGTCCACCATCGACAGGCGGTCGCGCGCGGCTGAGACGAGGCAATTGGAAAGCTTCCAATCGCCGTGAATCAGGGCCTGCGCGCGCCACTCGCTCTTGAGTGATTCGACCGCGCGTCCGAAGGCCGGGTACTTGCGCACGAGCCTCACCAGTTCGCGCTGTCCTTCGGTGGCGTCTTCCAGCTTGTCGGGATCCTCTTCGTGTAGCGAGAAGAACCGGGAGACGGACCCGGGGAAAAGCTGGCCGATTTCCGGAGAGCGCATTTCACGATGGAGCGTGGCCATAGCGGTGGCGACCAGGCGCGCGCTTTCGGGGGAAAAGCGGTCGGGCGCATGATGCAGGGTAGTCTGGTTGGGAAGGAATTTCAGGATGAGGATGGAGTGGAGCGGGTCGTAGCCGTAGGATTCGGGAACCAGGCCGCGCAGCGGCAGAAAGCGCGGATCGGTGCGCACCTGCCAGTAGAAGGAGGCCTCGCTGTCAATGGTGCCGCGTCCCGCAGGGGTCCACTTCTTGGGTTGCTTGACCAGATACTCGCGCGGTCCGCAAGTGACGCCGAAGTTGTAGTTGCGATAGCTCAGATTGCGGACGGTGAAGTGGCCGTCCACCACCGCCTCCATGCGGGCAAAGTTCCGCCCGATGAGGTAATGGAGTACGTTCGCCTCCGTCAGGAACATGGGGCGGGCGATTTAGGCGGCAGGCGGATCGGACCACCCGGCGACACGCGCCTGTTTTTTCTTTTTCTCTTTTTGATCCGTGGTCCCGCCGGTGCAGCCCTCGGAACAGACTTGCACAAAGGAGCACCCCTGCCCTTGGGTCTGCTCCTCCTTCTTTTTCTCTTTCTTTTTCTCCTTCTTCTTTTCCGCTTCCGCGGCGTCGACAACATTTCGATACTGTTCGAGAATCTCGCCTTCCAACAATTCAGTAGCCATTGGGACGACCCTCCTTCGGGTTCAAAACAGATTATCAGAAGCGCCGGAAGAACACAAACCGGAGTCGAGGGCGGGCGAGGAAGCTTATGGCTTGCCGGTGGAGGGCTTGAGCATCCAGATTTGGCCGGAGCGTTCCAGAAGCGTGACCAGCAACGCATCGGGGGCCAGGACGACGGGGAGCCAGTTGGAAGGGGCCGTCATGGCGGCGGAGCGGGCGTGGAAATGCGCGACGGCGAAAGGTGGGCCCAGGGGGCGCTTGGTGATGCGGTCCAGTTTCTGCGCCCACACGCAGTTGTGACCGTCGCGGTCGGAGCTGAAATAGAGCAGGGCGCCGTCGGGTGACCAGTGGGGATTGGGATGGACATCCGGCGATGCGAGCACGCGAATCCACTCGGCTTGAGGCGGTGGGCGGTGAGGAGCGAAAAGAGCCACGTAAATCGTGAAATCGGTGGTGGCGCGGTGGGCGCTGAAAGCCAGCCACTTGCCGTCCGAAGAAACCGACCGCGGGAAGTAGTCCAGGTCCGGAGCGGCGACGTAGTCCCATTCCTCGCCGGAGGCGGCATCCAGGATACCGATGGAGACACGGGCGGATTTGCGCGTGATCAGGCCCAGCTTGCCATCGGGCGACCAGAATCGGAACACGCAGTCGGCGCAGAGGCGGCGCGTGGAACCGCCATCGAAGGAAGTGAGGAAGCCGCCGGGGCTGCTGGTGTCGTCTTCTCTCCACGCGACCGCGTTTCCGTCCGGAGTGATGCGGGCATCGGTCTTGCTCTTGCCGCTGGTGGTCAACTGCAACTCGCGCCCATTGGACAAATCTTTAACCCAGACTTCCCATTGGCCGGTGCGGTTGGACAGAATTGCGATTCTTTTTCCATCCGCCGAAACGGATTCTATGACGGTATTGGAGATTCCCTCGGTCAACGCGCGGCGCTCGCCAGTGAGCTTACCAGTGTTGGGGTCGAGTGGAACCCGGTAGACGTTTCTCTTGCTGGTGAGACTGGAAAAAACCACCAGGCCGGCTTTGGAGACCGCAGGCGACGCTTCATCGGAGGTTCCAGTGGTGGAACGGCGGGGAGGCGCCAGCACGCTGCCGGTTTTAGGATCGATGCAGATCTCGCCGATGGTTGGGATGTCCCGCGTTTCCGAAGCGAAGTAAACGCGATCGCCGCGCCAGGCGAAGGGATCGAGCATGGTGCCGTCTGAAGGCATGGTTCGGCAGCGCACCGGCGCACCGCCAGCCACCGGGGCAATCCACCAGTCGGCGGTCTTCCAATCGTTGGCGTCCTTCAAGCCGAAAAAGAGAATCCGCGTGCCGTCGGGGCTCCAGACGGGATGCGCGGCGGCGGCGAAGTCGGGCCGCAGTTCGCGCGCGGTGGAAGTGGCGAGATCGAAAATGAAAACCTGGGCGTTGCCGGCGCGCAGAGGGAATGGCTGGGCGACACCGGTCCAGTACGCGATTTTGGAGCCATCGGGCGAGAATCTGGGGCGCCTCCCGTTGTCGGCGATCTTGCGCTCGCGGCCACCCATGGCGGGGACCGTGTAGAGGCCGCCGCCATCGCGCGTCGAGCGAAAGGCGATCTGGGTTCCGTCGGGGGAGAAGTCTGGTTCGGAGTTGTTGCCAGGGTCGTTGGTAAGGCGCAGGGGCTCGCCGCCGGCCACCTGTTTGACCCAGATATCGAGGTTGCCTTCGCCGCCGCGATCGGAAGCGTAGGCCAGCAGGGTGCCGTCGGGCGAGATGGCGGGGTCGATGTTGAGACCGGGATCGTTGGTCAAGCGAATGGTCTCGGCGGGCGACTGTTCCGCCGGGGCGAAGATGTGGCGGCCGCGCACGGCCAGGAAGATCACGGCGACAATGGCGATGAGCGCGGCGGCGACGGCCGAGTGCAAGAGCCAGCGCGGCGTGGCGGGACGGCGGCCGGCACTCTCGAGCGCCTGCTTCACTTCGATCATGCTCTGGAAGCGCTCTTCGGGATTCTTGCGCAAGCAGCGGGTGACTACTGCGTCGAGGGCCTTGGACACCTGCCGGTTGGATTTGCCGGGCGGCGGTGGATCGACGTGAAGAACCGCCGAGAGCACTTCGATTTTGGTCTTGCCTTTGAAAGCCGGGTGGCCGGTCAGCAACTCGTAGAGCAGCAGGCCGAAGGCGAAGATATCGGAGCGCGGGTCCACCACATGGCCGAGGGCCTGCTCCGGAGACATATAGGGCGGGCTGCCGAAAACCATGCCGGGTTCGGTCTGGCTGTCGCTGTATGCGAGCGTTTGGGTGGAGGCCGATTCGGTATAGGCGGAGACGGCGGGGGCCGGCTCGTTCAACTTCGCGAGACCGAAATCGAGCACCTTAACCAGGCCGGCGGGCGTGATCATGACGTTGCCGGGCTTGAGGTCGCGGTGTACGATGCCGGCGGCGTGGGCGGCCATGAGGGCGTCGGCCACCTGCACGGCGATCCGCACCGCCTCTTCCACGGGCAGCTTGCGGGCGCGCATCACCTGGAAGAGCGTGGAGTCTTCCACGAATTCCATGGCGATGAAATCGGCGCCTTCCCATTGGCCGATGTCGTAGATGTGGATGATGCCGGGATGGTTGAGTGCGGAAGCCGAGCGGGCTTCCTGGAAGAAGCGGCGCTTGTAGTCTTCGGTGACGCGTTCGGGCTTGAGGAATTTGAGCGCGAGGTATCGGTTCAGACGGGTATCCTGGGCCTTGTAGACCACGCCCATGCCGCCGGCGCCCAGCTCTTCGACGATCCGGTAGTTCGCAACGGTCTGGCCGACCACGACAATCCCCAGTGTTTTTGTCATGGTAACGCAAGTGTGTCGGGGCAGTTTGGCCCGGCCATCGGATGATCGCAACTGCATCACTCATAATGCCGCTCTCCGCCGGCTCGAAACTCGCGCTTACGAAATCCTCGCGCCCTTCGGCGCGGGTGGCATAGGCGAAGTGTACAAAGCCCGCGACACCAAGCTGGGTGGTGAAGTGGCGACGGTTGGAGGCAATGTTCCTTTGGAGACACCGGAGCAGCGAAAGGAAGCCCAATCGGAGCCGCGACCGTAAGGGAGCGTTGCTGGCGTTGCACGGGAGACAATCAACACCCTGGGCGAGTCAACCACGTATAGAATAACGTCAGGCGCAACTGCGCCGAGGGAGCAAACAGATGTTCTGCCAGAGTTGCGGCGCTCAAGTCGCGGGAGCCTTCTGTGCCAAATGCGGGGCAGGCGCGAGCCAGCCGTCACCGCCTTCCGCACCCCCACCGGCTTACACTCCACCGCCCGCCGTCACCGTACTGGACTCTCAACAACTCGCTAAGGAGCGCTTGAATCAATTGGGTGGCGCCGCGCAGGAGCACGGCAAAGAAGCCGCCAAACTGGCTCAGCAGGGCATCGGCGCCATGGCTGCGCGCATGGGCAAGGTTGCATTCGGCGCGGCGGTGCTGCTCTGGATCGCCTGGTTTTTTTTCCCCGCGGCCAGTCTTTCCGGCAGAGTGGTGGTCCCGCAGTCCTACACATTCTGGGGCCTCATCGGGACCAACTTTACCAATATGCTTCTGATGCAGCGTGCAACCTCTCACGGGCTGTTTGCGATCATTGGCCTGGTCGCTAGCGCTGCGCCTTTTGCCGCCCCGTTCATTCAAACCGCCTGGGCGCGCTATTTGAACGCCGCGCCACTGGCCTACGTTCTGGTCGCGTGGGTAGCGATCTATTTAAACGAACACAGCGCGTTTGGCGTAATCGCCATTGAGGAAGGCGCGAATCCGTTTGCGCTCAGTTGGGGAATCTTTGTGTTGACCATCGCCGCCATCGTCCTCGCCGCGGGCGCCTTGAAGAAGACGGCGGCGTAGCAGCCGCCTGCCTGCAAGGTCCTTGGTCTGCGCTTCAAACTGACTTACCACCCCCGATTGGCGCAACTCTTTCAGTGCGTCATGGCGTACACCACGTAGTTGATGCCGTAACGGTAGGCCAGGGCGGTCATCTTCTCGGGGTAGTAGGGGACGTCGGCGAATTCCCAGGCGTCGCCCACGTCGGTGTTGTAGTTGGCCGCTACCACCATGTGACCCCGGCCGTCTTCCATGGCGCGCCAGGCGGGTTGCGTGCCCGCGGGCTGCACCACGGTGACGCTGCCGTCGTAGCCGCGGCGCAAATGGCGCGAGCCGGGAATGAAGGTCAGGTCTTTTTCTTCGATGTCGTAAAGCACGTGCATCACCGGGTCGGAGAGCTCGATATCGGCGATGGGCTGGCCGGGCAGAACGCGGCTCATGGTGCTGCTGAAAACTTCCCACTGGGTGCGGTCGGGGCCCCAGAAGTCATCGGTGACGAGGTAGCCGCCGCGCAGCAGGAATTCGCGCAGGCGGGCGATTTCGAGGTCGCTGAGGTTCCACCAGCCGGTTTGCGTAGCGTAGATCCAGGGATAATCGAACAGGTGTTCGTCGGTGAGGCGGAAGTGGCGGGGGTCGCCGGTGTCGATGCGCGTCAAGCGCTGGATGCCGGCGGTGAAGTGGTTGTCGGCGGCGGGCCAATCCACCACCCACCATCCCTCTCCCATGCCGGCGCGCGAAGCATAGCCGAAGCGGCGGTGAAACTGAGGCAGATCGGTGTACTCCAGGCGGATGAAATGGAATTCGGCCTCGCGGCGATCGGCCACGCGCTCGTAGGGATCGTCGGCTTGTTGCATGCGCTGCAAGCCGCCGCGTTGCGCCAGGGCCGCCACGGCGATGAACAGCAGCGCCAGGAAGACGTGGGGCAGACTCCCTGGTCTGCGCGGGTCCCCCTGGACCCGCTCTCGTCTCGAAGAATCAATTTCCCGCCTGCGACAAGCCGGCCAGGGGGCCGCCTGCGGGCGAGGGAGCGGGCGAGGGCGCCCGCCCCACCTCATGGGAGCGCCCGCTTGAGGAATTCGAGAACCTTGGGCATGGAATCGAGCGAGGATTCGGCGTCGCCTTTAGCAGAACCTCCCAGGTCGTTTTCCTTGCCGGATGTGGGGTTGCGGACTCGGCCGTGCCAAGCCGGGATGATATCGGGGCGCCCGGCGGAGTGGCCGGCATGCGCGTACTTCAGGTTTTCGAAGCTGTAAGCGAAATGGGAACGCTTGAGGCGGTACACCACATCATCAGCCATCTCCGACGATGGCCATAAATGGTCGTCCTGGCCGGAGATCATGAGGATGGGCCCCTGGATCTTTTCGACTTCGATGGCCGCGCGGACCATCACCTCGGGAAGCCGCCGCCCGCCGGGAATCACATAGGCCAGGGCACGGCCGGTCCAGGTCCAGGCGGGCCCGCCGTTGTTGCGGCAGCAGGCTGCCACACGCACGTTGGAGGGAACGTATGCCACCACCGCGGAGATGCGCGGAAACATGGAGCCGAGTTGCAACGCGAGTTCGCCGCCGCGCGAAGTTCCCATGACGGCAAAGCGGTCGCCGGAGATTTCGGGACGCTGCGACATCCAGGCCAGCGCCCGCTCGAAATATTCCAGCGGGATCGCTTCCAGTTGCGGAGGCAGATCCTGGTAGCGGAAGTAGGCCAGCGCCAGCACGGCGTATCCGTGGGAGGCCAGCCATGCAGCCGGACGGATGGGCAAGCCGCCATTCGATCCGCCGACCACTAGCACCGCGCGATGGCGCTCGCTCCCGGGAGGAACCAGGAAGACGCCGCGCAGCCCTCCGTCACTCACCGGCAAACGGCGCACGCCATCGGCCAGCGTTACTTGTTCCAGTTGCGCGCTGGCCACCGGCTGGTTCTTGCGCAGTAAGTGGAACTCGATGGGTTGCGGTCCGAGGTCGCGAATGGCCGTGTAAGTCTGCACGCTTTTCGCGACCGGCAGCATGGACCAGATCAAACCCATGGCCGATACCTCTTTATAGGAACCGGCGACGGGAGCCTGCTGGGATGCGTCGACGTTACCGCCGGCGCCGGCCACGAACTCGGCTTGGGCCGCCCAGCGCGCGCCGGCGCCATCGGTGAGCGAGGCGCTGATCGCGACGTGTTCGTTGGGCTCCAGGCCGCTCGCGCGGATAGCAGCCGATTCATCGGCCATCACGCGCGCCGGGGAAACCTCCAACGTTTGCGCCGCCAAGCCGTATACAAAGGCAAACAAACCGGATGTCAGCAGCAGGTTGGATTTCATAGGCAGGCTATGACAGCCCTTACACAGATATTACACAAAGCGGCCGGGAATGGCGGGTATAATATTTTCAGCACTCAAACTCGATTATATGGAAACCCATCCCAAGGGCTCCAGAGCCCGAGTACTGCTCACTTCCGTCTTTGGCCCTTATGCCCAGGACGATGAATTCGGGAGCCGCAAGATTAACCCGATGGAGCTGTACCACAACCAGGTGACGCGCGAACAAGGGCCGTTTTCGCTGCGCATGTTCCACCGTTCGTGGGGCATTCTGATGATCCAGCAGAATATCTCCGCGCCTACCACGGTGCTCGATTTCCCCACGCAGGCGGCCTTCGCAGCCGAACTGGCGGCCAACGATTACGATATCGTGGGCATCTCCTCGATCATCGTCAACGTCGGCAAGGTGCGGGAGATGTGCAAGACGATCCGTCGTCTGGCGCCCAAAGCGACCATCGTGATCGGCGGACACGTAGCGGCCATTCCGGGCATCGAGACCATCGTGGACGCGGATCAGATCGTGCGCGGCGACGGCATTTCCTGGATGCGGCGCTTCCTGAGCGAAGACGCGACGGCGCCGGTGAAGCATCCGCAGATTGTTTCCGGGTTCGGTGGACGGACCATGGGAATGACGCTGCCGCAAAACAAGGGAAATACGGCCGCAACCATTATTCCATCGGTGGGATGCCCCATGGGCTGCAACTTCTGCACCACCTCGGCCTTCTTCGGCGGCAAGGGAAAGTATCTGAATTTCTACGACACCGGGGCGGAACTGTTCGCCGTCATGTCGGAGATGGAAGCCAAGCTGAACGTCAAATCGTTCTTCATGATGGATGAGAACTTCCTGCTGCACAAGCGGCGGGCCATGGAACTGCTCACCCACATGAAGGCCGGCAACAAGGCCTGGTCGCTCTACGTATTCTCCTCCGCCAATGCCATCAGCCAGTATTCCATGCGGGAACTCGTGGAGCTGGGCGTCTCGTGGATCTGGATGGGCCTGGAATCGCCGCACTCCTCCTACACCAAACTGAAGGGCGCCAATACGCTATCGCTCACCCGCGAACTGCGCAAGCACGGGATCAAGCTGCTGGGCTCGACGATTGTGGGCCTGGAGCACCATACCCCGGAAAACATCCACGAAGAGATTGAGCACGCGGTAGCGCACGACACGGATTTCCACCAGTTCATGCTCTATACGCCGGTGCCCGGCACGCCGCTGTTTGCGGAGATGACGGAACAGGGGCGCATGCTCGATGGCGTCAACCTGGCCGACATCCACGGGCAGCACCAGTTCAACTTCCGGCACGCCGCCATCTCTCGCGAAGACTCCAAGAAGTTTCTGGACGAAGCCTTCCGCCGCGATTTCGAACGCAACGGCCCCAGCATCTATCGCATCTGCCGCACCACTTTCAACGGCTGGCTGCGCTATAAGAACGACCCGGATGCGCGGGTGCGCGCCCGCTTCGCCTGGGAAGCGCGATCGCTCAAGGATGGTTATGCGGCCGCGCTGTGGGCCATGGAGAAGAACCTCCGCACGGCCAATCCCGAGGTCAGCGAGAAAATTCGCGCGTTGCGCCGGGAAGTGGGCCGGGAGTTTGGACTGATGAGCCGCGTGGCCACTCTCGTGGTGGGTCCGCTGCTGTTATGGTCGTCGCGCCGCGAAGGCCGGCGGCTGGCGCAAGGCCACACTTACGAGCCGCAGACCATCGTGGAACGCCGCAACTGGGCGCCGCCCGCGCTGCTGCCTTCGGACGAAGGTGTCGGCAGCCTTACTGTCCAGCCAGAAACTTCTGGTAGTTGATGCCGTTCCGGATTTCGACGTTGCGCGTCGCCTGCTTGCCGTCTTTCCATTCCACCGTGATGCTGTAAGTGCCGGGCGCCAGGTTGATCTGGGCGGGCGTGGCCCCGGTGTAGCGCTTGCCGTCGATCAGCACGGCGGCGCCTGCCGGTTCGCTGGTGAGCATCAAGGTTCCCTGCCGGGCGCGCAGCACCACCGCGGGCAGTTCCACGGGGCTTGATTTCACTTCCACATCGCGGCTCTCCGCGTCGTATCCCTGCTTGGCGATTCCGATGGTGTGGTGTCCGGGCGCGGCTTCCATGGAGCAGGGCGTGGTGCAGGCCGTATCGGCCTGGCGATCGAGCGTGGCGATGGCGCCTCCCGGGCTGCTGATCACCATGATCGGTTGCGGTGGCGCCGCGCGAACCGGCGGAACGCGGCGCACGGGCGGCGGCGCAGCGTGAGTGTCCTTCTTCGGCTCGGGCGGAGTGACCGGCTCTTCCTTGGGAGGTGTTATCCCGGCGGCCGACAAGGGACTGGGTTTGGCATCGGTGGTGGTGGACGCCGAAGCTGGTGGCGGCGCTGTCTCGGGTTGCGGCTGTTGCGGTGGCTGAGATTCGGCTTGCTTGGGCACGTCCGCGTGGATGAGACCGCGCCACGGCTTGGTTTCCCATCCGACAATCGCCAGCAAGCCGGCGGCCACCAGCGTGGCCATCAGAAACGGCAGAAAGCCGGATTTCCGATCGCTGCGCGTCTCGCTGGTGGTGCTGGCGGAATCCTGTCGGGCGGCGCGCCGCGGCGGCGGCAGGACGACGGCGCTCATCCCTTGCCCCGGCCCCACGGTAGTTGCGTTGAGACTGCCTCCGCGCGGCAAGGCATGCCAGTTCTTGCTCGAAGCGCAGGCAGCCTCCAGCGCCTCCGCGAATTCCTGGCACGTGCGGTAGCGCGCATCGGGCTTCTTGGCGAGCCCCTTGCGAAGAACAGTCTCAATGGGCCCGGCCAGGCTGGGGTTGATGCGGCGCGGCGCGGGCGGCTCTTCCGCCACGATCTTATAGACCACCGTCGTCAGGTGCTCGCCGGTATAAGGCTTTTCGCCGGTGAGGACTTCGTACGCAATCACCGCCAGGGAGAACTGGTCCGAGCGGCCGTCCACGGTTTGTCCCTGCACCTGCTCGGGTGACATGTAATGGGGCGTGCCGACAATCGAACCGGTCATAGTGAACTGCTCGGAAGCGGTGATCTTGGCGATGCCAAAATCCGTGATTTTGGCGGTGCCGTCGGCGGCGATCATGATGTTCGCCGGTTTGATGTCGCGGTGCACGATGCCCTTGCCGTGCGCGTAATCGAGGGCCACGGCGGTCTGCCCGAAGATGCTGAACATGCGCTCCGGCGCGAGCGCCCCGGGCCCGGAGAGAAGCTGGTCGAGCGTGGGACCATCGACATATTCCATGGCGATATAGGCCAGATCGTCCTGCTGTTCGACATCGTAGATAGTGACGATTCCGGGATGCGAGAGAATGCCGGCCGAGCGAGCCTCGCGGAAAAGGCGCTCGCGCATGCGTTCCTGATCTTCGGCCTTGGGGACGGCGCCCAGATTGATGGTCTTGATGGCGACCGGCCGGCCGATATTGGGGTCGATGGCGTGGTAGACCACACCCATGGCCCCGCGTCCCAGTTCCCGTACGATTTTGTACCGTCCGATACGGTCCATTCAGTCTAGGAATAGCACACTGCAAAACCGGGACTGCAACCAACTCCCGCCTTTGGAATTGGTAGCTGTCCCGGCTTTGCCCCTGGGCAGCGGTTCCGCTTTGCCTACGCCGCAGCTCCGGGGAAACCTGATAAGCTTTTGGTACGTCCCATGAGCATGTCCAAAGGCTTCATCCGCCGCGCGCTGAGTTGCGCGCTCTTCTTCTTTGTTTTGTGCGCTTACCCGGGGTTTGGGCAGCCGGCGCGTAAGCGCCAGGTGAAGCACGCCGCGCCGCAATTCGTTCCCAACCGCTATATCGTTTTTCTGCAGGACCCGCCCGTCTCGTCGCGCTACACACAACGCGAAGCCATGGCGACCGCGGAAGCGATCGGCTACCAGCGCCAGATCGTGTCGCGCCAGCAGTCTCTGATGACGGAATTGGCCAGCCGGAATATCCGCGTGACGGGCTCGGTGAATACGCTGCTGAACGCGGTTTTTGTAGCCACCGGGCCGGACCGGCTGGCGGAGATCCGGGCGCTCGCCGGGGTTATCGGCGTCATGCCGGAACGCGTCATGAAAATGAGCCTGAACAAAGCCACGGCACTCGCCAACGCGCCGGCGGCGTGGAACCAGGCCAGTATCGGCGGACAATCGAATGCCGGCAAGGGGATCAAGATCGCGATTCTGGACACCGGAATCGATAACAACCACCCGGCGTTTCAGGATTCGAGCCTGACGATGCCGCCGGGCTTTCCCAAGTGCAACGCGCAGAGCGACTGTACCAACTTCACCAACAGCAAGGTGATTGTGGCGCGCAGCTATGTGCCGCAGATTGCTGCGGGCGGTGCGGCGACGCCCAATCCCGCGACGTCTTCACCCGACGATTATTCGGCGCGCGACCGCTTGGGCCACGGCACGGCGGTGGCATCGGCGGCGGCGGCCCAGCAGAATACCGCCGGGGCGATTGCCTTCAGCGGGATGGCTCCCAAGGCGTACCTGGGGAACTACAAGATTTGGGGCACCCCGGGCGTCAACGACAATCCGCCGGAAAGCGTGTGGATCCAGGCGATTGAAGATGCCCTGAACGACGGCATGGACGTCGCGAACCTGTCGTCGGGCGGCCCGGCGTATACGGGCGCACTGGATACTACGGCATGCGGCAATCCCTCCGGCGTGCCTTGCGATCCGCTGGCGTCGGCCTTCGAGGCAGCGGCGAAAGCGGGGCTGGTGATCACGGTGGCTGCGGGGAACGCCGCGGACGATACCTTCTTTAACAACGAGAACTATTTTTATTTCAATTCGATCGCTTCGCCGGCCACCGCGCCTTCGGTGATCGGTGTGGGCGCGACCTTGAGTTCACACGCGCTGGGCACTGCGGTGAGCGTGCTAAAGTCCAATGCGCCGGCAAGCTTGCAGACCATTACCGCTCAGCGCAGCGATGGCTGCTTTGGCTGGGACCCGGTGAGCCAAGACTGTTTCTTCGGGCCGGTGAGCGCTTCGCCCGGACTCACCGCGCCACTTGTGGATGTAACCACGCTCGGGGACAACGGTCTGGCTTGTTCGGCCCTGCCTGCCAATTCGCTCAATGGAAAGTTCGCGTTGATCCAGCGCGGGGGGGGCAGTTCCTGTACCTTCGACACCAAGAGCACCAACGCCACCAACGCCGGCGCCGTGGGCGTGATTCTGTACATGGCCGACTCGAGCGCCACCATCCCTCCGGGACTCCTGGGCTATATTTTCGTGCCGGTCGTGATGATTTCCCTTTCGGATGGACAGGCGTTGAAGTCCTACATTGACTCCAACCCGAACGCTCCAGTCCGCATCGACACCGCGGGACTGGAACAGCCCATCACCGACTTCAACCAGTTGATCAGTTGGTCCTCTCTTGGCCCAACGCCGGACGGAAATATCAAGCCGGATCTTGTGGCGACCGGTGGCTATGACTTTAATCTTGGCTCGATTGACCCCAACAGTGGGTACTCCCCGTCATATAACGGCCTATACCTCGCCACCCAAAGCTATGACCAGAGTGGCGGGATGTATAGCGCTACCGGTTACATCGGCGCGGATGGAACCAGCTTTGCTGCGCCGCTGGTGGCGGGCGCGGCGGCGCTGGTAAAGCAGGCGCATCCGGGGTGGACTCCCGGACAAATCAAGTCCGCGCTGCTCGACTATTCCGCGCAGGACGTAGTTACGGACGATTTTGCGGACCCCGTGGATGTGGAGTGGATAGGAGCGGGCCGTTTAGACGCCAACGCCGCGGTCGCTGCGATTGTGACGGCGGAGCCAGCCACCCTCTCGTTCGGGTTCTTGAAATCGGGTGTAGCCCTGCCTGCTCCGATTTCGCTAACCATCACCAACACCGGCTCCGCTTCGGTGACGCTGGCGGCCGCGGTCGCGACCGGTATCGCCGCCGCCGGCGCCACCGTCTCGGTGAACCAACCGAGCATTACGCTGGCTGCCGGCGCAAAAACAACATTGGTCGTGACGTTATCCGGCGCCGTCCCGCCAGCCGGGGAATACAATGGCGCCGTCACCCTCAAGAGCGCAACCCCGGCGGTGAACATGCGGATTCCGTACATGTTTATCGTGGGCGACGGAATTCCGGTGGTCGCGCTTCCGCTGTTTGGCTGCTGCTACGGCGCGGTGGGGACGGACCTGGGTGCGAATCCGATCCAGGTGCTTGATCAATATGGCGTGCCAGTGGCAGGAGTGCCGGTGAGCTGGACGATTTCGCCTGCTGGCGCCGTGACGATGAAGAGCGTGACCGGAGTGCCGGGCACCCAGTCCAATACCGCACTCCCCTTCACGCCGGCCGCCTGTTCGCCGGCTTCCAGTTCCAGAGCGACCTCTTGCCCTACGAACAATTACGGCATCTCGTGGGTTGAAGTAGTAGGCGGAGCCTCGGCTGGCAACTCGGCGACCATCACGGCATCGGTGGGCCCTTACACCGGCAATGCGGCCCTGGTGTCCGGGGTCACGCTGATCCCGGTGTCTTCGGTGACTACGGGCGGCGTGGTCAATACGGGAAGCTACCAGACGACGGTCGCGCCGGGCTCCTATGCTGATATATTCGGGGCCAACATGATGGATCCGAATTCCCTATTGAACTCGACCGGCGACGTGTCGTTCTTCTCGCGGCTGCCGCTGACGCTGGATGGCGTTACGGTGAGCTTCGATGCGCCGGCGACGGGGACCTTGCCGGCCATCAGCGTGCCGGGATACGTGTTCTTCGTCAGCCCGAGCCAGGTGAACGTGTATGTGCCGTGGGAGCTGGAAAATTATCCGTCCGCGCAGGTCAAAGTAACGTTTGAGCAATTCTTGTATAGCAACCTGGTGAACGTGGCGCTGAACAACTACACGCCGGCGTTTCTGATGAACAGCGGCACGGTGGCCGACGCCGTGGATAACACCACCGGCGCCATTATCACCGCCAGCAATCCGGCCACCGCGGGAGAATACCTCCAACTCTATTGTAACGGGCTCGGCCCTGTAACCAACCAGCCGGCCAGCGGCGATCCGGCGTCCTTGACGTTGCTCTCTTACACCACCACTCCGGTGACGGTTATGATCGGCGGAAAGCCGGTTACGCCCCTGTTTGCGGGCCTGGCGCCGGGCTTTGTCGGAGAGTACGAGGTGGTTATTCAGGTGCCTTCGGGCCTCGGTACGGGGAACCAGCCCATCACCGTTTCGGTGGGCGGGGTAACGTCGACGGCGACCGTTTCGGGCTTGCAGGTTTTTCTGCCGACCAAGTAGCTCGTATTCCGAACCACCGGGGAATCGCCCCGCTCGGTCGGGCATGCTTTAGCTTGCCCCGAAGTTTCTGCATTTTTGGATGAGAATTCCGTGCATGGCGGTCCACTATCCATTTGGATTGCCGCCAAGCCCGAAGGGCGAAAGATCCTAGCCCACGGCGCAAGCCGTTGGGACACATCGGATCAGCCAAGTAGCCCCGGTACGGGGCGTAAGTCTATGCCACACAGCTTCGCTTCCCTGCTCGTTCACGTCATCTTTTCCACGAAGAACCGTGTCTGTGACTTGTCGCCTGAGCTTGCCGCCCGGCTGTTCCCGTATATGGCTGGTATTGTCAGAGAGCGCAAAGGTGTTCCGCTGATCATTAATGGTCCGGCAGATCACGTTCATCTGCTGGTTTACGTCTCGGTCACGGAGTCAATAGCGGACTTGCTGAGAGTCGTGAAGACCAATTCGTCCCGCTGGGTGCATGAACAGTTTCCGGAGCAGAAGCGGTTCGGCTGGCAGGCTGGATATGGCGCCTTTACCGTGAGTAGCTCCCGAGCGGCTGATGTGACGGACTACATCGCGGCGCAGCAAGAGCACCATCGCCGAGTTTCGTTCCAAGAGGAGTTTCTGACATTCCAACGGAAGCATGGCATGGCATACGATGTGCGCGACCTCTGGGGCTGAGACCAGCCTTTCGCCCCGTTCCGGGGCTCGGCATTTCTAACCCGCTATTCCACACGGCTCACGCCGTGGGCTATGATCTTTCGCCCTTCGGGCTTGGCCTGCTCAGCGGGCCCGCTTTTCCCCCAGCCTCCCAATCGCCAGCAAAATGCCGTGCAGCAGCGCTTGCGACCGCGGCGGGCAGCCGGGCACATACACATCCACGGGAACTACCTGGTCCACGCCTCCCAGACAGGCATAGTTCCGGCCGAAGATTCCGCCGCTCGTTCCGCAAGCGCCCACCGCCGCCACCACCTTGGGATCCGGCGTGGCCGCATAAGTCTTTCGCAGCGCCAGTTCCATGTTACGGGTCACGGGCCCCGTCACCAGCAGCATGTCGGCGTGCCGCGGCGAAGCCACGAAGTGAATCCCCAACCGTTCGATGTCGTGAACCGGGTTGTTGAGCGCGATGATTTCCAATTCGCACCCGTTGCATGACCCGGCATCCACCTCGCGGATGGCGAGCGAGCGGCCCAACACGCTTCGAATCGCCCTCCGCACCTCTTCGCCGGCGGAATCGACGCCACCTTCCGGCGCACCCGTGGTTTTGACATACTGCTGGGCGCCATCCGGACCGAGCGCGTATTCCGCCGTCAAGACCAGGCTGCGCCGGTCGCGCGCCGCCAGTTCGAAGTCGCGCGTGATGCGCACCGCTCCGTCTCGAGAGCACTCGGCGCACTGGCCGCAGAAGATGCAGCGGCCATAGTCGACGGTGACCTGTCGCGAATCCTCGCGGTCGTGGACGGCGATGGCGCCCGTGGGACAAACCTCGGCGGCGGGGCGGGCATCGCGCCACGCCGCGAAGTCGAACTCCGGCCGGCCGCGGAATTGCTCGCCGATCGGGGGCGCGGCATCCGGGTAGGGCGCCGTAACGATGCCCGTGGTGAACGTTTTCTGGAGAATCTTGAACATGACTCAGCGGTCCGTGCCCGAATACGAAAGATTGAAGCTCTTGTTGATCACCGGAAAATCCGCGATGATATTGCCCTGCACCGCTTCCACCAGGGCCGGCCAGTTGTTCACCGATGGGTCTTTGATCTTGCAGCGCTCCAGACGGTTGCCCGGCGCTGTGCGCACCCAATGCAGGATCTCGCCGCGCCATCCCTCCACGGCGCTGAGCGCGCACCGGTCCGGCGGGATCGGCTGCGGCGGGGCGCAGTGCTCCCCGTCCGGCAGATCGCCCGCCGCGGCACGGATCAGCCCGAACGATTCGCCCACTTCCTCGATGCGCACCTGCATGCGATGGCATACGTCGCCCGCCTCGTACACCGGCACGCGCAACGGGTACCGGCCGTAGGCCGCGTAGGGATGGTCGCGGCGCACGTCCAGATCCACTCCCGAAGCTCGTCCTCCCACGCCCACGATCCCCAGCATCCGGGCCTTCTCCGGAGTGAGGATTCCGGTGCGCTCCAGCCGGTCCTGCGTGGAGTCCGACGATTTCACCAGCGCGACGAGGTCGCGAAACTCGCTTTCCATCCCGCCCATGGCGTCGCGCAACAGATCCCTTTGCGCTCTCGACCAATCCCGGCGCACTCCCCCCACCGAGACCATGCCCCGCAGCAACCGGCTCCCCGTCAGCGCCTCGTTGAGATTCAGGACCAGCTCGCGCACGCGGCCCGCGTGAGCGTTGGCTATCACAAAACCCACGTCGTTCGAGATGGCGCCGATGTCCGCGATGTGATTGTAAATCCGCTCCAACTCCAGCAGGATCGTGCGCATGACGTGCGCGCGCGGCGGAACCTCGATTTCGGCGGCCCGCTCGATCGCCTGGCAGAACGCCGTCCCGTGTGAAAAAGCGGAATCTCCGGAAATGCTCTCCGCCAGAAAAACCGCGCGCGGAATGGGTATGTGTTCGAAGAGTTTTTCGGTGCCCTTGTGCGTATAGAACATGCGCAACTGCAGGTATAGGATCGGCTCGCCCGCCACCGCGAAGTTGAAGTGTCCGGGTTCGATTATGCCCGCATGCACCGGGCCCACGGGAATCTGGAATACGCCCTCCCCCAAGGTCGGCCGGTATACGTGCTGTTCGCCTTCGAAGGGAGGCAGTTCCTGATCGAGCGCGAAATCCTTGCGCAACGGATGCACGTCGGGCCAATTGTCGTGCAATGCCACCCGCCGTGGGTTGGGATGCCCCGTGGCTTCCAGTCCGAACCAGTCCTGAATCTCGCGCTCCTGCCAGTTCACCGCCGGCAGTTCCGCCGCCAGCGATGGAAACCGCGGATCGTGCGCCGGCACGGGCGCTTCGAGAATCAGGTAGCACGGGTTGCCTGCCTGCTCGAATACGTAGTGGTTGTAGAACACCCCTTCTGCGGCCGTGCGATCCTCGGCGAATACCGCCGCCACGCGCGAGGCCCAGTGGTCCCGCAAATGGCCGGCAATCGCCCGCACGTCGGGCGAATTCAGCGCAATCGCGAGCTGGTGCGCCGTCTCGGCACGAATCGCGCCGATAGCTCCACCGAAGCGATTTCGCAAGTCTTCCAACAGAGAAACCATGCCGTCCTCAAACTCCGGTGATCACCTTCGCCGCTCCGCGAATCAGGTGGAGGAGCGGGCTGGGAATCCAAAAACCGATCGTTACCAGCAGCGCCGCCGATACCAGCAGCGAAGCATCGCGCCACGGCCTCGGCCCGACCTGGGGCTCGTTTGACGAGCCCAGAACCAGGCTGCCCACGTGCAGCAACGCCCCGGCAAAAACGCCGGTTCCGAACAGAATAAACAAAACTCCCGCCAGCGAATGGCCCCCGTCGAAAGCCGCGCGCACAATCACGAACTCGCTTTGAAACAGGCTGAACGGCGGCATGCCGATAATCGCCAGCATGGCCATCAGGAAAACCACTCCCGTGAGCGGCATCACCCGCATCACACCGCCCTTGATGTTGCGGAACAGATCGGTCTTGAAATGTTGATGCACGTTGCCGGCGCACAGGAACAGCAGCGATTTCGCCACCGTGTGAAAGGTCATGTGCAACATCAGACCCAGCGGCCCCATGAGACCGCCGATGCCCAGCGCGGTGGTCATGATGCCCGCATGGTCGATGGTGTGATATGCCAGCAGGCGGCGAAAATTCCCCTGCACCAGAATGAACGGCACGGAAATGCCCATCGACGCGATGCCGAACAGCAGCAGCAACTGTCCCGGAAACTGCGCGCCCAGGCAACGGCTCGTCAGGATATAGAACCGCACCAGGCCGTAGAGCGCGCAGTTCAACGTCGCCGAAGAGAGAATCGCGGCCGAAGGTACAGGCGCCTCGCTGTACGCGTCCGGCTTCCAGGTGTGCATCGGCGCCAGGCCGGCCTTGGTGCCGTAACCGAGCAGCACCAGGATGAATGCCAGCCTCATGGTGGTCTTGTCCAGAGACGCGGCTCGCCCCGCCAACACCGACCAGTTCAACCCCGAGAGCGCGTCCGATCCCGCCAGTTGGTGCGCCGAGTAATACGCGATGATCGTGCCGAACAGCGCCATGGAGAGACCTACGCCGCCGATGATGGCGTACTTCCACGCGGCTTCGAGCGACGTGATCTTCCCATAGAAGGTCACCAGGAACACCGACGCCAGCGTGGTGGCTTCGATGGCGGCCCACATCACGCCGAGGTTGTTCGCCAGGCACACCAGCAGCATCGAGAAGACGAACAACGGCGTCAGCGTGTAGTATTTGCGGAGCTTCGTAATGGCGGCGTCATCGCCCAGCGCGCCGCTGCGCTCGTCGTCCCGCAAATAGCCCACGGCGTAAACCGAGCACAATACCGCGACGAAGGCCGTTAGCAAGATTACCAGCGCGCTGAGCGCATCGGCATACAGAAAGCCATCCCAGAGAGATACCGGCCCGGAACCGAGCACCGCCGCGCCCAGCGCCAGCGCCAGCAGGAAGGTGAGCGCGAAGCCGGCCAGGTTGACCGCTTCCATCGCCGGCCGCCGGCGGCTGATAGCCGCCAGCACTGCCGTAACCACCGGGACTAGTAAGAGGGCGATTAGTATCATGTCCGTTTTGCTAACCCGCATTCCTCACAGCAATTCGATGGTGACGATGTGGCGCACGCACTCCTGCGTGCCGCGTCGGCACTCATGCCGACGCCCGGCGACGACAGACTGTCCCTCCCCCACCGGGGTGTCGAGAAGAGTCTCGACACGCCACGCACGAGTGCGTGCGCTACCTCCTCGGGCCACGTGTGAGAAATGCGCACTAACCTCGCAGCCTCCGCAACCGGCTCACGTCCATCGATTCGAAACTCTCGCGAATGCGGTAAACCAGGATGCCCAGCACCATCACCGCCACCAGCACGTCGAACAGAACTCCGATTTCCACGATGAGCGGCATGCCATAGGTCAGCGAGATGGCCGCCAGGAACAATCCATTTTCCAGCGACAGTAGCGCCAGCACCTGCGCCAGCGCTTTGCGCCGGTTGATGATCGTAAAAAACCCGATGAGGAAGAGAGAAATCGCCACCGCCAGAATGTTGTGGCCCAGCGCCGCCGGATTAAAGCCCTCTTCGGGCCGGTGGAACGACTCGGCCACGACGTATCCCACCAGCGTCAGACCGCCGCAGATCAGAATCGAGAGCGGAGCGTTGACGATGGGGCGAATCTCCCGCCGGATCTGGAACCTCT
This sequence comes from Bryobacterales bacterium, assembly GCA_003167255.1. Classification (GTDB taxonomy): domain Bacteria; phylum Acidobacteriota; class Terriglobia; order Bryobacterales; family Bryobacteraceae; genus PALSA-129. The sequence continues at coordinate 22,425 of PMTR01000032.1, forward strand.
CCACCAGCCTCTCCAGCCAAATGGGCACCAGAATCGCCTTGACGATCAGAGTGAGCCCCGCCGCAATGAAGATGTGCGGAGCGTGGTTGAAGCCGGCGATAACGGCCGCGATGGCCGCCAGCAGGAACGATTGCACGGCGAAGATTCGGATATTGGTCACAATCCAGCGCTGGCCCGCCATAGCGATCTGCAGCACCAGCACCAGCGCCGCCATCAACGTCACCAGCTTGTCGCCGAATTGTGGATCTTGCGGCATATGCGTTTCAGAACAGGAAGGTAGACACCAGGGCGAGCGTTCCCAATGTGAACGCCACGGCCAGCATTTCGGGCACACGGAACAGCCGCAGCTTGGCGTTGGTGGTCTCCACCAGAACAATCGAGCAACTGAGCAGGCCCAGCTTGAGCAGCAACCACCCCAGCCCGCCGAGCGCTCCCGGCACGGATGGGCCGCTGGCCAGGCCGAACGGCCAGAACACGTTCACCAGCAGCGTCATGAGCACCAGTTGCTTCATGGAAGCGGCCCACTCGATGAGCGCCAGATGTGGCCCGGAGTATTCCAGAATCATGGCCTCGTGCACCATGGTGAGTTCCAGGTGGGTCGCGGGATTATCCACCGGGATCCTTCCGGTTTCGGCAATCAGCACCAGGTACAGCGCGGCGCAAGCGAGCATCTGCGCCGGCGCAAAAAACCGCCAGTTCTGCCCCACCGCGCTGCGCGCCACTTCCGAGAGGTTGGTGGAATTCGCCGCGATGGCGACCGTAAACACCGCCAGCATCATGGCCGGCTCCGCCAGCGCCGAAATGGTCATTTCACGGCTGCTCCCCAGGCCGCCGAACGAGCTGCCCGTATCCATACCGGCCAGCGCCAGGAAAAACCGGCCCAGCCCCAACAGGTACACGATCGCCAGCACGCCGCCGAACAGGTCCAGGGGAGCCTTAGTCGAGGTCATCGGCAGCATCAGCCCGGCCATCAGAGTGGTCACGAACACGATGTACGGCGCGGCCGTGAAAATCCACGAAGCCGTGTCCGGAATCACCATTCCCTTGCGGAATAACTTATATAGGTCCCGGTAGAACTGCAGAACTCCGGGGCCGCGCCGCGTCTGCATACGCGCCTTCAGCGTTTTGATCAGACCGCTGATCAGCGGCGAAATCGCCAGCAGCAGCAGCAGTTGCATCATCCCCGCACCCCAAACAGCAACAGAAGGATGAGCGTGACGAAGATATATGCCAGGTAGGCGTGAATACTGCCCGCCTGGATCCCACGCATGCGCCGGGCAAGCTCCAGGATCGAGCGCTGCAGCGGGTCGTAGAAGCGTTTTTCGAAAGTGGGTTCGATGTCGCTCTCGAACCGGATGGCCGTCGGGTAGTAGGGCGAGACTTCATATTCCGCCTGAATCTCGCGGCGCGGCCGGTAGAGCGCGGAGAAGATCATGCGCAGCGGCTTGGAGAACGCCGTGGCGGTGTACTGATTGTCGGCCGTGAGCCCGGGCAATCCGCAGTCCCAGGTAGGCCCGCTCACGCGCCGCGCGCCGCGCGACCGCAGCATCACCAGGATCGCCGCGATCCCGCCCAGCGCCAGCCCCAGGACCGCGATTCCCGCGGTCGAAACCGTTCCGCCCCGCCCCGTGCCGGCGGCCATCGCCAGTCCGTTGGCGGCTACCAGCGAAGAACTCACGCGCAAACCCAGGGCCTGGCTGGTGATCGGATCGAACAGCCGGACGAACCACGTCGCGCCCACGCCCAGCGCCACGCATCCCGCCGCCAGTATCCCCATCCCGATTTGCATGGAGACGGGCGATTCTTTCGCCGCGGCCGCGGCTTCGCTCCGCGGCAACGCCAGAAATGGAATTCCGAAAGCTTTCACGAAGCACGCCGCCGCCAGCGCCGCCGTCAGGGCCAGCAGCGCGCCCGAAATCGGGAACATCATCCGCGTCAGGCTTTCGGTCGAGCCGAAACCCGCCAGCAGCGCCTGGTAGGTGAGCCATTCGCTGACGAAGCCGTTCAACGGCGGCAATCCGGAAATCGCCACCGAGCCCACCAGAAAGAACAACGCCGTCGCCGGCATGCGCCGGATCAAGCCTCCCATGTGCTCCATGTTGCGCGTGCCCGTGCCGTGCAAAACCGATCCCGCGCCGAGGAACAGAAGACCTTTGAAGGTGGCGTGATTGAAGGTGTGGTACAGCCCGGCCACCAGCGCCACGGCCGCCAGGTTGCCGTGGCCCAGCGCGCGAAACACCAGCGCCGCGCCGAATCCCATCAGAATGATGCCGATATTCTCGATGCTGTGGTACGCCAGCAGACGCTTGAGGTCGTGTTCCATCAGCGCGTACAGCACGCCCAACAACGCGCTGGCGACGCCGATCGACAGCACCACCGTTCCGGCCCACAGCGGCGGCGGTCCGAAGAAATCGAAAAACACCCGCGCCATGCCGTAGATGCCGGTCTTGATGACGATTCCAGACATCAACGCCGACACGTTGCTGGGCGCCACCGGGTGCGCATCGGGCAGCCAGATGTGCAGCGGGACAATCCCCGCTTTCACTCCGAAGCCCAGGAAGAACAGCAGAAACACGGCACCTTGATCGAGCAGCGGCAATTGCGATCCGAGAAGATGAAAGCGCGCGAAGTCCAGGCTTCGGGCGGTGGTCGCCAGCACCAGAAAGGCAACCAGCAACAGCCCGGTCCCGGCGTGCGACATAACCAGAAACACCACGCCGGCCCGGCGCGCTTCCGCCTTCTCGTGTTCAAAGCTCACCAGGCAGTAAGCCACCAGCGCCATCACCTCCCACGCCACCAGGAAGGAGAAGGCATTGGCGGCCGTAAACACCAGGCTCAGACTGAGCAGCAGGAGATTGTAGAAGAAGACCAGCGTGCCCACGTTCTTTTTGCCTTCCATGTGCCGCACGTAGCCGAACGAGTACACCGATACCGCGCATGCCAGAAAGGCCAGAGCCAGATTGAAGTAGGCCGACAACGGGTCAAGGCGAACGGTCCACGGGAATAACGCTGTGCCGAGCGGCAGCGTCCAGGTGGCGCCCGCTCCCTGAACCAGGGCCATCGCGGAAGCCGCGCCCTGTAGCAGCGTGCCGGCCAGCGCCAGGGCGAAACCCGCAACGCGCGCCGCCGCCGGACGGCGCCACGCAGCCAGTCCCGCTACCGCGCCCGCCAGGTAAACCGCCAACCCTACGCTGAAGAGCGCCTCAACCGACGGCATGCTGTTTCAGAATCTCATCCACTTGCGACGCGGCATAGGGCGGCCGCTGCGCCGAAAGCACCAATTGGATCTGGTCGTCGCTGAGATGTTTGGTCCCGTACAGGTAGAGAATGTACTTCGCCCGGTAGCGCTGGTCGGCGGCGAGATACATGTGGGTATTCCGCGTCGCCGTCTGAACCCAACCCTTCCGGCTGAAGTCGAGCAGCGTCTCCGTGTTGGTCTGAAGGCTGGCTGCCACAACGGAGATCAGTTCATATCCCGGCATTGATTCACTCCTTATCGCGTGCGCGCCTCTGCGGCGATTTCTCCGAGCATTTGCCTGGCTTCGCTCAAGTGCGCTTGGAAGTACCGGCGCATGATGTCGAGCACTTCCACCAGAACCGGGTTGCGCAACGAATAGAAAACCTGGTTGCCTTCTTTGCGATGCGCCACGATCTGCCGGCTGCGCAGAATCGCCAGATGTTGCGAGAGGTTGGCCTGCTCGATCCCCAGTTGTTCCTGAATGGCGCCGGCGGCCATCTCACCATCGCGCAGAGCCTCCAGAATTGCAATCCGGGTCGGGTGTGCCAGTGATTGAAAAATATCGGCCTTGTATTCCCGCAGCAGATTCTGCACAAGATTAGTATATTCGATCTATCGAATATACGCAAGTACTGCTGGGGCGGACCCCCTGGTCCGCGGCCGACGCCCCCGTCGGCCTGCTGTCGTTTGCATGGTGCTGATATCGCTGCTTACAGCGCCGCCAGCAGCTTCCCGATCAGCGCCGTCCGGTCGGCGATGCGGTTCGCCAGGATGCTCTCGTTCGCCGCGTGTGCGCCTTCGCCAACGCCACCCACCCCGTCCAGCGTCGGAATCCCCAGCGCCGCGGTAAAGTTGCCGTCCGATCCGCCGCCACTCAGCGATTCCTCCACATCCACACCCAGCCCGCGCGCCAGCTTCTGTGCCGTGCGGAATAGTTTGACAATCCCCGCCGACCGCTCCATGGGCGGGCGGTTCAACCCTCCGCTGACTTCGATGCTGCACCGCGAATCGAAGGCCCGCAGCGCCCGAAACTTTTTCTCGAGCGCGGCCGCATCGCTCAACTTCATCACCCGTATGTCCACTTCCGCCCGCGCTTCGGCCGCCACCACGTTGGAGCGCGTCCCGCCCGAAACCACCCCGGGGTTCACCGTGATTCCCCGCTCCGTCTGCGTGAACCCAGCGATATGGTCAATCTGCCGCGCCAGTTCCAGCACCGCGCTTGCGCCCGAGGCAAAATCCACGCCCGAATGCGATGCCTTGCCGCGCACCACAATCGTGAAATCGCCCACGCCTTTGCGCGCCGTTTTCAGCTTGCCTTCGAGCCCCGTGCCGGGCTCCAGCACCAGCACCGCTTTGCTGGCCCGGGCGTTCTTTTCGGTGAGCGGGCGCGAGCTCTCGCTGCCCACTTCTTCATCCGAATTGAGCAGCAGCAGCACTTTCGAGGGAACCGCGATCTCCAGGTCCCGCAGCGCGCGCGCGGCGAACACGAAGAACGCGATGCCCGCCTTCATGTCCAGCACACCGGGCCCCCACAGCCGGCCTTCCGCCTCGCGGAATGGCATGCTGCGTAGCGTGCCCAGGGGCCAGACCGTGTCGGAGTGGCCCAACGCGAGAATCTGGCCGCTCTTCTTACGCCCCGGCAGATTCATTTCGCACAACAGGTGCTTGCCAAACCTGCCTCCGTGACAGGTCTTCACGCGCGCCATGGGCGCCACCGTATCGGAGACTAGTTCCACGAACCGGTTGACTGCCGCCGGGTCGTCGCTGGGCGACTCGCATTCCGCGAACTGGCGAATCAGCGCCGTGACATCGCGTTGGCGCGCGGCCACCCAGCAAAGAAGAGGATCCACGGCTATATGATAGCCTTTAACGTCATCTTCACCGCAGAGACGCTGAGACGCAGAGAAAAACTGAGGAATCGGAGAGTTGGTGCGGATACGGTCCGCCGGCGTTACGAAAGAGAAAAGAGAGAGACGGACTCAATCGAAACTCTTGTTTCTCTCAGTTTTCTCGGCGTCTCCGCGTCTCGGCGGTAAACTCAAAGCCGGTCATCGACGGATTACGGTCTGAGTGCTTCATGCGATAATAGCCTCTTCCATGACGCTCTTGGACATTAATGACATCCGCGAGATTCTTCCCCATCGCTACCCGTTTCTGCTGGTGGACCGCATCGTCGAAATGGACGCCGACCGCATCGTCGGCATCAAGAACGTTACGAACAACGAGCCCTTTTTTCAGGGCCACTTCCCCGACTTCCCGGTGATGCCGGGTGTCCTCATCGTCGAAGCCATGGCGCAGACCGCCGGCGTGCTGGTGCTCAAGAGCATGGAGGACCGGCACAATAAGTTGGTCTTGCTGGTGGCCATTGAGAACGCCCGTTTCCGCAGGCCCGTGGTGCCCGGCGACACGCTGCGCATGGAGATGAAAGTGATCAAGCGCAAGGCCAGCGTCGCTAAGATGGCCGGCGTCGCCACCGTCGATGGCGTGGTGGTGGCCGAGGCCGAAGTCATGTGCAAGCTCGCCGACAAGGAAGAAAAGCCGCCGGCGCCGGCGGCTTAAATGCCCATCCATCCGACCGCCATTGTGGACCCGCGCGCGCGCATTGCGGAAAGCGCCGACATCGGTCCATACTGCATCGTGGGCGCGGAAGTGGAAATCGGCGCGCGCACCCGCTTGATGGCGAACCTGTATCTGGAAGGCCCCACGCGCATCGGGGAAGACAACATTTTCTTTCCGTTCAGCAGTGTCGGCGTGGCCTCGCAGGATCTGAAGTATCAAGGCGAGCGCGCCGAAACCCGCATCGGCGACCGCAACCGCATCCGCGAGTTCGTCACCATCCACCGCGGCACCCAAGGCGGCGGTCTGGTCACCACGATAGGCAGCGACAACCTGCTGATGACCTATACCCACGTGGCGCACGACTGCCGCATCGGCGACCACGTGATCCTCGGCAACTCCGTGGGTCTGGCGGGCCACGTCATCATCGACGATTGGGCCGACGTCAGCCCGTTCAGCGGCGTCCATCAATTCTGCCGCATCGGACGGCACGCCTTCATCGGACCCTATAGCGTGATCAAGCAGGACATCCTGCCCTTCTCGCTCACCAGCAACAAGCCGGACGTGAGCGTTTTCGGCGCCAACAGCGTGGGACTGGAGCGGCGCGGCTTTTCGAAGCCCGTGATCGAATCCCTGCAGACGGCCTTCCGCCTGCTCACGCGCTCGGGCCTCAACACCTCGCAGGCCATCGAACGCATTCGCGCCGAAGTGCCGGCTTGCGCCGAGGTGGAAGAGCTGCTCGAATTCATTCGCGCCTCGGAGCGCGGCGTCGTTAAGTAAGGTGTCAAATAAAGTAGTCAAGTCCATGCGCTACGGCCTCATTGCCGGAAACGGCCGCTTCCCCGAGCTGGCTCTCGAAAGCGCGCGCAGCCTGGGCCACGACGTCACCGTGCTCGCCATCCAGGAAGAAGCCTCGCCCGAAATCGAAGCTCTGGCGCCCCGCTGTTATTGGATCTCGCTCGGCCAACTCGGCAAGCTCATCGACATCCTGAAGAACGAAGGCATCACCGAAGTGGTGATGTGCGGCCAGGTGAAGCACGCCAGGATTTTTTCGTCCATCGTGCCGGACTGGCGCCTGTTCAAGCTGCTGGCATCGCTGCCGTCGAAGAACACCGACGGCCTGATCGGCGGCGTCATCAAAATCCTCGCGGACGAAGGTATCCACCTGAGCGATTCCACGGCTTTGTTGAAGCCTTTGCTGGCCACTGCCGGCGCGATGTCGCAGCGTGCGCCGCAAAAGGAAGAAACCGCTGACATCCAATACGGCCGGCGCGTGGCCGATGCGCTGGCCGGTTTCGACGTCGGCCAAAGCGTCGCCATCTGCGAACGCGCCTGCGTGGCCCTCGAAGCCATGGAAGGCACCGACGCCATGCTGCGCCGCGCCGCCGGCCTGGCGAACGGACGCCGCCTCTCGCTGGTCAAAGTGGCCCGCCGCCGCGAGCACCTGCTGTTCGATGTCCCGGTGGTTGGTTTGAGCACCATCCCGGTGATGCGCGAAACCGGAACCACCGTGCTCGCCGTGGAAGCCGGCCGCACCCTGATGCTCGATCGGGAAGAAATGTTGAAACAGGCCGATTCGGCCAATCTCGCCATTGTGGGGTTCTAGTTGACGAAACATCGACTGGCCGTTATCGGCGCCGGACAATTCGGAAAGAACCACTGCCGCGTCGTTCACGAATCCGGACGCGCCCAACTCTGCGCCGTGGTGGATACGGATGCGGGGCGCGCCGCCGAATCCGCCGCGCTCTATCTTGCCGAGCCTCTCGCCGACGCCCGCGCGCTGGCCGGCAAAGTGGACGCCGCCATCGTCGCGGTGCCCACCACCGCGCATGAAGCCGTGGCCCTGGCGCTCATCGAAGCCGGCATCGACGTGCTGGTGGAAAAACCCATCGCTGCTGACCTGGCGGCTGCGGATCGCTTGGTGGCCGCCGCCGCCCGCCACGGCCGCATCCTGCAAGTCGGCCACCTGGAGCGCTTCAACCCAGCCGTCATCGAGTTGGAGAAGCGCTCCACCCTGCCGCTCTTCTTCGAGATTCACCGGCTCAACATCTTCAGCCCGCGCAGCCTGGACGTGGACGTGGTGCTCGACCTCATGATCCACGACGTCGATATCGTGCTGGCCCTGGCCCGCGCCCAACCACAGGAGATTCGTGCCGCCGGCATCCGCATCCTTTCCGAAAAGGTGGATATCGCCAACGTGCGCCTGCAGTTCCCCAACGGCTGCGTGGCCAACCTCACCGCCAGCCGCGTCTCCACGGAGCGCGTCCGCAAACTGCGCCTTTTCCAGCCGCGGCAATACCTGTCGCTCGACTATGGCAGGCAGGACTTAATGGTCTTTTCGGTGGGCGCGGGCCGGCAGATCGGTTTTGAGAAGGCTCCGGTCACCAACGCGGAGCCACTGAAGCTCCAGCTCGATGCCTTCCTGGACAGCCTGGAAACCCGAAATTCCCCGAAATGTTCCGGCTCCGCCGCGCGTCAAACCCTAGGGGCCGCCTTGGCTATTCTTGATAAGATTAAGGAGCACTCGGACGTGGTCTCGCGGTCTTTGGAAGCCGGATGGAAACCGTAGGAAAACCTCCTGTTGATGCGGAGCTTCACCTTCTCACGGATTGGAGCGACCCGGCACGCCGTACCCGCACGGGACAGGCAGCCGTCATCTCCGTGCTGGTTCACATCGCTGGGATCGTGTTCCTCATCGCGGTGCCCGAATCCATCATGCAGCCGCCGTTCCGGCGGACGATGGAAGCCGTCGTCACGCCGCTCATCGAACCGCTGAGCCTGCTTACCCAGAAAGACCCCAACACGGGCAAGGTCGACAAGCAATTCAACGCCACCCATATCGAACCGCGTCCCCGCATCCACTTGCCGCCCGCTCCGCCGGCCGCTCCACCACCGCAACGCCAGGCGGCGACTCCCGCGCCGCCTACCCCCAAGCCGGCGCAGGCAGTCGCATTGCCGGAACCGCCGAAGGTGGAGCTCAATAATGAAACACCCAAGCTCACACTGCCCGTGGGCCCGCCCCAGATCCAGGCGGTAGAAAAGCCCCAGCCCGGCTTCGAGGACGTGACCGCGCCCCACCAGGTCCCGCCGGACCAGCGAGTGCTGCCGATTCCCGGCCCGTCCGTGGAGAACGCCATCCGCGGCGTGCTGCATTCCGGCGGCGCGTCCAACCCCGGTATGGCTCCAGCCGGTCCGCCAGCCACCGCCGAACTTCCGCAACTGTTGAGCGACGCACAGGGTGTGGATTTCCGCCCCTACCTGGCGCGAGTGCTGGCTTCCGTGAAGAGCCGCTGGTTCGCCATCATGCCCGACGCCGTCAGGCAAGGCCGCACCGGCAAGGTGGGAGTGCAGGTGGTGATCCCGCGTGACGGCGGCCTCGGCAAAGTGGTGTTCGTCGGAACCACCGGCGTGGCCGCCCTGGACAACGCCGCCATTGCCGCCATCAGCGCCGCCAGCCCATTCCCCCCGCTGCCCCCGGCATTCAAAGGCGCCGAGATCCGCGTGCAGATCAACTTCGCGTACAACGTGAAGAAGGAGTAAGTAGGACAGACGATCGGTTTGTGTCGTCTGTCACTTTGTCTCGTCATGCAGCCGTGATTTGGCGAAGAGTGACAGACCACGGAAGGCGATGGTCTGTCCCACCGGGACGCAAGCAATGGCCGCCAAAACCATCAGCGAAAAGATCCTTTCCGCGAAATCCGGCGTGGACGCGCGCGCCGGCCGCGTGGTGGTCTGCCGCGTCGATTGCGCCATGGGTACGGACGGCTCCGCCCCCATGGCCATCGACTATTTCCAAGCCATGGGCGGCCAATCGGTGCGCGATGCGGCGCGCATCGTGTTCGCGCTGGATCACTATGCGCCGGCGCCCAACCGCGCCATCGCGCTGCTCCACCAGCGGCTGCGCGAGTTCGCCGGGCGATTTGGGATCGAACTGTGGGACGTGGGCGAAGGTATCGGCCATCAACTGATGGTGGAATCGGGCCGCGCGCTTCCGGGCGGCCTGGTGGTGGGGGCCGACAGCCACGCGGTGACTTACGGCGCGCTCAATGCCTTTTCCACCGGCATCGGCTCTTCGGACCTGGCGGCCATTCTGATTTGCGGCCGCCTCTGGCTGCGCGTTCCGGAATCCATCCGCGTGAACCTCTCGGGGCAGTTGCCGCGCGGCGTTTACGCCAAGGACGCGGCACTGGCCCTAGCCGCGGCGCTGGGCGCGGATGGCGCGGCCTACCAGGCGTTGGAATTCGGCGGCCCGGGGGTGGGCGCTCTGGACATGGACGACCGCCTGGTGCTCAGCAATTTCGCCGTGGAGATGGGAGCCAAGAACGGCATCTTCCCGGCGGATGAACAGACCAGCGAGTATCTGGCCGGCCGCACACGCCAGGGTTTCGAAGCCGTCGCAGCCGATGCCGATGCGCGCTACGCCCGCGAAGTCGCCCTGAACCTGGACACGTTGAGCCCGCAAGTGGCTCTGCCGCACCAGGTGGACCGCGTGGAGCCGATCGGACAAGCGGCCGGTACCCCGGTCCAGATGGTCTACCTGGGCACGTGCACCGGTGGACGCGTCAAGGATTTTCACGAAGCGCGCGACGTGCTGAAGGCCGGCGGCGGCGTGGCGCGCGGCGTGAAACTGGTGGTCACACCGGCTTCGCGCGCGGTGCTGGAGACGCTGGCGCAGGATGGCACGCTGGCCGATTTCGTCGCCATGGGCGCGGTCGTCGTGACGCCCGGCTGCGGCTCCTGCTGCGGCACGTGCGGCGCGATTCCCGGTGACGGCGTCAACGTGATTTCCACCGCCAACCGGAATTTCAAAGGGCGGATGGGCAACAGCGGCGCCCTCATTTATCTGGCGTCGCCGGCCAGTTGCGCCGCGGCGGCGGTGCGCGGCGCAATCACCGATCCGCGGGAGATCGATGCATGACCGGCCGGGCGCGCGTCTTCGGAGACGACATCAACACGGATTACATCATCACCTCGCGGCGCAAGAGAGAGAGCCTCGATCCGGCGGTGCTGCGCGCCTACCTGTTCGAAGAGGTCGACCCGCGCTTCGCCGCCACCGTGGAAGCGGGCGATGTGATCGTGGCCGGCAAGAACTTCGGGTGCGGCTCGGCCATGGAAGTGGCCGTGACTGCGGTGCTCGGCGCGGGCATTCGCGCCATCTTGGCCCGCGGTTTCTCACGCACGTATTACCGCAACGCGGTGAACAACGGCCTGCTGCCGGTGGAGTGCGATACCGGGGGCATCCGTGAAGGCGACCGCCTGTTGATTGCGGACGCCGAAGTGCGGAACCTGACTACCGGAGTGACCTTAAACACAGCGCCTTTGCCGGAGATCATGCAGCAGATCATTGCGGCGGGCGGACTGGTGCCATATTTCCGGCGGCACGGGGATTTCTAAACAAGTCACACCTCGCCAATGCACGGCTGCTTGAGTGGGGCGGCCAATTCTGGNNGGCTCCCCCACTTTTTCATGAAACTCCGCGGGCCGCAGACCCTCTGCAACAGGCGACAAAAACCGATCGTCTGTCCCACGCCTGCCCTTTGTTGCTAACGTAATCTGGTGACCGCTTCTCAGCCCTACCGTCTCCGTCTCCCCGGTCCCACCGCCGTGCCGGAGCGTGTCCGGCAGGCTATCGCGCGGCCGGTGCTGAGCCATCGCGGGCCGGAGTTCACGGCGATTCTGCGGCGCTCGGAGGAGATGCTCCAGCCGGTCCTCGGCACGCGCAACCGCGTCTTCTTTTTCTCGAGCTCGGGTACCGGAATGATGGAAGCCGCGCTGGTGAATGTGCTCGGGCCCGGCGAGCGCGTGCTGATCTCCACGCACGGCCAATTCGGCGAACGCTTCGTAGCTATTGCCGGGGCGCTGGGCGTCCGCGTCGACACGCTGGACATTCCCTGGGGTCTCGCTCCCACGGCGCCCCAGGTGGAAGAGCGCATCCAGAACGCCGATTACCGCGCCGTGGTGGTGGTGCACAACGAAAGCTCCACCGGCGTCGTGGCGGACCTGGCAGCCATCGGAGCCGCCTTGCGCGGCCGCGACGCGCTGCTGGTGGTCGATTCCGTGAGCGGCCTCGGCGGCGTGGAGATGCGCCAGGACGAGTGGAGCGTCGACATCGTGGCGTCTTCCTCGCAGAAGGCTCTCATGTGCCCGCCCGGCGTGGGAGTGATCTCCATGAGCGACAAAGCCTGGGAAACGGTCAATCGCGGCGACCGGCTGTCGCGCTTTTACTGGGATTTCCGGAAAGCCCGCGCCGCGGTGGAAAAATCGGAAACGCCCTTCACCACCCCGGTATCGCTCATCACCGGTTTGCACGAGGCGTTGCAGATGATCCACGAAGAAGGCTTGCCCCGCGTGCTGGCGCGCCACCAGAGGCATTCGCGCGCGCTGCGGGCCGGTTGCGCGGCCCTGGGCCTCACTTCCTACCCGAAAGCGGAAAAGGTATCGAGCACCGTGGTGTGCCTCGACGTTCCGGAGAAACTGAACGGCAAAGACATCGTGCGGCGGCTGAAGGAGCGCTACGGGACAGTGATTGCTGGCTCGCGCAACAAGCTGGATGGCCGCGTGATCCGCATCGGGACCATGGGCTGTGTGAGCGCTGGCGACATTCTCATGGACCTGGCGCACCTGGAAGCGACTTTAGCGGAACTCGGCTGGGCAGTCATGCCGGGCGCCGGCCTGGCGGCGGCGGCCGCAATTTTACAGGAGGAATCCTATGCCCGGTAAACCGGGGTTTCGTGTACACGCTCCATGGCGGCGGCCGGATGCCGCGCTGCTGGCGGCTTTTGGAACGGCTTCACCCGCCCAGGTGGCCGACAGCATGTCGCGCCTGGGCGCGATGGATGCGGGCATCCGGCCGGTCTGGCCTTCGCCGCGCATCATCGGATCGGCGCTCACCGTGTGGTGCCACACCGGCGACAACCTGATGCTCCACAAAGCACTCTCGCTGGCCGAGGCGGGCGATATCGTGGTGATGAACACGCAGGGCAACGTGGCCAACTCGGGCTTCGGCGAGCTGCTGGCCACGAGCGCGGTGAAGATTGGGGTGCGCGGCGTGATCATGGACGGCACGGTGCGCGACGCGGATGCGCTCGAAGCCATGAAGCTGCCGGTCTACTCGCGCGGCTTGTGTCCCAACAGTTGCCAGAAGGATGGACCGGGTGAAGTGGGCGCCATCATTGCCTGTGGTGGCGTGGCGGTGCGGCCCGGAGACGTCATCCTGGCCGATTGCGACGGCATCACCGTGGTGCCGCTCGACGATGCCCCGGAAGTGGCGCAAATGGCCGTAGCGTTGATGGAGCGCGAGCACGCGCGGCTGGCGGAGATCGCCAAAGGCATGCTGGTGCGGCCGGAAATCGATGAGACCCTGCGCACGCTGAAAATTATCGACTAAGTACGTGGTTTCAGAAGTTCGCCGGCGTATCCAAGAGGCGCTTGCCAACGCGCGCGCCTCCGATGCGAGCCGCGACCGTGAGGGAGCGGTCTTCGCGGAATACGAGAGTGCATTAATGAAACGGTGTACTAAGCCAACGCCAGTTGGCCATCGCGGTGATGATCAGCGAATTGGTGAAATCGATCAGGAACGCACCCACCACCGGCACCACCAGGAAGGCGCGCGGCGCGGCGCCGAATTTCTCCACCAGCTCTTCCATCGAGGCCATGGCGTTGGAAGTGATGCCCAGCATGAAGCCGCAGAAGCCGGCCGACGTGACGGCCGCATCGTAATCGCGGCCCATGATCCGGAACACCACGGTGCGGCAGGCCAACCAGCAGAGCGCCACCTGCGCGGCCAACATCACCAGCATCGGTAGCGCCAGGTGCACCAGTTCCCACAAGCGCAGCGTGAGCAACGCCATCACGATGAACAGGTTGAGCACCATGCGGCCGATCACCGTGACGTCTGGCTCCTTGAGGCGCGCGAAGTGGTAGCGGTCGTCCAGATTGCGGATGATGGCGGCCACGATCATGGCGCCGATATAGCTGGGCAGGATGATGCCGTGCCGCGAGATGAAGTCGCTGAGCAGGCTACCGAGGCCGATCGGCACGCCCATCACCAGAATGGCGGGAAGCAGTTGGGCACTGCTTTCCCGCCCGGGCTTCCCAACGGCGTGCAGGCCCGCACCGGTGAGCTTGTGGCGGCGCACCAGGCTGCCGCCGATATAGCCGGCGATCAATCCCGCCACCGCGATGCCGAAGGTGGCGGCGGCAAACGCGGCGGCCGTGGCGCCCTGCACTCCCATCTTCTCGAACACCGGTCCGAACGCCAGCGCCGTGGCCGGGCCGCCCGTCAGCGCCACCGAGCCCGTGAGGATCCCCAGCCGCGGGTCCACGTGCAGCGCCAACGCGAGGCCAATGCCGAGCAGGTTTTGCAAGACCGCGCCGGCGCTCGCAAGCGCCAGCAGCCAGACCACGCCCAGGCCGCCTTGGCGGATCAACCGCAGCCGCGCGCTCAGCCCCACCGTGGTCATGAACGTGACCATCAGCAGATCGCGCAGCACCACGTCGGCTTCGAAATTCAGGTAGCGGTCGCGCAGTCCGAGCTCGAGCAGGGCGTACACCATGCCGCCGGCGATGGGCGCGGGAATGTTGAGCCGGTCCAGAAGCGGCAGCTTGCGCTTCAGCCAGTTGCCCATCAACACGCCAAGGCAGGCCAGGCACAGCACTTGCGCGGCGTTCAGCTTCCAGACGTGTATCAAGAATGCAGTATAGTAGGTTTCGATGAAAAGACTCTTAGCCGCGCTGGCTCTTTGTGTGCCCGTGCTTCTCGCCGATTCCTATCCCCGCCAGCCCGGCGTGGACGTGCAGCATTACGTCTTCCGCGTGACGTTGAACGACGACACCGACGAGATCTCGGGCGTTACCACCGTGACGCTGCGATTCGTGACCGCCGGCCTGACGGAGTTCCACCTCGACCTGGCGTCGGTGGCAGGCGGCAAAGGCATGACCGTCGCGGAAGTGACTTCGGGCGGCCGGGCGGCGAAGTACACTCACGAGGCGGACCGGCTGACCATCGCCCTCGAGCCGCCGCCCAAGGCCGGCGAACTGCGCGACTTCACTGTGAAATACCGCGGCATGCCGGCCGCCGGTCTCAGGTTTGCCAAGAACAAGTTCGGTGAGCGATGTTTTTTCAGCATGAACTGGCCCGATCTGGCGCACCAGTGGCTGCCCACCATCGACCATCCCTACGACAAGGCCACCACCGAATTCCTCGTCACCGCGCCCGCGAAATACCAGGTGGTGGCCAACGGCCTGTTGGTGGAAGAAATCGATCTGGGAGGCGGCCAGCGCCTGACGCACTGGAAACAATCCGTGCCGATTTCGACCTGGCTGAACAATATCGGCGTGGCGCAGTTCGCTTCCATCCACGTCGGCACGGCGGCCGGCGTTCCGCTCGAGACGTGGGTCTTTCCCAAGGAGCGCGAGGCGGGCATGGCCACGTTTGACGGGCCCATGCGCCAGGCCATCGAATTCTACAGCGACCGCATTGGACCGTACCCTTATGAAAAGCTCGCCGCCGTGGAAAATGGCGCGGCCGGCGGCGGCGGAATGGAGCACGCCAGCGCGATCTTCTACGGCCAGGGCTCCGTCAACGGGCGGCCGGCGCTCGGCCTGGTGGCGCACGAAACCGCGCACCAATGGTTCGGCGATTCCGTCACGGAGAAGGATTGGGATGACGTTTGGCTGAGCGAAGGCTTCGCCACCTATTTTGCGCTGTTGACCACCGAACATTATCAGGGGCGTGACGCGTTCGTGGCCGGTCTGAAGCAGAGCCGCGCCGGCATTTTCCGCAGCGAAAAGAACATGCCCGGAGTCGCCGTGGTGCAGGACAAGCCGTGGAAGGGGATTCCCAACTCTGTCATTTACCAGAAGGGCGCGTGGACCCTGCACGTTCTACGCGGCGAGATCGGCACGGACGCCTTCTGGGCCGGCATCCGCGAATACTACCGGCGCTACCGCGATAGCAACGCCTCCACCCAGGAGTTCCGCCAGGTGATGGAAGAAATCTCCGGCAAGGACCTCGGCTGGTTCTTCCAGCAGTGGATGTATCGCGCCGGCTCGCCGGCCGTTGAGGGCGGCTGGAAGTACAACGCGGCGACCCGGAAGATTGAGATTGACCTGGCGCAGACGCAGGCGGGCGAGGCGTTCCGTCTGCCGCTGGAGGTGGGGGTGGCGCCGGCCAAGATTGAGAAGATCGAGATGACTGGCAAAAAGCAGAGGTTTGAAATCGCGGCAGACCAAGAGCCTGCCTCGGTGGAACTGGATCCGAATACCTGGATGCTGGTAGATGTGAAATTCGTGAAGAGGTAGAGGGAGTTCCTGTCGTGTTCCGGATCACGCCCTGCCAAAGGGGGTTGGCAGGCGAAAGCGCCTGCCCCACTTTGATCTATTTCAGCAGCCGTTGATACGCAGCTTCCGCCACGGCATCGGCGGCATGCGGATGCTCCAGGTAGATTCCCAGCCAGCGCCTCGCGCGCGCCGCGTCGCCTACCTCGGTGAACACCTGCGCCATGCTGCGGGCGCATCGCGCCAGTTGCGGCTCGTGCTCCAGGTGCAACTCGCATTCGGCTTCCATGTGATTCAGGATGCGCAGCGAATCGAGCGGCTGCACGCCCGGCGGCGGCCGGCGCATCAAAACAATAGCGGCGGCGTCGCTATAGACCAGCTTCCATTCGGTCTGTTGCGGATCGGCCAGCGCGGGCGCCATCAGGTAAACCAGGCCCTCGCCATACTCAAAGGTGTTCATCACGATGGTCTGTATGCCGTATTGATCGAGCAGTTGCTGAGCCGTCTTGCCGCCGCTTTCGTCGTGGTTGTAGAGGATGCGGCCATAGTCCTGGAAGACCGACTCGCTGAGCGAGCGGCCGTCGATGAAGACGCGCTCCTCGGGCCACACGCGCCAGATCAGGTAGCCGCCGTATTCATAAGTGTTAAATATTGGCCCGGTGACGTGGTGCAGCAACAGGAAATCGGCCGCGCCCGCGGGGTACTTCCATTCGGCCGCGCGCAGTTGGAAGAAGCTGCCGGCCGACGCCGCGATTGCCCCTCCCATCAGAACCAGCGCCGCGGCGAACGGCGCCACGGGCGGAAGACTGGGCCGCCACGGGAAATAGGACGCGATCAGGATGGGCGCCAGTAATCCGATCAGGATGATGTTGCGCTGCGCCGTGAGTGCGGCCGCGGCAAAGGCGGCGAACAGCAGCCAATCGGCCAGTCGGACGCGCCGGCGCGCCCACAATAGCACCACTGCGGCGCCGAACAACAGCACAGTGAACTCATTCACCACCCACCAGCGCGGCCGCGCCCACTCCTGCAGCCGCGAAGTGAGATAACTGCCGCGGTAGTACATCAGGATGACCGGAATGCGGAAGCCGTTCGGATTCAGGCCGGAAATCAGGACGGCGGCGGCGCTCCACCAGAGCGCGATGCGGCGGCGGCTGAGCAGTGTTTCGGCGCCATACGCACCAAGTACCACCCACCCCAGGAAGAAACCGCCGTGGCTATTGGCCCAAACCAGGAACAGAGGCGGCAGCAACCAGAGCCGCCGCTTGAATTCCAGAATCGCCAGGGTGGCTGCCAGAAACAGAAAAGTGATGAGGTATGGCCGGTCCAGCGCGAATGGCATCGCCATGGTGGCAGCCGTGAAAGCCGCCGCCAGCGCCCAGTAATAGCTCAGGCATCGCCGGTAAGCCACCAGC
The DNA here is from genome assembly GCA_003167255.1 of Bryobacterales bacterium. Lineage (GTDB taxonomy): Bacteria > Acidobacteriota > Terriglobia > Bryobacterales > Bryobacteraceae > PALSA-129. Next base: position 39,909 of record PMTR01000032.1, read on the forward strand.
CCCACCAGGCCGCAGAAAGCGCTCAGCAGAAAAGCGCGGAACAGAACCACCCCGCCAAAACCGGCGATCCGCCACACCAGGTAAAATGCCACTTGCGCCAGCCACTCGTGAGTGAGATTGAAATGGCGCGTGAGCGGCTCGCCGGGATAGGCGGAAGCCGCGCCCGCGGTCGTAAAGGCAAACGGATCGGGCACCGGCAGTGCGTGAGTTTCGAAGATGTACTGGCCGGTCTTGAGATGCCACCAGAAGTCGGAATCGTAGATTTCGTGCGAGAACCAGCCCATCCATAGAACCGCCGCGAGCGCCAGCAGAATGGCCTTGTGCCAGCCAGCCGTAGCGGGGGTTGGACGAGGCGGGGCTGCGGCCGGGCGCGGCGGGCGTTTCTTCGCCATTACAAACTACTTTCCCGGCACCAAGAGTGGGGCAGCCAATCTTGGCTGCCGCCGGCTTTCAGCCGGCGCCCGGCCGCGTGCAAGGATTCTCGCCGAGCCCGACGAGCCGCCTGAAAGGCGGCTGCGGGCAAAATTGCCCGCCCCACTACGAGTGTCCGAAAGATACTTCGCATGCGGGCGGTCATTTGGTTAGGATAAGCAGGTCGTCTAAGCGCAAGTTAGACACTCTGGCGGCCTCCTCCTCCTCGACATCCCTCCCAGGCAGGCCGCCTTTTTTTATTCCACCGGCACCGCGCGGTCGAAGACCACGTCGATGGTGGAACCCTGGCGCAGGACCACTTCCTTTCCACGCGTCAGAAGAACCGTCGCCAGTCCGACGCCCGCGCCCGCGCCCGCTCCGATCCCCGCGCCCGTCCAACTGCGGTCCACCATGGCGCCCAGAGCCGCCCCGGCGCCCGACAGTTCGCCCACGCGTACGGCGTCGGCGCCCTGGCCGCCGCCCTGCCTGATCTGGTCCTCCTTCGCATCCACTTTCTGACCGGTGCCTCCGGAATCGACCGAGCTGAGATGCGGCGTCAGCTTGATCACCTTGCCCCCGGGCAGCGTCAGGGTTTCAATGCGGATGGCCAGTTCCGCCTTGCCTTTCACACGCCCGCTCTGCCTGGCGTGCGAGACCACGCCTTGCACATAGCTGCCTTCGGGGACCACGATCGAGCCCGAGGCGCTGATCGGCGTGGCCGTTCGCAAGTAAACGTAGTCGCCCTCGCGAGCGGTGCGCGTGCTGATGGAGTTGACCATTCGCAGCAGTACGTGGCTGCCTTGCGGGATTTCACTTGCCGCGGAAAGAAGCGATACGGAAAAAGCCAAAATGGCAAGACGCATAAGAGGCTCCTGCCCCTATTATGAGTCCGCACGAGTACCGCGTGCGCGTCAGGCCGGCCGCTTGCGGGATAGCAGTTTCCCGGCGGCCATCACCACCACCACCAACACTCCCTCTACGATGTGCCGCGTCATGTCCGAAGGGTGGAGCAGGCCCACCGTAAAGCGGTCCGTCAAAATCATTTCACCCGCCACCTGTCCCAGGATTCCCGCGCCCGCATAAATGAGGATGGGGTAGCGATTCATCAGCTCGGCCAGCAGGTTCGCCGAGAAAATCACGAACGGGATGCTCAGGGCCAGCCCGAAAAGCATCAGTTCGAAGTTGCCGCCCGAAGCGCCCGCCACCGCCAGCACGTTGTCCGTGGACATGGTGATGTCCGCGAAGACGATGTACCAGACGGCCTGCAGCAGTTGCCTGGGTTTGATCTCGGCATCGGGCGGGTCGCTCGCATCCACCAGAACTTTCACCGCGATCCATAGCACGAACAGCCCGCCCGAGAGCTTCAAATACTGCACATTGAGGATCTGTGCCGCCACGAAGGTCAGTCCCACCCGCAATGCCACCGCGGCGGCTGCGCCAAGCGCGCTTCCGATGCGGCGCTGGCGAGTTGGAAGCGAACGCACCGCCATGGCGATCACCAGGGCATTGTCGCCGGCCAGCGACAGATCGATCCAGACAATCGCCAGAACGCGCAGTATCAAGTGGCTGGTTGGCATGAGTTCTTCACCGGCCATTCCTTAACAAGACTGCTTCAACAATTCCTCGGTCTCGACATGTAAAGACGCTGCCGCCGTGCACTTCTGACTCCTGACTCCTGGCTCCTGACTTCCAAATCCCGCAGGGATTTCAAGGGCGAAGCCCTTGGGTAGGGTTGCTACGACGGTTTCCCAGCCCGCTGCTCCAGGCGCCCAGTCCACGCCCCGACGCGCCGGAAGTAAGCCTGCGCCGTCCGCGCGTCTTTGAGGATTTGCACTTTCAGCGATGCCGCATCGTCGAATTTCCGCTCTCGTCGCACGCGCCACAGGAATTCCACGCGGATGTGCCGCGGCGCGCCGCCTTCCAATCCCTCCAGCAGGAAAGTCTCGATCGAGACCTGGTCGCTCGCCCCAAAGGTGGGGCGGTATCCGATGTTGGTCACCGAGTTCCAGGCTCGCGCTGCGTCCAGGTCGGTAGTGCGCGTGACGTAGACGCCGGCCGCCGGTAGCTCTTCCGACGTGGGCGCCAGGTTCAGCGTCGGAACAGTCTGCGCGGAACCCACGCCGCGCCCGCTGATGACTTCGCCTTCCAAAGCGTAAGGATGTTGCAGCAGGCGGGCGGCCAGCGACACGCGGCCGGCTTCGATCATGCGGCGGATCCCGCTCGACGAGACCACCCGGCCCCGCCAGGAAACGGCGTGCACCACTTCCGTCTCAAAGCCCATCCGGCGCCCGAGTTCCGCCAGCACCGCCGTATTGCCGGACTGCCGGTAGCCGAAGCAGAAGTTGTCGCCCACCAGCACCGCCCGCACCCCCAGCCGCTCTACCAGCAACTGGCGCACAAAATCCTCCGCCGAAAGATGCGCTAGCTCTTCGGTGAACGGCAGAATCAGCACCTGCTGGATGCCTTCCTCCTCCATCAATTCGGCGCGCCGGTCGGGCGAGGTCATCAGCCGCGGCGTGCGTTCCGGCGCCACCACGCGCGTGGGATGCGGATTGAAGGTGAGTACCGACGGCTTCCATCCGCGCTGTTCGGCCACTTCGCGCACCCGCTGCAGGATGCGCCGGTGCCCCGCGTGCACACCGTCGAAATTTCCGATGGTGAGCGCGCTGGGGCCGAAATCGGCGGGGACTTCGGCGAGGCTGCGGTAGATGGTCATGACGCGCCGACCTCGACTTCCAGGCCGTCATACGCCAGCCGGATGTGCGGCGGCAGCAGGCTTTCGGCGCGTGCGTGCCCCAGGTCGTGGCAGATGTGCGTCAAGAAGGCGCGCCGCGCGCCTAGCGCCTCGGCGGTCTTCACGGAGCGTTCCACAGTGGAATGCGTGGGGTGTGGTTTGTAGCGCAGTGCGTCCAGGAAGATCACGTCCAGCGACCGCAGCAGATCCATCGACCGTTCCGGAATCTCGCTATGGTCCGTCAGGTACGCCGCCGCTCCGAAGCGGAACCCGTAGATCGTCTGTTGGCCGTGCAGAATGGGAACCGGCACGAACTCCAGCCCGAAAAGCTCGAAAGGCCCGCCCTCGATCAGGCGGGGTTCGAGCTGCGGAACGTTCGTCTTCTTTTCCTCTTCGTCGAAAATGTAAGGGAAGCACCGGCGCACCGCTTCCATGGTGTGGGCCGACGCGTAAATCGGAATCCGCTCCTTCTGGCGGAAGTTGAAGGGACGCACGTCGTCGAGCCCCATCAGGTGGTCGGCGTGCGGATGCGTGAAGACCACCGCGTCCAGGCGCTCGATGCGCGCGCGTAGCGCCTGCGTGCGGAAATCCGGCGTCGTGTCGATCAGCACGTTGCGCCCTTCGTAACCGATCAGCACCGAGGGCCGCAAGCGGGAATCGCGCGGATCGGTGGAAGTGCAGACCGCGCAATGGCACCCGATGGTGGGCACGCCCACGCTGGTGCCGGAGCCCAGTACCGTGATCTTCAAGGCAGGCGCCGGCATTCAGGCTTTCTGCGCCGCCGCCTTGGCTATGTCGTCCGACACCTGGACGAACCGGAACCGCAACTCCGTGAGGGAATTCTCCAGCAGCCGGTGCTCTTCCATGGTCAGGTTGCCCTTGGTTTTCTCGAGCAGCACCGCCAGCAGGTCGATCGAGTGGCGCGCCAGAGGCAGGTTGGGCTCCGGCTTTTCCTCCTCGCCGTAGTGCAACAGGCCTAGCTGCAATTCGGCCTGCGTCCGCAAACTCAGCACCAGGAAGGTGAAGGACGCCGGCGGCAGGGGGATCGGGAAGTCCTCCTGCGGGATCTCGTCGGGAATAGGGTCGCTCATCAGTTCATATTTTACAACGGGGGTGCAAAACGGGGACTGCTACCAATTCCCGCCTTTGGAATTGGATAGCTGTCCCCGCTTTGCCTCGCAGTGACGAAAGTTTTCGTTGACTTTGACGAAGGACTTCGTCAATAATGCGGTTATGGCATCCAAACCGCGCCGTCCGACCGAGGGGGAATTAACCATCCTGCGGGTCTTGTGGGAAGGCGGCCCGCGCTCGGTGCGGGATATCCAGAAGGTGCTCGTTCAATCCCGGCCCACCGGATACACCACCGTCCTGAAGCTGCTGCAGATCATGACAGAGAAGGGGCTGGTGGAGCGCGACGAGAACTGCCGGCCGCAGATTTACCGGGCTCGCCACTCGCAGGAGCAGACCCAGCGGCAACTGCTGCGGGACCTGCTGGACCGTGCGTTCGGCGGTTCGGTGCGGACCATGGTGTTGCAGGCGCTGGCGACCAAGAAGTCATCGGCCGAAGAATTGGAAGCCATTGAAAAGTTCCTGGACCGTTTTGAAGGAGGCACCAAATGAGTGCGATCGCACAAGCTTTAACGGCGGCTCTGCTCGATTTCATCTGGCAGGGTCTGTTGGTGGCGTTCTTACTGTGGGTGGCGCTGTTCGCGCTGCGCAAGCGTGCGGCTCAGACGCGATACCTGGCGGCATTGGTGGCGTTGGCGGTGTTGGCTGTGCTGCCCGTGGTCACCGCGGTCATCGAGTACGCGGCGCCTCCTTCATCTGCGGTGGTTTTCGAGAACCCGGCGGTGGTTCCGGCGGACTTCGTTAAATTGGCGGCGGAACAACCCGCCGCAAGCGGCGGGTGGCTGGCGGCGCTGGAAGCCTGGGCCCTGCCGGTGTGGTCGTTCGGAGTGCTGACCTTCGCGCTCCGCGCGGTGTGGGGTTGCCGGCGCATTTCGGTGATGCGCCGCCGCGCTGTACCGGCCGCACCGGACGTGCTGGCCCGAGTCGCCGAAATTGGAGCGCGCATGGGCCTGGCACGGCCGGCACAAGTCTTGATGACGGCCTTCGCCGGCAGCCCCAGCGTCGTAGGCTGGCTTCGGCCGGTGATTCTGCTGCCGCCCGCCACGCTGCTGGGTCTGACGCCGGAACAACTGGAAGCCGTGCTGGCCCACGAACTGGCGCACATCCGCCGCTACGACTCGCTGGTGAACGCCGCGCAGATCCTGGTGGAGACGCTGCTGTTCTACCACCCGGCGGTCTGGTGGACCTCCGCGCGCATCCGCGAAGAACGGGAACTGTGCTGCGACGACCTGGCGGTCGGTTCCTGCGGCGATGCGCTCTGCTACGCGCGCGCTCTGACCCGCCTGGAGCGATTGCGTCTGTCAGCGCCCGCGCTGGCGCTAGGAAGCGCCGGAGGACCGTTGGCCTACCGCATCCGCAGGCTGATGGGCGCAGGCAGCCGCCACGATGCGCCGTCGAAGCTGCCCGGTGTGCTGGCGCTGGCCTTGGGCTTGGCATGCCTGGCCGTCAACGTACATTGGGCGCGCGGCCAGGAACAGAAGGCGGTACCCCAACAAACAGAGCCGGCCCGCGACACCTCGGAAAACCGCGTGCTCGTCTGGCAGGAACCGGCACAGGATCAAGCACAGGATAAACAGCGCGCCGAGCTGGAAGCGCTGCGGCACCGCGTCCGCGAGCTGGAAGCGCAGTTGAAAGACCGGGGGCTTTTGGACCTGGAAGCGTCGGACAAGGCGCAAGCGCAGATCGTGGAGAAGGGCGCAAGGCGTCTCACTGATCAGAAGTTCCAAGCGGAAATACAGCTCCAGAACTTGACACTAATGCTCGCTGATTCGCAACACAGGCTTGCGGGTCTGCAAAATCTCTATACGGATGACTATCCGGATGTTAAGGCACAGAAGGTACGGATTGCCGGGTTGGAAGACTCCATGGTCGTGCTTGAGCGGCAGTTGGCGCAAGACAACACGAGTCAAGCTCAAGTCAACAAACGCCTCACGGAATTACAGAGCCAGATCAGGGCCATGCAGGAAAAGCACCGGGAGCTGGAATTGCTCAATGAGGAGATGGCCACCAAACGTCTCGCCGAACTGCAGCGCCAATTGATTGTCTCCAAGCAGGCCCTTACCAACTGGACGGTGAAAAGCATCGACATCGTTGGCCTCTCCGGCGAGGCGCGCGACGCTCTGCTCGCCAACCTGCCGGTGAAGCTCGGCAGTAAGCTCGCCGAAGGCTCGGTGGATGCGATCGCCGCGGCCCTCAAGAAGTTTGACGAGCACCTGACCTTCACCGTGACTCTCTCTGGCTCGGGCGAGGCCGTCATCCACATCGCCAGGCCCAAAATCTAGACCCCCGTGGGACAGACGATCGCCTTTCGTCGTCTGTCACCATGCTTCCCCCAGCGTGCGATCATAAAAGCCGGGAGGGTTGGAAATGACCCGAAGACTGGCTGTGATCTCGATCGCTATCTGCCTGCCGCTGGTGGCCAAAGTGCCCAAGCCGGCCATGCCCGTCGTCACCACCGGGCGCGTGGAGTTTGCCCCGGGCGGCACTATCCAGGTGAATGGCTCGGCGGGCGAGTTGAATATCGAAGGCTGGGATCGCGCCGAAGTCGAAATTACCGTCACGCGTTCCACCTACCGCTCGGACACGCCCCAGGCTCAGGACCTCGCCAGGCGCCAGTTAAGCGCCATCAAAGTGACCACCGAACGCAAGAGCCCGACCGAGCTCGTCATCAATACCGCCTTCCCAATACGCAGCTTCTGGGCCAAAGTGGCGCACTGCCGGCCCGATGTTCAAATGGACTACCGCATCCGCGTGCCGCGCGATTCCAAACTGGTTCTTCGCCTCTCGACCGGTGACGTGGTGGTCTACGACATCTCGGGCGACATCGACGCCTCCGTGCGCACCGGCGACATCCTGATGCAACTGCCCGCCGCCGGGCAATACTCGTTCGACGCCCAGTGCCGCTTCGGCGGCGTCTACTCGGATTTCGCGGGCAACTACCACGTCGGTCACCTGGTGAGCGAACGGTTCGCGCAGAACGCTCCGGCCCCGGCCAAGAAGGTGTACTTGCGCGTGCACACAGGCGGCATCAAGATTCAAAAAGTGGCTTCGGCCACACCATAGCGCCAACGTGGCTTAGTGGGACAGACGATCGGTTTTTGTCGTCTGTCAAGTAGCGTGCCTTAGCGGGTCTGACCGGCCATGAAAGGCGATGGCCCGTCCCACTTGAGCCCAGCGACGTTCAGCCCCCCGCGGTCCGCAGCGGGAGCCTCCTCGACCACCAGGGTGAGAAACCGCGTGACGAAGGCGCCGTCGAAACCTTCCGCCAGGATGGTGTAGTGGGTTGTGCGTTCCGGCACAATCTCCAGGCAGCGGTTGGCGGATGGCACCACTCCCGGGAGCCGCGGCGAAATGTGCACGGCTCTGGCATTCTCCACGCCATAGCATAGCTTCGCCTTTTCGCCGGCCACCAGCATTCCCGTGGTGGCGTAGAACTGCAGAATGCGAACCGGGCCGCGAGGCCCGCCCACCGGGCGTATCCAGGAATCCGCGCCCGTGCCGCCCATGCTACCGACACGCCATACCAGCGCCAGCAGTGCAACGGCGGTCAATACCCGGGTTAAGAGGCGCAATAGCATCCCAGCTAGTTATAGACTGCACTGGTTGGGAAAGGTTTGCAAGTACGGTACCCTCGAAAATATGTCCGTCCGCATCGTCCAAGTGGATGCTTTCACAAATCGGCCCTTTGCAGGCAACCCCGCAGCCGTCTGCGTGCTGCCGGCGCCGGCCCCCGAAGAATGGACGCGCAACGTGGCGCGCGAAATGAATCTCTCCGAAACCGCCTTCCTGGTGCCCCGCGACGGCGGCTTCGACCTGCGCTGGCTCACCCCCGCGGTGGAAGTGGACCTCTGCGGCCACGCCACCGTGGCAAGCGCGCACGTGCTCTGGGAGGACGGCCACCTGCCGCCCGGCCAACAAGCGCGCTTCCACACCCGCAGCGGCCTGCTGCTGGCCGACCGCCGCGGCGATTGGATCGAACTGGATTTCCCGGCCAAGCCCATCGTCAAGCTCGCCGAGCCCGCTCCCGCCGCGCTCCTTCCGGCGCTCGGAGTCACCCGCCCCGCCTTCGTCGGCAGGAACGTCTTCGACTACCTGGTGGAAGTGGATTCCGAAGCCACCCTCCGCGCGCTCAGTCCGGACCATTCCGCGCTCCGCAAGCTGCCCGTGCGCGGCGTGATTGTGACGGCCCCGTCGGCCAGCCCGGAATTCGATTTCGTCTCGCGCTTTTTCGCGCCCGGCTCCGGCGTGGATGAAGATCCCGTCACCGGTTCGTCCCACTGCGCGCTGGCGCCCTACTGGGGCGAGCGGCTCGGCAAGACCTCCATGACCGCTTTTCAGGCTTCGGCCCGCGGCGGCGTGGTGCGCGCGCGGTTGCAAGGCGATCGCGTCATTCTCGGCGGCCAGGCCGTGACGGTGATGACGGCGGAACTGCTGGCCTAGGCGAATTTCCTTCGGCCGCCGCGAAGATCTTCGTGGCGCACGCACTCATGNNGTCGACACTCGTGTCGACGCTCCGCGGCCTGGGCGGATCTCCATGATACACTCCGTTCATGCCGGAGCTTCCCCGGGTTCCCGACGATCCACCGCCCTTCTTGGGTAGCTGGCGGCGCATCTATGTCGCGGTCCTCATTTATCTCTGCCTGATCATCGCCGGTTTCTACCTGTTCACCCGGGCCTATCGATGAGAACGCTGGACTGGTTCGTCCTGGTCACATCCCTGGTGTCGATTATCGCGTACGGGCTCTACCGCAGCCGCGGCAGCGACACCGTCGATCGCTACCTGCTGGCCGGCAGGTCCATGCCCTGGTATGCCATGGCGCTTTCCATCATGGCCACGCAGGCCAGCGCCATCACCTTCATCTCCACAACCGGCCAATCCTACGTCGACGGCATGCGCTTTGTGCAGTTTTACTTCGGCCTGCCCATCGCCATGATTATAATTTGCGCGACGGCCGTCCCCATCTTTCGCCGCGCCAATATTTACACCGCTTACGAATACCTGGAACGACGCTTCGACGGCAAGACGCGCTCGCTCGCCAGCCTGATTTTCCTCTGCCAGCGCGGCCTTTCCGCCGGCCTCACCATTTACGCGCCGGCGCTGGTGCTCTCGGTAATTCTGGGCTGGCCGGAACGAGCCACCACGTTTCTGATGGGCGTCACCGTGATCACCTATACCGTGGCCGGCGGCATCAAAGCCGTCACCTGGTCCGACGTGCAGCAGATGTGCATCATCTTCCTGGGACTGGTAGTGGCGCTGATCACGGTGATAGTTCTGCTGCCCGCGCAGGTGTCGTTTGGCGATGCCGTCTATCTGGCGGGCGCCGCTGGCCGCCTCAACGTGGTGACCACCCACTTCGATTGGAACGACCGTTTCAACATCTGGAGCGGCCTGTTCGGCGGCACGCTCCTGTTCCTCTCCTACTTCGGCTGCGACCAATCGCAAGTGCAGCGCTATCTCACGGGACGCTCCATCACCGAGAGCCGCCTCGGCCTGCTATTCAACGCCGTGGCCAAGATCCCCATGCAGTTCTTCGTTCTGTTCATCGGCGCCATGGTGTTTGTGTTTTACCTGTTCATCCAGCCGCCCGTGCTCTTCCATCAGGCCGAACTGGCGCGCATTCAAAGCCACGCCGAATTCGAGCCCGTGGCGAATCAATACAGCCAGGCCTTCGAGCGCCGCCGCCAGGCCACCCTGGCGTTGGTGGAAGCCCATCACAGCGGCGACCCGGGCGCCGAACATCGCCACGCGGCCAACTATCGCGCCGCCCAGCACGAGATCGATGCGGCCCGCACCCAGGCCGCGCGGCTGGTGGAACAGACCGGCGGCGAAAAGGATTTCAGCGACACCAACTACATCTTCCTTTCCTTCGTGACACGCTACCTGCCGGCCGGCATTGTCGGCCTCGTGATCGCCGTTATTTTCGCAGCCACCATGTCGGCCAGTTCCGGCGAAATCAATTCGCTGGCCACCGTCACCGTTGTAGATCTCTATCGCCGCTACGTACGGCGCAGCGCCAGCGATCACCATTATGTGTTGGCATCGCGATGGGCCACGCTCTTTTGGGGCGTTTACGCGGTGGCCTTCGCCGGGTGGGGCAAGCACCTCGGGCCGCTGATCGTGGCAGTGAACGTGGTGGGCTCGTTGTTCTACGGCTCCCTGCTGGGTTGTTTCGTGGTGGCTTTCGGTTTCCGGCGCGTGCGCGGCACGGCCGTGTTTATCGGCATGCTGGCCGGCGAGGCGGCCATTTTCGCCGCCTTCCGGTTCACCGCCATACACTGGCTCTGGTATAACCCGCTGGGCTGCGCCACGGTGGTAGCCACCGCGCTCCTCGTCACCTGGCTGACGCCCGGCGGCGGCGTGCCTGCAGAAGCCGCCACCCCAGGTATGCGGCAACCAGGATAACGGCGGCCACGGTCACTCGGGCGAAGTAGTGTTCGATGTTGCCCTCCACCACCTGCCAGCGTTCCCCCAGGAAATAGCCCAGCGCGAGAAATGTGCCCACCCAGACGCAGCCCCCGCTGTAAGCGAACAGCGCGAATTGCGGACCTTCCACTGCGCTCATGCCCGCCGCGTAGGCCGTGAGATGGCGCACCCCGGGCACGAAGTAACCGAACGTCAGCCCCCAATGTCCCACCCGCGCAAACCAGGCATGAGCCTTGTTTATGTGATCCTCGGTGATGCGCACGTAGCGGCCGTAGCGATGGATCAGCTTGATCCCGAAGGTCCGGCCCAGTGTGTAGCTGATGGTAATGCCGCACAGGCTTCCCCCCAGCGCCGCTCCATAGGCCAGCGGCAGGGACATGCGGCCTTTGAAAACCAGGTAGCCCGTGAAGGTAAGCAGCGTCTCATCCGGCACCGGCAGCCCGACAATCCCCATCACCAGCAGCAGAAAAATCGCCAGGTAGCCGTACTGCGAAATCCAGGCGAGGACGTGTTGTTCCATTAGCGCCGTAACACTTCTGACTTCTGACTTCTAACTTCCAAATCCCGCAGGGATTTCAAGGGCGAAGCCCTTGCGCCTCACACCACCAGGCCGGTAACTTCCACCGGCGAACGCTCCCCGTTCAACACCACGATGCCGCTCTCCGTGACGAAGTAGCGCGCGCGATCCGCCTCCAGGTCGTAACCGATGATGGCGTCCGCCGGCACCTTGACGTTCTTGTCCAGTATGGCGCGGCGCACTTTCGCGCGGCGGCCGACGTCGCAGTTGTCCATGATGATCGAGTCCTCCACCAGCGCGCCGGTATGCACGCGCACGTGCCGTCCCAGGATCGAATTGCGCACCACGCCGCCGGACAGAATGCACCCGCCCGAGACGATTGTGTCGATGGCCTGTCCCCGCCGGTTTTCGTCGTCGAAGGTGAACTTGGCCGGCGGGTCCGCGTAGCTGGCACTGCGCAGCGGCCATGCCCGGTTGTACAGATTGAGCGCCGGAGAGACCGTGCGCAGGTCCATGTTGGCGTCGTAATATGCCTCGATGGTCCCCACGTCCCGCCAGTAGGGCTCCGCGTCGGCGCGTTCCCCGGGAATGCGGTTGGTCTGGAAGTCGTAGGCGTAGATTTCTGCCTTGCCTGCCAGTTTGGGCAGAATGTCGTGGCCGAAATCGTGCTTGCTTTCTTCGTTGGCGGCATCCACCCGCAGCAACTGCAGCAGCGTGGCAGTCGAAAAAATGTAGTTGCCCATTGAGGCGAAAACCCGCTCGGCGTCGCCCGGCATGGACGGAGCGTTCGGATTCTTCTCGTGGAAACCCAGGATGCGGCCGTCTTCGGCAGCTTCGATCACCCCGAATTCGCCCGCCGTCTCCCGCGGCGCGGGCACCGCCGCCACCGTCACTTCGGCCTTCTTCTGGAGATGGTATTCGATCATGCCGGTGATGTTCATGCGGTAGATGTGGTCCCCGCCGAAGATCGCCACCACATCCGGCGCCGATTGCTCTACCAGGTTGATGTTCTGGTAGATCGCGTCGGCCGTCCCCTGGTACCACGTCTCGTCGGCCGACCGCATCTGCGCCGGCACCGGAATCACGAATTGCGACCGCAGCATGCCGCCGAACTGCCATCCCTCGCTGAGGTGCTGCAACAGCGACTGGCTGCGGAACTGCGTCAGCACGTACACCGAGTAGATGCCCGAGTTGATGAAATTGCTCAGCACGAAATCGATGATCCGGTACTTGCCGCCAAAAGGAACGGCCGGCTTGGCCCGCTCCTTGGTCAGCGGCCAGAGCCGGGTACCTTTGCCGCCGGCCAGAACGATGCCCAACACGCTTATGCGCATAGGTTTCTCACGCATATTGTTTCAGGCCGCCGTGGGGAATGGCAAGAGGAAACTGCGCGTGCGCGACACAACTCCTGACTTACCAGGCCTCTTGCGCCTGTCCGGCCGCAGGACCTCCACTTCCTCAGCGCTCTCAGGTCTTGACTTTGCTTCTTTTCCTCCGCGTCTCCGCGCCTCGGCGTTAAATCCATTTCCTGCTTGGTTCCGGCTCTGCCGGGTTAGGTAGCGTTAGAATTGGGGTCCATGCCTGAAACTCGATTTACCACCGCCGCCGTCATCGGCACGGGAATGATGGGGCCGGGCATCGCCTTGACCCTGGCCATGGGAGGGGTCCGGTCCACCATTCTCAGCCGCACCGGCGAGAGTGCCGCCAGCGGTCTCGAGAAGGCCCGCGCGCAGGCCCGTCTGCTGGCCGAAAACTCGCTCGCCGGCGCCGCCCTTCTGGAACGCGCGGTGGGCCTGCTGCACGCCACCACGGCCTTCGACGACACCATCCGCGCGGCCGATCTGGTGATCGAATCCGGCCCCGAGGATATGGCCTTCAAGCAGGCTCTGTTCGCCCGCATGGACGCGCTGGCCTCGCCGCGGGCCGTGCTCGCGTCCAACACTTCGGGCCTCAGCATCACCGCCATCGCTGCCGGCTGTTCCCGGCCCCAGCGCGTCCTTACCACGCACTTCTGGAACCCGCCGCACCTCATGCCGCTGGTCGAAATCGTCAAGGCCGAGCGGACCTCCGCCGAGGCCGTCGAAGCCGTACGCGCCCTGCTGGCCGCCTGCGGCAAAACTCCCGTCGTGGTGAAGAAGGACCGTCCCGGACAGTTGGGCAACCGCCTCCAGATGGCGCTCGTCCGCGAGGCCGCCTACATCATTTCCGAGGGCATCGCCAGCGCCGAAGATGTGGATACCGTCGCCCGCAACGGCTTCGGCTTGCGCATGCCCGCCTATGGCATTCTCGAACACCAGGATGTCGTCGGGCTCGACCTGGGGCTTTCCGTGGTCGACTACGTATCGCGGGACCTCTTCAACGAACCGCGCGCCCCCGAGTATTTCCGCGAATTGGTGCGTCGTGGCGACCTGGGCGCGAAGACCGGCAAGGGCTTCTACGACTGGTCGATCAAAGATGCCGGCGCCGTCAGGGCTCGCCGCGACCAGTTCCTCGTCGCGGTACTGCGCTACCGCCGCCAGAACCCATCCCAAGCCTAACCCGATCGTGACGTGGCGCACGCACTCAGGCGTGCCGCGTCGGCACTCATGCCGACGCCCGGCCTCGACGCACGTAGAAATGCGGGCTAAAGCTTTTCGCTTAGCCGCCGATTAGTAAAGCGTTGAGTAACGCAACTGCCCCATGATCTCGATTCTGGGAATCGTTATAGTTCTGGGTGCCATCGTCGGTGGCTACCTGATCGAACACGGAAAGCTCCTGGTGCTGCTTCAGCCGGCGGAGCTGATCATCATTTTGGGAGCGGCCGTGGGCACTCTCGTAGTTGCCAATCCTTTGCCCACCTTGCTACGCATTGGCAAAGGGATAGCCGCCATTTTCTCAGCCAGCCCCTTCGACAAGGCCTATTACACCGAGAACCTGAAAATGCTGTACGAGTTGTTCAATTACGCGCGCAAGAATGGCACCGCCAAACTGGAAGAAGACCTCGACAACCCGGCCAAAAGCCCGGTCTTTTCGAAGTACCCCAAGTTTCTCAAATCGCACCACGCCCTCGAGTTCTTGTGTGACACCCTGCGCATGGTGGTAACCGGCGGCGTCGAGCCTATGGAAATCGACCAGATGATGGAAGTAGATCTCGAAGTGCACCACCGCGAATCCGCCGAGCCCATCGCGGCCTTGACCACCATGGCCGATGCTCTGCCCGGTTTGGGAATTGTGGCCGCGGTGCTGGGCGTCGTCATCACCATGGGATCCCTGGGCGGCCCCAAAGAAGAAATCGGCAACCATGTGGCGGCCGCTCTGGTGGGCACCTTCCTTGGCATTCTCCTTTGTTACGGCATCTTCGGTCCGTTGGCCGGGGCCATGGGCAAACAAAACGACGCCGAGAGTTATTACTTCGGCTTTCTCCGCATGGCGGCTCTGGCATTCGTCAAAGGCCTCAGCCCCATCATGGCCGTCGAACTCGCGCGGCGATCCATCCCAACTACGGTGCGGCCCACTTTCAAGGAAGTGGAAGCCGCTTGCCGGGGCGCTAAGGCCGCCGCAGTCAAGGCGGCGTAAGTATGTCCTCGGAACCGGAAGCCCCTCCAGCACCGACCAAAATCCAGCAGATCATCGTGATCAAGAAAAAAGTGGTGGGCCATGGCGGCCATCACGGAGGCGCCTGGAAGGTGGCCTACGCCGATTTCGTCACCGCCATGATGGCCTTGTTCATCGTGCTCTGGTTGATGAGCGCGGACAAAGAAGTCCAGCAGGCCGTCAGCGCTTACTTCAACAACCCCACCGGGCCGGGCAAACAGACCGGCACTGCCGCGGCGGGCACCGGCAATGCCATCCAGTTGCCCAAAGACGACATGGCCAAACTGGCCCAAAAGATCCAGGAGGCGCTCCTCAAGGTTCCCGACTTTCGCACGCTGAAGGACCATGTGGAGATCACCATCACCTCCGACGGCCTGCGCATCGAGCTACTGGAGACCGAGGCCGGCATGTTCTTCGAATCCGGAAAGCCGGTCCCCACCGCCAGCGGTTCCGAGCTCTTGACGTTATTGGCCGGACAACTGGGCAAATTGCCCAACAACGTCACGCTGGAAGGCCATACGGATTCCAAGCCGTACGTTGGGGAATACAGCAATTGGGAGCTTTCCACCGATCGCGCCAATTCCGCGCGCAAAATCATGGAGGCCCACGGGCTGCGCCCGGAGCAGGTCCAGCAAGTGCGCGGCTATGCCGACCGCCAATTGCGTCATCCCGAAGATCCCGAGTCTCCCTCCAACCGCAGAATCTCCGTCATCGTGCAATACCTCTCAGGAAAATAGCCCCGGGGGCAAGCGCCGCCGCAAAACCGGGACTGCTACCAATTCCCGCCGTTGGCATTGGTAGCTGTACCGGCTTTGCCCCCGGACGGAAGAGCCGACGCCAGAAGTTCTCCGGCGAAGCTCCTCCAAAGAAATGAATCCCCAGATTCTTTGCCGTCCATTCCCAAACAAAACGGCTTCAACAATTCGTCGATCTTGACCTGTAAAGACCGCGCTGCCGTTGCACTTCTGACTTCTGACTCCTGACTCCTGACTTCCAAATCCCGAAGGGATTTCAAGGGCGACAGCCCTTGCTCCCCATCTTATACTGGTCTTGCAGTGACATTTGAGAGCGTAGCGGACAACCTGCGGGAATCGTTCCGCGTCGTGGCGGCCGGCCGCGGCCAAGGCGAGATCCGGGAGCTGCGCGGCGTGAGCATTGCCTCCGCCGGCGTCAAGTTCCAGATGTTCAACGCGGCCTTCCTCTCGAGCCCGGTCTCAACCGAAGCCGAACTGGCCCAACGGATCCTCCTGCCGGCGCTCCATTTCGAGTCGCGCAAGTTGGACTGGGCCTACTGGGTCTGCGAAGACATGTTGGAGCCCCGAACCCGCCGCGCTTCGCGCCGCATTTTCGAACGGCACGGATTGCGGCACTCGGTGGAACTCCCCGGCATGCTCGCCGAACGTGTCGCGCCTCCCGCCAAGCCGCTGCCCGCCCTCGAAATCAGGAAAGTCCACGACGCCGCTACCCGCGATGCCTTTTGCGCCATCGCGTCGGTTTGCTTCCACGTGCCCATCCAGTGGTTTCTGGAGGTTTTTGACGACCTCGTGGTTTGGGACCGCTTCGCCGCTTATGTCGGCTATCTGAATGGCGACCCCGTCTCCACCACCGCCATCGTAATGGGTGGCCACGCCATCGGGGTTTACAATGTCGCCACTGTTCCGCAGCACCAGCGGCACGGCTACGGGGAGGCGATCATGCGCCACGCGCTGGCCCAGGCCTACGACGTTCACGGCACGCAGCGCAGCATCCTGCAATCCACGCCCGCCGGCGCCCGCCTCTACCACCGGATGGGCTATCAAACCGTGGCGAAAATCGCGGTGTATGCCAGTTCTCAGACTTCCTGACCGGAGACCGTTACAAGCGCAACCCGCCGCCAGCGATCAATCCTTCAATCGCCGCGATGTCCCTGTAGAACGGCCGGTCGCCTTCAATCGGTGGCGAAACTCCCCGGATGCGCGTGCGCGCTTCCTCCAGCGCGGGACTCGTCCGCAGAGGCGCCAAAAGGTCCAGCGCGCGGGCCGCGCACAAGGCTTCAATCGCCAGCACCGCGCGCGTGTTTCGCGTCACCCGTTGCAGCTTGCTGGCCGAGGTCATCCCCATGCTCACAAAATCTTCCTTGTTGCCGCTGGTAGTGATGGAGCCGGTCGACGCCGGATACGCCAGCACGCGGTTCTCCGCTACCAGGCTGGCGGCCGTGACCTGCGTCATCATGAGCCCCGATTCCAGTCCGGGGTGCCCCGCCAGGAACGGCGGCAGCTCTTCGTTGAGCGCCGGGTTCACCAGCCGGTCGATGCGCCGCTCGGAGATACCCGAAAGCGCGCACAACGCCACCGCCAGAAAGTCCAGTTGGAAGGCCAGCGGCTCGCCGTGAAAATTGCCGCCGGAGAGGATCTCGTCGCCGAACACCAGCGGGTTGTCGGTGGCGGAATTCAGTTCGATTTCGAAAACGCCGCGCGCCGCCGCCAGGGTATCGCGCACCGCTCCGTGCACCTGCGGAGCGCAGCGCAGCGAGTAGGCGTCCTGCACCCGCCGGCAGTCGATATGCGACTGGCGGATTTCGCTGCCATCCAGCAGCCGCCGCAGCCGCGCCGCGCTTTCCATTTGCCCGGGGTGCGGGCGCGAGGCGTGAATGCGCTCGTCGAAGGCCCGCGGCGTGCCGCGCAGCCCATCCAGTGTCAGGGCGCAGATCAAGTCCGCGGAATCCACCAGCACCTGAATGGCTTCCAGTTCCAGGCAGCCGGCGGCCAGCATGGCTTGCGTGCCGTTGATCAGGCTGATGCCTTCTTTGGGGTGCAGCGTGATGGGTTCGATTCCCGCGCGGCGCAGCGCTTCGCCCCCTTCGAGCACCGTGCCTTCAAACTCCGCTTCGCCTTCGCCCATCATCACCAGCGCCATATGCGAGAGCGGCGCCAGGTCCCCGGATGCGCCCACGCTTCCTTGCGACGGAACCACCGGGGTCACGCCGCGGTTGACCAGATCGCACAGCCGCTCCGCCACCAGCGGACGAATCCCCGAGAAGCCCATCGCCAGCACATTGGCGCGGATCAGGATCATGGCGCGCACCACTGCCCGGTCGAGCGGCTCGCCTACCCCCGCGCAATGCGAGCGGATCACGTTGCGCTGGAGCTGTTCGAGTTCATCGCGCGCGATGCGCACATTGGCCAGCAGGCCCACGCCGGTATTCACCGCGTAGATCGGCTCCTCTCCGGCGGCCAGCCGGTCAATGAGCTGGCGGGATGCGTTCATCCGCTCCACGGCCGCCGGCGCCAGCGTGACTGCGGCCGTCCGCGCGCGCGCCACCGCGCACGTTTCAGCAATGGTGAGTCGGTACCCGTCGATAGAAAGGGTCACGTTTCTAGTGTAAATCCGCCCCGCGCGGATATTCTTGCGTTTTTAATCTGTGTTCATCGGCGTTCATCGGCGGCTAAGCCTTCTTCATCAACCTGCTAATGCGCCTTCTGCCGGGCCCCGATCAACGCTTCGATGTTGACCAGTTCGGTTGGGTAGTCGCCGGTGTAACAGGAATAGCAATACTCATGCTTGTCGTCCGCCACCGCTTTGCGCAAAGACGCCAGCGACAGGTATCCCAGCGAATCCGCCTCCACGAAGCGGCGGATCTCCTCCACCTTGTGGTTGTACGCAATCAACTCGCTGCGGTTCGGCGTATCCACGCCGTAGAAGCACGGGGAAATCGTCGGCGGGCAGGAGATGCGCAGATGCACTTCGCGTGCCCCGGCCTGCCGCACCATGCGCACAATTTTCCTGCTGGTAGTGCCGCGCACGATGGAATCGTCCACCAGCACCACGCGCCGGCCTTGCAGCAGGTGCCGGATCGGATTAAGTTTCAGCTTGACCCCAAAATCGCGGATGGCCTGCGAGGGCTCGATGAACGTGCGGCCTACGTAATGATTGCGGATCAGGGCGTGGCGGAACGGCAGGCCCGATCCGTCGGCGTACCCGATGGCGGCGGCCACTCCCGAATCGGGAACCGGCACCACCAGATCGGCATCGGCCGGATGTTCCCGCGCCAGCAGCCGTCCCATCGCTTCCCGCGATTCTTCCACCGAGCGTCCGAAGACCATCGAGTCGGGCCGCGCGAAATAAACGTGCTCGAACACGCATTGCGCGCGATCCTGCTCCGGCGCCCAGCGCTCCCGCGTAATGCCGTCCGGTCCCGCAATCACCATCTCGCCCGGCTCCACGTCGTCGAGGTACACCGCTCCAATCAGGTCGAAGGCGCAGGTTTCCGATGCGAACACGTAGCACTTGCGTCCGCCCGAAATCTCCATCTCACCCACCGCCAGCGGCCGGAAGCCGTGCGGATCGCGCGCCACAATGATGCGGTCTTGCGCCAGAAACACCAGCGAAAACGCGCCTTCCAGTTGCAGCAGCGCGTCGCGCAGCGCCGCCGCCAGGGTGCGTTCCGACGAGTGCGCCACCAGGTGGAGGATCACTTCGGTATCGCTGGAAGCCTGGAAGATGGCGCCGTTGCGGCCCAACTCGGCCCGCAATTCCATCGCATTGGTGATGTTGCCGTTGTGCGCTACCGCTACCTTGCCCTTGTTGCACGCCACTGAGAAAGGTTGGGCATTCAGCAGAACCGTATCGCCCGCGGTGGAATAACGTGTGTGCCCGATGGCCAGTTCACCCGGCAACCCCGCCAGCACCGGGCTGGTGAAAATATCCGCCACGTGCCCCATCGATTTGTGGGTATAGATACGCTCACCGTCGCTGGTGCAGATGCCGGCGCTCTCCTGGCCGCGATGCTGCAACGCGTACAGCCCCAGGTAGGCCAGCTTGGACGCTTCCGGGTGGCCGTAAATCGCCACCACCCCGCACTCGTCATGAAACTTATCGAACATGCGATTCGAAGGCCTGCGCGTAGGCTGTCTTCAACGCCCCGATTTCCCAGGCGCCCAGCGTGATGGTGCGCTGCCGGATTTCGATCCCCTTCTCGATTGTAACCCCCACCACCGGCGCTTCGATTTCATACTTCTCCGCGATGGCCGCCACTTTCTTGGGAAATTCGGTGGAAATCAGGATGCGCGAAGGCGCTTCGTGGAACGCCAGCATCTCCGGCCGCAGGTCGGAATCCACGTCGATCAGCGCCCCGATTTCGTTCGGCCCGAATGAGCATTCCGCCAGCGCCACCGCCAGGCCTCCATCGCTCAGGTCGTGCGCCGATTCCGCCAGGCCCTCGGCGATGATCTTGCGCATCGCGAATTGCACGCGCTTTTCCCGCTCCAGGTCCAGCGCCGGCGGCAGCCCCCACAGTTGCTTGACGATCTCTTTGGCGTATTGCGTGCCCCCGAAGCGCGTGTCGTCGCACTCGCCGATGCCGCCCAACAATATCACGGCGCGGCCCGTATTCTTGAACGGAATCGTCACCGGCTCGGCGGTCTTCAGCGTTCCCACAATTCCCAGCACCGGCGTGGGATAGATTCCTTCGCCCAATGTTTCGTTGTACAGGCTGACGTTGCCACCCGTGATCGGCGTGTCGAAGAAGGCGCAGGCTTCCGCCATGCCTTCGATGGCTTCCACCAGTTGCGCCATGATCTCGGGACGCTCCGGGTTGCCGAAGTTCAGGCAGTTGGTGGCCGCCACCGGCCGCGCCCCCACCGTCGAGAGATTGCGGCAGCATTCCGCCACCGCCAGCTTCGCGCCTTCGCGCGGTGACAGGAAGCTGTAGCGGCCGTTGCCGTCGAGTGAGATCGCAATCGAAGTGCCCGTCTCCTTGATCCGCACAATCGCGGCATCCGTGCGCTCCGGACCCGCTACCGTGTTGGTGCGCACCTGGTAATCGTACTGCTCCCAGATCCAGCGCTTGGAGCAGATGTCCAGCGAACTGAGAAGCGTGGGAAGCGTGCGCTGCACTTTCGACACCGGAAGGTCGGGAATCAGGCCGGCGCGCGGCGGGTGCGTGTGCGGCCGGTCGTAGAGCGGCGCTTCGTCGGCCAACTCGCGGTTCGGAATCTCCGCCACTACCACGCCATGATGCCGCACCCGCAGCTTGCCATCCTCGGTCACCACGCCGATCTCCGCGGCTTCCAGGCCCCACTTGCGGAACACCCGGTAGACTTCCTCTTCGCGGCCCTTCTCGGCCACCAGCAGCATGCGCTCCTGCGATTCCGAAAGCATGATCTCGTAGGGCGTCATGCCGGTCTCGCGCTGCGGCACGCGGTCCAGCTCGATCTCGATGCCCACTTCTCCGCGGCTGCCCATTTCGCACGTGGAACACGTCAGCCCGGCAGCTCCCATGTCCTGGATGCCCACGATGGCTCCGGTCCGCATGGCTTCCAGGCAGGCTTCCAGCAGCAGCTTCTCCATGAACGGATCGCCCACCTGCACGTTGGGCCGCTTCTGCTTGGCCTCGTCCGTGAATTCCGCGCTGGCCATGGAAGCGCCGTGAATGCCGTCCCTGCCCGTGCGCGCGCCTACATAGATCACCGGATTTCCCTCGCCCGCGGCCTTCGCGTAAAAAACCTCTTCCTTCTTGCAGATCCCCAGCGCGAAAACGTTCACCAGCGGGTTGCCGTCGTAGCACGGCTCGAAAATGCACTCGCCGCCCACCGTCGGCACGCCGAAACAGTTGCCGTAATGCGCGATGCCCGCCACCACGCCGCCCAGAATGCGGCGGTTGCGCGCGCCCGTCTTGGGATCGTCCAGCCGGCCGAAGCGCAGCGAATCCAGCACCGCGATCGGCCGCGCGCCCATCGTGAAAATATCCCGCAGAATGCCGCCGACGCCCGTGGCCGCGCCCTGAAACGGCTCGATAAAGCTGGGGTGGTTGTGCGATTCGATCTTGAAGGCGATCACGTAGCCGCCGCCGATATCGATGATCCCCGCGTTTTCGCCCGGGCCCTGCACCACCAGGCGCCCCCGCGTCGGCAGCTTCTTCAAATGCAGCCGCGAGCTCTTGTAGGAACAATGCTCGCTCCACATCACGCTGAAGATGCCCAGCTCCGTGTAGCTGGGCTCCCGTCCCAGAATGGCGACGATCTTCCGATACTCGTCCGCCGTCAGTTGATGTTGCGCGATCACTTCGGGCGCGTGCGCCGTCATGCCCGCACCACCGCATGGAGCACCGATTGGAAAATCGTCAGCCCATCGGTTGAGCCCATCAGCGGGTCGGATGCGCGCTCCGGGTGCGGCATCATGCCCATCACGTTGCGCTCGCGGTTCAGAATTCCGGCAATGTCGCCCAGCGATCCATTCGGATTGCCCATGTAGCGGAATAGCACGCGGTCTTCGGCGTCCAACTCGTCCAGCGTCCGGCCGTCGGCGAAATAGCAGCCCTCACCGTGCGCGATGGGAAGCCGCAGAATCTGGCCTTCCTGCGCCGCGTTGGTGAAAGGCGAGTGCACCGTCTCGGTCCGCAGGCGCACTTCGCGGCAGACGAACTTGAGGCCGCGGTTGCGAATCAGCGCACCCGGCAGCAGCCCGGCTTCCACCAGGATCTGAAAACCGTTACAGAAGCCCATCACCAGGCCCCCGGCCGCCGCGAATTTGCCGACCGCGCCCATCACCGGTGAAAACCTGGCGATCGCCCCGCAGCGAAGATAATCGCCGTACGCGAACCCGCCCGGCAGAATCACCGCATCTACGTCGCCCAGGCTCGGTGAATCGTGCCAGATATACTCCGCCTTTTGGCCGAGGTTGGTGGTGACTGCGTAGAAAGCGTCGTGGTCGCAATTGCTTCCGGGAAAAACAATGACGCCAAATTTCATGACTTTTGTTTTGGGGAAACGAAACTCTATTTTAGCAAAGACGGGGGGTGCTTCCTAGCCTGTGGGGCGGCCAATTCTGGCCGCAGCCGGCTTCAGCCGGCCTCCGCGCGTTGCCCAACTGTGTGTGTGCAGTCCTCTCAGCGTTCCGGTTCTATGGCAACCGAGGAATGGCGCAACGGCGGCCGCGGCTTCTTGGGGGCGCCCACCATGGCGTACGGGTCGTCGGGATCTTCGGCTTTCCCCTTTCCCAACAGTCCCAACAGCTTATTCAACACGCCACGAATTAGCCCAGGCAAAGTAGGCTCCTTTGCAGTCATCATACTCCTGCCGGCTGCCTCTGCGAAGATGGAGACACCGCATGGCCGATTTCTTTCGCTCCTTTCTGCCGCTCGAAAACCCCATCGGTTTCGGCGCAGCCGATTATCTCGAGCTGCTCCTGGCGGCCCTGCTGGTCGCGATGGCCCTGGTGTGGCGGCCGCGCATTGAGCCGCGCTTCCGAAAACTGGCAGAGCGCACCTTCTGGTCCATGGCGCTGCTGGCCGCTCTGCCCGTCGGTCTCCGCTTGCTTCTGCTGCCCCATCACCCCGCGCCCACGCCGGACGTGTATGACGAGTTCAGCCACCTGCTGGTAGCCGACACCCTGCGCCACTTCCGGCTGGCCAACCCCATGCTCCCCATGCGCCAGTTCTTCGAAACCTTCTTCGTGCTCCAGCAGCCCAGCTACAGTTCCATCTACCCCCTCGGCCAAGGCATGGTTCTGGCGCTCGGCTGGGCCATCTTCGGCCATCCCTGGGCGGGAGTGCTTCTCGCCTCCGCCGCCTTCTGCCCGCTCTGTTATTGGATGCTGCGCGGCTTCGCCTCGCCTGCCTGGTCGCTGGCCGGCGCCGCCCTGGCCATCATGGAATTCGGCCCGCTGAGTCCGTGGATGAACAGCTATTGGGGCGGCATGCCCGCCGCCGCCGCCGGTTGCCTGGTCTTTGGCGCGCTGCCGCGCCTGCGCCACGGACACCGAAAGGACGCCGTGCTGCTCGGCGTTGGCCTCGCCATCCATCTGCTGACCCGACCCTACGAATCCATCTTTCTGCTGCTCGCGGTGGCCGCCTTCTTCCTGCCGGAGCTCCGCCGGCGGGCCGAGTGGCGGTCGCTCGGTGAAGCCGCGTTGGTGGCGGCCTGCGTCGTAATGCCCGCCATCGCGCTCACGCTCGCGCAAAACAAGCAGGTGACCGCCAGTTGGACCACCCTGCCCTACACCCTTAGCCAATACCAATACGGTGTGCCCACTTCGCTGACCGTGCAACCGAATCCGCTTCCCCACATTCCCCTCACGCCGCAACAGCAGCTCGATTACCGGATGCAGACTTCCTTCCGCCCGGTGCACGGCGAGTCCCTCCGAACGTTTCTTGAGCGTCTGGAATACCGCGTGCGCTATTACCGCTTCTACTTCCTGCCGCCGCTCTACCTGGCGCTGCTGGCCTTCCTCACGGCGTTGCGGGAATACCGCTTCGCCTGGGTGGCTTTCACCCTGGCGCTGTTCGCGGTCGGAACCAATTTCTTTCCCGCCTTCCAGGTCCACTACATCGCAGCCGCCACCTGCCTGTTCGCGCTGGTGAGCGTCGCCGGCCTGGAGCGAATCTCCCGCTGGAGCCTGCGCGGACGACCGGTGGGTCTCGAAATCGCCGGCATCGTCTTCTTCCTGTGCGTGGCTCATTTCCTGTTTTGGTACGGCGTCCACCTGTTCGAGCCCTCGCAGATCTCACAGGACATGCGGCCCTACGAAACCTGGGACGCCATCAACCACGGCAATCCCGAACGCCGCATCGCCGTTAACCGTCAGCTCGCGGAAATTCCCGGAGACCTTCTGGTCTTCGTGCGCTACTCCCCGCTCCACATTTTCCAGGAGGAGTGGGTCTGGAACGCCGCCGATATCGACGCCGCCCGCATCGTGTGGGCGCGCGATCTCGGCGCCGAGGAAGATGAGGAGTTGCTGCGCGCGTGGCCTCGCCGCCAGCCGCTCCTGTTCGAGCCCGATGCCAGGCCCATGCGGCTTACGCCGTATCAGCCATAAAGCTGAAACAAGCCAAAGCAATGCTGGCCGCCGATAGACACCGATAAACGCGGATTTAAGAGAATTGTTTTATCGGCGTTCATCGGCGTTGATCGGCGGCTCAAAATGCCTTTCCAGGTGCCCCCACTCTTCCATGCGTTCGCGAAGCGCGCGCGCTGTCGGGGCGGCGGGCAGCAGGCCGGCGATCACCGCCACCGAATCGGCCCCCGCGGTCCACACTTCCCGCGCGTTGTCGAGGGTAATCCCGCCGATCGCCACCAGGGGCTTCTCCATCAGGCCGCGGCAGCGGCGAATCCCATCCAGCCCGACCACCGCGTCGGGCTGGCGTTTGGAAGCTGTGGCAAAGATCGGGCCGAGGGCCACGTAATCCACGGGCTCGCCGGCGGCGGCCGCCAGTTGCGCGGCGCTGTGGCTGGAGAGTCCGATGATGGCATTCGAGCCGAGCACCTTGCGGGCGTCGCGTGGCGAGAGATCGTTCTGGCCCAGGTGCAGGCCGGCATTGAGCAGCGCGGCGAAATCGGCGCGGTCGTTGATGATCAGACTGGCGCCGGCTTCGCGGCAGAGGCGCGCCACTTCTTGAGAGGCGGCAAACAGATCGCGGCTCCAATGAGCCTTGTGGCGGATTTGCAGGATGGCCGCGCCGCCTTCCAGATATGCCGCCGCGGCGACCGCCAGAGAGATGCCACAGCGATCGAGCGATTCGGTATCGAGGATGGGGTAAACGCGCGGCAGCCGCAGCATTCTTTCGCAGCCAGTATAACGCCGCAAAACAGGGACTGCTACCAATTCCCGCCTNNATTGGTAGCTGTCCCCGCTTTGCCCCGTAAACCTTTCTTCACCGCGGAGACGCGGAGGCGCGGAGAAAACTGAGGGACCAGTGCGTTTTTCCAGGTTCTTGGCGGTGGAGCACTCATCGGGATTCTCATTTTTCTCTCGTCTTCTCTGCGTCTCCGCGTCTCCGCGGTGAATTCAGAACCCCATGTTATCGACGGATTCCACCAGGCAGAGCCGTATGGCACAATGTGGTTTCATGGCGCGACAACTTGTCGAGTGTGTTCCGAATTTTTCCGAAGGGCGCGATGCCGCCAAAATGGATGCGATCGTGCAGGCCGTCCTGACGGTGCCCGATGTCGTACTCCTCGACCGCGAATCGGACGCCGATCACAATCGCTGCGTTCTGACGTTCGTCGGACCGCCGGCGGCAGTAGCCGATGCAGCCGTCCGCGGCGTCGAAAAGGCGGTCGAACTGATCGACCTCACCAAACATCAGGGCGCGCACCCGCGTATCGGGGCCGCCGATGTGGTGCCGTTCATCCCCATCGAGGGCGTCACGCTCGAAGAGTGTGTGCGCCTCGCCGAGCGCGTCGCGAACGAGATCTGGAACAAGCTGCGCGTGCCGGTCTACCTGTACGAATCGGCCGCCCGGCGGCCCGACCGCGTCAACCTGGAGAACATCCGGCGCGGCCAGTTCGAAGCGCTCATCAAGGAAATGGGCACGGTAGCCGAGCGCGCTCCGGACGTGGGCGACGCCGTGTGCCACCCCACGGCGGGCGCAACCGTGGTCGGAGCCCGCAAATTCCTGATCGCTTACAACGTGAACCTGGGGACGCCGGATGTGGCCATCGCCAAAAAGATCGCCAGGACCATCCGGTTTTCGACGGGCGGCTTCCGCTTTGTGAAGTCCATGGGCGTGATGCTGGGAACGCGCAACCTGGCGCAGGTTTCCATCAACCTGACGGACTTCGAGCAGACCCCCATGCACCTGGTTTTCGAAACGGTGCGCCGCGAAGCCGAGCGCTACGGCGTGCCGGTGGTGGGCAGCGAAATCGTTGGGCTGATCCCGCAGAAGGCCATCGAGATGTCGGCCGGGTATTTCTTGCGTTTCGAAAATTTCCGGCCGGAGCTCGTCTTGGAAAATCGCGTCGCGGAAGCCATCGGGGCGCGCAGCGGCTTGCCGGAATTCCTGGACGCGCTGGCGGCGCCCACCGCGACACCCGGCGGCGGCAGCGCGTCGGCCGCGGCCGCAGCCATGGCCGCGGCTCTGGGTGCCATGGTGACGCGCCTCGCGAAGCAGGACCCTGAGCCGTTCGAAACCGATCGCCGCTTCTTCACCGAAGCCGTGGATCGCGATGCCGAGGCGTTCCAGAAAGTCATGGCGGCCTACAAGCGTCCGAAAGACGAGCGCGCGCCTTTCGTGGAAGAAGCGCTGCACGGGGCCGCGGAGGTGCCGCTCGAAGTATTCGAGCGGGCGTCCGAGATGCAGGCGCGGTTGAACGCGCTGCAGATTCCGGCGAAGTTCGGCTCAGACCTGGCGGTGGCTAAGGCGCTGACGGTGGCCGCCCAAGCCGGCGTGCTGGAAAACGTCAACATCAACCTCGATTCGATTCAGGACGAGGCATTCAAGGCCGCCGTGCAGGCCCGGCTGCGCGCGCTGGGGGCATAGATGAGCACAACCACGGCAATCCATGCGCCTCGCGGCAGCTCGCTCTCCTGCAAGGGCTGGCACCAGGAAGCCGCCTTCCGTATGATCCAGAACAATCTCGATCCGGACGTTGCGGAGAATCCCGATGAGCTGATTGTCTACGGCGGCCGCGGCCGCGCGGCGCGCGACTGGCCTTCGTTCCACGCGATTCTCCGCGCGCTGCAGTCGCTCGAAAACGACGAAACGCTCATCGTGCAATCCGGCCGTCCGCAGGGCATCTTCCGCACGCATCCGGAAGCCCCGCGCGTGCTGATCGCCAATTCCAACCTGGTGGGCCAGTGGTCCAACTTCGACGAATTCACGCGCCTGGAAAAGCTGGGCCTGACTATGTACGGCCAGATGACCGCCGGCTCGTGGATTTACATCGGCAGCCAGGGCATCGTGCAGGGCACCTATGAGACGTTCGCGTCGCTGGCCCGGAAACATTTTGGCGGGTCGCTCGAGGGCAAGGTGGTGGTATCGGGCGGCATGGGTGGCATGGGCGGCGCGCAGCCCCTGGCCGCTACCATGAATGGCGCGTGCTTCCTGGGCATCGACGTGGACCCGCACCGCATCGAGCGCCGCCTGAACACCGGATACTGCGACCGCCTGGCGCGCAACCTGGACGATGCGCTGCGGATTTTGCGCGAATCGCAGATCGCAAACAAGGCGGTGTCGGTCGCCTTGGTGGGGAATTGCGCGGACGTGCTGCCCGAACTGGTGCGGCGTGGATTCGTCCCCGATGTGCTCACCGACCAGACCAGCGCGCACGACCCGCTGAATGGCTATGTGCCCAACCATCTGTCTTTGGCAGAGGCCATTCATCTGCGCCAGAGCGATCCGGACGACTACCTGAAGCGCTCGTTCCGCGCCATGGGCGTGCACGTGGAGGCCATGCTGGCGCTGCGGAAAATGGGCGCGGTGACCTTCGATTACGGCAACAATATCCGCACGCAGGCCAGGAAAGCCGGCGTCGAGAACGCGTATGACATTCCGGGCTTCGTGCCGGAGTACATCCGGCCGCTGTTCTGCGAAGGCCGCGGGCCGTTCCGCTGGGTGGCGCTTTCTGGCGATCCCGAAGACATCTACCGCACCGACCGGCTGGCGCTGGAACTCTTTCCCGAAAATGAAACGCTGGCCCGCTGGATTCCCTTGGCGCGCGAACGCATCCAATTTCAGGGCCTGCCGGCGCGCATCTGCTGGCTGGGATATGGCGAACGGGCGAAGTTCGGTGTCGCCATCAACCGGCTGGTGCGCAGCGGCGAATTGAAGGCGCCCATCGTCATTGGCCGCGACCATCTGGACGCGGGCTCCGTGGCATCGCCCTATCGCGAGACCGAAGCCATGCGCGATGGCTCCGATGCCATCGCCGATTGGCCGCTGCTCAACGCGCTGGTGAACACCGCGGCGGGCGCTTCGTGGGTCTCCATCCACAACGGCGGCGGCGTGGGGATCGGCTATTCGCAACATGCCGGCATGGTGGTGGTGGCGGACGGCGCCGAAGAATCCGAGCGGCGGCTCGAGCGCGTGCTCACCACGGACCCGGGCATGGGCGTGATCCGCCACGCCGACGCCGGTTACGAAGAGGCCCAGCGATTCGCGCGCGAGCGTGGGATCCGGCGCCCCATGGAAGAACAGTGAGCCAACTCGCGGTCTGGAATTGCAAACAACTCGTGACGCTGGCCGGCCCTGCACGGCCGCGCGTCAGGGCCGAAATGCGCGACTTGGGCGTGATACCCGCTGGCGCCATGCTGGTGCGCGACGGCCGCGTGGAGTTGACCGGAACCCGCGCGGAAATCGAGCGGTGGGTTTCGGCCGATGCCGAAATTGTGGATGCCGGCGGCCGCATCGTGCTGCCGGGGTTTGTCGACGCCCACACGCATCCGGTCTTCGCCGGCACCCGCGCCGATGAATTCGAGGAGCGCATGCAAGGCGCCACCTACGCGGAGATCGCAGCGCGCGGCGGCGGCATTCGCTCCACGGTGCGGCGCACGCGAGAGGCCTCGGAAGCCGAGCTGCTCGAAACGGCCCGGCGGCGGCGCGTCTGGTTCGCGCGCGGCGGCACCACCACCATCGAAGCGAAATCGGGCTATGGCCTGTCGGTGGAAGCCGAGCTGAAGATTCTCCGCGTGGTGAGAGATCTGGCGGCGGACGGGAAATTGCGATACGTCGCAACGTTTCTCGGCGCGCACGAATTGCCCGACGAATATCGCAGCCGCATGGACGCGTACATCGCGCTGGTGGTGGAAGAGATGCTGCCGCGCGTCGCCGCGGAGCGCCTGGCGGAGTATTGCGATGTCTTCTGCGAACCTTCGGTCTTTCCGCCGCAGAAAGCGCGCGTGGTTCTACAGGCGGCGCAGCGGCTCGGCCTGAAGGTGCGCATGCACGCCGACCAATTCAGCGCGGACTCAGGCTCTCTTCTGGCCGCCGAGTTGGGTGCGGCCACCGCCGACCACCTGGAGCGCACGGGACCGGCCGGTATGGAAGCACTGCGCAAGGCCAACGTGCAGCCGGTCCTGTTGCCCGCGTCGGTCTACGCGCTCGGGTCGAACACATACCCGGCGGCGCGCCGCATGATCGATCTCGGCCTCGCGGTGGTGTTGGCGACGGATTTCAACCCCGGATCGTCTCCCACCGCTTCCATGCCGATGGTGCTGTCGCTGGCGGCCACGCAACTGAAGATGACGGCGGCGGAGTCCATTACGGCTTCGACCATCAATGCCGCTTACAGTTTGGGGCGCGGCGGCGAGTGCGGATCGCTGGAACGGGGCAAGTGGGCCGATTTTGTCGTTCATGATTGTGACGACTATCGGGAACTTCCCTATTTCTTCGGACGCGATCCCGCGAGGGCCGTATATACAAGTGGTACTTGCGCTTACAAATTTTCCGAATATTAATGATCGAATCGGCGAGTTTCAACGTCTAATAGGTAGAACTGGATCGTCATATTTATGAGCCGCACCGATACCTGCAAGCTGAGAAACCTGCGCGCCAAAACCGATCTCGAACTCGTGCGTTTAATTCGCAACCGCCTGGAGCGCGGGCTGGGCGACGAGCGGGCCCGCAGGGAAGTGCTTGCATGGCTGCCTCTACTCGCCGAGCCGGACCGCGCCGCGCTGCTGGCCGAGTGGGACAGACGATCGGTTTGTGTCGTCTGTCAAGCCGCCGGGGGTTAGCAAGACGCGACAGACCACCACGCGACAGACCACGGAAACCGATGGTCTGTCCCACTACCGCATATAAAACAAGCTCAGCCTGGGCAGTCCCGCCTTCTCCAGCAGATGCCGCTCCAGGTATTGTTTCTCCAGCATCGACAGTTGATCGGCCGTCATCTTGCCGCGATATGGCCGCAACTGCCGGTCCAGCTCCTGGCGCGATTGCAGCATCTCCTCTTCGGTCTGGCGCGTGCGCGCGGCGGCCACCATCTTTTCTTCGAGTACCGTCAGCCGCTGCTCCAACGCCTCCAGGTCGGCGAAATGTTGTTCCACGTCCGCAGCCACCCTGCCCAGTGACGCGGCAATCTCTTCATACCCGGTCGGAAGCGCTGCCGCATTCCGTTCCAGGTAACCACGCAGCTCGTCGAGCGTGAACGGCGGGGCCGTCTCATGGCGCGAGCGTTGCGGCGCGGCCTCGGTCATGATCTGCGCTTCGGTGAGCACCGCCTGCGCGCAGAAGGCCAGCGAGTTCACCATCTGGGTTTTCACTCTGCGGCTGCGCCACTTTTCGAAAGCTTCGTCGATGCCGCGCAGTACGGCTTCGAGCGGCACTCCCGAGTTCTTCCAGCTTTCGAGCAGCGCCCAGTCGAGCGGCGAAAGCAGAAACAGGCTGGTCCCCCGCGCACGCTGGAAATGCTCCTCGACTTCCGTGAAATAGTTGAAGTAGTTCACGCGCGGTGATTGCGCTCCCAGATCATCGCCAGCCCCTCCAGCGTCAGGTGCTCATCCACCGTCTTGAGAAAGCGCGACCCGCTGACAATCATGTGAGCCTGGCCGCCGGTGGCGACGGTCCTGGTGTCCGGCCCCATCTTCTCGATGATGCGCTCGAGAATTCCGTCGATCATTCCG
Organism: Bryobacterales bacterium; assembly: GCA_003167255.1. GTDB lineage: Bacteria > Acidobacteriota > Terriglobia > Bryobacterales > Bryobacteraceae > PALSA-129. The sequence goes on from PMTR01000032.1 coordinate 71,013, forward strand.
ATCGCGCCATAATACAGGCCGGAGCGCATGCTGGCCACGGTGTTGGTGCCCACCACGTCCTTCGGCGGGCGGAAATCCACCATCGGCAGGCGCGCGGTCTTGCTGAACAGCGCGTCGATGGCGATGCCGATGCCCACCGCGATGGCGCCGCCCAGGTACTCGCCCTCGCGCGAGATCACGTCGAAGTTGATGGTGGTGCCGAGATCCACCACCACGCAGGGCCCGCCGTATTTATAGAAGCCCGCGACGCCGTTCACCAGGCGGTCGGCGCCCACCTCGTAAGGATTGTCGTACTTGATGGTGATGCCGAGATCCGTGCGCGCTCCCACGAACAGCGCCTTGGTGTGGAAGTAGCGCTCGGCCATGAAGGCCAGCGTGGAATCGATAGGCGGCACCACGCTGGAAATGATCATGCCGTCCACCTTGGAGATCTCCAGGCCGGCGGGCGAGAAAAGGTTGTGCAGCAGGATGCCCCACTCGTCGGCGGTCTGGTCGTGGACGGTGCGCAACCGCCATTGGCAGATCAGTTTGCGCCCTTCGAAAGCCCCGATAGTGATATTGCTATTGCCTGCGTCAAGAGCCAGCAGCACGTACGCCTCCCGCAACAATCAGGGTATCTGTTCCGTCGTCTTTCCGCACGATCAGGAAGCCGGAAGCGTCGAGTCCGGCGGTGGTTCCTTCAATTACGCCGTCGGGTTGGTCCACTCGGACGCGCCGGCCGCAAGCGTAACTGGAAGCGTGCGTGAAGAGGCGGAGGATGTCTTCCGGGTCCTCGGACGTGTAGCGATCCACTTCGCGCAGCAGGGCGATCAGGATCTCGGCGGCGTCGGTGTAGGTCTTCAAGGACGTGGCCAATGCTTCCAATTCGGCCGGAAATGCCGTCTGACTGAGATTGATGCCGATGCCCGCGATGGCGGTTGCGCCCGAGAGTTGTACCAGAATGCCGGCCACTTTTTTGCCGCCGAGCATGACGTCGTTGGGCCAGCGCAGATCGCACTCCACACCCGCGGCCTGCGCGATGGCATCGGCGGTGGCGAGTCCGAGCGCCAGCGTGAGCACGGGCGTCGGTTTGAGCACCAGCGAGCAATAGAGCCCGCTATCAGCCGCAGAGTGCCAGGAATGTCCGTGCCGTCCCTGCCCCGCCGTCTGCTCCCCCGCGACGACAACGTAGCCCGCCGCACGCCCCGCCGCCGCCCGCATGGTGGAATCGATCGAGCCGAAATAATCGATCACCCGCCCCGGAAATTCGCGTCGTACGCGCTCGATATCGGAAGGAGTCATACGACGGCCTGGTGGGGCAGACCCCCTGGTCTGCGCGGGTCCCCCTGGACCCGCATTCGCGCGTTGAACCCGGCTTCCGCCAATGGCGAGCGGGCCGGCCAGGGGGCCGGCCGCAGACCAGGGGGTCTGCCCCACCAGGCGGTCCCGGCTCTCATTCCAACTCCAATCGGAAGCTGATGTCCACGGCGCGCGCGGAGTGGGTGATGGCACCGCAGGAAACAAAATCGGCGCCGGTCTCGGCATAAGCACGGACGTTGGCCAGCGTGATCCCTCCCGAAAGCTCCACCTTGGCGCGCCCGCCGATCTCCCGTACCCAATCCGCCGCCTCCGAGGGCGTCAGATTATCCAGCAGCAAATGACCCGCGCCTGCATCCAGCGCCTGGCTCAGCTCCTCGCGCGTGCGCACTTCGACCTCGATCGGCAGCCCGCTCGCCCGCGCTCTCTCGATGGCGTCACGCACCCCGCCCGCCGCCGTGATGTGATTGTTCTTGATCAACACGGCGTCATATAACCCCATGCGGTGGTTCAACACGCCCCCCGCCGCCGCGGCGGCCTTTTCCAGCGCGCGCAGCCCGGGCGTAGTCTTGCGTGTATCGAGCACGCGGCAGCCGGTTCCCGCCACGGCGTCGGCGAATTGCCGCGCCAGCGTCGCGACGCCGCTCAGCCGTTGCAGGAAATTGAGCGCCACTCGTTCGCGTTCCAGCAGCAGGCGCGCCGGGCCGCGCACTTCGGCGATGACGTCGCCCGCCGCGCAGCGTTCGCCGTCGTGTTTGTGAACAATGATCTGGTCGTACAATTCGGGCAGCAGCCCGAGGCCCGCGACCACCAGCGGCTCGCGCGCCACGAAGCGGCCGTGCGCCTGCCGCGATTCGGGCACGCACGCCCGCGTGGTCACGTCGCCGGAGCCGATGTCTTCTTCCAACGCAATGCGCACGATCGGGTTCATGACAACTTGGCGAGCTGGGTTTCGTAATCCGCCAGCTTGGCGCGGATGGTGTCCACCACCTTCTGCGGCGCTTTGCTGAGGAAGACCTCGTCGGAGAGTTGGCGTTTGGAGTTGGCGATGTTTTTTTCGAGCTGCTCGCGCTCCTTTTCCACCCGCTTGCGCTGCGTGTCCTCTTGCGCCTTGGGTACTTCAAGCACCAGATCGAATTCCGCCGTGGAGCGGATAGCGGGCGCTTTGGGTGCCGCGCCGGACTGGTATTCCAACTTCACATTAGCCAGCTTCTGAATGGCTTCGGCGTGCCTTTGAGCCACTTCCAAAGTCGCGCTGCGCGAGTACAGCGTGCCGGTGAGCTGCTGTTTGGGATCGAGCTTGCTCTCCGTTCGCAGCGTGCGCGCCAGAGTCACGACCTCCTGCAGGATGCCGATTTCCCGCTCGGCGGTTTCATCCGCGGCGCGATCCCGGAACTGCGGGTAGCTCGCGAGCGCGATGCTCGTGGGGCAGGCGCTTTCGCCTGCCAACCTCAGCCGCTGCCACAATTCCTCCGTCAGAAACGGCATCGCCGGATGCAACAGCCGCAGCGCGCTTTCAAACGCCGCCAGCGTGTTGCGCCAGCCGTCGGTCAAGCCGGAATTTTCCTGGAAGCGCAACTTCTTCAGTTCCAGATACCAGTCGCAGAATTCGTGCCAGAGGAAGTGCCACAGCAACTGGGCGGCTTCGTGGTAACGGTAGGTCTCGATGGCGCGGTTGACTTCGCCGGCGCAGTGGTTCAGCCGGCTGAAAATCCAGCGGTCTTCGATGGGCGCTTCGGGCGCGGGGAAATATTCTTCGAGCGAATCTGGCACCCACGGCTCCACGCCGCAGCGCTCCATATTGAGGAACAGAAAACGCGCGGCGTTCCAGATCTTGTTGGCGAACGCGCGCGTGCTTTCCATGCGCGCTTCCGTGAGTACGATATCGGTGCCGGGCGCCGCCCCCAGCAGCAGCGCCATGCGGATCGCGTCGGTGCCGTACTTCTCGGTGACCACCAGCGGGTCGATCACGTTGCCCCGGGTTTTCGACATCTTCTGGCCCTCGGCGTCGCGCACCAGGGCGTGGATGTAGACGTGGCGGAACGGCACGTCTCCCATGAATTCCAGGCCCATCATGATCATGCGGGCCACCCAGAAGAACAGGATGTCGAAGCCGGTGATCATCAGCGTGGTGGGGTAGTATGTAGCCAGGTCTTCGGTCTGGCGAGGCCAACCCAGCGTGGAGAAGGGCCAGAGGGCCGAACTGAACCACGTGTCCAGGACGTCGGGGTCCTGCATCAGGTGGCTCGAGCCGCAGCGCGTGCAGGTGGCCGGCGTCTCTCGCGCCACCACGATCTCGTGACACTCCTGGCAGTGCCAGGCGGGCACGCGGTGGCCCCACCAGAGCTGGCGTGAGATGCACCAGTCGCGGATGTTGTACATCCATTCGTAATAAGTTTTGGTCCAGTTGGCCGGGACGATTTCGATGCGGCCGTTCTCCACCACTTCAATGGCCTTCGCGGCCAGCGGCTTGGTCTTGACGAACCATTGCGTGGAAACCAGCGGCTCCACCGGAGTCTTGCAACGCGAACAGGTGCCCAGGCTGAGCTGGTAATCTTCCACTTTGACCAGTGCGCCGATTTGTTCGAGCGCGGTCACCACGCGGCGGCGGGCTTCGAACCGGTCGATGCCTGCGAACGCCCCGGCGGCCGCGGTCATGGCGCCGTTTTCGTCGATCACCTTGATACCCGGCAGGTTGTGCCGTCGGCCGGCTTCGAAATCGTTGAGGTCGTGAGCGGGCGTCACTTTCACCACGCCGGTGCCGAATTTCGGGTCGGCCAAATCGTCCAGGATGATGGGGATCTCGCGCTCCATCAGCGGCAACTGGACGGTCTTGCCGTGCAGATCGGCATAACGTGGATCGGCTGCATTGATGGCGACGGCGGTATCGCCCAGCATGGTCTCCGGACGCGTCGTGGCCACCGTCACGGTGCGGCCGGGCATGCCATTGACGGCGTAGCGGATGTGCCACAAGTGCCCGTTGACGTCGGTGTGGGCCACTTCCAGATCGGACAGCGCGGTCTGGCAGCGCGGGCACCAGTTCACCATGTACTCGCCGCGATAGATGAGCCCCTTTTCGTAGAGCCGCACGAAAACTTCGCGGACCGCGCGCGACAGGCCCGGATCGAGCGTGAAGCGTTCCCGCGACCAGTCGCAGGAAGCGCCCAGGCGAATCATCTGGCGCTTGATAGTGTCGCCGTATTGTTCCTTCCATTCCCAGACGCGTTTCTCAAATCCTTCACGGCCCAGATCGCGGCGGTTGATGCCCTCTTCGGCGAGCTTGCGCTCCACCACCATCTGCGTAGCGATGCCGGCATGGTCGGTGCCGGGCAGCCACAAAGTGTTATCGCCCCGCATGCGGTGCCACCGCGTGGTGACGTCGATCTCGGTATGTTCGAGCATGTGCCCGATGTGCAGCGACCCGGTCACATTGGGCGGCGGAATGACCAGCGAAAACACGGCTCCGGGGTTGCTGTTGGAGGCGCGGAAGATGCCGGAATCGATCCACCACTGCGCCCAATGCGGCTCAAACCGCAATGGCTCATACACTTTGTCGATTTGCATGGGGGACTTCCATTTTAGCAGGGGAAGTCGTTCACAAAAAGTTTTCGCCTAAATTCGCCTTGTTTTCATTCACTTGCAGTTTTTCTCCCCCGGCTTCGTACGCACCCCCATGCTACTTTTGAGTTGGGTAAGGAAGTATGCGCTCGTCGCAAACTTCCAAGTCCACTTCCTGCGCAGGAAGCGTTGCTTTTTAGGTGGTACTGATACTTCCGGAGGCCTTGAAACCTTGCGGCAACTTTCGGGG
>PMTR01000070.1:0-44384 GCA_003167255.1 Bryobacterales bacterium
GGCACACGCAAGACCGCCGGCGCGACCAGGTGGTTTTGACGGAGCTTGAAAATGTAGAAACTCCAGGCGTCGGCAAGAGTGCCGACGCGGCACGCAAGAGTGCGTGCGCCACATCGCCACTCACAGTTTGCGTTTGAAGAAATCCACCGCACGGTGGTACGCCAGCAGCCACGACCCGTGCCGCAGGAAGCCGTGGATCTCGTCCGGGATGATCAGTTGCTCGAAGTACACGCCCTGCTGCCGTAGCGCAGCCACCAGCGTCACCGTCTCGGAGAAATTCACGTTGCGGTCGTCGTCGCCGTGAATCAGCAAAACCGGCGAGCGCCAGGTCTTCACCGACGCCATCGGCGACGATTCGAACGCCACCCGCGCCGCCTCCTGCCGTGCCGCGTCCGGCATGGTCTCGGCGGCGGGATTGGCTCCGCCGCCGGCTCGCGCGCTCCAGTCGTGTACGCCATGGAAATCCACTCCGGCCGCGAACAGATCCGAACCGCGCGAGAGCCCCATGGCCGTCAGGTATCCTCCATACGATCCGCCCCACAGGCCGATGTGCGCCGCGTCCACGTCGGCGCGGTCGCGCAAATAGAGGCCGGCGCCTTCCACGTCGTGGTACTCGCTCGAGCCCGATGGGCCCTGGTTGATGGCCTCGCGAAAATCCATCCCGTATCCGATGCCGCTGCGGTAGTTGATCGACAGCACCACGTAGCCCAGGCTCGCCAGGTACTGGTTCATGCCGTAGGCGTTGTTGTAGTAATCCATGTAGTGCCAGCCCAGCAGCATCTGTCGCCGCGATCCGCCGTGCATGAAGACCAGCGCCGGATGGCGGTTCCCGGGCGCGCTGTCGGGCGGCAGAAAAAGCTGGCCGTGGATCTTCATGCCGTCGGAAGCGCTGTAGATGACCTGCTGCGGGACCACCAGCGAGCTCGCCGGGAAATCCGCCGGGATCGAATCCGGCGCCAGGTCCTTGATCTGGCCTCCCGTTTGTATCGCGGCCCGCGCCGGATTCCGCGCGTCGGCATGCAGGAACGCCACCGCATTGCCCACCAGCACCGGAGTCCATTCCAGGCCGTCGCCCGTCGTCACGGCCTTCGGCGGTCCGCCTGCCGCGGCCACCCGCCAGATGTGCCGCCGGTCGATATCGCCCTGGTTGGACGAAAACACCAGCTCTTTGCGGTCTTCCGAAAAGGCAACGTGCTCCACTTCGAAGTCGCCGGGCGTCAGCAGCGTGGCCGCGCCGCCTTCCACCGCCACGGAATATAAGTGCTGCCAGCCGGTTTTTTCCCCCGGAAACACGATGCGGTCACCCGCCGCCCAGTACAGTTGGTTTGCCGACTCCATGGCGTGAAACACGCTGCCCGAGCCTTCGTCAGCCTTCCAGATCTGGCGGCCGGCGCCATTCGCCACGGAGGCCACGCGTATCGTCCACGGCTCGCCCGCGCGCCGGGCTCCGTCGCCGCCCCGCCCCGCGCGCGCCGTGACCAGCATTCGCATGAACGCGATCTGCTTGCCGTCCGGCGACCACGCCGGGTTGCTGTCGCGATCCACCGTCGGCTCCATGTAAGAGAGCGACTTCCCCGCCACGTCATAAACCGCGATGAAGCTGTGGTTCGCGCGATCGCTGACGAATGCCAGCTTCGATCCGTCCGGCGACCACTCCAGGTCCCGCGCCGTCACACCCGCTCGCGCGTGGATGAGCTGGCTGGGCCGTTCGGCGCCTGCCAGCGGCGCCGCAAAAATCTGGCCCGCTCGCAGAAACGCCACTATGTCTCCCTTGGGCGAGATCGCCGGCGAGTGGCCCAGTGCGATCCGGCGCGGCGCCTCACCCGGAGCGGCGATCCAAATCGCCTGCTCGACGCCATCCGTATTGGCGGTCGGGTTCGGATCGGGGCGGCCCAGAAATTCCAGGTCCCCGCCGCGCACGTATACTACCGCGCGGCCATCCGGGGTCCAATGCAGTTGACCGATGTCCTGTCCGTCGTCATTGGCGTAGGAAGTGACGCGGATTCCCTTGTAGTCGGGCGCCGCGGCAATCCACACGTTGCGCGCGCCGCGCTCATTCAACAGCCACGCCACCTTGCCCCCGCCCGGTGCGGCCGTCAACTCAGAGGGAAACGGCGCCGAGAGAACCTGCTCCAGCGTGAAGGTCCCCGCCGCCGCCGCGGAAGCCAAAAGAATAGTTGCCAGGACGATTCGCTTCATTTCGGTAGTCTACTCCAAGTGGCGAGCTCGTGGACCGTGGACTGCGCGGTTTCTGCAGGCGAGAACGGATCTCCACTGCCGGCCTCCGTCCGCGTATAATCATCAACGCACCGCATGCCCGACTTAAAGAAGATCATCGCCCTCCTGAAGAACCACTACGGCGAACCTGTCTTGCCGCCGGCTCAGGGCCCTTTCGAACTGGTGCTCTGGGAGAACGCGTGTTACCTGTTGTCCGATGAGCGCCGCGCGGCGGTGTTCGAGGGCCTGCGCCGCCAGGTCGGTCTCACCGCCGAGGCCATCTGGCAGGCTCCGCAGGAAATTCTCCTCCCGCTCGCCACCATGGGCGGCATGCGCCCCGAGACCCGCGTGTTCCGCTGGCGCGAGATCGCCCGCATCACCCTCCAGCAGTTCGACGGCAAGCTCGACTCCATTCTCCAGCAACCCTACGCCCAGGCCAAGCGCGCGCTGCACCAGTTTCCCAACATCGGCCAGCCGGGCGCCGAAAAGATTCTGATGTTTTGTGGATTGAGCGCCGGCCTGCCTCTCGAATGGAACGGCTCGCGCGTGCTGGAGCGCCTCGGCTACGCGCGGCCCCAGAAAAACTACGGCGCCATGTACCGCGCCCTTCAGGAAGCCGTGCGCGACCAGATCCCCCGCGGCGCCGCACCGCTTTCGCGCGCCCACCTGCTGTTGCGCCAGCACGGCAAGACTCTCTGCCGCAACACGCGACCGCTGTGTGAGGAGTGCCCGCTCGCCGGCCTCTGCGCATTCGCCGCCAAGCGCCGGTAACCGGCGCGCCCACGGGTTCTCCCGCCATGTCATCATGGCCTGTATGGATCTCTGGGCGCTTAGCGATCTCTGTACCCCGTGGTGCGTGCATGTGGTCGCAACGCTGCGCATCGCCGATCACATCCTGGCGGGGAATGCGGATATTCCGCAGCTCGCTGCCGCTTCAGGCGCCGATCCCGACTCACTGCACCGGGTGCTCCGGCATCTGGTGAGCAAGGGCCTCTTCGAAGAGCCGGCGCCCGGCCGGTTCGCGCTCAACCAGGCCGCCCGGGAGTTGCTGAGCGGCCCGTTCCGCCTCGGTCTCGATCTGGACGGCATCGGCGGCCGCATGGCACACGCCTGGGGAACCATGCTGTCCGCCGTCCGCACCGGCAGGCCGGCCTATCACGAAGCCTTCGGCCGTGGATTCTGGGAAGATCTGGACGCCCATGCGGACGTCGCCGCCAGCTTCGATGCGCTCATGAGCCCGGCAGGCCACGGCGTTCCGGATGCCCAGGTCCTGCTCGATCCGGCCGATTGGAAGTCTGTGCGCACTGTGGTCGACGTCGGAGGCGGCACGGGCGCCCTCCTGGCGGAAGTGCTCCGCGCCCATCCCGAAACTCGCGGCACGCTCGTCGATCTGCCGCGGACCGTCGCTCGCTCCGCCGAGGTTTTGCTGGCGGCGGGCGTGGCGGGCCGTGCGACCACCGCCGCCCAAAGCTTCTTCGACCCGTTGCCTGCCGGGAAGGATCTCTATCTGCTGAAAAGCGTCCTGGGGGACTGGCCCGATCCCGAGGCAAAAGCCATCCTGCGCCGCTGTGCCGAGGCGGCGCGACCTTCCGGCCGGATTGTGATTCTCGGCGGGGTGTCGCCGGACGACAGTCCGTCCCCTGAGCTCCTGATGATGGTCCTGATCGGCGGCAAGGGGCGGACGCTGCATGAGTTTCGCGAGTTGGCCCATGAAGCCGGCCTGGAAGTGCGCGCCTCCGGTCGCCAGCCATCCGGCCGATTTGTAGTCGAATGCAGCCCGGCCTGATTCTCTGACGACTTCTGACTCCTGTATCGTGACAAAATGAAATCTGCTATGCCAACCTATCCGGATCTGAAAGGCAAAGTAGTATTCGTGACGGGTGCCTCCTCGGGCATCGGCGCGGCCACCGCCAGGCTGTTCGCCTCGCTCGGCGCGCGCGTGGCCATCGGTTTCCATCACAACAAGAAGGGCGCGCTGGAATTGATGGAGTCGATCACCGCGGCCGGCGGAACCGCCGTGGCGGCCGTTGGCGACTTTCGAAAGGTTAGCGAAATCCGCGCCGTGATCGACCAGGTCGTCAAAGAGTTCGGACCTATTGATGTTCTGGTCAACAACGCCGGCTCCCTGGTGAAGCGCGCGCCCATCCGCGAATTGACCGAGGAACTTTGGAACGATGTCATCTCGCTCAACCTCAAGAGCGCCGTGTTCGCCTCAAAAGCCGTGGCCCCGTCGATGATCGAACGCCGCACCGGCGCCATCGTCAACGTGGTCTCCATCGCCGCGCACAATGGCGGCGGCCTGGGCGCAGGCACCTACGCCACCGCCAAAGCCGGCCTCATTTCCTTCACGAAATCTCTGGCCAAGGAACTCGCGCCTCATGGTATCCGCGTCAACGCCGTTTCGCCGGGAGTCATCGACACGCCGTTCCACGAGGTCTTCTCGACGCCCGAGATGATGGCCACTTTCGTCAAGGCGATTCCGCTAGGCAGAGTGGGCACGCCGCAAGAGGTCGCCAGCGTGATCGCCTTCCTGGCCTCCGACGCCGCCGGCTACGTGGTGGGAGAGACGATCGAGATCAACGGCGGCCAGATGATGCGGTGAACTGATTCCGTGGCGCACGCACTCATGCGCAATGCCACTTAGTCTTCCCACGGCAGGCGCCGGCTGAAAGCCGGCGGCAGCCAGGATTGGCTGCCCCACAATTTGTGCAGATGTCAGTTTCCTCTCTTCACATCGGGCGCCAGGTCATCTCCACCTTGATCGGCACGTCGTTCTTCACCGGGATCGCCAGCAGGGACGGTGGATCGATCTTGAAATCGGCCAGCGTCGCCGGAATGGTTCCCGTGATCCGGATGTCGTTGCCGCGCGCCTCCCTTTGGAACGGAACCTGTTTATAGCGCGCCGTCTGGCCGGCGAACTGGATCTCCAGGTCGCAATGAATAGTTGGCGATGTAAGTTCGCTTTCGGGCAGCAGCACGCGCACCGTCACCATGGGAAATTGCCCGCCGCGCGTCACTTGCAGCATGTGAAGATCCCGGTTGCTGTCCTTGGAATCGAACGACTTCACCGGCGCCGCGATCAGGAAATCGCATTGCCCGGCGTGGCAGACGCCCTTGCCGCGCGCCTCATGGCTCACCCCCACGCTCTCATGCAGCGGATGAGACACAAGATACGAAAGTGTCGATGCTCCGAGAACCCATTGGCTATCCGCTCCGAAAAGTGCTGCCGGCGCCAGCAGCAAAAAAGTGGCCCCGATTCGCTGGTTCATGAAATTCATCCTAGAATTTGAACACTACCGACAACATGGCGGCCCCATACGCAACGGCCGTTATGGCGGCCACCGCCCCATGCGCGCTGGCGATTCCCGTGACCTTTTGCCCGTTGCTTTTTTGCCGATAGGCCAACTCCCCCAGGATGGGGGTCAGGATCATCCCCGGCCCGTGAATCAACGCCAGGGCTTTGTGCAGGCGGATGGAACCGCGGGTTGGGGTTCCCGGGATCTTCGGCGCGAAGATGGCAAAGGAAGCGGTGGTCAAATACATTCCCGCCGTCAGCCCGCCCACAGCCGCATGGATTTCGCGCCCGGACGCGGAGGCGGACGCGGTCGCGCCCTTTGTGCCCTTCGCGCCGTTTCCAAGAATGAGCGTGGCGGCCAGCGGTGCCAGCGTGATCAGACCGAGCCGTTGATGGATCTTGAGCATGTGCGACCGCTTGTCGAGTCTCGCCTGTGCCGCGGCGCTTCCCGCGGTCTGATCCGGCGTGAATCCCAGATCCCCCAGCGAAGGCTCGCCCGGCTTCGGCTCGGACGCCAGTTTCCCGTCCGCGGTCGCTCTGCCGAATTCCGGAACCGTTGTGGACGGAATCTCCACAGTTCCAAACCCCGTCGCCTCGAACTTTACGCGGTAGTTGCCCGGCGGCAGCGCGCCGAAAGAATAAACCCCATCCGCCCCCGTAGTCATGGTTCGCGTCTGGCCACTGTCTGCATGCACCGCAGTGACCTTGACACTTGCCACCGCGGCGCCTGTCGCATCGGTAACCTTGCCCGCCAGCACTCCCGTTCCACCCGCTTGCGCCATTAGAAACGGAGCCAGCGCCACGAACAGACAAACTATAACTGCGCCCCGGACACTACCAAGCCAGCCGCCGAAGGGATTCCTCAACATCCTGCACCTCCCTGCCTCTCTTATCGATTGTATCTCCCGCTTGCTTGAGCGCGAAACCCGGCGCCGTCCAGCGGGGTGAAGATTCTGCTATAGGATACAATACTACAAGATATTAAGATTCTCTAAATCTGTATTAAGCACTAAGAGGTTTCCATGGAACGAACCATTTCATTCACGCTCAACGGCAAGCCGGCCAGCGTGAAGGTTGACGACGAGCGCATGCTCTTGTGGGTGCTGCGCTCCGACCTCGGCCTAACCGGCACCAAGTTCGGCTGCGGCGAAGCCTTATGCGGCGCCTGCACCGTCATCGTCGATAAGCAGGCCGTCCGGTCCTGCTCCACGCCGGTCAAGGACGTTGCCGGCAAACAGATCATGACCATCGAAGGCCTCGGCCAGAATGGGCTGCACGCCATCCAGCAGGCCTTTCTCGAGCACCACGCGTTCCAGTGCGGCTACTGCACCCCGGGTATGATCCTCACCGCCTACGCGCTGCTTCTGAAAACTCCCAAGCCCACCCACGACGAGATCATCCGCCACATGGACGACAACCTCTGCCGCTGCGGCGCGCACGTGCGCATCGTGGACGCCATCCAGGACGCCGCCGGCACCGCCAAAGGAGGTGCGCTGTGAACCAGCATGAGTTGAACCAGCTTGATGTGAACCTGAGCCGCCGCGGTTTCTTCGCCGCCGCCGGCGCCGGCCTCTTCGTCTTCTTCGGCGTTAACCGCGTGAATGCATACCAGGAGCCGGCGCGGCTTCCGCAACGCCAGAACATGCCGTCCGATCTGAACGCCTACCTGCGCATCGGCGCCGATGGCCGTGTCACCTGTTTCTCCGGCAAAGTGGAACTCGGACAGGGCTGCACGACCTCGCTCGCGCAACTCCTCGCGGAAGAACTGGACGTCGAGTACAACTCCGTCGACATGGTCCTGGGCGATACCGACCTGTGCCCTTACGATATGGGCACCTTCGGCTCCATGTGCATTCCCATGTTTGCCCCGGCGCTGCGCGCCGCCGCCGCCGAGGCGCGCGCGGTCCTGCTGCAAATGGCCGCCGAACAACTCCAGGCGCCCGTCGAGCGGCTGCAGGTCAAGGCCGGTGTCGTCACCGACCCCTCCACGCCCGCCAAACGCATCACCTATGCGCAACTGGTCGAAGGCAAGCGCATCGAGCGCCACCTGGCCAACGTGCCGCTGAAGCCCGTCGCGAAGTTCACCGTCGCCGCGCATCCCGCCGCCCGCAAGGACGCGCTGGACAAGGTCACCGGCAAGGGAAAATACGCCGCCGATTTCGCTTTCCCGGGCTTGCTGCATGGCCGCGTGGTGAGGCCCCCGGCACACGGCGCGAAACTGCTCAGCGCGGATACCAGCGCCGCCGAGAAGTTTGGCGCCCGCGTGGTCCGGGATGGCGACCTGCTGGCCGTTTTGCACGAGCGGCCCGACCTGGCCGATCGCGCGCTCGGTCTGGTCAAGGCGCAGTTCGACCCTCCGCCACCCACCGTCGATGACAAAACCATCTTCGACCACCTCCTCAAGACCGCGCCGCCATCCCGCCCCGTCGGCGCCAAAGGCGACCTGGCCGCGGGCGAGAAGGTCTCCACCACCATCGTCGAAGAGACCTATCTCAACAGCTACGTGGCGCACGCGCCCATCGAGACTCACTCCGCCACCGCCAACATCGAAAACGGCAAGGTCACCGTGTGGGTCAGCACGCAGGCGCCATTCTCCGTCAAACCGCAAGTGGCGCAGGCCCTCGGCTTCACCCCGCAGAACGTGCGCATTATTGCGCCCTATGTCGGCGGCGGATTCGGCGGCAAGAGCGCCGGGCCCCAGGCCGTCGAGGCCGCCCGCCTCGCCAAGGCCACCGGCAAGCCCGTCCAGGTGGTCTGGAACCGCGCCGAAGAATTCTTCTACGATACCTTCCGCCCGGCCGCGGTCGTGAAGATCCGTGCCGGATTGACCAGCGCCGGAAAGATCGCGCTCTGGGATTTCAACGTCGTCGGGGCCGGCGAGCGCGAGGCCGATTCGTTCTACGACATCCCCAACAAGCGCGCTCTCTCCGCCGGCGGCTGGCAAGGCGGCAACCCTCCCGGCATGCACCCCTTCGGTGTCGGACCGTGGCGCGCCCCTTCGGTCAACACCAATTCCTTCGCGCGCGAATCTCACATGGATATCCTGGCGGCCAAAGCCGGCATCGATCCGCTGGAGTTCCGCCTGAATCATCTTTCCGACGCCCGCCTGCGCCGCGTCCTCGAAGCCGCCGCCAAACAGTTCGGCTGGAAGGCCGCCAAAGCCCCCAGCGGGCGCGGCGTCGGCGTTGCCTGCGGCGTCTACTCCGGCGCCTGCTCCGCCACCATGGCGGAAGTCTCCGTCAACAAGACCACCGGCCACGTGCAGGTGAAGCGCATGGTGTCGGCCCTGGACGTGGGTTGGGCCGTCAATCCCGACGGCATGCGCCAGCAGATGGAAGGCTGCCTCACCATGGGCCTGGGCTACACGCTCACCGAAGAGGTCCATTTCAAGGACGGCGAAGTGCTTGACCGCAACTTCGGCAGCTACGAGCTCCCGCGATTCTCCTGGCTTCCCAAAATCGAGACCATCCTGATCGACAACCCCGGCGCCGCCGCGCTGGGTGGCGGCGAGCCGCCCATCATCACCGTGGGCGCGGTGGTCGCCAACGCCATCTACGACGCCGTAGGCGCCAGAATGTTGCAGTTGCCCATGACTCCCGAAAGAGTCGCCGAGGCGCTTAAGAAAAAGGCCTGACGCGAGTGGGACAGACCATCGCCTTTTGTGGTCTGTCCTGCCCTCTTAAACCCGCGACGCCTGCACAGCTTGGTAAGTACGGCCCGCATTCCCCTTGACACCCCCACTATTACGTTATACGATACTACGCAAGGCGTAATAATGTGACCGACCCGACATTACTTGTATTAGCCAGCCTGGCGGACGGCGATAAGCACGGCTACGCCATGATGGAAGACATTCAACGCTTCGCCGCCGTGCGGCTGGGCCCCGGCACGCTCTACGGCGCCATCACCCGCCTGGAAGAGCGCGGCTGGATTCGTCCCGTGAACACGGACGACCGGCGGCAGCCGTACCGCATCACCGGCGCCGGCCGCGAGTACCTGGAAGAGCAGGTCGCGAGCCTGGACCGCGTGCTCAAGACCGCCGCCAAGAGGTTGAGACACGCATGAGACGCTGCATCGGTTGGGCCGCATACCTGTATCCGGCAAGCTGGCGCAAGCGCTACGGCGCGGAGTTCGACGCCCTGCTGGATGACGCCAACGTGCGCTGGCGGGACCTGGCAGACGTGCTGCGAGGAGCTTTCATCATGCAGATGACGAATTGGAAGAGTTACGGGAGAAACGCGGTGGCCGCGGCCGTCGCGTGCGCGATCCTGGCGCTGGCCGGATCGTTTCTGATTCCAAACCGGTATGAGTCGAAGGCCGTGATGCGCATCAGCCCGCAATCGCCGTCCGCGGATTCGACTCCGGCCGAGGTTGACGAGGACCTGACGCTGCGCCTCGAGCAAATGCAGGTGCAGGTTCTCGGACGCAGTTCACTGATAGAGCTGATCCAGGAGCCCCCACTCGATCTATACAAGGAAGAGCGGAAGCGCATGACGATCGCCGACGTCGCTGAAAAGATGCGGACGCACGACATAAAGATCCGGCTGTATGACACCCCGGCAGGGGGCAAACCGGGCGCCCAGGCCTTCGAAGTGAGGTTCGCTTATCCCGACCGTTACAAGGCGCGGCAGGTGGTGCGGGAACTCACTGGCAAATTCATGATGCTGAATCACACGCTGGCTCAGAAGGCTGGATTAGAGGGTAACCCCGGGATAGAGCAGTTCACGACAGCCGATCTGCCCGCGACCCCCGTTATGCCCAACCACGTCGCCTTCTTGTGGGTAGGCCTCTGGGCCGGCCTGCTGCTCGGTCTGCTGGCGACCTTAGTCTGGCGGCGACCGAAATGGAGCCTGCAAATGGCCGGCTTTGCCGCGGCTGGTTTCGTGCTGGCCCTGGCCGTCGCGTACTTCATTCCCAACGTATATGTTTCCCGGGCCGCCCTGCTGATCGCGGGCACAGGGGATATCGCGCGCCTGACCGACCGCCTCCAGGAGATCGAGCAGCGGGTTCTCAGCCCCGACAACCTGGCGCGCTTGATTCAGCTACCAGACCTGGACCTTTACAAAAAAGAACGTGCACACATGCCGCTCTCAGACGTCGTGGAGAAGATGCGGTCGAAGGACCTCAGGATACACCTGTATCAGGCGCTGCCAGGCCGCCACGCGCAGGCCTTCGAGATTTCGTTCCGTTATCCCGACCGCTTCAAGGTGCAAGCCATGGTGCGCGAACTGTCGCGTCAATTCGTGGAGTCGAGCCTAGGCAATCCGCGCGAGCGGGGCTACACTCTCGAATTGCTGGAAACAGCCGATCTGCCGCAAACTCACGCATACCCGAACCGGCTCAGCATCGCGATCCTCGGCGCTTTCGCCGGCCTTCTCATAGGACTTGTGACTTTGCGATGGCGTCGTAGCCGCCGTGCGCAGTTGACCCCAGCTCCGGCGGCCGCATAGAGCCTACTCATCCAACCAAGGCTGCGGCATCGTCTTCGCCCTGCTGAATCCACCTCCGCACATTCTCCGGGCTCCAGGTGAGGGCGTCCCGAATCGACCCAAGGGGACTGCGGGGACTGATCGACACGAGGTCGAGACCGGCAGCCTTGGCGGGTTTCTGACCCAAGAGGCGAACCACGCGGGCTGCCGCGCGCAGCGGACGCGAAGGCATCAGCGGCAGCGCATTCACCGCGATCGCGCGGGTGGCGCCCATTTCGACCGCGGCCCAGACCGGCAGGACGTCGAGCAGACCTCCATCCACGTAGAGCTTGCCGTCGATCCGGACGGGCGGGAACCCGAAAGGCACCGCGCAGGAGGCCATGAGATGCTCCGGGGTAATCTGGTCGTGGGGTACGCGCACGAGGCGGAGCCCTGGAACCTCCACCAACGTGAGGGAATAGGGCACGCGAGGCTTGAACCGCTGGTACCAATCCCGCACCTGCCGGTGGAGCGCGGCGGGATCGAAAAAGCCATTCCAGGGGACCAAGGATGAGCGCCGCTTCATGAGCAGCGCGGTGGCAGGATCCCGCCACATAGCCAGCAGATCGGCGGGGGAACATCCGCCGGCGATGGCCCATCCGGTGAGCGCGCCGACGGAGGCGCCTGCTACCATATCGGGCTGGAAACGTCGCGACAGCACGTTCCAGGCTCCCGCCTGATAGGCGCCGAACATTCCACCCGCAGAGAGGACCAGCGCACAGGGCATCGTCCATCACCAGGTGTCGATGTAAATGGGATTTGCCGGAGGCTTGCCTTCACACCAGTAGTGGTCGAAGTTGGTGATGCCGGCCAGAGTGGTGAGCGCGGCTTCGTCGATCCACTGGCGCCCGGTGCAGGTTCGGGGCTCCTGGGCGAAGATGGCCAGCGAGGCGTCGCAGACGATCTCCGGGGTGCGCCACTGGGAGCGGTCGGCCATCTTCCAGGCGATCGAGGCCTGGGTCTCGATGATGGTGCGCGGCCAGAGCGTGTTGCCGGCGATGTTGTCGCGCTCGTGCTCCGCCGCCACGCCGAGCGCCACGCGAGCCATCCCGAGCTTGGAGATCATGTAAGCCACTTTGCCGGGCGAGGGCCGGCTGGTAAGCAGCGGGCACATGTTGAGGACATGCCCCCACTGCTGCTTCACCATGTACGGCAGAGCGTAATAGCAGGCGATATAGGCGGCGCGGACGTTGACACCCAGCATGAGGTCGAAACGCTTGGGGGGCGTCTGCAGGATGGCCTCGGTCCAGATGGCGCCGGCGTTGTTCACCAGAATGTCGAGGCGGCCAAGTTCGGCCACCGTGCGCTCGATCAGGTTGCGAATGGCGTCCTCATCGCGGACATCGGTGGGGATGGCGAGCGAGCGCCGCCCCATAGCGCGGATGGCATCCGCGGTTTCATGGATGCTGCCGGGCAGGCGTTCGGTGGACTGTTCGCTCTTGGCGGCCACCGCGACATCCGCGCCGCACTGCGCCAGGCGGATTCCGAGAGCCCTGCCGATGCCGCGGCTGGCTCCGGTGACCACCGCAACGCGCCCTCGCAGGTCGGGATGAAGGACCGATTTGGATTCGGGCATACTTTATACTGATACCGCTTCCGGCTGGAGGAACGCTTGCTCACGGGGTTGACAGACGGAAGCGTCTGTCCCACTTTGCTGGGCAGGAGCTTGCGCTTCTGTGGGGCAGGCGCTTTCGCCTGCCAATGATGCCGAAGCTTCAGCCGGCTCGGCGGGCTTAACGGGCTTAACCCGTCTTGCCGGCCGCGGCGGTGCGCTCTTTCGACGTGCGGCTGTCGAAAGCTCCTCGAAACACTCCCGGATGTAATCGCGCAGGCGCGCGACGTCGGGCGCCACGTGGGCGTCGGCGGTCAGACCGAAGAACAGCTTGCCATCGTAGCTTTGCACGGCGACCCCTACCCCCAGCTCATAGCCGGTGGGCACGGCCGGATAGGATGCCACCAGACGCCGCCCCACCGTGTAAAGCGCCGATTGCGGACCTTGCACGTTGGTGCAGATCATGTTGAGCAGCGGAAGCGGCAGGGGAATCAACGGCAGGCCTCGCCAGAACAACTCCTGCATGGGGGCCGGAGTCGCGCCGAGACAACTCGCAAAGATGGCAATCAGGTCGGCGGCCCGAACGCTCTTCATGATTTCCATCCGGGTGGCTACGGCGTGCAGCATTTCGACCGGGTCGCGCACATCCAGCGGCAGGACCACCGGGAGAAAGGTGATGCGGTTCCCGAGGGATTCGCCCTGCTCGTCGCCACGCAGATTGACGGGACAGACCACACGCAGAAACCGGCCCTTGACCTTCTCCCCATGCAGCCGTATGTAACGCGAGATGGCCCGCACCACCACGCTCAGGATGCAATCGTTCACCTTGCCGCTTAGGGCGGCGCGAATCGCCTGTACCTCGCTGAAATCGACTTCCGCCCAGCAGAATTTGCGGTCGCCCGAACAGGGCTTGTTGAAGGGGAACCGCTCGGGCGGCTTTAGCAATTCCGGCAGCAGGGTTGCCAGTTCCTGAAGGGCGTTCTTCCCGCGCTCGCTGAGCAGCCCTTCTGCCAGGCCGAGCAGGCCCGCCTCGGCGGCGACCACGTTTTCCAGAGCGCTCTGAATGGCATTGCCGACTTGCTCCGCGAGCGTATGCTCGGCGCGCGGGGCCGCCGCCGGGCGAGTGCGCGGTTTGCGGATGGCGTGGGAACCTTCGGGAGTGGGATCGAGCATGATCTTCAGCAGCGCCGCTCCGGCCACGCCGTCGGCCAGCGCGTGATGAATGCGCGCGATCAGGGCGCCGCGCCCGTCCTTCAATCCTTCCACAATGTGGACTTCCCAGAGCGGCTTGCCGCGGTCCAACACCTGGCTGAGCAAGCGCCCGGCCAGCGCCTCAAGCTCGGCTTCCCCGCCGGGCGCGTCCAGGCGTACCCGGAAGATGTGGCGCTTGATGTGGAAGTTCGGGTCGTATTCCCAGGTGGGATACCCGAGGTTGAACGGCGGTGGCACAGCCAACTGCCGGTAGCGCGGAATGAGGTCCAGTTTGGAATCGATATTGGCCACGAATTCGCGGAAGGGAATGGGGCCATCGAACACCGCGACGCAAGCGATGTTCAGTGGGATCTCTTTACGTTCCAGGTAAAGGAAGGCGGCGTCGATTCCCGACAGACGGCGGCTGAGGACCGGCGGTTGGTTGTCCATTTGGTGGTCGGCTCCAGGTTGGCGGTTACAGGCAACTGGCGCGGCTGGCCACGGTGCACTCTGCGTCCTCCCACTCTTCGAGTTCGGTGAGGTCCGGGTAACTCCCTAAGTGCCAAAGTTCAAATGCCAGAAGATCGAATTCCTGTTCCTCGATCCTGAGCGGCGGGTCGTCGCTCCAATGGGCGGTTTCCGCGAGTTCTTCGGCGAGGGGAATTTCCAACGTCGGCATGGCATACCTCCAATATGAAGTAATTAAGACCTGTAGCTCCGTTTGTAGATTATGCCCGATCTCGCCGGGTGTCAACCCTGCCCGGGTGCGCAACACAAAAGTGGGCGCCAATGTGGTTCATCTGCATTACGGCCTAAATCTGCGCGAATGTGTACGCCAGGCAAGGCGCGCCCATGTGGGGTCAGGCTTTCAGCCTGCCGCCGGCTTTNNCAGGCTGAAAGCCTGACCCCACGCTCACGCCAGCGATTCCACTCCTAGTTCGCGCAATGTCCGAAGTGCCAAAAGAGGGGGAGAGGAAATCAATGGCAGGGTGCGAATCCTTTTGCACCTGCGCTGGGAACTAGCATGTAGACATGACCGATGCGGAGTTCCGCGAGGCGTACGGGCAGCACAAGGATATGCTGCACCGCTTTGCCTGGCGGATGACAGGGTCGGCCGCGGCTGCCGAAGACCTGGTGCAGGACTGTTTTCTGCTGCTATGGCGAAACTCGACCGCGCACGACCCGGAGCGCGGGACCATGCGCAGCTTCCTGATCGGCGTAACGCGGAACCTTGCGCTCAAGCGGCTGCGTTGGGACAGCCCCTACGACGAATTGGAGGAAGAAAGCGCGGTCTGCGGCCCCATCGATCCCGCGGGCCGGGAGCGTGGGGAGTTGGTGGCGCAGGCTGTGGCTGCGCTTCCGCCGCTGCAGCGGGAGGCGTTGATCCTGGCGGAGTACGAAGAGNNAGGCGCATGCTGGCGCCTCTACTGGAGACGAAAGGCACTTATGGAACCGGGAGATGATCCGAAACTGGGTGAACTGCTGAAGGAATGGCGCGTGACTGGCGCGCCGCCCTCGCTGGATGAACGAGTGTTGGGCAGGCCTAAACCATGGTGGAGTTTCCTGCTTACCGGGTCGCTTCGTATACCCGTGCCGGTAGGTGTCGCCATCGCGGCGCTCCTGCTGGTGATGGCCGCGGCGCTCCTGCGGCAGCGTCCGGCCCCTCCGCCGGGTTCGCCGGTAAGCCTGGTGGATTTCCGGCCGGTGGACGATCCACATGTGCGGGTGATTCGAGGTCCCTTATGAGACTATTCCTGATTGCGTTGATGGCGACGGCACTGTGGGGACAGGAGAGCAATCTCTCGGCGGGTTTTGGTGAGTTCCAGGTTCGGTTTCTCACCAGGGTGGAGCCTCCGGGAGAGAACGCCCGCGAACGGCTTCCCGGCGGTGTGGTGGTCTACCAGGGCCGGGTGCTCCACACCATTGACGACTCGGCCAACAAGCGCGAGTTCGCGTACGAGTTGCTATTGGAGCCCAGCCAGGATGGCAACACGGTCCAAATCCGCGTCGAGTCCGTGAGGCTTCCGAACCCTTGGCAGTTCGCTGCCTCACCTGGACGGACATTGATCGAGCTTCCCAAGTATCCCGTGATTCCCAAGGTAAAAGTGGGCGACACGGTAGCGCTCGATCTTCTGGTGAACCCAGCCACGGGACAGAAGATCGTCGACTATCTCACGGTGGTGCGGCGGGGAGGAGAGACGGCGGAGCCGGCGCGAGACTTCACCGTGGCCGATGCCGACTTGCGCATAGACCGGCCGCGAGTCAGCGTGAATGGAAAGCTGGTGTACGCGTCTGCGAATTCCGGCGACAGCGTTTCGGGAACGGAAGTGTATATTTACCTGGCGGGCCATGGAAGATTCATGCTCTCTCTGGCTCCCCACGAGAAACATCCTTATCAAAAAAATGGCGTGGCATCCGGGAATACGATCACTTTTCATGACGGGACGACGGAGTACCGCGTGGAGTGCGCCACCCGGGTGGTTCCTGGGGAGGGACGGTACAACCTTTATGTGGTGCACGAGCCCGGATGGACAGGGATGGGCGAACCGTTCAGCATGGGCGGAGGGTGGGTATACATCACGAAAAACTGAACGACTGCCCGCGGCAGGGTTTCGCGCAGTCTATCGAATTCCCTGGAGATTCAGGCGATGGCTTGAGCATCCAAATTGGTGGCACTCGCCACAGGCGAGATGAAAGGTCGTCTACTGCCAAATTGACGTAAGCTGGAGAACATGCTCACGCAGTTTCCGAAGGCGGTTCCAGAGATTCCGGTTAGCAATGTCGAGAGTGCCGCCGAGTATTACGTGAATGTGCTCGGCTTCCATTTCGACTGGGGTAACGACCAGGGGGGGATCGGGGGCATCTCGCAGGGGAAGTGCCGTATGTTCCTGACGAATGCACCGTTCCGCGAACACTACGGTAATGGCGGGACGGTCGTCGTTTGGTTGAATCTAGAGAGTAAGCACGAAGTCGACGAACTGTACCGTCGCTGGCTGGAGGCTGGGGCGAAGATCCTTGCTGAACCGGACGACCAACCTTGGCACCTCCGCGAGTTCAGGGTCGCCGATCTGGACGGCAATCAACTGCGCGTGTTCTACGACTTTTCTCGGGAATTGCAGCAGGAGCAAGCGTAGGCCCAAATTATTCTGCCGGTATCGGCTGTACGAAGACCAGCCGGTGTCCCCTAAGATCCATCACGCCGAACTCCATCATTCCGTAATCCTGCCGACAAAGCTGACGGGATATCTTGACCCCGGCAACGCCGAGTACTCCTCGTACAGCGCTCTGACATCGTCCGTGATGATGTACACGTTCCACGCGTGGCGTTCGCGCCGCCCCGGAACGTCTAGCCCGACGTACCCAGGCTGCTGTTGCAAGAACATCTGACTCTCATCGCGGCTCAGGATCGCGAAACCCGGCGGATAGTACTCGGACTGGAACCCGAGCCGTTTGTACCACTCCATTGTTCGCTCGATGTTACCGACTAGAAAGACCGTCGTCGGATTGCGCAGCTTCGCGCGGCCCGCTGCCTGCGCACCCTGTTCTGCGTCTGCCATTGGGAGGAGCATACCAGCTTACCGCAGAAGCCCTCTGAACAGTCGCCACGAGGAACTATCCGCTCATTGGTGGTGTCAAAATAGGAAGAACCGAATCGATTGCGGTCCTGGTTTATATCGGAGAAGCAAAACCGTCAAAAGACTGTTTGTTATTGCCGTCGAAGGGGCCGGTTAGGGTCAGAAGGGAATGCCAGGCGACGGTGGTAGACCACACCAGCAGAGGGTGAACTTTTCGAAGCCTCCGGGAATGCTGGTGAACTAAATATCGAAGGAAGAAACCTATGCGACTCACAGATCTTAGAGGTAGCGCACGCACTTCTGCGTGCGTGCGCCGCGTTCTTCTGCTGCTTACCACCGCGGTTCTGGCTCTCGCCCAGCCAGCCGACGCTCCCAAATTCGAAGTGGCCGACGTCCATGCCAGCCCCCACACCTTGCGACCTCAACCGGCGGGCCCATTCTACGGGGACGGGCGCTATGAGTTGCAAACCCTCAACATGCTGGATCTGATTCATACGGCTTACGGCGTCGATCCCGAGCGAGTGTATGGCGGGCCCAATTGGCTGGAAATAGAACGCTTCGACGTGATTGCCAAAGCCTCCAAGGGCTCTAATGCCGAATCGCGCAAGCTCATGCTCCAGGCGTTGCTGGCCGACCGGTTCAAGCTGGTGTTTCACAACGATAACAAGCCCATGCCGGCATACGGACTGACCGTGGCGAAGAGCGGGAAGTTGCAGGAATCCGGCGGGGCGGGCGAGACCGGATGTAATTTCAAGGTTGAATCGGCCCCACAGCAGCCACAGCAGGCTCCCAACCCGGGCGGACCCCCGCCCTCCATTACCATGCCCGTGCTTTCCTACACCTGCCATAACACGACCATGGCGGCGTTCGCGGCAAACTTCTCCTCGATTCCAGCGGGCCCGAACCTGGACAATAAGCCCGTGGTGGACCAGACCGGGCTGAATGGCGTTTACGATTTCTCTTTTCAGTACACGCCGACAATTCCGGCGGGGGCCAATATCACCGTCATTGGTCAGCAGCACCCCTTTGCCGACGTTTTGGAGAAGGAACTGGGCTTGAAACTGCAACTCACCACGGCCCCGCTGCCGGTGATCATGGTGGACAGCGTTCAAACGCCCACGCCTAACTCGCCCGATGTAGCCAAGGCCTTCCCTCCACCGCCCACCGAGTTTGACGTGGCCGAAATCAAGCCGAGTCCGGCCGCACCCGCTGGCGGTGGCAGGGGCGGGACCATGACTATGCCGGAGATCAAGAACGGCAGGGTGATCGTGCCCGGCATTACTCTGCAGAACCTCATCATGGCTGCCTGGGGCCTCAACAGCCCCGATGAATTAGTCGGCGCGCCCAAATGGCTGAACTCCGATCGCTTCGACTTGATTGCCAAGGCGCCGCCTGGCGTGGCGTTGGGAGATCTGATGGCGCAGAACAACCGCTCCATGCCCATCAATATCAAGGCACTCGAGCCAATGCTTCGCGCGTTGCTGGCGGAACGCTTCAAGTTGACAGTTCACACCGAACAGAAACCCATGGAGGCATATTCCCTGGTGGCCGTAAAGCCGAAGCTGCAGAAGTCGGATCCGACGGCCCGCACCCGGTGGAACGAAGGACCCGCCCCGGACGGGAAGGACCCGAGAAAGGCGAATCCCATCTTGGGCCGACTGGTCACCTGCCAGAACGTGACTATGGCCCAATTCGCGGAACTGCTGCCGGGCATTGCGCCGGGATACATTCATAACGAAGTCCTGGATAAGACCGGGCTTGAGGGCGGTTGGAACTTCACACTAAGCTTTAGCGGGAACGGATTCCAGGCAGGCGGCGGTGGAGGCCGCGGGGGAGACGGTGCGCCAGGACCGCCGTCTGGCGCCGCCGCGGAAGCATCCGACCCCAGTGGCGGCCTTTCCCTGTTGGACGCTCTACAGAAGCAGGTGGGGCTCAAGCTGGAGATGCAAAAGCGCCCGCTCCCCGTACTTGTGATCGATCACATCGAGCAGAAGCCCACGGATAACTAAGTAGCGCAACTTCGTACCCTAAACTACTGCCGGTGCAGTGCGAGAATCACTCGACGAAGAACGTCCGCCGTTAATTAGAACGCAACGGGCCAGATAAACCGTCTTATCGTAGACTGGCCTCAAAACGCCGTCCCCGCAACAATCGGTCCCGGTTAAGTCCCCGTCACGGAAGCACAGGGAACGCTAAACGCCCTCGCAACCGCTCATGGCGTTCCACATGGCCGCATCCCCTACCCATGGAAGTGATCATCTGCGCGGACAGACTGACCCCCCGGCCCGGCATTTGCCGCGCTGCCCGCAGTTACTCATGTTATTCTTTCACTGGGTTCATTCCTCTCCGATGAGCTCAAGCGAGATTCTCCGACGGCTGCCGGCGACGCTGCTTCGCCGGTTGCTGCCGCAAATCACTCTGGCCGGCGGGCCACATGAAACGATAGCCGTGCGGGCCCCTTACACCGGCTTGCCCATCGGCACGATCCCGGCGGGGACCGTGGCGGATCTGGAACTTGCCGTCCAACGGGCACGGGCTGCGCAAACGCCGTGGAGCAAGCGCACGTTTGCCGACCGCGCGCGCATCTTCCTGCGGTTTCACGACCTGCTGCTGGAGCGTCAGGATGAGGTGCTGGATCTCATCCAGTGGGAAACCGGCAAGGCGCGGCGGCACGCGTTCGAAGAAATCCTGGACACAGCCATTGTCACGCGCTATTACGCCAGGCGGGCGCAGAAGCTGTTGCGGCCGCGCCGGCGCAAAGGCGCGCTTCCCCTGCTGACCCTGACCCGCGAACTCAAGTCGCCCGTTGGGGTGGTCGGCCTGATTGTCCCTTGGAATTATCCGCTCAACCTGGCGGTGACCGACGCGGTGCCGGCGCTGATGGCAGGCAACGCAGCGGTCCTGAAACCGGATGTGCAAACCAGTTTCACGGCGCTTTGGGCCGTGGACCTGCTGCGCCAGGCGGGTCTTCCACCGGACGTATTCAGCGTAGTTACCGGCGAAGGACCGCTGCTCGGGCCGGCGCTGGGAGAGCGCGTGGATTTCATGATGTTCACGGGCAGCACCCGCACCGGCAGGCTGGTAGCGCGGCAGGCGGCGGAGCGTTTGATCGGGTGCTCGCTCGAACTCGGCGGCAAGAACCCCATGATCGTGCTCGCCGGTGCCGATCTGGATGCGGCGGTCTACGGTGCCATCCAGGGGTGCTTCGCTTCGGCCGGCCAAGTCTGCGTCTCCATCGAGCGGATTTACGTACACCAGTCGATCGCCGAGCGATTCCTCGCCAGCCTGGCCGAACGCACGCGCGCTCTCAAGGTGGGCGCATCGCTGGACTACTCGATGGAGATGGGGTCGCTCACCGCGGAGCGGCAGCTTCAGCGCGTCGAGGAGCATGTCCGCGATGCACTGCAAAAGGGCGCGGTGCTGCTCGCCGGCGGCCGCCGCCGGCCGGACCTGGGCCCGCTCTTTTACGAGCCTACCATCCTGGCTTCCGTTACGGAGCAAATGCAGGTCTATGCCGAGGAGACTTTCGGTCCGGTGGTGTCGGTCTATCCGTTTTCGAGCGAGGCCGAGGCGGTGGAGCGTGCCAATGACACCCGCTACGGTTTAAGCGCGAGCATCTGGACGCGCGATGCCGCTCACGGCGCCAGGCTGGCGCAAGAGATCCGGGCCGGCAACGTCAACGTGAACGAGGCCTACGCGGCGGCTTGGGGATCGGTGGATGCGCCCTCGGGCGGTCGGAAGGAATCCGGCATGCGCGCCCGGCACGGGGCGGAAGGCATCTTGAAATTCACCGAAACCCAGACGGTGGCCGTGCAACGCCTCATGCCGGTGGGGACGCCGCGCTGGATGGACGCCGCCGTGCACGCGCGCTGGATGACGCGCCTGCTGAAGTTGCTGCGGCAATGGTGAGAAGCGAAGGAGTCAGGAGTCAGGAGCGGACCCTGCCCCCGGCTGCTAATGCGCATAGGTATTTTATTTCAGGCGGAGGGGGTCGACTCGTACGCCCCTCCGCCTTCCGGGAGCCGGTGCAGCCTCACGCTGTCTCGACAACGGCTTTGCGCCGAGCGGACGCGGGGCGCTTCCGGCCCGGTTTCGGGTGCTCCGCCGCCACGTGCGCTTTGGGCGCCTGGTGCGGGGGCTTGACCATCAGGTTCAGCAAGGCCTCTTGGGACTCGACGAAGCCCGCAGCCGTATGCCGGGCCAATTCCCCCAGGGTCTCCACGGGAAGCGGGTTCATGGCGGCGAGGGCTTCGCGGGCCGTCTTCGCGTTCACCTTGAGCTGTTGCGTGGCCACGTCGAGCAGCTTCTTCTGGGCATCGATGTAGGCCTCGGCGCTCTGCCGCGCCAACTCGGTCAATTCGGTCTTCCGGGAAGCGGCGCGGGCCTTGCCGTTGGTCGCCTTGCCGGTTGCATGGGCGGTTTCCTCCGCCAACACGTCCAGGAACTTCTTCTGGCTGCGCACGAAGGTCTCCATGCTCTCCCGCGCCAGGGCGGACAAGTGGATGCCTTCAAACGGCTCGCCGCTCTTGGTGGCATCGATCCACTCATCGGTCTGCCGCGCCGCCATGGTCAGGAAATGCTGTTGCATGCCGATGACCGTGTCGACACCGCGGCTGAACAGATCCGTCACGGCGGCAGCGGGGGCCCATCCGCCGGCTCGTTCATGCACCGCGGTTGTGAGGATTTCATTCTCGCGCTGCGCCAGGTTCAACAGCACGCGCTGCGCGGCGATGAAATTCGAAATGCCCTCGCCGGCCATTTCGGTGACCGCTGTCGACGCAACGTTGCGTGCCTCAACCAGCCGCTCCTGGTAGGCACTGAATGTGTGGGCGTTTTGCCGCATCACCAGATCCATCAGGATCCGTTGAGAGGCGAAGAAGCTTTCAGTTCCCTGCCGCAGCCAGCCAGCCAACATGGATATGGAGGAAGGCTCGCGAGCCGGAACGGTTTTCTCTGGCATGATGATTACTCCTTTTTGCTGCAATGCAGCATACAGCTTTAATATAGACCTAAAGGCCGTTTTGTGTCAATATGAAGTTGATTGAACGCAGCGCAGCAAGGGTGCGGCTGTAGAATAGACTACCGTGCTGATCAAAAAATACCCCAACCGCCGCCTTTACAACACCTCCTCCAGAGCTTACGTGAACCTGAACGATCTGGCTGCGCTCATCCGGCAAGGTGAAGAGATTCAAGTGGTTGACGCCAAGACCGGGGAGGATATCACGCGCGTGGTGCTGACCCAGATCATTGTGGAAGATGCCAAGGATGCGCCCACCGGGTTGCCGCTCGAACTGCTGCGCCAGTTGATCATGGCGTCCGACCGGGCCGGTCAGGAATTCATCATGTGGTATCTGAAATCCGCCTTCGATGCCTACGAAAAAGTACAGGATGCGGTGCAAAATCGGCTGAAGGATGTGCGCTCGGCCGCGCTCTCGCCGCTCCACCTGGTGAAAAGCCTGCTCACCTCTTCCGCCGGCCCGAAAGCGGAGGATGAACTGGAACAACTGCGGCGCCGCGTAGCGGAACTGGAACAGCGCCAGCCAAGACCTCGGGCCCGTGGGAAGACCGCTCCTTCAAAAGCTGTGAAGAAAGCGCTGAGATCGCCGGGTTGACAGACGAAAGCGTCTGTCCCACTTTGGTGCGCAAGGACTTGCGTTTCTTGTGGGGCAGGCGCTTTCGCCTGCCAACTGGCGAGAGGAGGACTGCGATGGGACTATCGTTCCTGGCCGGAATCGATCCGGGGCCGCTCGCCTTATGGGCCAGTATGTTTGCTGCCGGCGATCCGGCCGGCCGCATCTCCACGGTGGAAGCCGCTCTCAAAAGCAAGCGTGGCCCCTACTGGCGGGGCGAAATCGGGAAATGGATCAGCCGCCTGGTTCCGGTCGAAATCCTGGTCCCCGATTCCGCCCTGCGATGGCGTCCCCTCGTCCGCGATGCCTTCCAGTTCCTTTTCGAGCGCCTCTCGGACCGGCGGCTGGCCACCAAAGTAGTGCAGCAATTCGAACTCTCCGCGGACACGGCGCCGGAGCAACGCCTGCTGCGCCTGGTCAATAAGATGCCGGGCTTGCAGAAGGTGGGGCAGGTCCTGGCGCGCAACCGCCGTCTGCCGCCGAAGCTGCGCAGCGCCCTTTCCGAGTTGGAAAACGGGATGTCGGACGTGACGCCGGCAGAGGTCCGGGGCCTGATCGAAGCGCGATTGGGGAAGCGGCTGACCGGCTACGCCGTCGAACTGGAACCCGCCATCCTCTCCGAAGCCAGCGTCAGTGCGGTCATCCGATTCACCTGGAATTATCCCGGACGGGAACGCCAACAGGGTGTGTTTAAGGTCCTCAAACCCTACGTGCCGGAGTGCTTCGGCGAGGACATGGCGCTGCTCGAGGACCTGGGAGAATTCCTCACCTCGCCCCAGCGCGGTTACGGATTCGCCATCCACGACGTGAAGGAGATGCTTGCCGAGGTGCTGCTGCTGCTCCAACACGAGCTGGATTTCCCGCGCGAGCAGGCCACCCTGTTGGAAGCCGTCAAGATGTATCGCGCCAGCATCGGAATTCGCGTCCCCCGCCTGATTGAGCCGCTGTCCACCAGCGACATCACCGCCATGAGCGCGGAGGCGGGCGTGAAAGTGACCGAGGCTTTCCCCCGCTCGCCCATCCGCCGCGCCCGGATCGCCGAACAATTGATCGAAGCCCTGGTAGCCGTTCCATTCTTTTCGCGTGAGAAGGAAGCCATCTTCCACGCCGACCCGCATGCCGGAAACCTGCTGTACGACGAGACCAACCGCGAACTCGTGGTTCTGGACTGGGCCCTGGCCGAGAGGCTGAGCCTCGAATCCCGGCGCCAGCTTGTGCTGCTGTCGGTGATGATGACGCTGCGCAACCCCGATGGCGTCCGCCAGGCAATCCGCGATCTATCGCTCAGCGCCGACCACCGGAATCGCGCGCGGCTCGGGGTGATCGATACCTGCGTCAAGCGGTTTTTCGATGAGATGCGACCCGACGCCTCCCCGGGCACGCTGGACGCCATGCGGCTCCTGGACCGTATCGCCCTCGAAGGCGTGCACTTTCCGCCGCCCCTGTTCCTGTTCCGCAAGGTCGTCCTGACCCTGGATGGCGTGCTGTACGATGTTGCCGGCGAGGGCGTGCGCATCGACGACGTGATCGCCCGCGAATTCCTGACGCGCTGCGCCGCCAGCCTGGGCGTATTTCACGCGCCACTCGAATGGAAGGATATCGCCGCCATCCAATGGAACGCGCTGCTCTATCCGTTCCGGCGGTTTCGGAAATAACGTGGGGCAGACCCCCTGGTCTGCGCGGGTCCCCCTGGACCCGCTCTCCCTTCGAAGAATCAAGTGCTTGCCACCCGCGAACAGCCGGACGAGAGCGTCCGGCGCGGTCCAGGGGGACCGCCCCACGCCAATCGAACGCGCTGCTCTATCCCGCCTACCGGTTCCGCCCGTGCTTCTCGTGGCTTGAAACCCAGTCGGAAGCCGAAATCGCCGCCCCCAGGGAAACCTCGCCGGCCAACGCCACCCCGCCCACAATCTCAGCTAACTTGTTGACCTTGTCCCGTCCGTAGCAGTGCAGAATCTCCAGGCACTCGCGCTGCGTGGCCAGGCCCGTTCCGCCGCCGTAAGTGGCCACAATCAGGGAGGGAATGGTCAACGAGAGATACTGGTCGCCCTGATCCGTCAACTCCGTGTACAGAACTGCCGCCGAGGATTCGGCAACATTGGCTGCGTCCTGCCCGGTGGCAATGAACATCGCCGCGATCCCGTTGGCCGACTGGCCGCCGTTGTTGGTGGCCCCCGACAGAAGAGCCCCTACATTGGCCACGCCGTAGTGGTACGTGAGTTTCTCCGGCTCAACCCGCAGATGCCGGGTGAGGACGTCGCGCCGGATGACCGCTTCCGCGGTGACCCGCTTCCCGCGCGTCCGCAGCCGGTTGATGTCGGAAGCCTTCTTGTCCGTGGCGAAGTTCGATTCCAGGTAGAAGTTGACGATACCCGGGTAGTGATCCAGAATCCACTCGCAAGCCGCCAGGGTAGCCCGCCCCACCATGTTTTGTCCGGCCGCGTCCCCCGTGGAAAAGTTAAAGCGAAGATAAACGAACTTGCTGGCCAGGTATGTGTCGATATACTGCAGCTTGGCCACGGACGAGGTAGCTTCGGCTTCCTTGCGGATCGGCGCCAGATTCGCTTGCACCCAGCGCGCGAAGTCGCGGCCGGCGCGGGCATCCTGGAAGATGAAGGCTGGCGCCCGCTGCATGGCGTCGTCCACCACGGTTACCTTCACGCCGCCACAAAGATTCAGGATTTTCATGCCGCGGTTGTAGGATGCCACCAGTGTGCCTTCGGAGGTCGCCAGCGGAATCAGGAAGTCGCCTTGCGCGTGTTCGCCGCACACGTGCAGCGGGCCGGCCAGGCCGATCGGAACCTGCGCCACCCCCACGAAATTCTCGCAGTTGCCCTTGGCCGTATGCGGATCGAGCGAGTGGTGAACGATGTGTTTTAACGGAACGCCGGTTTCCTTTTCGATGAGCGCGCGGCGCCGGCCGATGATTTCAGGGCTGTAATCGTCGTCGGCGGCGCGCGGAATCGAGCGTGGGCCCTCACCATCTTCGGCAACCGCATCCTCAACATCGAGCTTCAGCTTTCCAAACGGGCGGGTTTCGAACGCCATCTCGATCTTGTGCCTGGTTCGGCGCAAGAACGGGCCGCCCGCGTGAATTTTTACCTCGCAACGCAGGGGAAAGGGAATCGGGTTGGCGGCACTGACCTCGACTGGGGCCTGACCCCGGCCGTCTTTTAAATCGACGCGCACCTCATCCATGGCCACCGGCTGCCCGTCAATCGTGATGCCCGAAATGCCCACGACCTCCGCGTCCGCCAGCCGGTTCTTGATCGCGAACTCGACGCCGCCATTGGTGTTCTTCAGGCTGCCCACCGTGTATAGCGAGTTGAGCAAAGCAGCGGGAATCATTGCGGCGTGCCCTCAAAAGCATTGTAAAAGACAGCATGCACGCTGGCAATCATAATTTCAGATACAAACATCCTCAAAATGGTGTAGTCTGTCTTTGATACGCCATTTGCGCGGTGTCCGTCGGGACCACGAATCCGATCCGGGACGACTCCCCGGTTCAACATGGAGATTCGCGGAAACACCGCCACCCTGAGGAGGATGGTATGTTCGACAAGCACCGGGCGATCGTCATCGCGCTCGGCATCATTTTCTTTGCGGCCCTCCCGCTCTCCGGTCAACAATCGTATGTCTCGCGCTTCGACTTCTATGCCGGCTATAGTTTTCTGAACAGCCCAAAGGTGAATCTCTTTGAAAACGGCGCAGCGTTTCAGGTCGGCGTCCGGCCAACGACCTGGCTCTCGGTGGGGTTCGACTTCAACGCGGCGGCGGGCGACCTGAAGATCACGCCCACCCAGTTGCTTCCCGCGTTGCAGGCACAACTAAATGGCGCGATCCCGCAGTATATCGCGTTAGGCGTCCCCGGCTTCACTACCACCTACAATTACCCTGGCTTATACGTTCCGGCGCATTCCACAACACAGACCTATGCCCTTGGTCCGGAGCTGGTCTACAGGCACTTTTCCAAGTTGACGCTCTTTTTGCGGCCGGTCTATGCAGGAATCATCCATGAAACCGCTACCCCGCAGCCGCAAGATCCGGTCGTGAAGACCCTCGTGTTCGGCATACCAGGCTTGGCGCCCGGCCTGTTAGCCGGGCCGAACAAGACCGACCATGTCTTCTTCGTCGGCTTCGGCGGCGGCTTCGATATTCTCTTCAGCAAGCACTTCGCCTGGAGAATGCAGGCCGACCTGGTGCACGATCACCTGTTCAGCGATCTGCTGACGGAAGGCCGCTACACCGTGCGCTTCTCCTGCGGTCCGGCCTTCAACTTCGGCCCGAACATCAAGAAGTGAGCCGCCGTCACGGAGCGTCGTTCCACTCCGTTTCCGCGGCTGGCCGGATGTAGCTCATCGCCCGCTCCGTGACCGCGCAGATGGTCAGGCTGGGGTTAACCCCCAGGTTGGCCGCGATCACGGAGCCGTCGCAGACGTACAGGTTCCGATATCCGAACACGCGATGCCGCGAATCCACCACGCCGCACTCCGCTGACGCGGCCATCGCGCACCCTCCCAGAATGTGCGCCGTGCCCGGCACGTCGAAGAGAATCTCCGTTACCATGCTCATCGGCGTACCGCCGATCGCCCGGGCTACCTGGCGCGCGAATTCGTTGGCCTGCGGAATAAAGGTAGGGATGCGCTGCCCCTGGCTCCGCAGCACCCGCCGGAACGGCCAGAACCACGGGCGTCCCAGCCGCATACTAATATGACCGTCCAGGCTCTGCATGCAAAGCAGGATCACGGACTCCCGCGCCCAGCCAAACGGGTGCAGACTGCGCAGGGTGCGGATGGGATGCCGCAAGAGAGAAGTCGCCAAAACCTTGAGCCAGAGCAGGATGCGTCTGCGGCCGGGCTGCCCGCCGGTCAGGACGGTGGCCAGCAGCCCCATGGCGTCGGACCCCGCCGGATAGCGCGTGGCCTCGATGTGCGTGTATTGATCCAGATAGAAGCCCGAGCCGATGGCAATACCCTTCGACAAGTCCTCGCGGCTGCCGGGCACGCGCACTCCGATCAGCGACTCGGCATTGGTGCGCACCCGGTTGCCCAGTTGCCCGCTGATGCCTGGCAGCGAGCCCTTTTCTTTCAGCCGGAAGAGCAGGTCCAGCGTGCCCAGAGCGGAGGCGGCGAATACCACGCCGCGGCAGGTGAAGCGGCGGCGCCCCCCAGGCAGCAAGGTGGATGGAACGGTGAACACCTCATATCCCTTGCTTCCGTCGGGACTGCCATCCAGAGGCCGGACGTCCACCACCTTGGTTTCGGCGAACACCCGTGCCCCGGCCTTCTCGGCCAGGTAGAGGTAGTTCTGGTCCAACGAATTCTTAGCGTGATAACGGCAGCCCATCATGCAGCCACCGCAGCCGATGCAACTGGCGCGCTCCGGTCCCTCGCCGCCGAAATACGGGTCGGGATAAGTCAGGCCCGGAGGCGCTCCCTCCGGCCCTTCGAAGACCGCAACTCTGGTGCGATAGAAGGTTTCGCCTGCCCCGTGCGCTTCCGCCGCCCGCTGGAGGATGTCGTCCGCCGGACCCATGATCCGGTTTTCCATGACGCCCAACATGCGCATTGCGGTTTCGAAGTGCCGCGGCATCTCCGCTTTCCAGTCCGCCAGACCCACCCACGACCCGTTTTCCCAGATCGAGTCTCCCGGGACCAGTAAGGTATTGGCGTACGTGATGGACCCGCCGCCCACGGCGCAGCCATGCATAATCAAGACGTGGCGGAAGGGATCGATGTTGAAGAAGCCGCGCAACCCCAGGCCCGGCCGCCAGATCCACCGCCAGAACAGCCAGTTGGTTCTGGGCAGGTTCTGCGGGGTCCACCGGCGGCCCATTTCCATTACCCCCACCCGGTAGCCCTTTGCAGTGAGGCGGTGGGCCGACACGCTGCCGCCGAACCCGGAACCGACCACGATGAAGTCGAAGTCCATCACTTCTTACCGGGCGCCGCCGCGCAGGTGGCCCGAGGAACGGGTTCCCCGCACGCGGGCAACCCCGATAGCGGTTTGGGTATTTCGAGCCCCGGCTTTAATACGCTCTCGCGCATAGACGCGAGCGAGTGCTTGAGGGATTTTTCCGGATTGATCCCCATCAGCGCTGACCCGAGCGCGCGCGTCATGGCCCCGAATTCGTCGCTCAACGTGATGGTTTCCGCCTCTACAGAGACACCTTTCCCGGATTCGGCAAACCGCCAGTAGGAATTCAGGCGCCGCAAGTAGCCGTGATCCTTGCCCACCTCGGCAACGTGCGTGGACAAGGAGCGGCAACGCCAGCGCTGTGCATCCACGCGCTCCCACACCACGTCGCTCGTGACATCCAGGATGGCGGGTTCTTTCATGCGCATGGAGTATTGGAAATGGTCCGTACCGGTAAAACAGAGGAGCTTGGAAGCAGAGATGGTCTCGGGGAAATACCGGTCGCGGTGGTCATAGTCCTGGAGCATGCGGAGCAGCCGGTCCAGGGTGGCGCCGGGAATAAAGACGGCGCCGATCCAGTCGTAGAGCTGGCCGCCGGCCAGTTTGTGCGGGTTCGGTCCATTCGCCTCGATGGTTTGGATTTTTTGGCCGCGAACGATCTGCTCGTTTAGTGCGGTGTCGGCATCGGCCAGCAGAAAAGCCTTGCGTGCATCCATCCGTGCCTCGGCGGATTGGACGTAGCAATCGAATTGTTGTGCGGTTTCGGGCTTCAGTTGCTGTGCGCGGAGCCCGGAGGGGAACAACAGGCAACAGATAATGAAAAGTTTCATACCCAAGCGTCCGATTGATTATCGCTCCACACGCGCCCGTTGCAAATAGATTCTTTGCCACCCATCCGTAAATGTATCCAAAACCGCTTGCTAACGCGCGCGGCTCCGATCGGAGCCGCGACCGTGAGGGAGCGATCTTCGGATTTCAAGGGCGCAGCCCTGGGTTAGATATTTTCAGATGTGATTCTGCTGGATTCCGGGCTCGATGTTGCGTAGTCTGGAAACAGGAATTGTTCTGGCCTATGCATAAGCTTGTTCCCGTTGAAGACGCGAAGACGTTATTCAACGAAGCCAAGGACTGGTCGGTCTGGCGATGGCTCATCGAGAAGAAACACGCGCGGACCACCGCGGACGCCGCCTGGGAGGCCCTGGAAGCCTGCGAAGAAAAGGTGAAGACCGGCTGGGCTGACGAGTGGCAGCAGGCCTACCGCGACCTTTCGGCCAACGGCCGCCCCAAGGCGCGGCGCCACGCCTCGCTCGACCCCGAGCTGAAAGCGGCACTCGAACGCTTACACGAAGCCGATGAAGAGGCGCGCCGGGCGCATGAGGCGGCGGAAGCCCACTTCGACGAAGCCGACCGCCGCATGAGCAGCAGCATGGCGTGCGAAGGCGCGCAGATGGCGATTGATGCCTGGGAACTGCGGGAGAAGTTTATCAGGAAGGCGGAGGCGCTGGGAAGGAGGAAGTGAGGGCGCGGGTTGAGGCGGGCGCTATTCCGCGCCATCCGCATTACGGACTACTGACCAATGGCGGAGGTATGGAGGTAGCATAACGCATGACGGGCACTCGAACGCAAAGGCGACCGGGCTCTACGACCGGCGCAAACGATGACATCAGCGCGGGAGAAGTGGAGCGACTTGACATATATTGATGAAGTCACGGGGACTTTAAATGGGCAAGGCAAAGCATTACAGCTACAGAATGGATAAGGATACTGGATTTGCCCCGCACATTCAATCTGGGTTGTGCACCCTGTGCGGCTGCAAAACGAAAAGCATAGAGAAGTGGGCTATGGCGGGGAGTTGGGTTGTAGGGATAGGTGGAAACAACACCGGCAAGCCCAACATGCTTATCTATGCCATGAAAGTCAAAGAAGCGCTTCCATTCCGCGAGTTCAGCACACGCTATCAGAGGCAGGCGGACTACTACAACAACCACAAGAAGAAAACTCGGCCAGATGCACGTGTCTTGGTGTCTAGGCACTTCTACTATTTCGGCGATCGCGCAAAACGTCTGCCAGAACCTAAATTGTCTAACGTCATCCATCGCGGACGGGGCTGCAAGCGCTTGAAGGATGGTGACATTGCGTTACTCAACAAGTTCCTCTGCGCCTATATTCGCGGCCGCGCGCTTGGCAAGCCGAATAACCCACCTGACGCACCCACAGCGCGCACGAAACCTATGGATAAATCGACAGGAAGCAGGATATGCAAGTCGTCCTGCTGAGAGTTGGTATAGATACGGGTTCTGGGGGAATTCACGGCCCGCTCTTCAGCGACGGTTCATTTGAGTATATCCCAATTCCGGACGGCTTTAGAGGTAAGGGAATTGACAAGAGGACGTATGGGAACACTAGCGGCAGAGGGGGTCGAAGGTTAGTCGATTACTTCCCTGAGGCTCGCCGAGAAACCGTCTCCGGCCAATCCATCCACTTCGATCCTGAGTTTGAGACGTTCACGTACGGTGATCCGACTCGCCCCAAGGGCTCACTGCGTCAGCTCAGCGAAGGCAGCCTTTTGGTGTTCTACGCGGGCCTCAAGGGTTGTAACTTTGACTGCCCGCCAGCTCTGTATATCATCGGCTGCTTTGAGGTTGCGCGGGCAGGTTTGGCTACTTCCTTTAGCCAAGCGGAACTGGCCGGAATGTTCCAGAACAACTTTCACGTCATGCACCGTGATGTCTTCGAGGACCAGAAGGATCGCCTTGTTCTGGTGAAAGGCAACGCGAACAGCCGGTTGCTGAAAAGGGCGGTCAAGATTAGCTCGGTGGGAACGGACAAGAACGGCCGATCTCTCCACAGGCTTGCGCCAGAGATGCAGGCGGTGTTCGGAGGATTCCAAGGTAACACGAGCATCCAGCGGAGCCCGCCACGGTGGGTGGCTCCGGAATTCACCCAGCGCGCAGCTCAGTTTATCTCGGCGCTTCGGTAGAAATCAGGACGGGCGTTATTCCTGATCCGCCATGCGGGGGACCATCTCATTTGGGCAACGCCTTCCAGGCGTCCTCGAAACGTTGCGCGAAACTCCGCTGGATACCTGGAAAATCACCCGGCTCGCCGCCGAGCCCCTTAGCCTTCCTCAGCGCTTTGGCGTGTTCCAAATCAATTCGGACCCCTTCGCTGACTTGATCCTGCGTAAGGATGAAAAACTGATTCCGTGCCTCGCCGAGAGTGAAAAGGGACGGACGCATTTTCTCGTTCTTCCGCGCGAAGCCGGTTGGGACCGGAAACTGCGGAAATGCAGCCGTCTCCCTTCGGCCCACGTCCCTCGGCGCCCTCAGGCTAAGATCAAACGCCGCCCCTTCGGCTCTGGAATCGGATCGCCGAACTCCCTGGCAGTGTCGATCCAGAGACGAATGGCGTCCTGAGCGCTACCGAGCGCGGCTTCCTGGGTGCCGCCGTGCGCCATACAGCCGGGAAGTTCCGGCACCTCCGCAATGAACGCCTCATCTTCGTCGCTCCAATAGATGATGACTTCGTATTTGATCATGGCTTGAAACCAAGCTTAGCCTTCAGAATTACGGACCGGACCTGTTTCACCTGGTACGGCTTCGCGTGCGCACCCGCCCGCTGCAGGTTAATCTTCTCTTCGACACCGTTCTGTCGGAATAGATGATGGCTTCCCCTCACGCGCCTTTCGAAACCCAGGCTCTCGAGTAATTGGCACAAATCGTCAAAACGGATAGCCGCATCAGCGGCGCCGCTGAGGAGCCGTCGAAGTGTCTTCTCAGCTCCCATATCGCCATTCTACACGCACCAGCGGGCCCTGGTCCTTACACCCGGGAAAACAGCGGTCATGCCCCTCTTTTGGGCCAGCCGTAGATGTAATGGTCGTGCTGGCTTGCGCCGTCCTTAGGCATGGTCGCCATGATTTCAGGCGGCACATCTTTCATGTTTTCGCAGATCACGTCTGCAATATGCCGGTGCGGATGGCGACACGAGCTTGGAGCCGCTCCTTCAGCAGGCCGCCGAGATCGCGGTCTAATCAGAGCTTCATTCTGTTTTTGACGCCGGCCTTTTTCAGTTCCGCCTCAAACATTTCACTGACCGCCGGATCTTCGTCTTCATACTCGATCAGGTTTCCACCCTTCCGCGTGCTCGTTTTGCCCAGACGATGAGTGCGCCCGCCACCTCCCAATCCCCGCATGAACCATCTGCCGTCGCCGCCCCAAGTCGCAGCCAGGTAGCGGGCCGGATCGCCACTCGTGTTGAAGTGCTGATGGAACCAGCCGTCGGGCGGAACAAAGATCGTGCCTTCGGCAAACTCGACGCGAACGTGCTCCGCGGCGTCGGAGTACTTGACCGCCCCCTTCCATAGCAGTGTGTAGCCATGCCCGTTCACCATCACCACATGCGACCCAGGACCATGACGATGCGCCTTCTTGTAAGTGCCCACCTCAAACTCGGAGATGTGGGCCTGCATGGTGTTGTCGGCCAGTTGGAGTTCAATTCGCGAATTCGCCTTGCCGCGCTCTGCGCTCTTGAACAGACCGAGCGTCCGCGCGTTTGGGATGTATGCGCTTTCCCAGGTATCGACCCCCCCTTTCTGCTCACTCTCGGCAGGGTCGGTATCTTTGTGATGGAGATGTTCGGGACCGGTCCCAAAAGCATCGGGATCGCCGTTATAGCGGTCGCGAAATACATAGTCATTGTTGAAGACAAAATCGGCGTTGTGGAAGAGATCGATCACTACAGGCGCGTTGCTGATGGCCAGCAGCCGGACAGGCGCGGCCCCGCGGTTGCGGTGCTGGCGCCAGGTATTCAGCGGCGGGCCGATCACCGCGCCTGCCTTCCATTTCACGGTCTGCCTGGCGCCGCCTGGCGCCCATATATCGGTTTCGCCCTCTCCACTCGCGACATAGATGATTTCCTCAAACAGGTAACGCTGCGGATTGGTCTGGCCGCCCGGGGGGATCTCACAGAGATAGCCATCGTTGACACCCTCGCCGCCAATCAGATCGATGAAAGCGCCACGCACCCCCAGGCGTTTCCAGGGCTGGACCGGCGCGTTCCGAATGTCCGGAAGGCTATAGCCGGTGTAGACCTGGATGCCTTCGTTTTTGCGCCATTCCTCGTATGCATTCAGATTCGTCTGATTATAGTCGCGGGATGTCCGCGGGGCGTTGGCTTGCTTTACCCGTTGCGCCCGCAGAATCTGGCCTGTGGCCGCGACGCTCAAGCCGGCTACGGCAGCACGCTCGACAAAATCCCTGCGAGAGATCCTTCCCGATAGGAACTCCTTAACCCAATTCTTCTTCATTTGCAGCCATGCCCCCCGTAGGTCGATTGCTTCAGAACGGCGGAACGCCCGCCGCCCCAACCGCGTCCGCCCACCAAGCGGGAATTGCCCGGCGGCGTTCGCGGCGCGAAGGCAGGCGCAAACCTGAGTACCCCGGCTTGTTTCAGACGATCCTACCAGCCGAGCTTGAGCGCCAACTGAATTTGCCGGGAAGTGGTCAACGTGGAAGTAATGACCCCGGCGCTTGGCGAAACGGCTCCGGAAGAAGTGAACGTAGTGACAACCGGCCATCCGAAATTGGTGTGGTTGAGGGCGTTGAAGAACTCGGCCCGGAACTGAAACGTCGCGCGCTCACCGAAATGGAAGGTCTTGAACAGAGAACCATCCAGCTCCAGCAGGCCTGGAGCCGTGAGAATGTCCCGGCCGGCATTGCCGAACGTACCAGCCGCTGGGAGAAGGAAGGCGGCTGGATTGAACCACTGGGTTGGGGAGCCCTCGATCAGGGGGCCGGAGAAACCCGGTTTCAGGGAGACCCGGTCCGGGTTTCGCGAGTCGCCGTTGGCGGACTGATTGAACCCCACCAGAGGCGTGAAGGGAAAACCGGTTTGAGCGACGATGATGGAGTTGAGTTGCCACCCGCCAAGAATCGCATTCGAGACGCCCCTGGCGCCTCCGAAAATGGCCTTGCCGTTCCCGATGGGCAGTTGGTAGCTGAAATTCCCGGCTACGCGATGGGTGATGTTGAAATTAGACGGCCCCCAATCCAGGTTCGGATTGCGCGGGTCCAGAAAAGTAGTAGCTCCTCCCAATCCCTCATTGCCGAGGAAAGAAGACGAGTGGTTGTCGAGACTCTTTGAGAATGTGTAGTTGGCCCGGAATTGAAGGCCATGTCTGATTCGCTGCGTCACATCGATCTGCAAGGCATTGTAATTGCTGATGCCGTTCGACTCCTCATAGCGGGAATTCGACAGACTGGGGTTCGCCCTGGGCGACTTTGGCGCAAAGTACGGCTGGCCATTGACGATGGTGGGAATGGCAGTGTTCGCATCGGCGGTGGCGAGGAGGTGATAGCCACGCTCTCCCACGTAACCGACGGAAAGGAGGGTGTTGTCGGACACGGCTTGGTCCACTCTCAGGCTGTACTGGAAGACAGCCGGCATTTTCAGGTCAGGCTGGACGCCGGTCGGGCCAATCTTGGATCCCGGGAGGCTCTCTCCGGGCGCAAAAAAGATCGGGAAAGTCGCCGGGGATACCGTCACTCGGTTGTTGTAAGCGCCGATAGGAATGGCGTCGCAACAAGCGCCCATATAGTCCAACTGCTCATAATACATGCCGTATCCGGCGTGGATCGCGGTGTGCGAACTGGGGAATGGCGACCATGCGAGACCGGCGCGCGGCCCGATGAGGAGCTTTGCGTTGTTGGTGGAATAGACGGAGTTTCCCACCACCGGCTGGGTCTGCAGCACGCCATTGGGGCCGGGAACGAAATTAGCCGCCACGCCCTGCGGTGAATTCCAGCCATTGTTAAACTCGTGCCGGACGCCCAGGGTGAGAGTCAGATTCCGGCTCAGTTGCATGGAATCCTGGGCATACCACGCTCCGGCAGTCTGACGCCAGCCGAGCTCGATGGGGTTGAGCGTCGCGACCACCTGCGTAGCCTGGCCCTGCAAGAAATGCTGAAGATCGGCAAAAGTAGCAATGCCGTTTCTCTGATCCGCGGCGTTGTCGTTGGACTGGACCTTTTGAAACCAGCCGCCAAACTCAATCCGATGGATGCCCTTGATGAGCGAAACGGAGTCGGTCACGGTAAACAGATTCCGGGCGATGTCGTCGAACTGCTGCGACCCGTTCGAGCCGGCGCCCGCGATTGCACCGAGTTGGCCGTTGCCCACCGCTCCGATGTTGATGTTGCCGATCGGCTGGGCTTGCACGAACGACAGACCGGGTTGGTCGACGGGAGGCGCCGCGTTCATGATCCACTTGGCGCGGGTAAACCCCGCACGGAGCGTATTGATCACCGAGGCATTGAATGAGTGGGTCTCCTGCAAGCTGGCAATCTGCGAGCGCAGGTCGCTGACGGTAAGCTGCTTATCGGTGGATCCCGGAGTCTGATTGAAGCCGTCGTCGATGGTGTAAACCACAGACAACAAATCCTTGGCGGAGAAGTTGTGATCCACCCGTATGTTTCCGAAGTCTTCGCGGATCATCTGTGGCGGGTTGGCGTAGTAGTAGGCGGCGCCTCCACCCAACTCCGGCCCATTGGGAACGGGCCAGAGAGCGAAATAGGGCGCGACGCCGGGAGCCAATCCCACGTTGGTGAGGGTCCCATTGGCCGCCGGCAGGAAGCCGTTCCGCGCGTTGTTGTCGGGAACGATCGCCACCTCGCTGACCCCGAGGCGCTGCCGGAATCCCTCGTAGCTGCCGAAAATGAATGTCTTGTCTTTGTGGA
The DNA here is from genome assembly GCA_003167255.1 of Bryobacterales bacterium. GTDB lineage: Bacteria > Acidobacteriota > Terriglobia > Bryobacterales > Bryobacteraceae > PALSA-129. The sequence goes on from PMTR01000070.1 coordinate 36,581, forward strand.
TTGGGCCTCCCGCGGAGACGCCGAATTGATTGCGCCTGAAGGGAGGCGGACCTACGGTATGGTCGTAGAAGTTGCGCGCATCAAAAGCGCTGTTCCGGACAAACTCGAATAGCGTGCCATGAAACCGGTTGGTTCCCGACATGGTCACGAGACTGACCTGCCCGCCCGGCCGCTTGCCATATTCGGCGCCATAGGTATTCTGCAGGACGTTGAATTCGCGCACTGCGTCCACACCTAGCAACTGGCCGCTCAAACCGCCGGGGATCACGTCGGCAGTGGATACGCCGCTGTATTCGATACCATTAAGAAGAAACAAATTGAAGTCTTCGCGGTTGCCGGAAATGGAAAAGTTATTACCTAGGCCCGCTCCGGTGCTGCTGGCCGAACGATTCACGGTGGTGTTGGCTGTTCCAGGATTGAGCGTGATCAGGTTGTCAAAGCTCCGGCCGTTCAGTGGGAGATCCTTGACGGAACGCTCGTCCACCAACCCGGATATGGAGGTAGTAGCCACATTCACCAACGGGGCTTGTGCGAATATCTCGACGTCCTCTTTGACAATGCCGATTTTCATATCGATATCGACGACGGCATCCTGAGCTACCACGAGATCGATACCGAAGCGCACCAGGGTGCGGAATCCGGTCTTTTGAACCTTGACATCGTAGCGGCCGACGGGCAGCGATAGGGCGCGGTAGTAGCCGCGCTCATCGGCGACCAAAGTGCGGGTGAGGCCGGTTTCCGAGTTGGTCACGGTGATGGCGGCCTCGGGAATGCCCGCCGTGGCGGGATCGTAAACAAAGCCCGAAATCGATCCCAACACCTGACCGAAAACGGTTGAAGAAAAGAGAATGAGCGAGCCGATCAAGATACCGATCCGGCTCCTGAGCGCCCGCGCGGGATTTAAAGCAAATCGATGTCTTTCCATGTTTGTATCTCTCCTGTCCTTTCCCAATCGCCCTTACCCCCGACTCAAAAGAGTCAGTTCACGCCACGGATGAAATTACAATGTCGCGATAACGCACAATGAAATCCCGTGACGCTGTGCCCGGCACTTCAAAACCAATGACGCCGGGCTGGACTCGCAACTGGTTGAAGCGATTTACGTTCTGACCCTCGATGGAAACGCGGATTTCGGTGCCACGGCAAACGATCTCCATCTCGTTCCACTTCTCCTCGGCACCAACTAGCTTTCTTGCTTTCTGTATGTTGTTGATGGTTCCAGTGGCATTGTCGCGATCCAGATAGTCGATCAGTACTTCATAGCCACCATCCGCACCGTAACCTGGACGGTTATCACCCTCGGTGCTCCACTTTCGGCGCGGTTCACGAACATAGATACCGCTCCTACCGCCGCTGGAAATGCGAAATACCATGGTCAGCCGAAAGTCCGTGAACGCTTCGCGCGTAAATAGATAACCGGGACCGGGCTTATTCGTTTCAAAGCGCCCGACAATTTCACCGGCTTCCGCGGTCCATACTCCGCTCCCGAAGCTCTGCCATCCGGGGGAATTCGCGTCATCGAACAGCGTTTTTTGGGCCTTTCCGGCAACAGATAACGCTCCCAAAACAAAGTACCTTCTTGTTATGACCGTCCTCCTTACCCTGCCAATCGTGGAACGGGCCGGCCTCGTCCTCAGTGCCTCCCGCCGAATAGTTATCTATATCGGCTATACGTAATAGTACCGTTCTAAGCGATTAGTATTCACCAAACGCAAGTGCTATGTCAAGAAGAAAATAATTCTATGTATAACAAAACGATTTCAAAGGCTTTTCGTCATTCCCATCGCCCTGAGTTGAAGCTCGGATCAGGCGGTTTTCAGGTACAGACGAAAGCCAGTTTTGTCGGGACTGGGCATGAGGATCGTACTAACCAAGGGCAACCTATTACTAGTACCAGTAACGGGCCAACCGCTTAGTACGGTACAAACCGGACCGGTACGACCACACGCCTCACATCCCTATCAACCCGAGAACCGGCACGTTATACTCGCCTCAACAGTATGCTCCGCTGGACCATTTCAACAGACCATACAAAGGATACCCATGGCTAAGCGATACACGTTACGGACTGTGCTAACCCTTCTGAGCATCCCGGCCTTGGCCGGGTTGATGGGAGTGAGCTACGCGCAAGCTCTTGCGCCCGCGGATTCCACGAGGCAGCCGCCCGATCAGCCTGCCATCGGGCAACCGACGATGCCACCGGCGAGTGGAATCGTGGTGAGCGCTTTCAGGCACACGAGTTCACTGGCGGGAGGTGTCGTTCAGGGCGGCAGGCTCCTCCGCATGACCAGGCCATCCTATCCATCCACTGCCAAACGAGCTTTCGTATCCGGGGTGGTCACCGTCGAGGCACTGATCGGCAAGGACGGCCACATCGTCGAAACCAGCGTCCTCCGCGGTCCCTATCCGCTGCGGCAGGTTGCCGAGCATGCAGTCAAGCGTTGGCGGTATGAGCCCACTCTTCTCGATGGAAAGCCGGTAGAGAGAGTTGCCGAGGTTAACTTCAGTTTTGTCCTCGGGCGCCGCTGAAATCCGGAAAAGGGGACGGACGCATTTCTTGTCACGGGGCGGTGGACCGCCTGTCACTTTGCAAATTATCTGGCGTAAAACTTTGCACGCTATTTGGCGTATTCTTCGAGTATGGACGAACTGGCGGGGCTTACGGGAGAGGCCCGAAAACGCGCCCTTGATCGATTCCACCTGCTCCAACCTCACCTCGAAAATGATCGGCCGTTGAAGGCGGTCGCGGCGGCAGCGGGCGTTCCGCACCGCTCAGCGTTGGGTGTCGCTGTATCGACAGCTCGGCTTGGCCGCGTTGGCTCGAAGAAAACGAACGGACACCGGCGAACTCACGATGGGGACGGAATGTTATGACCGACCGACCCCCTCCCCGCACCCTACTCGTTCCGTGGTGGCCTGCTTTGGTCCTTCCGGGAGCTGGGGAAACTCAGCATGCCCATCAGGCCAACGAAGCCGATCCCCAAACCCATGCCGGAAGCGACGAGTCGCAAGACATCGGAGCCGTGCAGCGCCTCTACACGCGGCTTGTCCAGATCATTCAGGAGCACCATCGCTCCCAGCAGCGCCGGCACTAAACCGGTAAACCGGCTGCTTTTCTTCATGCACTCTCCTCCGGCCCGCATCCCGGCCCCGAATCATTATGACAGGAAAGCCGTGGGAAAAGGGGACGGACGCATTTCTTGTCACGGAGCGGTGGACCGCCGCCCCACCTAACCCTGCAATCGGAAAACAGACACCTCCGCGGTCCTACAACGCGTATCTCCCCGCTGCCAGCACGTGTTTGGCGATCTGGCGGCCTAACCCGATGGTGTCAGCCGGCTCGTGCTTGGCGAGGCGCCGCAGAATCGCCATCTGCGTTCTGAGCATATCGCCTTCCGCCACGGTCGAGATCACCTTGCGCGACGAAAGCTCCACCGTCTGCGCAGCCTTGGCCGCGTAATACCGCGTCATGGCGATGGCCTGCCTGGCCGCCCCTGCTCCCTTGGCGGCGATCAGTTTTTCCGCGCGCAAAATGCACGATTCCATCGCAAACACTTCCATGATGCAGTCTGCCAGGGCGCCCATCACTTCCTGCTGGTCCCCGAGACCCATCATGTATTTCTGCGAAGCCGCGCCCGCCGCAAACAGGGCGAGCTTCTTGGCGTTGGCCAGAAGCTGGTGCTCGGCACTTAACGGGCCCTCGCGCTCTTCGGCGGCGCTGGGACCGGCCATCACCTCATCCATCAGTTTCTTGATTGCCCCGAGCAGCGGCAACTGGCCCGCCACCGCGCGCTTCATCAGAAAACCGGTGATGATCAGCCGGTTGATCTCGTTGGTGCCCTCGAAGATCCGGTTGATGCGCGAATCGCGGTACGCTCGCTCCGCCGGATATTCCTCCACGTAGCCGTATCCGGCGTAGATTTGCAGGACGTGGTCCACCACCATGTCCAGCATCTCCGAGGCCCACACCTTGAGGATGGAGCACTCTACCGCATACTCCTCGATGCGCTTCTGGATTTCCCTGGAAGCTCCCTCGGCGCCCGCATCCACGTCGGCCAGCGCCGCATCGATCATGCCGATGGTCCGGTAGACCATGGATTCGCCGGCGTAAATACCGGCGGCGGATTCGGCCAGCTTCTCCTGGATCAGGCCGAATTCGGCGATGGCCTTGCCGAAAGCCTTGCGCTCCTTGGCGTAGCCGATGGCGTCCTGCAGGCTGTTGCGCGCCCCACCCACACAAGCCGCACCCAGCTTGAAGCGCCCGATGTTCAGAATGTTAAACGCAATGTGGTGCCCCTTGCCGATCTCGCCCAACAGGTTCTCCACAGGCACTTGGCAATCGGCCAGGATCAGCGGGCAGGTGGAAGAGCCGCGGATGCCCAGCTTATGCTCTTCGGCGCCAATCGAAAAGCCCGGCGTGTGGCGTTCGATCAGGAAGGCCGAAAACTTCTCGCCATCCACCTTGGCGAATACCGTGAACAGATCGGCGAAGCCGCTGTTGGTGATCCACATCTTCTCGCCGTTGAGGATGTAGTGCTTCCCGTCCGGCGCGAGCACCGCCCGCGTGCGGCAGTTCATGGCATCGCTGGCGGAGGAGGATTCCGAGAGCGCATACGCGCCGATCCACTCGCCCGTCCCCAGCTTCGGCAGGTACTTCCGTTTCTGTTCCTCAGTGCCGTACCACACGATGGGCAGCGTGCCGATTCCCACGTGCGCGCTGAATGCCACCGAAAAACTGGCCAGCTTGCTGATGGATTCGGCAATCAGCGCCGAAGTCACCTTGTCCATTTCCAGGCCGCCGTAAGCTTCGGGGATGTCCACGCACATCAGCCCGAGGTCGCCGGCCTTGCGCAGCAGACCCCTGGTCACCTCGAAGTTCTTGGCCTCGATCTGGGCAGCCGCCGGCATCACCTCGTTTTGGGTGAAGTCGATTGCGGTCTTCGCAATCTGCCGGTGCTCCTCGGAGAGATCCTCCGGTGTAAATACGTCTTGCGGATCGCGTTCCTCGGTGAGGAAGCTGCCGCCCTTGACCCGTTTCGCCATCGCTTGCACGTTGCTGGTTGCCATATATTCTGACTCCTGACTTCTGACTTCTGTCTTCTTTTTCTCTAGTTCAAATTCTCAAAAATTCCCGCGGCGCCCATGCCGCCCCCCACGCACATCGTCACAATCCCGTACCTGGCCTTGCGCCGCTTCAGCTCCTGCAGCAGCCCGGCGGTGAGCTTGGCCCCCGTGCAGCCCAGTGGATGCCCCAACGCAATCGCGCCGCCGTTTACGTTCACGCGGTCCATCTCCAGCCCCAAGGTCTTGATTACGGCCAGCGCCTGCGTCGCGAAGGCTTCGTTCAACTCGATCAGGTCGATCTGGTCCAGGCTCAGGCCCGCCAGTTTGAGCGCCTTGGGAATGGCGTATACCGGACCGATGCCCATCTCCTCCGGCAGACATCCCGCGTAGGCGAACGCCACCAGGCGCGCCATTGGCTGGATTCCCAGCGCCCGGGAGCGTTCCTCGGACATCACCACTGCGGCCGCGGCGCCGTCCGAAGTCTGCGAGGAGTTGCCCGCCGTGACCGTGCCTTTGGCGTGAAACGCTGCCTTCAGCTTGCCCAGCGCCTCCATGGAGGTATCGCCGCGCGGCCCCTCATCGACCCGGAACTCCACTTCGGTCTTGCGGATCTTCGACTTCGCGTCCGGCGCCGAGAAAGTAACCGTCACCGGCACGATCTCCTGCTGGAACTTTCCCGCCGCCTGTGCGGCCAGCGCCTTGGTGTGGCTGGCCAGCGCGAACTCGTCCGCCTGCTCGCGCAAAATGCCGTAGTGCCGCGCCACGCGCTCGGCGGTCAGCCCCATCGACAAATACGAATCCGGATAGTTTTGCTGGAGCCAGGGGTTAACGGAAATCTTGTGGCCGCCGAACGGAATAAAGGACATGGATTCCGTCCCGCCGGCCACGATCACGTCCGCTCCCCCGCCCCGTATGCGCTCCGCCGCGAGTGCGATGGATTGCAGCCCGGATGCGCAATAACGGTTGATGGTCATGGCGGCGGACTCAATCGGCATGCCCGCGCGCAGCGCGGCCACCCGCGCCACGTTCATGCCCTGCTCGCCTTCCGGCATGGCGCAGCCGATAATCACATCCTCCACTTCCCGCCTGTCCAGGCCGGGCACACGCCCCAGCGCCCCCTCGATGGCCACCGCCGCCAGGTCATCGGGCCGCGTCGCCCGCAACATTCCTTTGGGAGCCTTGCCCACGGCCGTCCGCACCGCGCTCACAATCACTGCGTCTCTCATGAATGTTTCTCCTCACTCCAAGAACATGAATAGCCGCCGATGAACACCGATGAACACGGATAAAACCAGGTCTTTTCTTATCTGTGTTCATCTGCGTTCATCCGCGGCTGAATGTCTTCAGTTCCGTAGCGGCCTCCCGCTCTTCAATGTGAAAGCGATCCGTTCCTGGGTTTTCTTTTCGCCGCAGAGCGATAGGAACGCTTCCCGTTCCAGATCTAATAGATACTGCTCGCTCACCAGCGTGCCGGGCGTGACCGGCCCGCCGCACAGAACGTACGCTACCCAGTTGGCTACCTTTACGTCGTGGTCGCTGATGAATTCGCCCTGCCGCATGACGTGGACGCCCAGTTTGAGGGTGGCCAGCATGTTCTCGCCCGGCGCCGGAATGTCGGTGCGCGGCGCCGGGGCGGAGTAACCGCTCGCGGCCAATTCTCGGGCCGACTGCTTGGCGTCGTTCAGCAGACGCTCGCGATTCATGGTGATGCGGTCGGCCGCGAGCAGCATGCCGATGTGGCGCGCCTCCACGGCCGAGGTGGATACCTTGGCCATGGCGATGGTTTCGAAGGTCCGCCGCAGCGCGCCCACCAGCTCCACCGATTCATTGCGTGCGTTTCCGTGAACCGCCGCCGCCACATCCAGCGCGCGCAGCAGCATCTCCTTGCAGCCGCCTCCCGCCGGCACCACGCCGACACCGGTCTCCACCAGTCCCATGTACAACTCGGCATGGGCCTGCCGCCGGGCGCCGTGAATGGCGATCTCCGCCCCGCCGCCCAGGCAGAACGAGTACGGCGCCACCACCACGGGGCGCGGGCAGAATTTGATCGCCGCCGTCATACGCTGAAAGGCCCGCACGGCGAAATCGACTTCGTCCCACTCCCCTTCCTGGGCGCTCAACAGCAGTTGCATCAGGTTGGCCCCTACGGAGAAGTGCTCCGCATCCCCGCCGACCACGAAGGCCTCGAAATTTCTCACGGCGTCGCTCTGCGGCGAGAAGGTTTCGGTCACCAGCCGTATGATGTCTTCGCCCACGGCATTCTTCTTCGAGTGCAGTTCCAGGCAGGCCACGCCGTCGCCGATATCCACCAGAGACGCGCCCGGGTTGTGCCGCACCACGCCGTTCGCCGCGCGGAACCTGGCGATGCGCGCAATGCCCTCGGCCTCCATGACCGGCCGGTAAGCGCCGCTCGCCACATCGAAGCACTCGCGGCCGTCGAGCCGGTACCACGCATCGGCACCCGCGGCCGCCAGCCGTTCGACAATCGGGCTCACCCGCTCCCCGGCGCTCCGCATGCGTTCGACGGTTCCGCGGACGCCGGCCGCATCCCAGAGTTGGAACGGCCCCATTTCCCAGTTGAACCCAGCTCGCATGGCGCGGTCCACGCTCGACGCATTGTCGGCGATCTCCGGCAGGCAATCCGCCGCGTAGTTCCACAAGGCGCTCAGCAGCCGCCAGTGGAAGCGCGCGGATTTATCCTTGCGAACGTCGCCCCCCAGCAGTTGGGCCAGGCGCTCGG
>PMTR01000070.1:44409-72878 GCA_003167255.1 Bryobacterales bacterium
TGGTCTTATCTCCCAGCCAGCGGCGTTCCAGCATGGTCCGGATGAACGGCGGCACCACGCCCGATCCCTCGAAGTTGGCGGCCACGTGCGCCAGCACATCGATTCCCACCATATCCGCCAGCCGGAACGTCCCCGTACGCGGCCAGCCGATCGCGCTTCCGGTCAGTGCGTCCACCTCTTCGATGGTCAGGTCCTCCTCCTGCATCAGGCGCACCGCCTCCAGCATGATGAAGACGCCGATCCGGTTGGCGATGAAGTTGGGCGTGTCGCGCGCAAACACCACTTCCTTGCCGAGTAGCAGGTCGGCAAAGTGCGCAACCGCGGCAATCGCCGCCGGATCCGCTTCCGGCGTGGGGATGATCTCCACCAGCCGCATATAGCGCGGCGGATTGAAGAAGTGAGTTCCGAACCAACGCCGCCGGACCGGCTCCGGCAGTTTGGCCGCAATCGATGCCACCGGCAGGCCGCTGGTATTGGTGGTCAGAATCGCGTCCCGCTTCAAGTGCGGCACTACCTTATCCAGCAGGGCCTGCTTGATCGCCAGGTTCTCGGTGACAGCCTCGATCACCCAGTCGCAATCCGCCAGCAACGCCAGATCGTCATCGAAGTTTCCCACGGAAACGTGTGCCGCATACGCGAGGTCGTAAAACGCCGCTGGCTTGCTCTTCTTGAGTGCGTCGAGCGCCTGCGACGCAATGGCGCTACGCGCGCCTTCCGGCGCGGGAATGTCCAGCAGAACCACGGGCAGACCGGCGTTGGCCAGGTGCGCCGCGATCCGCGATCCCATGGTTCCCGCCCCCAGCACCGCCGCTTTGCGGATCACGGTAGCCGGCGCGCGGTTTGGAGAAGACACTGCCGCCGCGACCGGTTTGACAACTGCTTCAACGCTCATACGAATCACTCCTCTTCCGACTTCCGACTTCTGACTTCTGACTCCTGACTTCCAAATCCCGCAGGGATTTCAAGGGCGAAGCCCTTGCGTCAAAGTACGCGCGAACTGAGTGGCAATCTCTTCCGCGGACAGGGCGCCATCGGGTTCATACCACATACAGATCCAGTTCAGTGCGCCCGCGATGGAAAATGCCGTGATTTTCGTATCGCATTGCGCAATCGATCCATCTTCAATCCCTTCCTGGATGAACCCGCGCAAACGGCGGTCGATCTTTCTCTTGTAGGCCCGCATCTCGGCGCGCGCGCCGCTGGTGAGGTCGCCCTCGTCCAGACGCATGACACACCGTCCGAAGTTGACCGTCATCACGGTGGCGTACGAGTGGATAAATGCTTCCACCTTCTGTAGTCCAGTTCCACAGTGATCGGCGATTTCATTGAGAATTTCCTCAATTAGCCCAACACCCAGGCGGTAGCACTCAAGGAGAATATCTTCCTTGTTGTCGAAATAATGGTAAAGCGCGGGCTTTGTGATGTTCAGCCGGTCGGCCACGTCGTTCATGGACGTCCGGCCGTAGCTTTTTTCAAGAAATAATTGTGCAGCGGTTTTCAACACCGCCTCACGCTTGGTGGCTGGGTCGCGCCGCCGGTCGGCGAATGCCTTGCGGGGCGACGGCGATGCGGAGGCGTCTCTTGACATGACGAACCATGCGCCCGCCCATTGACAATGGGCAGCGCTCCTGTTATCTTACCCACCGGTAAGATAAAACGCAAGAGGATTACTTGCGTGGGCGCACACCCTTTCGGTTCTCCATGGAGGAGCGATGCCGGGCAATCTGAGTGCAGACGATCTGCCGCTCCAGCGCATCTACAAATGGGAGCGCGAGCGGCCCGAAGCTGTTTTCCTCACACAACCTTATGGCGGCGGCAAGGTGCGTGATTGGACCTGGGGCCAGGCCGTGGCCGAGGTCCGCCGCATCGCAGCCTGGCTGAAGGCGCAGGATTGGGAACCGGGAAGCCGCGTGGCCATCCTCTCCCGCAACTGCGCCTGGTGGATCATGGCCGACCTGGCCATCTGGGTGGCGGGACACGTCACTGTCCCCATCTACCCTTCGCTGAAGGCTCAATCCATCCGCCAGATTCTGGAACATTGCGGCGCCAAAGCCTGCTTCCTCGGCGCTACCGATGAGCGGGAAGCTACCGTTGCCGGCATCCCCGCCGGTGTGGCCTGTGTTCGCTTTCCCACCGCCCTCCCCAACGATTGGCCCGCTTGGGAAGTTCTCGTTACCGCCAATCGTCCCATTGCCGGCAACCCCACCCGCCCCGGGGACAATCTGTCCACCATCATTTATACCTCCGGCACCACGGGCGCCCCGAAAGGGGTCATGCATACCTTTGCCACCTTGGCTTTCGACGCCAAGGTCCTCGCCGGGCTCATCAGGCTCAATGACAAGGAACGCGTGCTCTCCTATCTGCCGCTGGCCCACATCGTGGAGCGGGCCGGCATGGAAGGAACCGCCGTCTACCTCGGATATCGCATCTTCTTCAGCGAAGGCATCGACACCTTCCTCACCGATCTGGCCCGCGCCCGGCCCACCATCTTCCTCTCCGTGCCGCGGCTGCTGCTGAAGTTCCAGCAGGGTGTGTTCGCCAAGATCCCCGAGCACAAACTGGAACGTCTGCTGCGCATCCCCATCCTGAACCGCTCCGTCAAGAAACGCGTCCTGCGCAAGCTCGGGTTGGACAGCGTCATCAATGCCGCCAGCGGCGCTGCCCCGCTGCCCACCGAGATTCTGCTGTGGTACCGCAAGCTCGGCCTGAACCTTTCCGAAGGCTATGGCATGACCGAAACCTTGATCACCCACCTGCCCGCCCCCGGCTCGGTGCGCCCCGGCTACGTGGGCTGCGCCATCCCCGGCGTGGAGGCCAAGGTCAATGAGAATCAGGAGCTCCTCATCCGCAGCCCCATGAACATGCTGGGCTACTACAAGGACCCCGAAACCAGCCGGGCTTCCTTCACGGAGGACGGATTCTTCCGCACCGGCGACCTGGCCCGCATCGATCCCGACGGGCAGCTCAAAATCATCGGCCGCGTCAAAGAGCAGTTCAAAACCAGCAAGGGTAAGTATGTGATGCCCACTCCCATCGAGTGTCAACTGCTCGCCCACCCCGTGGTAGATGCCTGCTGTCTCATGGGTGCCGGCATGGCCCACCCCTTCGCCGTGGTCCTGCTGGCCGAGGAGATGCGCAAAATCACCGCGCTTCCCGCCCAGCGTGCGACTGTCGAGCAGACTCTGTTGGACCTCATGAACCTGGTCAACACGCAACTGGATCCGCATGAGCAGCTCAGCTTCGTCGCCGTGGCCCAGGGTCCGTGGACGGTCGGCAATGGTTTCATCACGCCCACCCTCAAAATCAAGCGCAACGTTCTGGAAGACCGCTATCAACCCTGCGTTGCCGATTGGATGAAGCAGAATCGCCCGGTGGTGTGGGAATCGCCGGTGGAAGTTGCGCATCCGGCGGTCGGGTAGGGGAATGGGCCGCGGATTCAGCGCCGCAGGCCCACCTTTGGCTGCAAGCTATCGGTCCGCTCTGGCGGTGAGGGTGGGATTCGGAGCCTTACCGCCCGCTGATTCCAGGCAAGTTATTGAAAGCGCTATTCGCGGGAGTCGGGCGAGTCGCAGGGTTCGCGGTTCCATCGTACGAAATCGCGTACAGGGTTGATGTGCAGTTGCTATTCCTTGCGATAACCCTGAACCTCCACAACGAGGAACTCAGCTACCGTATCGTTGCCTTTCTTGAAGGTGAGCGTCGGCTGGTCCAAATCTGCCGTATCTGTCTATTTTTTGACACGGAACTTCGATAATTCACGCTCAAACACATCAACAGGTACCGTGATGGTTTGAAGCGGCAGAGCCAACCATCCGAGATCCCCTTCCAGCTTCGCAATGGCATTATCCAAAACCAAGCATTCCTCTGGACACGGCTTTCGATAAAGAAGATAACGCCACACTGTTTTCAGTTTGGGCAAGACATCACCGCCGATCCACCGGGTTGCTTGCATCTGGCGACTCTTCAGTTCGTGAATCTCCGCAAGCAAGGCGGTCACGTCTTCGTTTGGCCGTTCCTGATTCCGGGCCGCAATTTCGACCAACTGGATTTTGCTCATCATTTTGCGTCACCCTCCATCATTTCCACCAAAGCTCTGAATTCCTGAATGGCTCCCGGCAGATGATCCAGTACGGTTTCCTTGGCGAATTTTCGGCACGAAGCCATACTCGCCTCTTCACGTTCCGAAAGTGAAGCCGCTGGACGATCAAAGTTCCGGCCAAGCACACGATCAAGTTTCTCCGTGAAGATGCCGAGATGCCAGTTCGGGTGGAGCAGGTCGGCGTAGGCCCGTGCAGCTTTGAACGGCAGCGCCGGAAGAGCACGCTCAACTCTTTGCCGCAGTGATTGTGGCTCCCATGAATTCCACACCAGCCGATTCTCAATGGAAAAAATATATCTCGGTTCTCCAGAGAGACAGCGACCCGTCTTTATGTCGAATCTCCTACAATCGGTCAATTCTATAAAACCTGCCGATTTTTTCTTGATGCGGATTTTGTCAATTTTGCCGGTTTCGGGATTTGTGACGCTGCCAACGACAAAAACTTCTCTGATTCGCCTTTTGCGTAACCACTTCCAGTATCCGCAACCGTATGACTGAAGCTCATTCAGAAACTTCTGATATTTGTCGTCTTCCGATGTGGCCGGTTTATTCAGAACTACAAGTTTTATAGTTGGCTGAAATCCTGATGGAGTGACGGTTCTGCAAAGTGCGCTTTCCATTAGATTTTTCTCCTTGTGTTTTTGTCTGTAAAGTACTCTGTAATGCAAAGTCTTGCGGTACAGAAAAGGCCGAGCCTCTTCGAGACTCGGCTTTCGACTCTGATATTATCATCGTCGGGGCGGGTAGCGCAAGAGTAATCTCGCACAGAGTAATCTCGCACCGCATCGCCCGGCCCGGAGGATCGCTTTGTGGGGCGTCTGTGTCCTACTTCCGGCCTCTGTTTGAAAAGGCTCCGCACGGCGACGTTCACTCCCTAAACGTGGAATGGGTTCGAGGAACAGAAGCGCCACATAGACACGAAGGTCGGCGAACTCCGTGCCATGCTGCCCGGTGGCCCTGCCGAATCCATCGCTACACCGGAACCCACCACACGCAAGCGCCGGAAAATAAGCTAAGGCTGTCGCTGTGCTTCTCGTTTCAGAGGGTTTACGGTAAGGTAATCGTTCAAGAACTCGTCAATGTAATCGCCCAACTTCTTCCGTATGGTTTCAGCCGCCGCCATTGTGGAACCCATGCTGAGATACCCTTTTGGGCCCCAGGTTATCGCCCCGAATTTCTGATTGTTCCGATCCACAGTGGCCGACTGCCGGAGTTGGACACTAAAATCGAAGGCACACAACCCGGTTGTGGATCGGAGAGCAGCTATGTCAATGTAGACGGTTGCATCGTGTGGGTCTCCAATCCCGACCACCGAAATCCCAGCCTTCCGTATACGCAGCTCAACGTCAGTTCTGACTTGAGCCTCTGTCAAATACGGTTCCAGTGGCTCGAAGCTGCTGTCGGAGCCGATAGAGATGAACAACGCTTTGATTCCGGCCAGAGATCTCACTTCCTTCTCGTGGACCGCTTTCTGGTCCTGTACGCTCACCCGTTCACTGTCTAAGGTGGCCTGTTGAATGTCCGCACCTGAAAAAACTGATGGGACGATCAGGGTCACGATCAAGACAAACCGATATTCCATGAGAGCTTGACCTCGTCAGACCAAAGCCCGCTGCCTAAACCAATTCGTCATACGCTGAAAGCCCTCAGGCGGTGACAGTTTTGTGGACCCCAGAACAATGTCCACACGGTTCGTCTCGAAGTGCTCTTCGATGGTACTGATGATCTGGCTTGGCAGCAGCATGTTGAAGATGCGCTGAAATTTCGGTGGCGTATCATCTCCGAATTCCTGCATGCCGAGTTGCCGGGTTTGTACAACGCTATCAATTTCGATGTCCGAAATGAGCGACACGAGGTCTTCCTTTCCTCGAACGACGCCACCGACTGCTTCGTGACCCGCCACACTGGGAACGCCGTTTAGCGGGATTGCCTGGATGGTTGCGAGTTCATTCCAGAAAATCAACTTCAGCCGAAATTGTTGATTGCAAGCACGGGTCACGATCCGCCTCGTCAGTTCATATTATACTTCGGCGGCGGCGAGAATCAGGGACAACGAAAAGAGAAACAGGGTCAGCCTGAACCGGGTCATTACTTCGCAGCAATCCTCCGGAGACGAAGCGCATAGCTCGTGCAGTGCCCCGTCGGATATGGGCCGGGATAACGTTCTGGAAAACCGCTATCAACCCTGCGTTGCCGATTGGATGAAGCAGGGTCGCCCGGTGGTGTGGGAATTGCCGGTGGAGGCTGCGCGTCCGGCGGCATCGTAGGGAATGGGAGGCGGCGGATTCCGGGCCCAGCGGTCAAAAGCACATCTGCGGAAATCGAAATGGCGCGGCCAGTCCCGTCTTCATGAGAGTGGTGGCAGAAGCTGTCGCAGGCCATCCAGGAGTTGTTGCCGATCCTGGCGACACAACCGGCCCACGCTGCGTAGGACCAGGCGGTTATCCAGGGTAAAGAACTTCATCCGGACGACGCTCGGCATCTTCAATCCCGCGGATTGATGGTCGATGCGAATATCCAGCGGCCACGGCTGATTGCGTGCGTCGGTGATCATTGCCATCACGGTGTGACCCTTCGCGTTGAAAGCGCGCCGGCTCAGCACCGCCGCAGGACGTCTCACGCTTTGATCGGAGTCCGTGAATGGAAATGGCACAACGATGACCTCGAATGCATCACAGGTCATCGAAATTCTCGTGATCGTTAGTTGAGTCCCACTCGGCTAGAGTCGGCGAAATCGCCCGATGCCAGGCAAGGTCGAATGGCTCGGCCTTGCGAACCCGGATCGCATTCCCTTCCACTTCGTAGACCAGCGTGTCGCCGGCGTGAACCCCCAGCTTGTCGCGAATTTCTTTCGGAAGAGTGGTCTGGCCCTTACTGGTAATCTTGCTGGTCATCGACATGGTATTTCGGGGACAGGCGACGAAGCTCCCAAACGCCAGCGGCTGAGCGATCCGGGGGTTGCGTCCCTGAAACGCCCCTGGACGCCAATCTACTGCTCGGCGCGACTCTATGAGGCTCGCTTGTAGCGCGCAACGCTGATCTCGTCTTGCCGCACTTGGGATAGGTCATAATTGGCCTGGAGGCGGACCCACATATCGGGGCTGGGTCCGAACGCCTTCGACAGGCGCACGGCCATTTCCGCCGATATGCCCGCTTTTTCGTTAACCAGGTTGTTTATAGTCTGGCGCGCAACGCCAAGCACTTTAGCGGCCTTGGTGACGGTCAAGCCAAGCGGTTCCAGGAAATCCTGGCGGACGATGCGGCCGGGATGCGGGTGATTCTTCATGGGCATATTCGTTTCCTTTCCGGCTGCCCGCAGACTAGAACATCCCGCCCGTGCCCATCCCGCCTCCACCCATGTTCCACCCACCGGCGTTCGACGATCCTCCAAACCAGCCACTCATATTGTTCACCACTTCCGTGGATGTCTTAAGAATGTCGAGTATCTGGCTGGTCTTCTTCAGCCAGTCTGGCTGGTCGTGTTCCGGTCCCGTACCCATGCCCGGAGCAGCGGGTTGCGACAAAAACTGCTGCGGCGAGGGCAGGTTGGGCACAACCTGCTGCACGGTCGCGAAGTGCTGGCCGGCCATGGCGACGTTCCCCTGCGCGGAATACAGTGCCGAGAGCATGTAGCTCGACCACACGTCAGCCGGATTCAGTTGCAGCGCGCGGGTGAACGCCTGCTCGGCCCACAGCAGACTCCCCTGGGCTGCCAGCACAGCGCCCGCCAGCGCGTGATATTGAAACACGCTCGGGTTGACGGCGATCGCCTGGTTCAGCGCGTCCAGAGCTATAGCGAGGTGGGCCGGCGCCAGCGGCCAGCCCATGGCGGCCTCTACGCGGGCCGCGCTGAAATGCGAATAAGCGAAAGTGTACAGGATGGAGTCAGTGACGAATACGCCCGACTGCCGGGCCACCATCATCGAATTACCGAGCACCGCGATCGCCTGCTCGTACAATTGCGCGGCGGCCGGGCCATTGCCCGAAGCCTCCATCATCATAGCCTGCTGCCCGGCGCCGCAAGCCTGCATGTACTGCTGATTCAGCACGAAGTAAATATTCGGCGAGTTCGGCATCATAAGCATTCCCTCCGCGTAAGGTCAGACTACCGCCGGAAGAAGCGAAATGCAAGGTGGCGGGAAAAACAGGGTCAGCCTGAAAAACAGGGTCAGCCTGAACTGGGTCATTACTTCGCCGCATCCCTCCGGGGACGAGTCGCCTGGCTCGTGCAGTGCCCCGTCGTATATGGGCCGGGATAAGAATGCAACCGCTTCGGGATGCCGCAGGAATCGCTTGCGTTAGTACTGGCGGTGAGGGTAAGATCCTGGGCGAAATTCGTCTCGCGCATTTCGTCGTGGCCGATTTTACGCAACATAAGAACGGGGTCTATTATGAAGCTGGCTTCGCACGGGCTCTCGGTTCCCGTGTCCGGCGTTTCACGGTGCGCCGGTCGCGGTCTCGCAGTGGAATGGGCCGCGGCGAATCCCATCTTCAGAGAAGAATCCACTTATGCGGCAGGCGGAGTGTTGCCCTTCTGTTCCAAGTCCAGGACGCGGGTCACGAGAGTTGCAGGCGGCTTCGAAGCACCGATTCGTTGGCCTCGACTTAGAGTACCCGCTTGTCGTTGGTCTTCGCGTAGCCGTAGAAGGCGTTCAATAGCCTGGTTTCAACGTCCCGCAGCGTTTCCAGAATGTCGGCTACGTCGCCCTTCGTGGCTGGTACATTGCGGTCGTTTTCCATGGGTGCTTCCTTTCGTATTTTACGCCAGAAAAAAAACCGCTGTTCGATAAATTGGACCCGGGGCGTGGCGTGTTGGCGGGCTTGCCTCCGGAGCAGGTCGAGATCGTTAGCACGTCGCCGGCGTCGGAGGGGCTACCTGTTCCGTTTCGTTATAGCAGTCCACAGTGGCCTCTTCGACGAGACGATCCAATGCCAACTCAGGCCAGGGGGAACATCCCTCCTTTCGGCCCTTTTTCCTTCAGAGTGCTGCGACGCCGGCTCTTCATTTGCTCTCCTTTCCAACAACCTGTTTGGAGATCCATTGCCACTCGGGAACGTGTTTGTCCACAAATTCCCGAAGCAGGAGCACGCGATTCGGCCCAGGCTGTTTATGGGAAGCGCCCTGTCTGCCTGCGCTAATCCACTCGGCCACGGCGTTGCCGGCCGCCTCGGATGGGAAATCCTCTGCCCAGCCCAGGAATTCGTCGCCGCGCGCGTCGCGGCAATGGTAGAGGCCGAGCACAATGCCCTTGCAGATCTCCAACGCGTCCTCATCGAGTCCGAGACCCAAATGGCGTTTCATATCTTCCACGAACGGCTCCACGGCCTCTTCGAGCAACTCCCAAGCGGCCTCGGTTGGCTCGGTATAGCCCCACGAATGGCGGCCGGCGCGACCGTTGAGGTCGTCAAGGTCCATTGCCCGGATCGAATCCTCCACCTCGCCGGCAATCGACTCGAATGACAAGTCGCCAAGCGTAGAACGTGAAATCGCTTCGGCCTCGGAAAGAAGTTCCGGATGGCCGGCCAACAATCGCCGTAGAACAAGGGCGGCCTCACCAGGCTGGAGTCCGTCCAGCAGCAACGTCTTCTTTTTGTGTTCTCGGGCGGCTTTTGCCTTGCCGGAACAACTCTTAGTCTTGGCCATGTAGCTCCTCGCTGATTTCACAACCCTTCAAAGAAGAGCGCGTCGAGTACCCGGATCGGCTCGCCAGCGGTTCCCACGAGGACCTCGTCATCGGCTCGCAGCCATGGAACCGGCTTTCGCCACTCCTCCTCCGGCAGTATGCCTATTCCATATCTGCTCAGTATGTCGCAAATCCGGCCGCGCAACTTCAGGAGTACTTCAAATGCCGGCTCGCCTTTGAATTTCCGGAACTCAGCCTCCGGATCGATCCGCTGCCCCATGTCGGTGAACCCCAGGGATTCGATAGACGGCTCCGAAGTGCAGCCATCCTCAAAAGTTTCCATGTCGCTGAGGGTGATAACCGCGAAAGGGGCGAGCAGCGATACTGCCACCGACCAGCCGGTTCTGCCCGTTCCAGTGACCGTTTCCATGGGCCACTCATTCTCGTCGTCCTCGCCTAGTCCGCCGAGACTTTGCATTTCAGTCTCATATACGAACGCTTGCCCTTCTGGGCAGACGAAGAAGAGATGGTAGGACCGCGAGCGCTCCTGGTCGTCTGGAGGCTCCTCTTCGGGATCGGAATGATCGAACCAGACCGGCCCGCCTTCCGGCTCGCGTTCATGCACCAGTCGTGCGCCTTTGATGCGCTGAACCGCTGCAGCCAGTTTCGGATAAACATCCCAGAAGTAGGATTCATCGGCATCGAATGCCATATCCACCACGCCCTCGGGCCAAGCGCGGTCGACGGCTTCCCGGGCATCCTCGCGGAGACCCGCGTCTGGATTCCGCTTTCTTGTCACGTGTGACCTCCGCTCGCCAGTCTAAGGGTTGCGCCCTTGTTCCTCCCGCGGCCGTGCGTCCAGTATAACCCTGACCTCATTTTCCTCGAATTCAAAGCGTCCAGCGTCAGCCGCCGTTCGGTTTTTGGGCGACATGCGGAGCTTCGTATGGCGCCGTGTGCCAAAATGATCTTCAAACCATGCGGCAAAGCACGCTTGCACGTTCAAGCCTCGACTTCGTGCCCGGGCGTTCGGATGGAATGGCTCGCACCTCGCCTGCCGGCGCCTGAAAGAAGCCGCCGCGGGAGAAACAGGGTCGGCCGGCTCGAATGGAAGAAATTCTGAACCGTTCTGGGTCATACCCAAACGAAATGGAGTTGCACCGGGCTATGGGCTATGTGGCCGGTTCAGAGAGGCCACGATCTCGGCAACGGTTAGGTCCTTTTGCCACTCGATTCGATCCAGGGTATAGTTCCCCTTGCCCGACCGGTTGAGCCGGAGGAAGCGAGCCAACCCGTCCGGGCCAAGTTCTCGCTGCAGTACTTCCAGGGCATAGCGTTCGAACTGCTCGTCGTAGTGACTTATTGATTCTATAGAGGCTCGTAAAATACTGCGACGAGAAGTGCAGGCTTGTGGGGCAGGTTGGCAACCTGCGGCGGGTTGGTAACCCGCCTGCCGACACTTGCAAATGGCCGCTCGGCGCCGGTTGCCAACCGGCGCGCAGGATACCATCCTGCCCCACAAAACCCGCCGGGCGTAACCGTATTTCGCGAGTGTCAATAAATGGCGGTGAGGGTGGGATTCGAACCCACGGAACCCGCAAAGGTTCAACGGTTTTCGAGACCGCCCGATTCAACCGCTCTCGCACCTCACCGGATTGGGCGTGTTGATTGATTATACCAAACAGGCCGCGCCTCTTCGGCATTGCGGATCTCACTGCTAACATACTAGTGTCTTGCCCAAATGAGATCGACCCGGAACCTCGGCGCTTCGGCGATTCTGGCCGCGTGCTCGCTTTGCGCCGGCTGCGGCCGAGTGCCCCAGACCCACACGCTCTCCATCGCCGCGGCGGCCGATCTGCAGTTTGCGCTCGAAGAGGCGTCCCGCTCTTTCCACCAGGCGCATCCGGATACCCAACTGCGTGTGGCTTACGGATCCTCCGGCAATTTCTATGCGCAGATCCGCAACGGCGCGCCGTTCGACCTGTTCCTCTCGGCCGATGCGCAATACCCGCGCACTCTGGCTCACGACGGGCTGGCCGCCGATGCCGTCTTCAGTTACGCGGCCGGCCGCATCGTTGTCTGGGTGCAGTCCTCCTCGCCGCTTGATCCCGCGACGGCGCTGCGCGATCCCACCGTGCGCCACGTGGCCATCGCCAACCCCGCCCATGCGCCCTATGGGCGTGCCGCGGAAGCCGCGTTGCGGGCCATGGGCCTCTACGATAGCCTCCAGGCGAAGCTGGTGCTCAGCGAAAATATCTCGCAGGCCTTTCAGTTCGTCCAGAGCGGCGCCGCCGACGTGGGAATCGTGGCGCTCTCACTGGCCTCGGCTCCAGCGGCGCGCGGCCAGGGGCGATACTGGGA
This sequence comes from Bryobacterales bacterium, assembly GCA_003167255.1. Taxonomy (GTDB): domain Bacteria; phylum Acidobacteriota; class Terriglobia; order Bryobacterales; family Bryobacteraceae; genus PALSA-129. The sequence continues at coordinate 56,494 of PMTR01000070.1, forward strand.
GGTGCCCGCGGAGACGTATCCGAAGATGGAGCAGTGTGGCGTGATTCTGAAAGATTCCGCCGCGGCCCGCCAGTTTCGCGACTGGCTGACGGGGCCGGCGGGGCGGGCGCTTTTGCTTCGATACGGCTTCTCGTTGCCCGGCGAATGATATGGACTGGCAGGCAATCTGGCTCAGCGTGCGGCTCGCGGCTTCCACCACCGTGATCCTTTTGATGGTCGGGGTGCCGCTGGCGTATTGGATCTCCTTTTCGCGCCGCCGGTGGAAATTCCTGGTGGAAGCGGTGGTGGCGCTGCCGTTGGTGTTGCCGCCAACGGTTCTGGGTTTCTACGTGCTGCTGGCCATCGGGCCGCGCAGCCCGGTGGGCGCGCTCTATGCCAGGCTCACGGGCGGCATGCTGCCGTTCTCGTTTCAAGGACTGCTGCTGGCCTCTGTGCTCTACAGCCTGCCGTTCACGGTGCAGCCGGTGGCGGCGGCCTTCGCCGGCGTCGACCGCAAACTGGTGGAAGCTTCCTGGTGCCTGGGGGTTTCGCGCGCGGCCACCTTCCGGCGCGTGATCGTGCCGCTGGCCGCGCCCGGAATCGCCACCGGCGCCATCCTTAGTTTCGCCCATACCATGGGCGAATTCGGCGTGGTGCTCATGGTGGGCGGCAATATCGCCGGCGTCACCCGAACGGTTTCCATCTCCATTTACGACCAGGTGCAGTCGCTCGATTACGGCGCCGCCACCGAGACTTCGTTGTTCCTACTGGCTATCTCCTTTGCGGTGCTGGCGGCCACCTACGCGCTGCAGCGCCGGGTCTGGGCTATATGGCCGGCGAACTGAACTGCGCGTGCCGGACGCGCCTCGATTCCGGCTTCTCGCTCGACGCGCAACTGCGCATTCCGTTCGATCAATCGCCGGTCACGGTGCTGTTCGGCCCTTCCGGCTCCGGCAAGACCACGCTGCTGCGGATGCTGGCGGGGCTCGACCGCCCGGCCGAAGGCATCATCACCTTCCGCGGCGAGCGGTGGTTCGACGCCTCCAGTTCCCTCTGTCTGCCGCCGCAAAAACGGCGCGCCGGTTTTCTGTTTCAGGACTACGCGCTTTTTCCACACTTGAACGTCGCCTACAACATTGCCTATGCCGCGCGGCCCGGCAAGGGCCGGGAATACCTGAAAGCCTTCGGACTGGCCGATCTGGCCGGCCGCCTGCCTCGCTCGATTTCCGGCGGCCAACAGCAGCGCGTGGCGCTGGCGCGCGCTCTCGCCGCCGAGCCGGCCTTGCTGCTGCTCGACGAGCCGCTTTCCGCGCTCGACGCTGCCACGCGGCTCCGCACGCGCCACCAGTTGCGCGACATGCTGCTCACCGCCGGCGTTCCCAGCATCATCATCACGCACGACCGCATGGAGGCCGTGGCGCTGGGCGATTGGATGGCGGTGATGGTGGGCGGCCGCATCCTGCAGGCCGGCCCGGTGCAGGAAGTTTTCCGCCATCCCGTCAACGGCCAGGTGGCCGAATGCGTGGGCGTCGAAAACGTGTTGCCGGCGCGCATCGCGGCGCGCGAAAACGGCCTGCTGACCTTGGAAATTGGCGCGGCGCGTCTGCAATCGATCGACTCCGGCGAGGCCGGCCCGGTGGTCGCCTGCATTCGCGCCGAGGATGTCGCCATCAGCCGCGATCTTTCCGCAACCTCCAGTGCGCGCAACCGGCTGGCGGGGCATGTGCGATCGGTCATTCTGGAAGGCCCGCTGGCGCGCGTGGAGCTGGACTGCGGCATTCCGCTGGTGGCCGTGGTGACGGCGCAATCGGTTGCGGAGATGCGGTTGCAGGCCGGTGACGCGGTCAGCGCCATCGTGAAGACCACGTCGGTACACGTGGCGCCCTGGTCCGAAAATGACAGTGCCGCAAAATGAGTAAGTACACCGTTTCATCAAATACACTCTCGTATTCCGCGAAGAACGCTCCCTCAGAAGCCGTGAAAAAATCGGTTGGCAGGCGAAAGCGCCTGCCCCACAAAAACGCAAGCCCTTGCCTACCAAAGTGGGACAGACGCTTTCGTCTGTCAACCCAGCGATCTCCGCGATTTTTTCACAGCTTCTCACGGTCGCGGCTCGCATGAGATAATTCGTACAAGTAGATGTATCCTCGCTCGATTTGCGCCTTGTCGGTGATGGTCCTGGTTCTGGCGCCGTGGCTCAAGGCCCAGTCTAATACCGGGGAGTCGTTCATCGATGAGCACCTGCGGCCTTACTACGAACGCGTGGGCTTCACCTGGAAGATCGAGCGCGAGCCCCACTTCGAACTGAACTTCGAGGCCAATTCGGAAGCCGAGCGCCGGCTCTCGCAGCTCAAAGATGTCGCCGAACTCGGGCGCGCTTCCGTCCTCAAGGTGCTGGGCGCCACCAGCTACGACCCGGTGATCCACGTTTTCTTCGTGGGGTCCATCGCGCGCATGAACGAGCTGATCGGCGCCGAAGTGATCGGCCGTTCAAGGCCCACACAGCACGCCGTGTTTTGCGTGGTGGCGCCGTTCTCCGAATTGAGCCTGGCCCACGAGCTGACCCACGAGATTGTCGCGAACCTGTGGGGACCGGGCGAGCACTGGCTGCAGGAAGGTCTGGCGAACTACGTGGTGGACAACAATTCGTCCCTGATGAACCGGCAGTGCCTGGGCCTGCTGCAGAGCAAGCAGTGGATTCCGCTGAAACTGATGGTCAATCCGGAATGGAAATCCTCCATCTATTCTCCCGACGATACCTATCCGGAGCTGGGCGGATTCGTGCAGTACCTGTACGAAACCTATGGCGTGGAGTATCTGCAGATCGCCTGGTCGAAAGGCAGCAAGGACCTCAAGAAGGTTTACGGCAAGAAGCTCTCCAAGCTCGAATCGGATTGGCGTTCCGCGCTGGTGAAACGCGTCGGCCCGATACACGACCAGATCAACCTTCCCGGCCGGGGCGACTTACTTTTGCAGGAAGAAATTACCCACGAACATCGCATCAATCCCTGAAGAGTAGAAACTGCGCACGGCGTCGCGGGGCGTGCAGACCAGGGGTTCGCCAAACAAGTTGAATGAGGTGTTGTAGAGCACCGGCAGTCCGGAAGCTTTTCCGGCGGCGTGCAGCAGCTTCCAGTAGAGCGGGTTCTCATCGCGATCGACGGCGTGCACGCGGACCATATCGCCGGCGAGAATGGCGGCGGCGAAGCGATCGCGATGCTCCGGCCGCACGCGGCCCACGGTGGAAAGATAGCGCGCATTGGAGCCCACCTCGAAATACCCGGCGCACAGCTCCGCCGGCACGGAGGCCGCGAACTTGCGGAACGGCTCGCGATGTTTGATGAAGAGGTTGAGGTTCTCGGTGGAATAGGGGTCGAGCGGCGAAGCCAGAATGCTGCGGTTGCCGAGCGCGCGCGCGCCGAACTCCATGCGGCCGTGCATCCAGGCGACGATCTTATTGTCGTGTAACTGCTCCACGGCGGTCGAGACTACCTCTTCGGTGGTGAGCAGGTAGCGGAAGCGCAGCTTGCAGTTTTCGAGCACCTGCTTGATCTCGGCGGCGGCATAGGCCGGTCCTAGAGCCAGGGTGTGGAAGGGGACCCGGCGCTCCTGCCGGTAGACCGTATGCCAGGCTTCGAGCACCGCGCCGATGGCCGTTCCGGCATTGCCGGAAACCGGCTGCACGAAGACGTTCTGGTATCCGGAACGGTTCTCGAGCGCCGAGACCAACAGGGCGTTCAGCCCGAGACCGCCAGCCAGGCAGAGGTTGCGGCCGGAACCGGACATGCGGATCGAGGCGGCTTCCACGGCTTTCTGGATGCCGGCCGCGAGGTGCGGCCGCAGTTCCTCGGGAACCGGCTGGCCGTCCTTCAATCCGATGCGTTCATAGAAGCGCGGGCCGAAGCCGCCGTTGCGCAGGCGGTCGGTCGAGAGGAAGGAACGGTCGAGGCGCGGGCCGGTGTCGGAAAGGCGGAGGATTTCGAGGAAGAGGTTGCAGAACCGCTCGTCGCCGGCCACCGAAAGCCACTGCACCTTGTGCTCTTCTTCGTTGGCTTCGAGGCCCAGCAGTTCGGTGACGCGGCCGTAGAGGTCGCCGAGCGAATCCGGCGAGTATTGCTCGTGCTCGAGCGTCATGTGCGCGCCGTGCGCCTGCCAGCGCGATCCGCAGCGGAAATCGCCGCCGCGGTCGAGCGTCAGAACCGTGGCCTCGTCGAACGGCGAAGCGTAGTAGGCCGAGGCGGCATGCGCCAGGTGGTGTTCCAGGACCACGATGCGGCTCTGCGGAAAGCGCGCGCGGAGCTTCAAATGGAAATCGGATTCGGGAATCGGCCGCACCACGGCCACGGCGTCCACCTGCTCGGGCCGTGCGGCGGCGAGTTGCAGGCAGGTGGCAATGGCGTGCTCCGGCAGTTCGCCGCGGTTGCCGGTGTGGGCGCCGCGCGCGAGCTTGGATTCCTCGATGGCGGCCACCAACTCGCCGTCTTTGAGGACGGCGCTCGCGGCATCGCCCAGGATCCCACCGATGCCGAGGATGATCATTTGCCCCGCTTCTCGATCTTCGCCCAGGCATCCTTCAGCCCCACGGTGCGGTTGAAGACCAGTCTGGCGGCGCTGGAATCGGAGTCCACCGCAAAGTAGCCGAGGCGCTCAAACTGGTACCGGCTGCCGGCGGCGGCGCCCGCGAGCGAGGGTTCGAGCTTCGCTCCCGCCACCACTTCGAGCGAATGGGGATTCAGATTGGCTATGAAATCCTGGCCTTCTTCGGTCTGGTTGGGGTCTTCCTTGGTGAAGAGATTGTCGTAAAGGCGCACTTCGGCGTCGATCGAGTGCGCGGCCGAGACCCAGTGAATGGTGGACTTCACCTTGCGGCCGTCGGGCGCGTTGCCGCCGCGGGTGGCCGGGTCATAGGTGCAATGGATCTCCACCACTTCGCCGGCCGGGCTCTTGACGGCGTGGGTGCAGGTGACGAAGTAGCCGTAACGCAGCCGCACTTCGCGGCCGGGCGAGAGGCGGTAATACTGCTTAGGGGGATCTTCGCGGAAGTCGTCCTGCTCGATCGAGAGAACGCGCGAAAACGGCACGCGGCGGGTGCCCGCGGACGGATCTTCGGGGTTGTTGACGGCCTCCATCTCTTCCACCTGGCCTTCGGGATAGTTGTCAATCACCAGGCGAAGCGGGCGAAGCACGGCCATGACGCGCGGCGAGCGGCGGTTGAGGTCTTCGCGCACGTGGTGTTCGAGCAGGCCGAGCTCGATCGAGCCGTTGGTCTTGGAAACGCCGATAGCTTTGCAGAAATTGCGGATGGCTTCGGGCGTGTAACCGCGGCGGCGGATGCCGGAGAGCGTGGGCATGCGCGGATCGTCCCAGCCGCGCACGTGGCCGTTCTGCACGAGCTGGAGTAACTTGCGCTTACTAAGAAGCGTGTAAGTGAGGTTGAGGCGGTCGAACTCGATCTGCTGCGGATGATAGATGCCTAACTGCTCGACATACCAATCATAGAGCGGGCGGTGATCTTCGAATTCCAGCGTGCAGATGGAGTGAGTGATTTTTTCGATGGAATCGGATTCACCATGCGCGAAATCGTACATGGGATAGATGCACCACGTGCTGCCGGTGCGGTGGTGGTCGGCGTGCAGGATGCGGTACGTCACGGGATCGCGCATATTGAGGTTGGGCGACGCCATGTCGATTTTGGCGCGGAGGGTGCGCGATCCATCCGGGAATTCGCCGTTCTTCATGCGCTCGAACAGGTCGAGGTTTTCGTTCGTGGAGCGGTCGCGGTAGGGGCTGGGCTTGCCGGCCTCGGTGAGGTTGCCGCGATATTGGCGCACCTGGTCGGCGGTCAAATCGCAAACGTAGGCCTTGCCTTTGCGGATGAGATCGACGGCCCACTGGTACAACTGGCCGAAATAGTCGGACGCGTAGAAGAGCCGGTCTTCCCAATCGAAGCCCAGCCACTTGACGTTCTCCATGATGGAGTCGACGTACTCGGTCTCTTCCTTTTCGGGGTTGGTGTCGTCGAAGCGCAGGTTGGTCTTGCCGCCGAACTCGGCGGCCAAGCCGAAATTCAGGCAGATCGACTTGGCGTGACCGATGTGCAGGTAGCCGTTCGGCTCGGGAGGGAAGCGGGTATGGACGCGGCCCTGGTACTTGTTGGTCTGCAAGTCTTCCAGGATGATGTCGCGGACGAAATTGGAGGGGCCAGCGGCGGGCGAAGGCGGCGCGGAGGGATTCGACGGGTTCATGACGTTTTCAACTTTCCGATGGCCTGTTCAATGCGACGCAGACAGGTTTCGCGGCCGAGCGCTTCGAGGCCGATGTGCAAGAGACCAGTGGGGAAGGCGCAAAGCGGACTCTGAGCATGGGAAATGCCAGTATAACAAGTGGGCAAAAGGGCTTGGCGATGATGAGGCGGCATGGCTGTAGGATTGGGATGGAATTGGGTTCGCCTGCGGAGGCGGATGGGTTGTGTTTGCAATCGGTTGCGGGCGAAATTGGGTTCGTTTGGTATTTTCGTGTTGGCGGGTGTTGAGGGTCAGCGGACGGCGGTGCTGACGGGACGGAATTGGCTTCGTTTCGTAAATGACGTTTGTCGGCGTGTTGCTGGATCGGCCGGTGAAATTGGGTTCGTTTCGCAATCTTCCGCGGGTGCACAGGATCGGCGGGATGAGTTGGTGAGTGGGCATGGTGAGAGGTAATCGTGGAGAAACGATGGTTTGAGGCGCGTTCAAGGGTTCCGGGTTCATAAACGCTCCTCCTGGTTTGAGGGTAGCAGACGCCTGGAGCAATGAATTCGCTATACCTTATTGATTCTGCGGGAGAAGAAAGTTGTAATGCGGTCCCCTCCGCGGAGCGTGAGTTAGGGCCATACGTGCCCGATCAGTCAGCGGGCCAGTGCAACCACTGCCCAGCGACGGGCTGGATCGGACTACGGAGCCACGCTCTTCGGAATTGCTCCAGGAATTCGGCGCCGCGAAGTTGCGGAATCGTTACCAGTACAACGCAGAACTCGGAAAGAGTTTTAGCGCTCGGGCGGCGGACTCGCTGAAAAGACGGTCGCGTGTCAGGATGCAATGAAAACCGGCCTGTTGAGCCGCTCCGACCAGCGCACCGTTGGTGAGATGTCCCCACCCTCGATCGTCCGCACAGTGGGCCTCAATTCCAAACTCGCCGAGAAGCCCGCCCACCTTCTTCGGCAAGTTAACGTCAAGCAGCCACATTCGGCGCGTCCAGAATCTCCGCCGCGACTCGCATCACTTCTGGGATCGCCTCGCGAGGAAACTGTCCGTAGGTTTCCTCGATTTCCTCGACGCTCATCCCCTCGGACAGGCACGACAAAATAAAAGAGACGGAGAATCGGGTTCCCCGAATCGCGAGTTTGCCGCCCAGGAGTTCCGCATCGGCCACAATCCAGCGAAAATTCCTGAATGGCTTCAGTGCCCGCTCCTCCATCTTTTCACCTGCCTCCCACTATTAGACCACAGCGGTTATCCTCGACCGAGTGGCGCATCAACATCGGGCAACAGAGGACGTTTGGCTACCATGCGTCAATGCCGTATAGTTGTAACCAGAAAGTAGTAAAGAGAGCCTTGCGATAATGAGGGTACGCATTCAGAGGGCCGGAGCCAAACGGCGAACCAAGCTGGGGCTGGCGCTGGAAGAAAACGCCAGGGAAATTCTCGCTCACGTGAAGGGAGAGAAGGTACTTCCTGCCAGACGGATCTTGCTGCCGGAGGAAGTCGATGTGAAGCGCATTCGAGCGAAGGCAGGAATGTCTCAGGCGGAGTTTGCGCGCGCCTTTTGCATCAACCCACGGACGCTCCAGGAATGGGAGCAAGGCCGCAGAAGACCGGATGCAACGACCCGTGCCTACCTGGCGGTGATCGCCAAGAATCGCGGGGCGGTGTTAGAGGCACTGGCGCGGTAAAGATGTGGGAGCCGGCACAATGGGAAAATGCGTCCGTCCCTTTTCGCCTGTCCCTTTTCGCCAAAGAATCGGTTGGCAGGCGAAAGCGCCTGCCCCACAAGGACGCAAGTCCTTGCGCGCCAACGTGGGACAGACGCTTTCGTTTGTCAATCCATCGATTCGAGAGAGTTTTTCACGCGTTCTGACGTTCGCGGTTGCGCTTGCGCAGCAACGCCAACACTCCGAGCGCGGCCGGGACCAACAGGATCGATGCCGGCTCCGGAACGGTTCCTGGCACACTCGGACCGAAGTCGAAGCCTGTCACTAAACCGTAGCCGTTATTGACGGTGCCAAACCCGCTATAGTAATAGCGGCCGAAGTAGGTGTTGCCGAGGTTTGTATCGAAACCGATGTCACCGAGTGCGTCACCCGTTCCCGTTGCGACAACGTCCATCAGAAGGTTGGCGCCCACACCGGGCGTGTAAGTAAAGGGTGTGGAAAAGGTGATCGACAGGGTATCGCCGAAGGCCCAGGCCTGAGCCAGGCTGCCACTGAAAACCTGGGTATTGTTCGCGCCCAGGTTGCTTGCGGGCGTAGTGCTCAGCGTGTTCCAGTCAGCCAAGGTGGTGGACAAATCGATTGTGAACGTGCCCGTGTTCATTCCGGTCCCGCCCCGGTCCTGCTGCGTGTTGTAGAACTCCAGGCCGGTGATGGTAATTGGACCGCTGAACAGGGTTTTGCTATATACCTGCTGGTATTCGTTGTTGGCGGTGAATTGGTCGTAATTGCAGCCGAACGGGAAACAGTTGCCGGTTGCGGGATCAGGCGGATTGCCAACGACCAGTGTTCCCGCCATAAGCGGGGTGGATGCGATGAGGACAAACAAGAATACCCCAAGCAAAAAGGCGGCCGAACGGCCCGGAAGGTGCAAGTGCGTCACGATTTCCTCCTCAATTCAGACAGGATTTCCGTATTGAATAAAACACCTCGAGCTCAACCTGTCACCCAGTAACGCGGGAAACGCGATAAAACTCCCTCAAAATCGATTGGGAGCGGCGTGAGGCGGCTATTCCCGCGCGGCGAGTGCCGGCTCGACGTTGAAAACCGGCCTCAACGCGCGTGGACTGCGCAGCCGCCCATTTGTGCGTTGACGTGAGTCCTTAACTCCCCCATGTTGAAGGCGGCGCCCTCGGGATAGTCGGACTTTACCGCGGCGATGGCGCCGGAGGCGTGGCGGTAGGCGTCGGCGCGAAGGGCGCAGTTGACGGGTTGGATTCGCCCATACAGGTCGCCGAGGTTGGACCAGGCCTCGGCAAGGTGCATGCGCGCGTCGGCGTTAGAGGAGTCCCGTTCGAGGGCGGCGGAGAGGATGGCAATGGCATCGCGCAGCGCGGCGACGGCGCGCTGCCGGTTGCCGGCTTCCAGCGTGGGCGCCGAGACCATCTCGGCCTTGGCCACTTCCACGCGAGCCAACTGATTATTGGGATCGGCTGAGACGATGGAGCGCAGCAGTTCGAGCGCCCGGTCGAAGTCCGCGGCGGCGGCAGCGTCGTTATGCCGCTCGCGTTCCAGATAGCCGGTCTCGGTGTAGTCCCAGCTTACTTCGAGCTTCAACTGCGTAGTGCCGGGCGCGCGGGCGAGGCGCGCGAGATTGATACGCAGCGCTTCTTGATGATGCTCCAGCGCGGCCGGCACGTCTTTGAGCGTGTTCAGCACCTCGGCCAGCGCGCTGTGGGCCTGCGCCAGCGTGCGGGCGACCTTGTCGTTCGCCGGTTCGGTGGAGTAGAGTTCGCGCGCCAGGACGAGCACACGTTCGTAGGCCAGTCGCGCGCGCGGCCAGTCGCGCTCCTCGTCAAACGTGTAAGCCTCGGCAAAGAGCGCGCGCAGGCGCAGGTCGCGCTTCTCGGGGTGGCGGGCGGATAGATCGTTCAGCACAGTGGCGACTTCGGCTCGCAGTTCGCGCCACTCGCGCGATTCACCCCGCTGCTCGCGAATACCGGCCTCCTGATTGTCGGCTTCCACCAGCGCCTCGGCCGCCGCCTCATCGCCGGGCGAGCGCTGCAACACCGCGTGCAGAATCGCGCGCGCATGTTCGTAGCTCGCTACCGCGCCGGTGAAGTCGCCCAGGCTCGCCTCGCCCTTACCGGCCTGCACCAGGCCGATCTTAGTGTAGGTCTGCGCCAGTTCGAGTTGCAGATCGCGATTGCGTGCACTGGTGGCTTCCAGGTTCCTCAGATACTCCAGCGCGCGCTCCACCAGCAGCTTGCGCGCCGCGGTGGAACCCGGCAGTTCCGCGATGGAATCGTGCAGGTCGAACACAACTGCGTGGGCGAGCTGGCGTACCTGGTCGAAACGCATTTGCGCCAGGCGTTCGGCCCGCCAGATGGTCCCGACTGCCACGCTGCCCAGCGCCGCGGCGAGCACGCCCGTGGCGACGCCCCAGCGGTGCCGGGCTACGAACTTGCGCACCCGGTAAAGCGCCGAGCCGCGCGCCGCGCGCACCGGGAAACCGCCCAGATAGCGGTCCAGGTCGTCGCGGAACTGGTCCACGCTGGCGTAGCGTTCCGCGGGAGCTTTGCGCAGCGTCTTGAGCACCACGTGGTCAAGTTCGCCGCGCAGTTGCCGGGGCGTGAGTGGCATGCCGCTCTCCACGCACCGCCTGCGCAGCACCGTGCTCGGGCGTTTTGGCTCCACGTCGCAGATCGCCCGGCACAGCTCCATCGGCGACTGCGGGTCACCGTCGTACGGACCTTCGCCGGTGAGTAGTTCGTAGAGCACGACGCCCAGCGAGTAGATGTCGGTGGCGGTGGTCAGGCGCTCGCCGCGCACCTGCTCCGGGCTCGCGTAGCCCGGCGTCAACAGCAGCAGCGTCGGCGTCTCGGTGGACGCCGTGCTCGCCGTTTGCAGGATGCGTGCCAAACCGAAATCGAGCAGTTTCGGCGCGCCATCGGCGCTTACCAGAATGTTCGCCGGCTTGATGTCGCCGTGAATCACCAGTTGCCGGTGCGCCGACGACACTGCGTCGCAGATGCCGCGGAACAGGTTCAACCGGTCGCGTAAATCCAGTCCATGAGCGCGCGCGAACTCGGTCACCGGCACGCCCGCGACGTACTCCATGGCGTAGTAAGGCTGGCCCGCTTCGGTCGTGCCGCCGTCAATCAGGCGCGCAATGTTCGGATGGTCCAGCCCAGCCAGCGCCTGGCGCTCGCGCTGGAACCGGCGCGCCAGTGCGGCCGCCTGGGATCCGCCCTTAAGCACCTTCACGGCAACTTCGTGCTGGTACGCGCCGTCGTCACGCGCGGCAAGGTACACCACGCCCATGCCGCCTTCGCCCAGCCGCCGCAGAATGCGGTATGCACCCACGCACTCCGGGTCGGCCAGCGGCGCAGCCGTCTCGGTTTCACTCGCCGCTTGCCAGCGCGTCACGTTGAGGGGGTCCGTGATGTGTTCGGCATCTTCGAAAGAGAGCAGCTCTTCCACTTCGCGCCGTAGCTCGCCCTCGCCCGCGCAGTTCTCGTCCAGGAACTCGCTCCGCTGCCCGGGCCGAAGCCCCAAGGCCCCGTGCAGCACCGCCTTGACGCGTTGCCACTGGGCCGGCGTCATCCGCGGCGCTCCGTCCTCAGCCTCCGCCGCAGCCACATCCGCGCCGTGGCCCACTCGCGCTCGGTCGTCGCCGTAGAGATCTCCAGAACAGCGGCCGCTTCTTCAATGGTCAAACCGCCGAAGAAACGCAGCTCGACCAGCGCTACCAGCCGTTCGTCTATCCGGCTCAAGTCTTCCAGCGCGCGGTCCAGGTCGATCAGGTCCACCAGACTCGGACCCGCCGCCGCACCGACCAGGGACAAGGTCACCGCCGCCTGCGCATCGGGCCGCTTGGCCGCATTGCGCCGGTCGGCATGGTCCAGCAGCACGCGCCGCATCATCCGCGCCGCCAGGCCCAGAACCTGCGCCCGGTTCCGCCAGTCCACCTGCTGCTGGCCCATAAGCCGCAGATACGCCTCATGCACCAGGGCGGTCGGTTGCAGCGTGTGGCCCGCACGCTCGCCACGCATGTAGCCCTCGGCCAGGCGCCGCATTTCGGCATATACCACAGGCATCATCTGGTCGAGCGCCGCGCGATTACCGTTCCCGAGCCGGGAAAGCAGCTCTTGGAATGCCTGGTTCATTTTCTACCATTGTGTCTCAAATCGGCCCGCCGCGGCGGGTTTGGAAAAAACGCGTGACAGCTACTGCGGTGCGCCCCTGTGATGAGACACGATAATCAGGGACAGATTGGACTGCACCTTAAGAGTGAGACCCGGAAACTAGGAGCGGAGAAAGACTTTTCAACGCGGAGCCGCGGAGAAGCGAACGAGAAAGGCGTGACAGGCTACATGTTTCCCATTTTCCTGAAGCCAGCCCAGCGACTCGCTGGCGCTCTCATACGGCCATAGCCCAACCGACAACAACGGCAATCTGCTGAACCAGCCAATACCCGGAGTCGAGCACTACTCCCAGGAGGGCGGATTCCATGGTTGCCGGTGGCTGGCGATGACAGCCTCGGAGAACCGGTGACAGACGGGACGTTAACGAGAGTTTCCGGGCGCTTTTTCTCCACTACTCTAATGATGCTATGGTTCGCCTGAGCCAGTGGCGGCGCAGGAAAATGGAAACACGTAGCCTGTCACGGTTTTCGGTTTTTTTGTCACGGTTTTTTGGTGGGGGGTGTGTCCTTTGCGGGACGGGCCTACCGTAAACGTCACATCATGGGACTGTGATGGTTCCGTTGTCTCCGCCTCCGATGTCCCACGCCATCCGTGCTCCGCAGGACGAATCCGTGTTCAGGTTTTCAAAGCCGGTCAAGAAATCGCCTGCGTAGAAAACCTGCAGGTTGGTTAGGTGAAGGCTGGCGAACTTGGGCGGCATCAGGCTTGATGGGATTGGCCCGCGCAGGTCCGGCGCATTTTCGGGCCGCAGATAACGGCCGAAGAACATCATCAGGAGTTCCGCGGCCATCACTGGCGTCAGCGGGCAATCGCCGCGCACCGTACCGCACGTCGAATGTCCGGGCGGGATGTAGTCGAAATGATCGACGCCCCTGAGCACGACCGAATGTTTGGGTGCGGCGATCGAGTCCCAACCCAGCGAGGGAGGAAAGGGATTGAAGGTTGTTTGCGCGGCCTCGGCATTCCCGCTGCCCCAGATGAAGAGCTTCGGGAAACCGTACTGGGCGATCGGCATATATCCCTCTTCACTGACGCCGCTGAGGCCTGCCCACGCCGTGATTTCATTTGGGAACATCGAAGCGAGATGCGCGATTAAGCCGCAGCCGTGGGAGTGCGCGGCGAGGCCGGTCGCGGGCGGGGGCATGAGCGTATCCGCATACTCCCACGATGTGCGCATCCAGCCAATGAGGTCGTGGAGCAGGTCGAGGTCGCCGCCCCCGCTGTCGGGATCGGCGCCTCCCCCGGTTCGGACAAGGTCGGGAACCGCGACGACGTATCCGCATCTGGCAAGCAGCGACGGGATCACGTACCACTTCTTATATTGGTCGACGTCGGTGTCGCACTCGCCATGCGCGAAGACAATGAGCGGATAGTGTCCGCAATATGGGAGAATCGCCGCTTCGGAAGGAACGCTATCAATGCCGGGGTCGCGGCTGGGGAAAAAGACGCGGGTGGGGGTGCTTGGAAGCTCTTCCGACAAGCCCGCGGCGGTTCTGCTGAGGGTCTCTTCCAAAGTGGGCTGGAAGCGGACGTGGTAATCGCGATAACCGAAGTAGATCGGGGCGAGCGCGTTCGGCTGCCAAGGGATGGAGCAGCTTGGCGTGAACAATCCGCCGAGCACAGCGCGAATCCCGCTAATCAGGTTGGACCAGAGTGACATGTTCATCCTCCTATGACCTGTGGGTTCTTGGGGTCAAGCGTATCATTTTCCGCCGAAATTGCAGCAAAAAGTTTCATGGAAATGATACGGTCGCGGGGGGTTGCCGCACTCTACAGTGTTCGGCCCAAAAAATCGGAGGAACTTCACGGGACGACGCTCCACTATTCGGCCTACATTGGCGGGTCGGGCAGCGACGTCCTGACCAGGATCGCGGTGGACCCCACCGGTAACGCGTGGGTGAGCGGCACTTCCACGGGGATAGGCTATGAAACCAGGCGATGCAATTTAATGATAGACTGAGCGCGCGATCTGACAGAACCGAAAGGAGTAGGGACTATGAGTAACGATGCCTCGCGGTCCACCCGTCCTCGCGTCGTGACCCTACTGGGATTCCAGGAGCGGAAGCTCCTCCAGGCGGAGTTGATGGGTCACGACAGCCAACTCCGAAACTTCACCCCATTGCGAGATCGGCTGGTGGCCTCTGGCCAGGATGCCAACGCGATGTATCGCCAGATCCAATCGCGGCGTGACCAGGTCATGGGCGAGCTGAAGAAACTCACGCCGGCCCCGGTTCGCCCGGACCCGGGGCTGGGGTCCGTCCCGCGCCCGGGCGGTTCGGTGCTGGCTCTCCCCATCGCCCCAGTGAGGTTCCTTCCGCCGGATTACGGCCCCTGGTTCGGATACTCGGGTACGGTGCAGATGGGACGCGCCTCTGAGGGGGTTGACGTGATCGCACAAGGGAAGTATCCGAGCTCGGGCTCTATCTACACGGTAGCTCTCAATGATACGGGTGGCATCACGTTCGACGGCGACCTGGCTGTTGGTCCCCAGGAACCTCCCGAGAATCAGTACGACCCCACCCTCCAATACTTCTGGCTGCACAACTGGACTTATTTCATTCCTTTTCCGGCGCCAGTGGTGACGTCCACCTTCACCTACAGTTTCGAAGTGTTCGTCCTGGCCAACTTGTTCTTGTTCAGCGGCCCTGCAACTCTCATGTCATTCATATCGGTCGGGGAAGTGGCCAATTTCGTGGGCGATGATATCGAAGCGAATACGGACGCTGGCTGGCCGCTTGTGGCCGACCTGACGCAGCCCGGGGCCTACAGCGCCATTTATGGTCCGTTTATGACCGTGCAGCGATCCTTTGGCGTCGAGGCTGGCCAGGTTCCGGCGGTCGCGGTGGTGCTAGGTGTGGTGAGCGCCCAGGCAATGATGTCGGAAGTCCTTTTCGGCTTTAGCCAAATGCCCCCAAACTCGATCTCTCCTGGCTCGTTTACGCGGGACCATAAACAAGGCATCGTGCACTTCAACTACAACCCGATATCCCCTGAAGCCCACCAATGAGGCCAGAAACGATGTGGCGATCTTCTGACAAAACCGAAAGGAGTACGGACTATGAGTAACGATGCCACGCGGTCCACCCGTCCTCGCGTCGTGAACCTACAGGGATTCCAGGAGCGGAAGCTCCTCCAGGCGGAGTTGATGGGTCACGACAGCCAACTCCGAAACTTCACCCCATTGCGAGATCGGCTGGTGGCCTCCGGCCAGGATGCCAACACGATATATCGCCAGATCCAATCGCGGCGTGACCAGGTCATGGACGAGCTGAAGAAACTCACGCCGGCCCCGGTTCGCCCGGACCCGGGGTTGGGGCCCGTCCTGCGCCCGGGCGGTTCGGTGCTGGCTCTCCCCATCGCCCCAGTGAGGTTCCTCCCGCCGTATTACGGCCCCTGGTTCGGATACTCGGGTACGGTGCAGATGGGACGCGGCTATGAGGGGACCGTCGTGAACGCACAAGGGAAGTATCCGAGCTCGGGCTCTATCTACACGGTTGCTCTCAATGATACGGGTGGCATCACGTTCGACGGCGACCTGACTGTTGGTCCCCAGGAAATTCCCGAGAATCAGTACGACCCCACGCTCCAATACTTCTGGCTGCGCAACTGGACGTATTTCATTCCCTTTCCGGCGCCAGTGGTGACGTCCACCTTCACCTACAGTCTCGACGTGTTCGTCCTGGCCGACTTGTTCTTGCTCAGCGGCCCTGCAACTCTCATGTCATTCATATCGGTCGGCGAAGTGGCCAATTTCGTGGGAGATGATATCGAAGCGAATACGGACGCTGGCTGGCCGCTTGTGGCCGACCTGACGCAGCCCGACCTTGCGAACGGGAGCCTCTACAATGGGGCCTACGGCTCCGTTCAGGGTCAGGTGACCGTGCAGCGATCCTTTGGCGTCAAGGCCGGCCAGGTTCCGGCGGTCGCGGTGGTGCTAGGTGTGGTGAGCTCCCAATCCATGCAGTCGGAAGTCAGGCTCGACTTCGCGAGTTTGGGGGATTCCTATATCTCTCCCGGCTCGTTTACGCGGGACAATAGTCCCGGCATCGTGCACTTCAACTACAACCCGCGGCCCGTGGTTGTAGGGCCGCTCCCGTGAGGCCGGAAACGACGCCAGCCAATTGAGAGAGTGCAGTACGGCCGAGATCATTCCTGTCTTGTATTACACCTCTTCAAATTCTTCGCAGCACGCGAAGATTTCACAGCCCTCGTGGAGCGGGCTTCCAAGCACCCAATTTGGTTGCGGCTCCGCAGCTCTGTGGGGCAGCCAGTCCTGGCTGCCGCCGGCTTTTAGC
>PMTR01000088.1 GCA_003167255.1 Bryobacterales bacterium
CCGCCCCACTCGGCCGGCGCTCCCCACTTTTTCATGAAATTTCGCGGGCCGAAGGCTCGGCATGCGCAAGGGCGTACGGCAAGGGCCGCCATACGCTGCTCTTCCAACTCTGCTATTCTTAGGCACCACTATGTCAGCCCTCAATGGAGATAAAGCGCGCTTCCACCGCGAACGAAAAGGCAAGCTTGCCCGCAGAGAACGGAGCCGCGAACTGCGGAAGAAGCTTGCTTCCCGCTCTCCCAAACGTCCCACCGGCGCGCAGTTGTAGCCCGCTTCTCTGCCCTTATCAGACGGGAGTCTGCGCTAAGGGTTCACGCAATAATAACTTCGCAGTTGCCGTCGTGTCGCACGGCCCGCGAGGCGTCGACACGAGTGTCGACGCGGCACGCACGAGTGCGTGCGCCACATCTGCCGGTCAGCCAATGTGAAGTTATTCTTGCGGCGGTCCTAAGCTGATTCTGAGCAATGAAGAATAGCGCTGTTCTCCTGATCAACTGTCCGGACCGTAAAGGCCTGGTCGCAGCCGTGGCAAGCCTTCTTTATCGATACGGCGCCAACATCACGCACGCCGATCAACATCAAGATATCGAGAAGGCTGTGTTATCCCGGGCGGTAATGTGGCATCTGGAGCACCGCATTCTCTCTTATGGCAACAAAACCGTCGTCTTCGATTGAGTAAGCTCCCTCCCGCCTTATAGCAGACGGAAATTCACCTCCACGTACGCCACCACCACTGCCGGCTTGCCGTTCAATGTTCCCGGCCTGAACTTCCAGCGACGCACCGCTTCGATGGCGCGCTCGTCCAATCCCAGCCCCAAACGTTGCCGTACCGAGATGTTCTGTGCCTGGCCATTGGTGTTGACCTCGATCCGCAGCACCACCGTCCCTTGCAGCTTGGTTTTGCGTGCGTCCTCGGAATATTCCGGATCGGTCTTCCACAACAGCACCGGCGCCGTCAAAGCACCGTGCGTCGATCCGTTGTAGGTGACGCCGTCGATTCCCTCGCCCGGTCCCAGGCCCGAGCCCTTGCCGTCGCCGATGCCGTCACCCTCGCCGGTCCCGATGCCGCAGCACTTACCCGGCCCGCCCGAAGGAGGCCCGTTCACGCCGCTGGGAGAGCCCCACCGCGCATAGTCCAGCAGGGGAACTTTGATATTGGCATCGCCCACCAGGGTGGGCTCCATCGGCAGGATCGGAGTGACATTCTCGATCTTCACCATGGGTGGCGCGAACTGGTGCGTGGCGAAGCGGGGCACCGCGCCGATGCTTGCCGGCAATGGGTCGCGCGCGCCACCGCCGCCACCGCCGGTCATCTTGTGCGGCGCGACGGCGCGGTACTCGCGGAGATCCAAGGGCAGAATCAGCACCTCGTGGATTTTTTGAAGGATCGGACTTCTGACGCCGGTTACCGCCAGGATGGCGATGATGGCGGCAGCGTGGAGAAGCCCGGAGAGCAACGCGGAACGCTTCGGCGAACCATACATGATTGTCACCTGCCGTTGTTGGTGCATGCAGTTCCCGCGCCACTCCGTAATTGCTTCATTACTCGCGCCGGCGGCGCGCGCCGCGTGGAACCTGAGCCGACAGTGTGCGCGCCGCCGCACGGTGCCGTGCGCGCGCGAAGATTTTGGAACTCGCCTCCTCGCCCAAGGGCTTTGAGTCTGCCGCGCCGCCGGGTATAATCGTACCCGGAACACTGAAAGGGGTGTAAGACATGCTGCGCCTGAAAAGCCTCATCGCGATTTCTGCCGCGACAATCTTCCTGACTGCCGCCGCTCTGGCCCAAACTCTGCCGCAAGGCGTTCAAAAGGTGACCTCCATTGAAGGAGTCACCGAGTATGCTTTTCCGAACGGCCTGCACGTGCTGTTGTTTCCGGACAACTCGAAGCCCAAAATCACGGTCAACGTGGTTTACCTGGTTGGCTCGCGCAATGAAGGTTATGGCGAGACCGGCATGGCCCACCTGCTGGAGCACATGGTGTTCAAGACCAGCAAGTCCGGCCGGGAGCTCTTCAAGGAGCTGACCGACCGCGCCGGAGGCAGCTTCAACGGCACCACTTCCTACGACCAGACGATGTACTTCGAGACGTTCAACTCAAGCGACGAGAACTTGCGTTGGGCCCTGGGACTGGAAACCGACCGCATGGTCAATATGACTATGTTGAAGAAGGATCTGGACACTGAAATGACGGTGGTCCGGAACGAAATGGAATCCGGCGAGAACAGCCCGCTCAATATCCTCCGTGAACGCGTTCTGGCGGCTGCTTACAACTTCCACAACTATGGCAAGACGGTCATCGGCAACCGCACCGACGTCGAAAGAGTGCCCATCGCGAACCTGGCCGCTTTCTACCAGAAATACTACCAGCCCGATAACGCCGACCTCATCATCGCGGGACAATTCGACGAATCCAAAGCCCTGGCGATGGTGGCGGAAACCATCGGCGCCATCCCCAAGCCGCAGCGCGTGCTGACGCAGCCGTATACCTCGGAGCCCACCCAGGAAGGCGAGCGCTCCGTAATGCTTCGCCGCGTCGGAAGTATTCAAGGGATCATGGTGGTCTATCACATTCCGGCGGCTCTGCACCCCGACATGGCGGCGCTGGAAGTGATGGCCCAGGTGCTGGGCGCTCCCCAGACCGGCCGCCTCTACAAGGCGCTGGTCGATAACAAAAAGGCCGTTTCCGCCAGCATGAGCGCCGGCGGAATGCACGACCCCGGCTTCGCGTTCGCATTCGCCCAGCTCAAACCGGATCAATCCATCGACGAGGCCCAGCAGATCCTGCTGAAAACCGTGGAAGGTCTGTCGAGCGAGCCGCCCTCCCAGGAAGAGGTCGACCGCGCCAAGACCCGCATCTTGAAGAACATCGAACTCGCCATGACGAGTTCCCAATCCGTCGGAATGGGGCTCGGCGGCAACGCTGGTGACGGCGACTGGCGGATCCTCTTCCTCACCCGCGATGAGGTCGGCAAAGTCACGCCCGCCGACGTGGCGCGCGTGGCCAAGGCCTATCTGAAATCCTCCAACCGCACGATGGGCGAGTTCGTTCCCACCACCGCGCCCGACCGCGCCGAGATTCCAGCCACGCCGGAGCCGGCTGCACGGTTCAAGGATTACAAAGGCGGCGCCACCATTCAGCAGGGGGAGGCGTTCGACCCCACTCCGCAGAACATCGAAGCCCGCGTGATCCGCGCCAAGCTGCCGAACGGGTTGAAGCTGGTGATGTTCCCCAAGAAGACCCGCGGCGGCACTGTGGTGGCCTCGCTGAACGTCCGGTGCGGTGATGAAAAATCGCTGTTCGGCAAATCCACTGCGGCAACCATGGCCGGAGCGCTGCTGATGCGCGGCACCAAGAATAAGAACCGCCAGCAGATCCAGGATGAAACCGATCGGCTGAAGGCCCAGATCAGCGCGTCCGGAGGCATCAACTTCGCTTCGGCGAACGTTCGGACACTGGAGGCCAACCTGGCCGATTCACTGCGTTTCGCCAGGGAACTGCTCCGCGAGCCCTCCTTCCCCGAAGCCGAGTTCGAGCAGATCCGCCAGCAACGGATCGCCGGTGCGGAGAGCTCCAGGACCGAACCCAACAGCCTGGCCTCGCTGGACTTGAGCCGGCACATGAACGCCCGCTATGCGCGCGGCGACGTGCATTACACCTCCACCATCGATGAACAGATTGAGGACCTGAAGAAGGTGACCCTCGACGACGTGCGCAACTTCTACACCCAGTTCTACGGGGCCGGCGAGGGCGAAATCACCATCAGCGGCCAGTTTGACCCGGCGCAAATGCAGAAACTGGTCACGGAACTGTTCGGCGATTGGAAGAGTGCCAGCCATTACGAGCGCATCATGACTAGTTACGCCAAGGTGGAACCAATCAACCACAAAATCGAAACGCCCGACAAGCAGAACGCCCTTTTCCTGGTGGGGATGCCCATGAAAATGAACGACGAGGATCCCGATTATGCGGCCCTCACGATTGCCGGCATGATCTTCGGCGGTTCACCCAACTCCCGCATCTTTCAGCGCATTCGCGTCAAGGATGGGCTGAGCTATGGCGCCAACGCCGGCTTCTCCATGCCCACCAGGAATGACGGGGGCATGTTCTCCGCGTCCGCCATCGCGGCGCCGCAAAACATGCCCAAAGTGGAGGCCGCTTTCAACGAGGAGCTTGCCAAAGCGCTGAAAGACGGCTTTACCGCCGACGAGGTGGAGAAGGCCAAGAAGACCTGGCTGGATGAGAGAGCCGTGGCGCGCGTCGAAGAAGCCTCCATCGCCAGCCTGCTGATGACCCGCGAGCGCTGGGGCCGCACCCTGGAATGGGACGCCAAACTTGAGGCCGCCGTGGCCGCACTGACACCGCAGCAGGTGAACGATGCCTTCAAGCGCCACGTCGACCCAGCCGCCATCTCCATCGTCAAGGGCGGCGACTTCAAGAAAGCGAGCGTGTACCAGTAGGGACCTTGGCATGCGGTGGGGCAGCCTATTCAGACTGCGGACCCGCTTTCCAGCGGGCGAAGCCGGCTAAAGCCGGCTGCG
>PMTR01000151.1 GCA_003167255.1 Bryobacterales bacterium
ACCGAAATGAAGGAAAAGAAGGCTCGCGTGGAAGATGCTCTGCATGCCACCCGCGCCGCGGTTGAGGAAGGCATCGTGCCCGGCGGCGGCGTAGCTCTGCTGCGCGCGTCCAAGGCCCTGGCCACCCTCAAGCTGGAGGGCGACGAGCAGATCGGTGTCACCATCGTGAAGCGCGCCTGCGAAGAGCCGCTGCGTCAGATCGTGGCGAATTCCGGTACGGAAGGCGCCATCGTGGTCGACAAGATCCGCGAGAACGCCAACCCGAACTTCGGCTACAACGCCCAGACCGACACGTACGAAGACCTGGTGTCGACCGGCGTCATCGACCCCACCAAGGTGACCCGCTCGGCGCTGCAAAACGCCTCGTCGATCGCCTCCCTGATGTTGACCACGGAAGCCATGATTGCCGAGATCCCCGAGAAGAAGTCGGCCCCGGCCGGTCCCGGCGGCCACGGCCCCGAAATGGATTACTAAGCCGCATCTTTCTCCGGCGACTTACAGCCGCGCTCCCCGGGCAACCGGGCAGCGCGGCTTTTTTTGTGGCACACACGATCGGTTTTTGTCGTCTGTTGCAGCATGACAGGGCCGAAAAAGCGCCGGCCGGGTGGGGCGGCCAATTCTGGCCGCAGCCGGCTTCAGCCGGCTTCCGGTGCTGCCCAGCCCGCCCGGCGACATCCGGGCTCCCCCACTTTTTCATGAAATTTCGCGGGCCGGAGGCCCTCATCAACAGGCCACGAAAGGCGATGGCCTGTCCCACCTGCTAAGATACCTGCTCCGGCATGTTCACCTTTATCGTGCACGGATGGAGATCCTGGAAGAACGCCAAAGCAGTCGCTCTGCTTGCTGCCGCGGCGCTGGCTGCGGGAATCGGAGCAGCTACGGCCATCTATACCGTGGTCGATGCGGTGCTGATCAGGCCCGTCCCCTGGCAGCATAGCGAGCGGTTTGTCTCGCTCTTCGGTTCGCACCTGAAGGAAACCAGCAAGTGGAAGTTTACGGGCACGTCCTGGCTGGACCTGCTGGACTATCGGCAAAGAACGCGTAGCTTCGACACGTTCGGAATCTTTCTGCCGCGAGAGTTCAATCTGACCTCGCCGGGCCAGCCGCAGCACTTGAGAGGTGTCGAGGTGACGCCTTCGTTCGCCTCGAGCCTCGGAGTCCCGCCCGTCGTGGGGCGCTGGTTTGGCGAGGCGGCCAACGAACAGGCCAGCCTGAATCTGGCGGTGATTTCGAGCGCGCTCTGGAACCGTCTGGGCGCCGATCCAAAGATCGTCGGCCGCGCCCTCACCATGGATGGCCAGCAGTACACCGTGACCGGGGTCATGCCGGCGTGGTTTCGACTCCCGGTTGCTTCTAATGCAGGCGGAGAACTCCAAACCGACGTCTGGGTGCCACTCAATCCGCAAGGCTTCCAGAGAAATCGCGACGTATTCGAATACTTCTGTTACGCCAGGCTCAGGCCGGGCGTATCGCTGGCCCAAGCCGATGCGGACGTGAAGCGCGTGGCCGCGGAGATTGCGACCGAGTACCCCAAGGAACACCGGGACTACACGGCTCTTGTCATCAATCTGCTGGAATACGTGGTGAAGGACATCCGGCCCGCTTTGCTCCTGCTCTGCGGAGCGGCCGGAACGCTGCTGCTGATCACCTGCGCCAACGTTGCAGGCCTGCTGCTGGCGAGGTCGGTCACGCGCGCGCGGGAGACCGCGCTCCGTGTAGCACTCGGCGCCACCCAGTGGCAACTCGCCATGCAGTATCTCGTGGAAGGCATTCTGGTGGCTCTTGTGGGCGCCGCAGGCGGCGTGGCCGTGAGCGTCGCCATCGTACGCCTGGTTCTTTCCCTGTCGGCGGACTACATTCCGCGCGCCGGCGGAATCGGCAGCCGCTGGCCGGCACTTCTATTCGCGTTCGGCGCCGCGATTCTCTGCAGCGTGCTGTTCAGTATGGCGCCGCTCTGGCAGGCCGTCCGCATCATGCCCAATGAGGCGCTCGGCGACGGAGTACGGTCGTCCGCACCCGCTCGCAGCCGGAGATTGTCGAGAACCCTGGTGGTAGCGGAGATCGCCCTGGCATTTGCGCTGCTCTCGGTGAGCGCGGCGCTCATCGCGCATCTGGATCGCCTGCTCAATACTGCGCCGGGCCTCGATCCCGACGGGGTGCTGACACTAAGTATGAACGCCAGCACAACCGCATACCCGGATACGGCGCGGCTGGTTTCGTACCAGAAACGTCTGCTCCAGGCCGTCGAACGTATTCCGGGCGTGGGCGGCGTCGCGCTGGTCAATCATGTGCCAATGGAGGGTTGCTGTTACGTCACTTCGCTATTTCCGGAGGGAGTTCCCGACGCCGACCGTGGCGTCCACGAAGTGAATTTCATCGCGATCAGCCCGGGCTATTTCCAAACGCTGCGAATCCCTTTGCTGCGCGGGCGCACCTTTGACGAGAGGGATGACGGCAAGGGCGACGTGCTGGGTATCATCATCGACAGTGCTGCCGCGAGGCAATACTGGCCGGGGCGGGACGCATTAGGCGCTTACGCGCGCCTGGGAAACGTCAGCGGAGGCCCAGTGACGGTGATTGGCATCGTGGGGAACGTTCGCAATCGGGGACTGGGCGATGAGACCGAGGCCGAAGTGTATTTACCCGCCGCCGTGGGGTCCATGAATCCGATGAGCTTGGTGGTGCGCTCACCGCTTCCGGCGTCCACTTTGGTGCCGGAACTCAGGCGTTCCATTCAGAGCGTCGATCCCTCGCAGCCTTTCTATGAAGTGCAGACGATGCGGCAGATTGTCCTGGGCTCGGTGTCCAGCGAACGGCTCCAGTCGTTCCTCACGGCATTCTTCGCTCTGACGGCGCTGCTGATGGCGGCGCTGGGGGTTTACGGCGTGGTGTCGTATTCCGTGCGCAACAGGACCGTGGAGATTGGCACGCGCATGGCGTTGGGAGCAGTTGGCCGCGATGTGCTCGGCCTGGTGCTGGGCGATGGGCTCAGAATGGCGGCGTACGGAATTGGCATCGGCGGAGTAGTGGCCCTGGCAGCCGTGTTCCTGCTCAAATCGGAGGTCTTCGGCATTCGACTTGACGATCCGCTTCCGTTTCTCTATTCCACCGGCATCGTGGCGAGCTTTACCGCGCTGGCTTGTCTGGTTCCGGCGTGGCGGGCCACTCTGGTTTCCCCCATGGTCGCGATCCGCGACGACCAGGGTTCGATATGGCAAAGCGCCCGCAGCTTCGCCCGGCGCGTGTCGGGTTTGATCTCGGCTTCCAGCAACGAAGCATCTGTGTCCGAAGGGGCCTTGCTCGCGGAGTTCGTCAACTCAAGCCGGAATGCCGAATCGTTCCGCCAGGCCATCCAACTCGCTCTGGCGGCGTTGCGCGAGGCCATTCGCTGCGAGTCTGCCCTGCTGCTGGAGAAGGGTTCCGGTCCGGTGTACCGTTGCGCCGCGCGTGTGCCCGGCGAGTGCGAAAGTGGCTGCACGGTGCCCGCTAGAGGATTACTGATCGGCCGGTTGCGCGGTTATCCTTACCCGCTGCCGCTCTCACCCGGGGACTTTGATGCCTGGAGCCGATGGGCGGCGGCGGAGAAGCCCGAGCACCTCGCGGAGATCGAGTGCCTTCGCGCGACCGGCGCGGCGCTTGCCGTTCCGCTGCTCGCCAAGAACGAAATTGCCGGCATCCTGCTGCTGGGCCCGCCGGTGGAGCGCGCCGCATATAGCGCGGAGGAAAAACGCGCTCTGCAGAATTGTGCGGCACAGTTCGCGCTCATGATTGAGAACGCGCGCCTGACTGATCGAGTGCTCGAACAGGAAAAGTTGAACCGTGATATCCAACTCGCGGTGGAAGTCCAGAAGCGATTGTTTCCCGATAAACCTCCGGCCACCGCCGCGGTGACACTTGCCGGGTTCTCTCTGCCGGCCCGCAGCGTGGGGGGCGACTATTACGATTTCCTCGATCTGGGGGACCGGCGGATCGGCATCGCCCTTGCGGACGTTGCGGGTAAGGGAGTCGCCGCGGCTTTGATCATGTCCGTGGTGCAGGCCTCACTGCGCATCCTCGCGACCGAAGAGAACGTA
Organism: Bryobacterales bacterium; assembly: GCA_003167255.1. Classification (GTDB taxonomy): domain Bacteria; phylum Acidobacteriota; class Terriglobia; order Bryobacterales; family Bryobacteraceae; genus PALSA-129. Next base: position 4,074 of record PMTR01000151.1, read on the forward strand.
TCGCTCGGGACGCTCGCGGCAAGGATGAACCGCTTCCTGCATCGTTCCACCGGATCGAATGCCTATGCCACCTTCTTTTATGCGCAGATCGATGAGCGAACACGACAGCTTCGCTATGTAAACGCTGGCCACAATCCGCCCTGCCTGCTGCGGTGCGCGGCAGACCGGTCGATCGAAGAGTTGCCCGCGGGAGGCACCGTGATCGGGCTGTTTCCGAAGAGCAAATATGAAGAAGCCGCTCTCGATTTGCATCCTGGCGATGTGCTGATTGCTTTCACCGATGGAGTCCCCGAAGCGCAGAACCCCAAAGAGGAAGAGTTCGGCGAAGAGCGATTGAAGGATTTGTTGCGCCGGTCGGCTTATCTGCCGGTGGGTGAAATGGCATCGATGATCGCGAGTGAGCTGAAGGATTGGATGGATAACGCGTCACAATACGACGACCTGACTTTCATCCTGGTGAAAGTCAATGCGGAACCATCGCCCCCACAAAAGTGACCCAACCTGGGCCGGTTTTATAGACTAACTCCTTTGTTTTTGGCAAAAACCGACCCCAACCTGGGTCGGTCGGCCCCGGCTAATCCTTTCCCTCCGAGCCGCCGATATCCGGATCAGAATGGCGGCAGACGATCTGGTCGAGCTGGAGCTGATGCTCAATCGCTTCAAACGGCTCATGGGGGAAGTGGTGCGCGGCGTCATCGCCCGCAATTCGTTCCAGCCCTGGGAAATGGAAATCCTGATGGATATGGAGAATTGCCAACTGGACCGGCGGCGCCGCTTCGACATTCTGCGCCAGTACACGCGGGCCGTCGAGCGTCAGATGGTCACCGGACCCGGTCCGCCCATGCTGATTTCTCAATTCCTGGCGATGCGCGAGCAGCGGTCCAGCGACGGCCTCAAGTCAGCATGACCCGGCGGCCTTCCATCCGGTAGTTGCCGCCGAGCACCAGCCGGATGGCTTCCGAATAGATCCGGTGCTCTTCCCGCAGGATGCGGGCCGAGAGCGTTTCGGCGGTGTCGCCGTCCAGCACCTCCACCGCGGATTGCAGAATAATGGGCCCGGCGTCCAGCCCCTCGTCCACGAAGTGCACGGTGCAGCCGCTGATCTTGACTCCGTGATCGAGCGCCTGGTGCTGTGCGTCCAGGCCCGGAAAGGACGGCAGCAGCGACGGGTGGATATTCAGAATGCGGTTGGGAAACTGGCGAATGAAAGTGGCGCTCAGCAGGCGCATGTAGCCTGCCAGGCAAACGAGGTCGACCGCATTCCTGCTCAGTTCCTCCAGCAGCATGCGGTCATAGATTTCGCGGTCGAGACCCTTCGACGGAATACACACGGCGTTCACGCCGAGGTGCAGAGCGGTTTCCAGGCCGCGCGCCTCCGGGCGGTTGGCGATCACCACGGCGATCTCGGCCGGAATAGAACCCGCGGCGATATTTCGGGCGATGGCTTCAAAGTTCGAGCCGCGTCCGGAGATCAGAATGCCAAGCCGCTTCACCGGTACTCCACGCGTGTTGGACCGCGCTTTTGTTCGGTCACCTGGCCGATGCGGAACGGCGATTCGCCGAGTTTGCGCAGCACTATTTCGGCTTTGCCCGCGGAGCGCGCGGGAACCACGAAAATCATGCCCACGCCAAGGTTGAAGGTGCGCCGGTAATCGTCCAGCGGGATGTTGCCGATGGAGCGCAGCACTTCGAAAATCGGTGGAATGCGCCAGGCGCCGGTGTCGATGGCCGCGGCCAGGCCTTTGGGAAGGACCCGCGGGGTGTTGTCGGTGATGCCGCCGCCGGTGATGTGGGCCGCGCCGCGCAACAGGCCCGCGGCCAGCAGGGCGCGGATGGGTTTCAGGTAGCTGCGGTGCACCGCCATCAGCGCATCCCCCACGGTCGAGCCCACTTCCGGCAGCAGCGTTTTGGGACCGTAGCCGGCGGTTTCGAAAAGCAGTTTGCGCGCCAGCGAGTAGCCGTTGGTGTGCAGGCCGGTGGAGGGTAGCGCGAGCAGAATATCGCCAGCCCGAACGTGGCGGCCGGTGATCAGTTGCGACTGTTCGGCGGCGCCTACAATGAAGCCCGCCAGGTCATACTCGGACTCCGCATACAGGCCGGGCATCTCGGCCGTCTCGCCGCCGATCAGCGCGCAGCCGTTTTGCTTGCAACCCCGCGAGATTCCCGCGACGACCGCGGCGGCCACTTCGGCCCGCAGTTTGCCCACCGCAAAGTAATCCAGGAAGAACAGCGGCACGGCGCCCAGCACGGCGATATCGTTGACGCAGTGGTTCACCAGGTCCTCACCCACGGTGTCGTGGCGGCCGGTGAGAAAGGCCACTTTCAGCTTGGTGCCGACGCCGTCGGCCGAGCTGACCAGCACGGGCTTGCGAAAGCCGGTCAGGCGGTATGCCGCGCCGAATGATCCGATGTCGGTGAGCACGCCGCGGGTGAAAGTTTGCCGGGCCAGCTTCTTGATGGAGGAAAGCGCGCGATCGGCCTCGTCGATATTGACGCCGGCATCGCGATAGCGAACGCGTGTGAGTGTGGGCAAATTCCAGTATAAAGCGGTTGTGAGGGTCACCTCGGCGCGGCGGCTTGGCGGTGGGTCAGTTTGTCCGCGCGGACGATTCACTTCCACGGGTACGCGGCGTTACATCCCAAAGTGGATTGTTTCCGGGGGGCCGACGACCGACCGGAGTTTGCAATCCGCAAATGATTGAGGTTTGCGCGATAATCGAAACATGATGTCCGTTCACCCGCGCATCACGATCGAGTCCGACAAGCGCGACGGTAAGCCCTGCATCCGCGGGATGCGGATTACGGTGAACGACGTTCTTGGCTGGTTGGCCCACGGCATGACAGAAGAAGAGATTCTGGAAGAACACCCAGGCCTGGAGAAAGAAGACTTTGCGGCCGTGTATGCTTTCGCGGCCGATGTGGCAGATACCGCCTACGGCGGCCGTTGACCAGTGCGGATCCTCCTCGATCAGAACCTCTCGCCAAAACTGATTCGAAAGCTTGCCAGTCGAGGAGCTGTTATTTCACCAGTCGAACAGAAGGATGTCCGCCCCGGCCGGCCCGGAAGAGCCGGCGGTCCGCGGTGAGGACCGGACAGTCGTGCTCCAGGGCGAGCGCGAGATAAACGCAATCCCACAAGGACAATTGGTATTGCAGAGACAGATCGAGAGCGCGGAAAAGTCGCGGGCGCGTGTCGAATAGCCGAGGCGCACATTTCGTTATCAACGAGAAGGCCTGGTGAGCCTGCTCCGCCGAAATCTCTTTTCGGCGGTTCCGCTTCGCAACCAGGCTGGCGAATTCCGCCAGGAGAATATCGGGAGCGATCAGCAGAACCTCGCCCGAGGCGTACCGCTCGAACAATCCAAGGGCCGGTGCGCGGTCCGGCTCGGGCAACACCCATTTCGCCGCCACACTGCAATCCAGAACGAATGTGTCCGGCACCTCTATCGCTCCCGGTCCCCGCGAATCAGCGGCACACTCTCATCGAGTGGCGGCAGGGAGGCTGCAAACCGGTCCAATTCTTTCCGCAGGCTACTCAATTGCCGTCGCCGCTCCGCTTCGACAGCCTCGGTTTCCAGGGCCAGGATGATCTCGGCATTGAGACTTCGCCTCTTCTTTTTCGCCTCTCGCTTCATCACCCGATAGACCGATTCGGGAATATTCTTGACAGTGATGTTCACGGAACCATTTTGGAACCATTTGCTCTCTCTGCGCAAGCGGGGTCCTGATCGTCTCAACTCTAAGAGCTTGCTGAAAAAAGCCAAGTCAATACTGGCCGCCGATGAACACAGATAAACACGGATTGAAAAGAATCGTTTTATCTGCGTTCATCGGCGGCTCAGAATGCTCTTGTCGCATTTTTTCAGCAGCCCCCTAAACGGCTCGCTGCGGCTGGCTGCGCCGGGCAATGGCCCGCTAGCCCTAAACGTTCCCCGTTACCGGTACACAATGGCCTAAGGGAGACACAAATGCCGGCGGCCCATGATTCACTCCTGGAGCGGATCACGATCGATGCTGACGTGCGGTTCGGGAAGCCGTGCATTCGCGGTCACCGAATTACCGTTCAGGAGATTTTGGAGTGGCTCTCCAGCGGAGCATCCCAGCAGCAAATCCTGGCCGATTATCCCCAGCTCCAACCGGATGATTTCCTTGCCGTGTACGCTTACGCCGCCGAATTGGCGGCGGGAAGCAACTGACCCACTGCGGCCGTCGGCTTGCGCCTAAACCCCGCTGCTGATTTGCGGTCCAAACGCCACAGCAGCGGGCCCCACAGATAGCGCACCACCGTAACCTGCGGGCGCCCTTTTGCGCCATTACTCCCTACGTACCAAACGCTATATAATACCGGCATTGCCTTATGAAGAAACTACTATTGAGCGCGTTTCTTGTGTTGTGCGCATCGGCCGTCGCCGAGGTTCCCTCGACCGTCGCGATCCGCAACGCAAAAATTGTGACGGTGAGCGGCGCGGTGATCGCCAAGGGCACGGTGATCATTCGCGGCGGCTTGATCGATGCCGTCGGTGAGAATGTGGCGGTCCCGGCCGATGCCTGGGTGGTGGACGGGGAAGGCATGACCGTCTATCCGGGCTTGATCGATGGGCTGAGCACCGTCGGCATTGCGGGCGCAGCACCGGCGGCGGCTGCCGCGGGCGGCGGACGCGGCGGACGCGGCACTCCTGCGACGCCGGCGACGCCAACCGCTCCGGCAGCCCAGGCGGCTCCCGCGGAACGCTCTTGGGGACCGGAAGACCGGCCGCAGACCACCAGTTGGCTTCTGGCGGCGGATGAAATCCAGGCGGGCGACCGGCGTGTCGAGACGGTTCGCGGCGCCGGGTTCACCACTGCGGTGACGTTCCCGACGCGCGGCATTTTCGGCGGGCAAGGCTCCATCATCGACCTGGTATCGGGCGAGAAGGCCGCGGAAATGATTCTGGTCCCGGCCGCCGGGCAGTACATCGCGATGGGACGCGGCGGCGGCTTTGGCGGTGGCGGCGGCGGTGGCGGCGGATTTCCCAGCTCGCTGATGGGCATCATCGCCTACGTCCGGCAAGTCTATCTGGATGCCGATCACTACCGGCTGGTGAAGGAAGCTTACGCCAAGGACCCGCGCGGGATGCAGAGGCCGGAGTATGACCGGGCGCTCGAAGGCGTGCTGGCCTCCAAGCGGATTCTGCTTCCGGCCAATCGCCTGGTGGAGATCGACCGCATGCTGCGCTTCGGCGCCGAGTTGAAACAGCCGATGATTCTCTACGGCGCGCGCGACGCCTATCTTCCGGAAGCGGCCGATCTCTTGAAGAAGGCCAATGCCACAGTGCTGCTGAGCCTGAAGTGGCCCACCGCTCCGGTCCGCTCGCCGGACGCCGAGGATACCGATACGCTGCGCATGCTCGAACAGCGCGACAAGGCCCCCACGGCGCCGGCCGTGCTCCAGAAAGCCGGTATCAAATATGCCCTCTACGCCGACGGCCTGGATGCGCCGCGCGATTTCCAGCGCGCCGTGAAAAAGGCCATCGACAACGGGCTGTCGCGGGAAGACGCGTTGCGCGCGCTGACGCTCTCGCCGGCCGAAATCTACGGCGTGGCCGATCGCGTGGGCAGCATCGAGAAGGGTAAGATCGCCAACCTGGTGCTGACCAAGGGAGACATTTTCGACGACCGCACCACCGTGGTGATGGTGTTCGTGGACGGAAAGAAGTACACGCCGGCGGAGACCGCTGCGCCGGGCGGCCGCGGTGGCGCGTCGACCGACGATCCGGGTCCGGGAGGAAACCGATGAAAAAGACATTACTGGCAGTCCTGGTGACGCTCGGTCCGCTGTGCGCGGAAACCATCGTCATTCAGAACGCCACCGTCATGACGGTGGGCAGCAAGGGCACCTTCAAGGGCTCGGTAGTAGTGAAGGATGGCAAGATCGCCGAAGTGGGCGAGAAGGTGATGGTGCCGGCGGGCGCCACCGTGATCGACGCCGGCGGGCAGTACCTGATCCCCGGCATCATCGATTGCCACTCGCACATCGCCGGCGACGGCGGCATCAACGAAGGCAGCGTTTCGGTTTCCTCGATGGTGAACATCCGGGACATCATCAACCCGGACGACATCGCCATCTACCGCGCGCTGGCGGGCGGCGTGACCACGGCCAACATTCTGCACGGTTCGGCCAACGCCATCGGCGGGATGACTCTGCCGCTCAAGATGCGGTGGGGCAAGAGCGCGCAGGAAATGATCTTCGCGGGGGCTACGCCGGGCATCAAGTTCGCGCTGGGCGAAAACCCGAAGCGCTCCGGCAACCCGCAGGGCGGCCGCGGCACCGCGGTTCCGGTGGCGCGCTATCCCGCCACGCGCATGGGTGTAGAGGATGTGATCCGCGAGGCTTTCAACGATGCCAAGGGCTACAAGGCCGAATGGGATGCCTATGACGCCCTAGTGGCGCGCGGCGAACATCCTCTGGCCCCGCGCGTCGACCTCAAATTGCAAGCGCTCAAAGAAGTGCTGGAGAACAAACGCTACGTACACGTGCACTGCTATCGCGCCGATGAGATTCTCATGATGATCCGCGTGGCGGACGACGTGGGCTTCAAGGTCCGCACCTTCCAGCATGTTCTGGAAGGCTACAAAGTGGCCAAAGAGATTGCCGCGCATGGCGCCGGCGCATCCACCTTCAGCGACTGGTGGGCGTACAAAATCGAAGCCATCGACGCGATTCCGTTCAATGCGACCCTGATGATGAAGAAGGGCATCGTGGTCAGCCTGAACAGCGACGACGCCGAGTTGATGCGCCACCTGAACACCGAAGCCGGCAAGGCCATGAAGTACGGCGGCGCCACCGAAACCGAGGCGCTGGCCATGGTCACGCTGAACCCGGCCAAGCAGTTGGGAATCGATAAGACCGTCGGCTCAATCGAGGTGGGCAAAGACGCCGACCTGGTGCTCTATGACGGCTTCCCGCTTTCGGACTTCGCCAAAGTGCAGAAAGTGCTGATCGATGGAACGGTCTATTTCGACCGCGACAAGGAACTGGTCGCGCAGGCCGCCAAAGAAGCCGAGAAGAAAAGGCTCATCGATAAAGAGAAGGCGAGCCAGCAAAGAACGCAGCCTGTGAGGAGGCCGAACCAATGAAAATCCTGGGAATTCTGATGGCGAGCGCGGTAGCCGCTTTTGCGGCGGGCGACGTCGTCCTGATCCAGAACGCCGATGTCTATCCGATCAACAGCGCCCCCATCAAGGGGATTTCGCTGCTGATTCAGGATGGCAAGATCCTCGATATGGGAGCCAAGATTGTGGCCCCCAAGGGCGCCATGGTGCTGGACGTCAAGGGCCTGCGCGTGTATCCGGGGATGATCGATTCGGCTACCGACTTGGGGCTCGAAGAGATTGAATCCATCCGTGAAAGCGTAGACACGGGTGAGATCGGCGACTTCATGCCGCAACTGCGCGCGCTGTCGGCGGTGAACCCCGACAGCGAACATTTCGGCGTGGTGCGCGTGAACGGCATCACCGGCGCGGTCACGTTCCCCTCGCTGGGTGGACGCGGCGGCACCGGCGGCCAGTTGATTTCGGGCCAGGCTGCGCTGCTGCATACCGACGGCTGGACGTGGGAAGAGATGGAGATCAACCGCTCGGTGGCCATGTGCCTGAACTTTCCGAGCGCGGGCGGCCGCGGCGGCCGCGGCGGTGGCGGCGGAATGCCGGCGGATATGCAGGACATGCTCCCGGGCGCTGTTGGAGCGGCCGGGAACGCGCAACGTGCTGTTCTGGACCAGATCGCCAAGCTCAACACCTTCTTCGACGACGCGCGCAAATATCAGAAAGCCAAAGCCGCGCACCTGCCCGGTTTTCACCCCGACCTGAAGTTCGACGCCATGATTCCGGTGCTCGAGGGCAAGATGCCGCTGGCGGTATCGGCGGCGCGCGCCAACACCATTCACGACGCCATCGCGTGGGCCGAAAAGCAGAACGTCAAGATCGTGATTCTGCAGCCGCGCGAGATCGCCAAGGCCGGGCCGGAACTCAAAGCCAAGAACATCCCCGTGATTCTAGGGCGCGTATTGGCCTTGCCGGATAACGAGGATGCCGAATACGACCAGGCATTCACCCAGCCGTTTGAAGCGTACAAGGCCGGAGTGAAATTCGCCCTGGGCACCTTCACCAACGAGTTCGTCCGCGACCTGCCGTATCAGGCGGCGACCGCGGTAGCATACGGACTTCCTCACGACGAAGCGCTGAAAGCGCTCACCATCAACCCGGCGGAGATTTGGGGCGCGGGCGATAAGTTAGGATCGGTGGAAAAAGGCAAGTACGCCGATCTGCTGATCACCGACGGCGATCCCATGGACGTCCGGACCCAGATCCGGCACCTGTTCATCAACGGCAAGGAGATCACCTTGTCCAACAAGCAGGTGCGGCTGTACGAAAGGTACAGCGGCCGGCAGTAAGTGGGGCAGCCAATCCTGGCTGCCGCCGGCTTTCAGCCGGCGCTTGCCGGGTGCGAGGGATCTCTTTCAGCACGGAGAAGCCGTCTGAAGCCGGCTGCGGGCAAAATTGCCCGCCCCACGGCTAAGGCGGCCTCATCTCTTCAGGTCGTCGGAATCGATGAGGATGGTGACCGGGCCGTCGTTCACCAGGTGAACCTGCATCATGGCCTGGAAGACGCCGGTTTCCACGGGAACTGGGCCTTTTCGCGCGGCTTCCGCAAAATACTGATAGAGGGCTTGTGCCTGCTCGGGGGGCGCGGCCTGGTCGAAGCTGGGCCGCCGTCCCTTGCGGCAGTCTCCGTACAGCGTGAATTGGGAAACGATCAATAGCGCGCCGCCGGACTCCGCGACATTGCGGTTCATTTTTCCGGCGTCGTCGGGGAAGATGCGCAGGGTGAGGAGTTTTTCCAGCAGGCGATCGGCGTCGGCGGTGGTGTCGGCGTGGGAGATTCCCAGAAGCACCAACAACCCCTTCCGGATGGATCCCACGGTATCGTTGCTCACGGTTACGCGGGCTTCTATTACTCTTTGGATTAGCAGTCTCATGGAGTTTACATCATTGCCCAGTAACTAATAAGATAGACATGCTGGCGCGGTCCTTAAATCATGTTATATTATCCGGCGGAAAGGATGTCATGCCACGAGGAACAAGAACGATCGACCAGATGACCTTACAAATGGCGCTGGCCGGCTATGAGATAGAGCGGAATAAGATCGAAGACAAGATCCGCGAGATTAGAGCCGAATTGAAAGGGAAGAGCGCACCAGCAGCGGCTGGAAACGTGGAGAAGGCGCCGGCCAGGCGCAAGATGAGCGCCGCCGCGCGTAAGCGCATCGCCGCTGCGCAAAAGAAGCGGTGGGCGGAGTATCACAAGCGCGCCGCGGAAGGCAAGGGCTAGGCCGGCGAGAGTTACGGGAAACCACTCCCTTACGGTCGTGGCTCGCGGAGCCGTGAACGTCAGCGAGCGGTTTCCCGGTAGCGCCACGTCTTGATGTCAGGATTACTGGGCCGACTTACTCGGCTCGCCCGCGAAGTCCCAGCCAAAACGATTTACGATTTCTCCGACCGGGCCCTCAGCCGCGACCAGGCCGTCCTGAAAAAAGACCGCGCGCGTGCACAGAGAGCGCGCCAGGGCGGCATCGTGCGTCACCAGTACCTTGGCCTGCGGCAAGCGGGCCAGCAGTTCGGCGAGCGCGCGCTGGCCGGGAGGATCGAGGAAAGTCGTAGGTTCATCGAGCACCAGGATTTCGGGGTTCATCGCCAGTATCCCGGCAATGGCAACTCTCTTCTTTTCACCGGCGCTCAGGTGGTAAGGAGCCCGGTGGATGGCGGCGGCCATGGTCACGGTTTCGAGCGCGGCGCGAGCGGCGGAGGCGGCATCCTCGCGCGTCATGCCGAGATTGAGCGGGCCAAAAGCCACATCCTCCAGCACGGTCGGCATGAAGAGCTGGCTTTCGGAGTCCTGGAAAACCATGCCGATTTTGCGCCGGATGGCCGGCAGATTAGCTTTCTCGACGCGCAGCCCGCACACCTCGACGCTGCCCTCGCCCGAAAGCAGGCCGTTCAGGTGCATGACGAAGGTGGTCTTGCCGCTTCCGTTCGAGCCCAGCAGGGCCACGGATTCGCCGAGATCGAGGTGGAAGTCGACGCCGCGGAGAGCAGGCGTGCCGTCTTCATAGTGAAAGCGCAGGTTGCGGACTTCGATCAGGCGCGGCATCAGGCGAGCCTCTCGATGGCGGCGCGTATGAGGGCCGGCGCCAGGGCGGCGAGCGCCAGGAAGGCGGCGTCGGCGACTCGGAAACGAAGGGTGCCCAGGGTATGAAAGCGGCCGGGGAAGGCGCGCGCCAGCATGGCGCGGTGGATGTCCGCGGCGCGCGCATAGGAACGCGCGAACAGCACCGCCAAGGCTCCCGCGGCGGCGCGAAAGCCGCCGGACCGCCGCCCGAATCCACGCGACGCGGCCGCACTTCGCATATGCTGGGCCTCTTCGGAGATCACGAACAGGTAGCGATACAGAAACTGCGCGACCATCAATAGGAAGCGTGGGGCGCCCACCAGTTCGAGGCCGCGCAACAGCAAAGGCAGCGGCGTGGTAGAGACCACGGTCAGCACGGCCAGAGCGGAGAGATAGCTTTTCAGCACCAGGCCGACGCCGCGCGCGGGGTCGCCGCCCAACCAGCAGACCGCGCCCGCGAGCAAGGTGAAGGGCAGCACCAGGGCGGCGCGGCGGAAGGCGCCCGCCAGCGGCACGCGCGCCCACACCAGCGTGCCGCCGAGCAGCAACAGAAATGCGCCTGCCAGCAGCGGCAGCGCGCGGTGCGCGGTGGCCAGCACCACCAGGAAAACCAGCAGGGCGGCGAACTTGGCGCGCGGATCGCGGCGATGCAGCGGGCTTGCGCCGCGGCTCCAGCGTTCCAGCACGACGTGATGCAATTCAGGCCCTCCCGCGGCGGGCGACGCTGCGGCCGATCAGCAGGCAGGCGCCATAGACGATCGCAATGCCCGCCAGGCCGGCGGCCGTTTTGCGCAGCCAGGGTTCGCCGGCCAAGGCCAGTTGGTAGCCTGCCAGCGGCGTGGTGAAGAGGCGGCGGACGTGGTCCATGCCGGTGGTGTGTCCCAGCGATTCGATGCCGTCCGGAGCGGTGGAGGCAAACAGGAAGCCCACCGCGGCCAACACCACGGCTGCGAGTCCGAGCGCGCCGCGAGCGAAGGAGCGGCCGGCCGCCGGCTGCCGGACGAAACCCGGCTGGATGGCTTCGAGCGCCTGGACGACGGCCAGCGTGATGGCTCCTTCGAGCAGCGCGGAGACCAGGAACAGCGTCAGGGAGACGCCCACCACCGAGCGCGACATCGGCACGCCCGAGATCAGCAACTCCGCCAGGGCCATTATGGCGCTCACCATCACGGAAAGCGCGCCGCCGGCGAAGATGGCGACTCTCCTCCACGGCGTGCCGCCCCACAGGTAATAGGGCAGATAGCCGGCCAGGACTCCGAGGATTGCCATGTTGATGAGGTTGGGCCCGAGCGCCAGAATTCCGCCATCCTGAAACACCAGCGCCTGGATGGCAATGATGGCGCACAGCACCACACCGGCGGCCGCGGGGCCCAGCGTGCAAGCCAGCAGCGCGCCGCCCACCAGGTGGCCGGAGGTTCCGATACCCACGGGGAAGTTGATCATCTGGGCGGCGAAAACAAACGCGCCCATCACACCAAGCAGCGGGATGCGGCTCTCTTCGAACTGGCGTTGGGCGCGGCGCACCATGTAGCCGACGGCGGGCGCCGCGGCGACGTCCATGGCTACCCAGACCGGTGTTGAGAGGAATCCGTCGTAGATATGCACGCCTACGCAACACGGTAGCACGAGTGGTAAAAACGTGCCACCGGGTGAGCCAAATCCCGCCGGTGCTACCATGTGTACGCATGAGCGGCTTGAGCCGGATCGGCGTGGCAATCGATACCCGTCTGCTGGAGAAGTTCGACCGCCTGATCGGGCAGCGCGGTTATACTAACCGGTCGGAGGCATTTCGCGACCTGATTCGCGACGAACTGGTGGAGCAGACCTGGGAATCGCCGGAGAGCCAGGTGGTGGGGACGGTGACGCTGGTTTACGACCATCATGTGCGGCGGCTGAATGAGAAGCTGGTCTCGATCCAGCACGATTTTCACCGCGCGATTCTTTCCACGCTGCACGTCCACCTGGACCACGACCATTGCCTGGAGGTGCTGGTGGTGCGGGGCAAATCGGCGGACGTGCGGAAGGTGGCCGGCGTGCTCATCAGCACCAAGGGCGTGAAGCACGGACGCCTGACCATCACGACATCGGGGGCGGAGTTGAAATGATCGTCGGCACGGGAGTGGATCTGTGCGAGGTCCCGCGGATTCGCGAATCGATCGCGCGTTTCGGAGCGCGCTTTATCGAACGCATCTATACGCCTGCGGAGATCGCCTACGTGGAGCGGAAAGCCAATAAGTTCGAGCGCTACGCGGCGCGGTTTGCGGCCAAGGAAGCTGGCATGAAAGCCATCGGGACGGGCTGGAGGCACGGCATACGCTGGCAGGATTTCGAAGTGGCGAATCTGCCCTCGGGGAAACCGACCTTGCGGTTTCACGGCGTGGCGGCGCAAGTGGCGGCGAAGCTGAGCGTGCGCAATGTGGCGCTGTCGATGACGCACACGAGCGAGATGGGGATGGCTCACGTGATTCTGGAAGACTAGCCAAGGGCTTTGCCCTTGAAATCCCTGCGGGATTTGGAAGTCAGGAGTCAGGAGTACAACGGGAACTAGCCGGCAGTTCTCACATGTGGCCCAGTGAAGTGGCGCACGCACTCGTGCGTGCCGTGTCGACACTCGTGTCGACGCTTGGCGTATCTCACTATTGGTTGCGGCTCCGCCGCTCTGTATTACACCTCTTCAAATTCTTCGCAGCGCGCGACGATTCTGCCGTAACCCTAGCCC
>PMTR01000013.1 GCA_003167255.1 Bryobacterales bacterium
ATTGGCGGCCGCCCCGTAATAGTGTCCGAGAGAATCCGGAGACACGCCCGGCGAAAATTCCGAGAGCCCCGGCCGCCGCAACGCCTCTTGTATTTCCCATCGATCTCACGCCACACGTGTCTTTTCTCCGCGTCTCTGCGTCTCCGCGGTGAATTCCTAATTCCTGACTCCTAACTCCTGACTCCTAACTTCTCACTCCTAACTCCCAGCTCCTCGTCAAAGCACACTGCCACTTTGCCACAGCGGCCGGAACCCATCAACCGGTATGCTTCCCCCACCTGGTCCAGTGCGAAACGGTGCGTGATCAAATCCGCCGGGTGCAGATTCCAGCGAACCAGCCGCTCTACTAATTCTTCCATCAGCCAGGTGGAAGTGACCCACGAACCGAAGATGGTTTTTTGATCGTGGATGATGTCGGGCGAAGGGTTGAATTCCACGCGGCCGCCTTCACCGAGAAAAACGATGCGACCCCACTTGCGCGTGGCGCGGATGGCCGCGGCGCGAGCACCGTCGTTGGCGGAGCAATCAATGGCGCGCTCCACACCGCGGCCTCCGGTGAGATCGCGGACCTGGGCGGCGTTGTCCGGGCCCGACGGCAGCACCACGTCGCACAGTCCGAGCTTCCGCGCGAGTTCGAGGCGTTCGGGAATCACGTCGATGCCGATAATGTTTTCCGCTCCCATTTTGCGGCAGAGCGCAGCGGCCGCCAGGCCCACCGGTCCGAGGCCGGTAATCAGCACGGCGTCGTCGCCCGAGATGCCGATCTTCCGCAAGCCTTCGTAGACCGTGCCGAAGCCGCAGGCCACCTGCGCGCCATCGGCATAGGTGAGTTCATCGGGAAGCGCCACCAGGTCCTTCTCTTCGGCCAGCAGGTAGGCCGCCATTCCGCCATCGCGCTGCCAGCCGTAGGCGCGGCGATACCGTTCGCTGGTGCAGGAAATCATGTAGCCGCGGCGGCAATCGTTGCACACCCCGCAGCCGGAGATGTGATAAACCACCACGCGGTCGCCTTCGCCAAAGCGCCGGCATCCGGGTCCCGCGGCCACGATCTGCCCGCTGGGTTCGTGGCCGGCCACCACGCCCTGGTAGCCTTCCGGTCCTTTGCCCAGGTGCTCGTGGTAAATGCAGCGGATATCGGAACCGCAAATCGTCGAGGCTTTCATTCGCAGCAACACTTCGCCGTGGCCGGGCTCGGGAACCGCCACTTCGCGAAGTTCCACCGTGCTGTTGCCGGGCAGAAACGCCCCTTGCATGGACTGGTTCATGGTTTGCCGTTCCTTTCGTTACGGAGGCGTGATTCGCCCGTCGGGATCCCACAGGTCTTCCCAACTCTGGCCGTCTTTCCACAAAAAGACTTGCCCCTTGATGAGCCGGCAATTGCGGTCGATGGCGGCAATGTCACGCATGTCCGCGGCGGTCAGCGGAGGCGCCGCGGCCCCTTGCAGGTTGGCTAGGTAGTTGCTGCGCCGGGTGGAAAACGGAATCGGGATCTGGCCGCGCGTGATGGCCCACTGGATGCACACCACCGCCGGATCGACGCCCAGGCGGCGGGCGATCTTCACAATCACGGCATCCTCGGTGGGCGCGGTGTCTTCGGGCGTGCGGTCGCGTTCCGGGCGACCGGGCGAGCCGATGGGGGAATACCCCACCGGCTGGATTCCGTGCTCCAGGACGAAGCGGAACAACTCCGGCTGCTGGAAATGCGGATGCAGTTCCATCTGGTTCACCGCCGGCCGGATGCGTGCGTCGTCGAGCAGCGGCGCCAGTTTCGGAATGGTCATGTTGGAGGTTCCTATGAGGCGCGCCAGACCCAGGTCCACCAGTTGCTCCATCTTGCGCCAGGTTTTCAAAAAGCTCTGGTGCAGGTAAGGCTGCGCGGACTGGTTGCGCGCGCTCACGTCACAGCCCGGCGGGTGATGATTGGGAAAGGGCCAGTGAACCAGAAAGAGATCCAGGTAGTCGAGTTGCAGATCGGCCAGGGTGCGGCGGCAATCGGGGATCACGTCGTCTTCGCCGTGGCGGTCGTTCCACAGCTTGGAAGTGATCCACAACTCGTCGCGGCCGACACCGCCATCCCGGATGTCGCGGAGCGCGCGGCCGATCTCCGCCTGGTTGCCGTAGACCGAGGCGCAGTCGAAGTGGCGATAGCCCACCGCGGCCGCGCCACGAACGGCTTCGGCCACAGCGGCGGCGGAGACGCTGTCGGAGCCGAACGTTCCAAGCCCGATCGCGGGCATGTGCGCGCCGGTCGATAATCGGTGGCGCGGAATGGATTGGGGATCGACGGCATCGGCGGCCGGCGCCCAGCGGTCAGACGAATGCTTCATTCGAACTATTCATTCTGGCATCTATCGCACGGGAAGTTGTGGGGCAGGTTGGCAACCTGCGGCGGGTTGGTAACCCGCCGGCCGGCCTTATGCAGATGGCCGCACAGCGCCGGTTGCCAACCGGCGCGCACGATTCCATCCTGCCCCACCAAGCCCGGCGCTACAAGTCGAGCGTTTCGACGATGGCTTCGACATCGGCGGGACGCACGCACACGGCGTCTTTCATGAGGCCGGGATTGGCGCGGTCATCGAAGGCCTGGAAGAGCGTCATCTTGGCGATGGCATAGCGCTCGTTGTTCGAGAGCTCGCGCGCGTGGGACCGTTCCCAATGCGCGACGGATTGGTCGCTGACATGCACGCTGGCCTCGCTCCAGATCTTACGGTCGGCCGAGATCTTAAACACGAACTCGGAGCCGCTTTCCCCGGTCGAGCGGAACGGGCGATGACCTTCGTAATAGTACTGATACACGTATCCGCTTTGCGCCGAGTAGGTTTTCATCCGCCGCACCGGCGGGGCCCCCCTGAGCGCTGCCGGCTTTTTAGGAAAAAAGTTTCGAAACACGATAGCATCCGATCTAAGGGAATTTCCTTTACACCCGGTACCAGAAGATCTCTTGACAAGAATACCAACCCGGCGCAAACTGTAGTTGGAATCAAGCCGGTTTCACTGATTCCGACGGCGTTTCAAGGCTGGCCCACACGGGCTGGCGGGAGGTGCCAGATAGAACCGGACGAAGGTGGGGGCGGCCTCATCCTCGGCTAGTGGACAGACAGTACGGAGAGTTTGAGCGATCGGATTCCAGAGTGCCCGCGGCTTGACCCGGGCTTGGCGCGTGATGCGCAATTCGGATGATCGCGAACGAAGTTTCCGGGTTCACACGCTGTTGGATGACCGCCCTTTTCTCTTTTGTCACACGGTTTTTCTCTGTTCCGTGATGGGCGATGACGCGCCGTAGTGTAAACTGGGTGGAGTCTCATCCCATTTCTTATGACATCGGTTGAATCCCGGGAGATCGTCAGCGCCCACAGCCCTGATTCCGACGACGCATTCATGTTCTATGGACTGGCAACCAAGAAAGTCCGTTCGTCCAGGGTTTCGTTCCGGCACGTGCTCGAAGATATCGAGACGTTAAACCGGAAGGCCAGAGAAGGCCTTTATGATTTGAGCGCCATTTCTTATCACGCGTATCCCTACGTGGCGGATAAGTACGTGCTGATGGCCAGCGGCTCCAGCATCGGCGACGGCTATGGCCCGATGATCATCGCGGCCAAGCCGATGGAGCCGGAAGAGATCAAAGGCAAACGCATCGCCGTCCCCGGCCTGCTCACCACCGCCTACCTGGCCTGTAAACTGTTTCAGCCGGATTTCGAACCCGTGGTAACTCCCTTCGACAAGATCACCGACGCGGTGCGCGAGCACACCGTCGATGCCGGCCTGATCATCCACGAAGCGCAATTGACCTTCGACCGTGAAGGCTTCCACCGCATCGCAGACCTGGGCCGATGGTTCAAGAACACCTACGATCTGCCCCTGCCGCTGGGCGCCAACGTGTTGCTGCGATCGCTCGATGCCGACGTGCAGAGCGAGTGCTGCCGGTTGATGCGCGAAAGCATTCAGTACGCGCTGGACAACCACGACGAGGCGCTGGAATATGCCATGCAGTTCGCACGCGACATGGAGCCGCGCCTGGCGGAGAAATTCGTGGGGATGTACGTCAACCACTACACCCTCGACGCCGGCGAGGTGGTGCCCAAAGCCGCGCAGAAACTGCTCGACCTGGGCTTCGAAGCGGGCCTCATCGATCGCCGTGTGGAAGTGGAATTCGTGCGGCAAAAAGATTTCACCGCGGAGACGCAGAGACGCTGAGAAAAGCAAGAAGAAGGACAAAAAGGAATTGAGGAGGAAGCCGTATCAGCCTGCTTCCTCCTCGCTCCCTGCTTTGATTTTTGTTTTTGGTTTTCTCCGCGTCGCTGCGTCTCAGCGGTGAAGTCTTCGGTTTACCCGCCTCGGAACACGCTAGCATAGAATTATGCGCATCATCCCCATCGCATTGCTCGCGCTGGCCGCGCTCTGCCCACTCACGGCGCAGGTGGCCAAACCGAAAGACGTGCGCGAAGCGGCTAAAGCCGGCTCGGCAGCCATCCCCAAGCTGCAGGAATTTCTCAAGAACCCGTCGAGCGATGTGCGCAACCAGGCCGTCCGCGAACTCATCGATATCGACTTGCCGCGGTGCATCGACCCGCTGATCCAGGCGACTCGGGATAACGACCCCGAAATCCAACTGCTGGCCACCGACGGGTTGGTGAATTTTTATTCGCCCGGCTACGTGAAGGGCGTCGTCGCCTCGACCGTGCGGCGCGTGGCCACCAGCATCCGCAGCAAGTTCACCGACACCAATGACCTGATGATCGATCCCTTCGTCCAGGTGCGTCCGGAAGTGATCTCCGCCCTGGCGCAACTCGTGACCGGCGGCGCCAGCCTGGAATCGCGCGCCAACGCGGCGCACGCCGTCGGGATTCTGCGCGGCAAGGCAGCCGTCGAACAACTGGTGGAAGGCGTCCACTCCAAGGACACTGACCTGATCTACGAATCGCTGGTCGCGTTGCAGAAGATTCGCGACGAGTCGGCCGGACCGCGCGTGGCATTCCGCCTGCACGACCTCGATCCCAAAGTGCAGATCGCGGCCATCCAGACGGTGGGCGTGCTCCTCGACAAGGCCGCCGTGCCCGACCTGGTGGATGCCCTGAACCGCGCCCGCGACCCCAAGGTCAAGCGTGAGGCGCTCACCGCCATCGCCATGCTGCCCGTGGAGCAAAGCCGCGCGCTCTACACGCAATACCTGCACGACAAGGACGACCGCCTGCGCGCCGCCGCCGCCGAGGGCTTTGCGCGCCTGCGCAACATGGCCGATCTGCCGATGCTCGAAAAGGCGTGGAAAGACGAACAGAAGGCCTCGCCGCGGCTCTCGCTGGCCTTCGCCCAGGTGATGCTCGGCAAAACCGGGTTGAGCGAATTCAGCCCGCTACGTTACCTCATCAACAATTTGAATTCGGCGGCGTACACCGGCGTGGCCCTCCCGTTTCTAACCGAACTGGCGCGCGACCCTGCCATCCGGCAGGCGCTCTACGCACCGATTGGCAGCGGCACGCGGGATGAGAAAATCGGCCTCGCGCGGGTGCTGGCCATCAGCGGAGACAAGTCCAGCCTCGACGTCTTGCAGAGGCTGAGCAAAGACACCGATCCCCAGGTCGCGCAAGAAGGATTGCGGGCCCTGCGCAGTCTGCAAAGCCGGATGTAACTACTTCGCCTTCTTCTGCTTCTGTTGGCCGACGCGCACCTTGACGTGCGATGTCTTGGCTTCCTGAAAAGCCTTGTGATCGTGACGCGCCACCGCGTCCGTCAGGTACTTATCGACATCGGCGTCCCTCGGCAGGACGGCCATCAGGGTGAAATTGTCGTCGCAGGTCGGGCAGAAAGGCCGGAACCGCTTCACGTTCGGAATTGCCATAACTTCATTTAGTCTACCAGAAGAGGCTGCTGAAAACAGCCAAGACATAATTGGCCGCCGATGAACGCGGATTGAAACGAATTGGTTCATCGGCGTTCATCTGTGTTCATCGGCGGCTCGATATGCTTTTTTCGGGCTTCTTCAGCAGCTTCAGAAGTTCGACGTACGCCGCCTTACCCGGCCATCTCCACCGGGTCGGTAGTGCGCATCTCGATCCAGCCCTGCTGCGGGACGGCGTCGATCGGCAGGCCGCCCTGCCAGAGCGAGAACTGGAAACGCAGCCCCGCACCGGCGCCAACTCCGATTGCCGCCAGCGGGATGCGCGCTTCGAGCACGCGGCCCAACGCGCATTCGATGGGAGGCTCCAGCGGTTCCACGGCGCGCGCGGAGCCGGCGCCGAGCACGATGGTCAGGCGGGTGACCTGCGCCTCCTGCAGCGACTCCAGAGTGAACCGGGCTTCCATCCCCGATACTTCTTCCTGGTAAGTGGAATCGAAATCCACCCGCAGAAAAAGATTCGTACCATCGCTTCCGAACTGGACTTCGTGGACGACGAACTTCTTGCCGTGCATGGAGCCCGACCGTTCGTCCACATGGCAGACGCCGGCGCCCAGCCACTCGAAGTACGAAGTCACCTGGCCGTCGATCGAGGGGTGAATGGGACCGGACGGCGCGATGCGCACCTCCGGCACCGAGATCTTCAGGATAGGGCGCGACAATTCTTCGGGCGGCGCCAGGTTGAGGAAGCGGTAGACGTTGGCCAGGTGGTTGCGAAAGAGCTCGTCAAACTCGGGGCGGTTGGTGGATTCGTGCTCCGGCCCGTACCACCAGCACCAGTCGCTGCCTTCGGCGATCAGCAACTCTTCAAACGCCCGCTCGCGCCGCGGTTGCGGCACGGCCGCGGCGGCGCCGTCGAAGGTCTGGCGGGCGCGCAACAATTGCGTCCAGGCATGATTATCCTCTTCGGCGCCGATCCACACGTCGAAATTGGCGCCGATCCACGAACCCGGAAAAATGTGATCCAGCGGTTCCGGCGCCATCAGGCGAAGCGCCTCGCTCACCGTGACGGCCCGCATGCGCCCGTCTTCCGAAATGCGGCGGTACAACTCGCGCAGAAACGGGCGGCCGTTGAGGTGGTAGTATTCCCAGGCGTTTTCGCCATCCAGGATGATGGGCACCAGCGCGTCGCGGCCGGCCGATAGAATGCCGGCGCAGTTGTCGCGGATGCGGCGCAGAAAATCCTCCGCCGCCGGCGCGGCATCCATGCGGGAATAAACGAAGCCGATCAGGTCGCTCAGGAAATGATCGCGAAACAACACGCCCAGCGTGCGTTGCGATTGGCGCCATTGGTACGGCCGGTAGAGCCCATCCACGCCCACCGAATGGCCCAGCGTGCGGTTCAACACGCCGCTATCGGTGGCGGCCCACTCAAAACCCAATTCGGAGGCGATGGTGAAGGCCTCGTCGGATACCGAACCTTCCGACGGCCACAGCCCCACCGGCGCGACGCCGAAATGGCCGGCGCAGTAATCGCGCGCCAGAGCCAGTTGGCGGCGCGCGTCGTCGGGGTAGCGAAACCGCGGCGGCAGCGGCACATCCGGATGAGAGACGCTCGCGATATTGGAATCGCACAGCAGCGGCAGGATGGGGTGATAATACGGCGTGGTCGAGATCTCGATCTGACCGGTGCCGGCCAGCTTTTTATAGATGGGCAGCACACGGCCCACGATCTCGCGCTGCTTTTCTCCCATGCGCCGTTGGTCCTGCAGCGTGAAGCCGCGCCCGCGTTCCACCCATTCGCGCACTTCCGGATCCTGCGCCTGGAACTCCTCGTCGAACCACGCAATCTGCGACCACATCTGCACATCGCGAAAATCCTGGGCGCTGAACTGGCTGGGCCCGCCCGAATTCTTCTGCGCCTGCCAGGCATCGAACAACTCGCCGTAGCGCGCATAGCGACGGATCATGTGGTCCGGGTCGGAGTAAAAGGAATGCCGCAGCAGGAAAGCGCGGCCGGCATCGTCCAACTCTTCGGCCGGTTTGAGCGCCATCTCGAGAAATGGGTCGGCCGCCTCGCCGGCGGCGTATTCGGCCACCTGCGCCATCATCGAAGGCACCAGATTGAACGTCTGCCGCACTTCCGGAAATTCTTCGAGGATGCGCGCCATCCCGTAATAGTCTTTGAGCGCGTGCATGCGGGTCCACGGCAGTTTGTACTCGCCGGTGATCAGGTCCTTGTAAAAAGGCTGGTGCATGTGCCACAGGAAGCACAGGTAAATCTGGGCCATTCTCTCCAGTGTACGCAGTGCCGCCACCCTGGCGTGAGCTATGCTGTCACTTTGCAGCCCCACTCGCCAACCCGCCGGGCCGTGCTTCTCGCCATACTCCTGGTCCTCGCCGGGTCGGCGCGTATCGTTTCCACCTACACCGTCTTCAACCACACCATCGACGAGCCCGACCACCTGGCCGCCGGCATGGAGTATCTCTCCACCGGCCGGTATTTCTATGAAGACCAGCACCCGCCTCTGGCCCGCGTCTTCGGCGCGCTCGGCCCGTTCTTTTCGGGCGAGCGGTTTCATCCCGGCCCCGATTCCTACCACGAGGGCTACCGCATCCTGGGCCGCGACGCCCACTACGACCGCACGCTGGCGCTGGGCCGCGCCGGAATTCTGCCGTTCTTCTGGATCGCTTCGGCCGTGGTGTTCCTATGGGCTCGACGCGCCGCCGGCCCACACGCGGCGCTGATCGCAACGCTGCTCTTCACCACGCTGCCGCCGGTGCTGGCGCATTCCGGCCTGATCACGACCGACATGGCCGCCGTGGCTTTTGCCGGCTCCGCCGCCTTTGCGTCATTGCTATGGGCCGAAGTTCCCGATCGCAAGCGCACCATCCTATTCGGCGTTTGCCTGGGCCTCGCCGCTCTTTCGAAATTCTCCTCGATCGTTTTCCTCGCCGCCGCTCTGCCGCTGATGCACCGCGGGAAGCTCTATAACGTGGCGCACGCACTCATGCGTGCCGTGTCGAGACTCNNGCAGGAGTGCGTGCGCCACATCATCATACGGGCTCGCCGCCGCCCTCGCGATTGCCTGCGCGGTGGTCTGGCTCGGTTACGGTTTCTCCTTCGCGCGCGTCGGCTATCTCCATCTGCGCCTGCCGGCGCCGCGATTCTTCACCGGTCTCCAGACGCTATGGGCGCACAACGCCGCCGGACACGCCTCCTACCTGTTCGGCGCCCGCAGCAGCACCGGCTTCTGGTATTACTACCCGGCCGCGCTGGCGTTGAAGACGCCTCTGGCGATGCTGCTCCTGCTGGCCCTCTGCTTCCGCCGCAACGTCGCCCAGCCGGTGCTCTTCTCTCTCGCCATTTTGCTGTGCGCCTTCGCCAGCCGCATCAACATCGGCACTCGCCACGTTCTCCCCATCTATGTTGGCCTCGCGGTGGCCTGTGGCATCGCCGCCGCCCCGTTGCTGCGGCACCGCCTGGCTCGCTGGATCGTCGTCGCGCTGTTGCTCTGGCACGTGGCATCCGGCGCCCTGCAGCATCCCGACTATCTTTCCTACACCAACGAGCTCGCCGGCGCTCACCCCGAGAATTTCCTTGCCGATTCCGACCTCGACTGGGGTCAGGACATGAAACGCCTGGCCGCATTTCTGGAACGGACCCATGCCACGGAAGTGACTTTCGTCCCCTTCAACCGCACCTACGGCACGCTGGCCGGTCACGCATTTCCCGAAATGCGTCCCGGCGACCCGGCGCGCCCGTCCCCCGGCTGGAATGCCGTGAGTGTGAGCGTCTGGAAGATTTTTGGCGTGCCCTCGTGGCCGGACAGCCACCCGCAAGCGAAGATCGGCCGCTCGATCCTCCTATGGAACTTTCAGTAGTAGGTCAGCTTATCGAAGCGGCAACACTCTGGCGCGCGGCTTATCCGACCAGTCGAGCGTGACGATGGCGCCCAAGTTGAGTTCCGCCTCGCAATCTTGAAGGGCGCCGAGAAGCGCGGAACCACGTCTTTCTGGTACGAGCGGTTCACCACGGAGGAGCAAGACACTAGGAGCAGCTTGCCTCGTGTGCGCAAGAATTTGAGGAAAATCCAAGTCGTTGGTCAGAAGTACGTAGCCACATTCGCGGGCGTAGTCACAGATTTCGCTATCCTTGGCGGAATTGGATCCGACCGATGACCAGTGGACCGCCTCGTGCTCCGCATTCCGAAGAAAGTGAACCCAACGAGGCGCGTCAGGTTCATGTCGATAAGAAGGCGCATCAACTCGCGAGCCGGATCTCGTGTCCCTGAGCCAGGTGTGCGGCGAAGGCGAGCGCTTCGCGAATATCCGGCTCTTCGACATACGGGAAATCGGCAAGCAACTGTTCGATGGTGCGGCCGGCTGCCATCGCCCCGACGATCATGCCGACGCTCACGCGCATGCCGCGGATACATGGCTTGCCACCCATGACCTCAGGATCCATCGTAATGCGGTCGAACTGCTGCACGTCGTTATGATAGCGCAGTGGAACTCTTAAGACACAGGTAACGCGATTCCGTCCCCGCGAGTCTAACGCATCGTGCGTCCGATCGTCGCCATTCTCTGCGCCGCCGCCCTGGCCTGCGCGCAGGACCCCGTCACTTTCCGCACCGGCGTCTCGCTGGTGCACGTCGATGCCGAAGTACTTGGCCAGGACGGGCGCCTCCTCACCGGCTTCCACAAGGAGGACTTTCGCGTCTTCGACGAGCGCAAGGAGCAGCCCATCCTGCAATTCGCCGCCGAGGAGCAGCCGCTCGACCTCATCCTGCTGTTCGACATCAGCGGCAGCATGCGCGGCGTGGTCCAGGAAGTGGCCGATGCCGCGCGCCAGGGCCTGCGCCAACTGCAGGCCGGCGACCGCGTCTGCGTCATGGTCTTCAACAGCCGCAGCCGCGAGGTCGCGCCCTTCACCGAAGATCTCGACGCCGTCGACCGCACGATTCAGGACGATGTCCTGGGGCTCGACTTCGGCGGCGGCACCCTCATCCAGTCCGCCGTCTCCGACGCCGCCATGCGCTTCCGCCGCGAGCCCCACACCGAGCGGCGCCGCGCCGTCCTCATCATCACCGATAACATGGGCACGCGTACGCGCCGCGAAGAATCGGTGGTGGATGAGTTCTGGGAGTCCGACGCCATTCTCAGCGGCTTGATCGTGCGCAACCCCGCCTTTCAGGCGATTCGCACCGTGGGCATCATCCTCGCCCCGCAAAACCTGGCGATGCAGGCCGGCATGAAGGGCATCGCCGAAAAGACCGGCGGCGACTCGCTCACCGCTAACGATCCCGGCGCCGCGTTCCAGGAAGCCATGCGCCGCATCCGCACCCGCTACAGCCTCTACTACGCGCTACCCGAAGCCAAACCCGGCGCCACTCGCTCCATCCGCGTGGATCTCGCGCCCGACGCTGCGAGACGTTTCCCCAAGGCCCGCCTGCGCGCCCGAACGGGCTATGTGGTTCCGAATGCCGCAAAGTCAGCACCCAGCTCCCGGTAGTGAAACTCGGGAAGAAGCTGGACAGACGCGTTTTTCGGGCCTGCCAAGAAATGCGTCTTTCCCCTTTTCTCTCGGACATCCCCAGCAAAACGGCCGCCACGAGCGCATGCATCTGACCTTGAAGAAAGAAGCCACTCGGCCCCCCGGAGCCAACTTCCTGCAGCAACAGGCAAAGCTCGACGCCTTCCATCTAGTTGGCGTCAAGCACGCGTGCAGTCATAGGTACCCGCGTAGAATGCGCCCGCCGATGTGCCTATGGTTTCGCGAAAATCGTCAGGGGAAGCGATGTACCGGTGGATCCTGGACTCGTCCCCGCAGCGAGCGGACCAGCCGGGAGATTATTGAGCGTGACAGTGAGGGAGATCGGGCTCTCCGGGGTCAGCGTGGAAATCGTGTCTGGAATCCGCATGTTCAATTGCGCGACACCGGAAATCGCTCCGGCCAGGTTGTTGAGTGAGTCGACTTCCGCGGAATAGTTGCCGGCGAAAACCTCCGCCGTGCCAGAAACAAATCCCGGATGGAGTCCATTCAGCGCGCCCGTCGCCAGGTTCCCGCCCGACGTTCCGATTCCGTTCACGAAGAGCGACACCAGGGAACCGGCCTTCGCCGGGCTCGCGCAGGAGTTCAGCGTGCCATCCTCATTGATCGCGAAGGCCAACAGGCTTGGGCCAGTCTGCGTATTTCCGCAGGTAAACCCGGCCACCTTCGAGGCCACGAACATGCTTGGATTTTCCGGCGCGACCGCGAACAGGCGCGTGCCCAGAACCGAGCCGTTGAAGCTCAACTGCATGACAGTGGATGCGCGCGGTTTGACTTCAAACGGAACCTGCACGTTGATCTGCGTCGACGAGACGTATAGGAGCGGTGTGGGCTGGTTGTCAAACGTGATAGTCACGCCCGCGAGCGAAATGGGGACGGTCGGCAGACCGCCGGCAATTCCGACGGCTGGCTGCGCCGGACCGATTGCGTTGCCGTAAAGAGTGATAAGCTGGCCTGGCGCGACGGGGCCGATCAGCGTTCCGTTGCTTGAATCTGTCACGCAGGCGATCGCGGTCGGCGCGGAGAAATTCGTGCGCTGGAGAAATGCTCCGGGAACCGTCCTTGCGGCGGCCTCGGCGTCAAAGAGAACGTTGGGCGTGAGCGGAACATCGGGGAGTCCCGCGGCGCCGGCGAAGTAGACGTTTCCCGCGGCGTCAACCGTGGAACTGATGCTCTGCAGAGATCCGGGGAATACCTGCGTCGCGATCACGCTGCCATCGTGGCTACTCAGGAGCATCACATACGCGGCGACAGAGACATTCGAAGTTGGGCCAGGAAGGCACTCTGATGGGGCGTTGCTCACGGGAGGCTGGGGTGGCAGCGGGTAGGCATTCGGTAAGAACGAAGGGCTGTATGTAACCGGGAAAAGGCCCGTGACCACGACGTTGCCCTGCGGGTCGATTGCGATGTTGCTGCCGTTTCCGCTTGGAACGCCCGTGGGGACAGAGAGCATGAGCTGCGAGCCCCCGGGATTGAGCTCCGTGGTGAAAGTTTGCGAGATGAGGGCGCTGCCGCCCTGAGTGAACGGATAATCCGGGGAATTTGTTGCACCGGTCAGCCAGACGTCGCCCGCCGCGTCGATTGCCATGCCCGCGTTATAAGCGCCCTTCGAGCCGGTGACGAAAGTGGAGTAAATCAGCGCGGAACCATCCGCGCTCAGCTTCGTTACGTACTGCTCACCCGCGGAGGCAGGAAACATACAGCTGGGAGAAATACAGATAGTGTCCGGCTTGTAGGATTGCTGGAAGGCTCCGGGTGTGGTGGGGTACTGGGCGCCGTTTTGCGCAGGCGCGAAGCTCCATGTCCCTGCGATGAACACGTTGCCCGCGTTATCCAGCGCGAGGATCGAGCCGCCCACACCGAGTACGGAGAACACGAGGTGCGTTCCGGTTGCATCGAGCTTCGCGGTGAATGGCAGATCGTAGGTCCACAGATTCTTGTAAGCGCCCTGTGTGACGGGAAACTTCGTGCCGTTGCCCGCGCCGACGCCTGAGACGATCACCTCGCCGTTGCTATCGACCGCGATGGCCTGCGGGGTGGCGGACGCGCCGTTCGAAAACAACGTGGCATAAACGATGGCGCCGCTCGGATTGATCTTAGCGGCGAACGGAAGCTGCGCATTGAACGGGATGGGGCCGGAGGGGGCGGGCACTGCCGGGAAATCGGACGCGTCCGTGAGGCCGGCGATGTAGGCGTTGCCTGCGGCGTCGACGGTAATCGCTTCGGCGATGGTTGCGGCTGAGGCGGTCAGATAGGTGAGGTAGGTGAACTTTGTGGCGGCGGGATCGAGGCGCCCGATGAAGATCTGATTGCTGCCCTGGTTCGCGGCCGCGGGGTTTACGTTCCCGCAGACGTAGATGTAGCCCTGCGCGTCGGTGGCGATCTGCTGGATGGTGCTGTTGGCTTTGAGGAAAGTCGAGACAGGCGGCAGGTTCGCGGGGACCTGCGCGGCTAGTGAAGACGCGAACAGGAGTAGTACAAAGGCGGAGAGCATAGGGTGGCTTCGAGCAATCCGGTTGCCAGTGCGTTGTGGTTGAATTTGCTGGAGATTATCCGGTGTTTCGGGGTGTTTCGGTGCCGTAGTGACACGGGCGGGGGCGATCCCGCTACAATGGCCGGATTGCCCCTGATTATTCTCATGTCCGATTTCTTTTGCTGCGGTTGAATTCTCGGGTGGATGATGACGCGAGTCTTTGAAATCGGCGCGGACGAATAGGGACAGACGCATCTTCGCGGCCTCTGAGTCGATTCGGCGTTATGGGAGTAGGCTGGTTTTGGGGAATTCGGTGACCAGCTACGAAACTCGGAATCTCAAGCTATTTTTCGGCAAAGCAGGGACAGCTACCAATTCCAAAGGCGGGAATTGGTAGCNNTAGCAGTCCCCGTTTTGCGGCGACGCGTGCTCCCGGGCTGCGGCGCAACCCCCCTTACTCCGTCCACACCAATCCCGACGGCAGTTCCTCGCCGAAAATCCGGCCCAGGGTCTGCTCGTCTTCGGCTTCCCCTTCGAGCACGGCCAGCAAGCGCTCCGACTTTGGCATCCCTTGCAGTTTGCGCTTTACCGTCTCCCGCGTGGCCGCGGCCAAATCCCGCGTCGGATCTCCGGTGAGGCGCGCCATCGCCGCCAGCGCATCGCCCGCCGTCGCGATCTTTACCAGCGATTCCACCCAGCGGGTCACGGTGGCCGGCGGCACCACCAGGTTCACGGGGCCATAGAAGAGCTTGCGCGCGCCCAAGCGCGAGAGACACCACAACTCGCTCTCTTTGTAATCGCCGGTCTTCACGCGCTTGATGAGCGCATCGCCCAACTCCGTTTTGGTCCCGATGGGGAGCAGCTCCAGGCTCGCGGCCGTGCGCCACATCTCGCGGCGCAACGATTCGTTGATGCGCTGCGGCTTCTGGTTGCCGCGCGGCAGCAGAGATCCGGCAAGCCGTTGGTAGACATCGGCTTGCTGGTTTCGATTCATGCCGCCCGCGGCGCGGCCCCAGAAAATCCACCAGTCGATTTCGCATTGCACCTGGTTGCCGTGGGTGAGGCCGCCGGCGTAAACCCGGCGGGTCTGCTCGAGGCGGAAGTCGTCACCCGGATAGCCGAAGCCCGGCCGCAAACAGAAGCCGCACAGATTCAGCCAGCGCATTTCGTACGCCGGGCTCTTCTTGCGTCCGTCCGCCGCGGCCAGAAATGCGTCGGCCATTTGCCGGATAGCCGCCAGCGGCCAGGAGTTCCTGCCCAGTCCCATGGTCTGTTCGAGCCGGGCCGGCACTTCCTCCGGCTCGACCGGCGATTTCACGGTGGTCGAAAACACGCTCGCAATCAGCTCCAGTGACGCCTTGAGCGCCTGCTCGCTCACCACCGCCGCGGCCTTGCGTTCCACCGGCTGTTCGGCGTGCTTGCGCAGTTCGAACTGCAAACGCCAGCGGTTGTCGCTGATCTTCGATTCGCACCAGGTTTCGAGCGTGCCCACTTCCGTGAGGCGCGCGCCCAGCTTCACCGGGATCAGCCGCTCCTCGGCCTTCTTGCCGAAGCGGATCACCGCGTGCAGCGGCACGTGACGGTGCAGGCCCGCTTCGTCGGCCGGAAACTCCACTAGGTCGCCGAGCTTGTCTTCGGTCCGCGCGAGCGAGCTGTACAGGCGGAACGACACCGGCCGGTTCGCCACCAGTTGCAGCGCGTCGTGATCGATCTCGATGGCCGAGCCTTCCTCGGTGCCGCGCGGCACCAGGCAGACCGCCGGAAACTTGCCTTCGTTGGCTTCGCCCAGCGCGATGTAGTAGGCGCGCGGCAGACCGCCGCGCACCAGCACGCCGCTGCCGGTAGACCGCACGTAGGAGTAGTAGGCCGCTCCGCGCGCGACGGCGAGATCGAGATCCTGGTTTTCGAAAATCTCCGGCCGCCGGCCATACCACTGGCCCACCACGTCCGCCACGCGCTCGCGTAGAATCGCCGGGATGAAGAAGCCGCCGTTGAAAAGGATGGCGTCCGGCGCCTGTCCGGCCGGCTCCAGAAACGCATTCAGGTGGCGCGTGATAGCGGCGTCGGTTTCATACGGCAACCCCAGTTCACGGAACAGGCTGCGCTTTTCGTCCTTCGGCCCTTCGCCCCGTTGTGTGAAAGGCAGGAAGCCTTCGAGCGCCAACTCCAGCGCCTCTTCGCGCAGAATCTCGCTCTTCAGCGAGCGCCCGATCAGCGCCGAGCCCGCGCCCAGCACGGTGATTTCCACGCTTTTCAAATCCGGGTCGTTCAGCAGCTTCTCTTTGGCCGCCGAGCACTGCCGCCGCAATCCGCTACGCTGGCGGATGGAAAGCTTCGACGCCAGCTTGGTTTCCACCAGCCACGCCAGTGTCAAATCCAGATTGTCGCCGCCCAGCAGCAGGTGCCTGCCCACCGCGGTGCGCGTGAAGTTCACCAGGTCGCCTTCGCGCGAGACGCGGATCAGGCTGAAGTCGCTGGTGCCGCCGCCCACGTCGCACACCAGCACCACCTGGCCGTCAAAAAGTTTCTTGCGCGACTGGGCCAGGTTGTTCGAGATCCACGAATAGAAGGCCGCAGCCGGCTCTTCGAGCAGCGTCAGCTTTTCGAGGCCTGCGTCGCGCGCCGCCATCACCGTAAGCTCGCGCGCTTCTTCGTCGAACGAGGCCGGCACCGTCAGCACGATGTCCTGCTCGGCCAGGGGCGCGCCCATGGCGCGGTCCCACTCTTCGCGAAACTTGCCGATGATCCGCGCCGACACTTCCACCGGCGACATCACGCGTCCGGTCTCCGGCGAATCCCATGGCAGAATCTTGGCCGTGCGGTCCACATCGGCGTTCGATAGCCAGGATTTCGCCGAGTGCACCAGCCGCGTCGGAACGATGGCCCCTTGCTCGCGCGCGTACACGCCCACAGGCTGGCCCTCTTCCAGGAACAGGAACGAGGGCAGCGTGCGCCGCGCCTCTACCCGCCCCGCCGCCACCAGTTGCGGCGTCTCGAAGATGTGCACCGGCGGAAATTCGCGGTCTTCCGCCTCGCGCTCGTCGATATAGGCCAGCGCCGAATTGGTGGTCCCTAAGTCGATCCCAACCTTCACCGCTCACTCACCCCTTCACCTTTTCCCTGACGTTGAACTCGAGCTTCCACTTGCGCCCATCGCGCGCCACGCACCACAATTGCAGCACGCCCGTCTCCGTGACTACCGCTTCGAACGACACCGGCACCACTTCGGAAGAATTCTCGCCCGAAGGAAAGCTGACTTCGATGGGCGACAACTCTTCCAACTGGTCGCCGAAATCCTCGATGAGGTCGCCGGGCCGGTCGTCCTTGCGCGCCGCCGAAGTGAAGAAGCGGAACTCCGCCGTCTGTCCCACCACCAAGCCGAATTCGCGTCCCGGGATGGTCACTTCGCTGCCTTCTTCCATTCCGAACGGCACCACCGCCAGCGCCTTGAGAGGCGCCGGAAAACCGGGCACCGTCGGCATGGCGCTTTCCACCCCGACGTAGTACGTGCGCGGCACGCCGCCGCGGATGCGCACGCCGCGCCCGCTGCGCGCCAGGCCATAATACGCCGCTCCGCGAGCCACCGCGTGCATCAGATCCTCACCGCTCAACGGCTTCACCGGCGGCATGCCTTCCTCGGCCAGCCAGGTGTCGAGCGTCGCCAGGATGCGTTCCCGCACCATGGCCGCATTCAACACCCCACCGTTGAAGAGCACGTGGGTCGGGCAGGCCAGGCCGCTGGGGCCGCGGCGCACCGTTCCGTGTTCGGATACCGCCGCCTGCTGGCGCAGGAAGCGCGCCAGGTGCCGCGTAATGGCCGGGTCGGCGGCGTATGGCAAACCAAGTTCCTGCAGCCCGACGCGCCGTTGCTGTGCCGGCATCTCCGTACTGGGCACGGCCTGGACAAAACCCTCGCCCAGCACCTTCTCGATATCGCTGCGCAGCAGTGCGGCTTTGATAGTGCCGCCCACCAGACCGCTGCCTTTACCCAGGATGGTCACCGGAATCTCAGCCGCGCGGGAATCCGGATCCAGCAGCTTTTCCTTGGCCGTGCGGCAATTGTTCCACAGCGATTGCAACTGGCGGCTGTCGATGCGCGTTCCCTTTTCCGCCAGGCGCGCCGCCACCGCTCCGGCCAGCGCCAGGTCGATGTTGTCGCCGCCCAGCAAAATGTGGTCGCCCACGGCGATGCGCTCGAGCGCCAGTTCGCCGTTCGATTCGGTCACCGCGATGAGCGTAAAATCCGTGGTGCCGCCGCCGATATCCACCACCAGGATCAGGTCGCCCGGTTGCGCGCGCTGGCGCCAATCGTCGTGGCGTTCGATCCACGCGTAGAAAGCGGCCTGCGGCTCTTCGAGCAGCGTGACATTGCGGTACCCCGCCTGTTTGGCTGCTTCGAGCGTCAACTCCCGCGCCACCGCGTCGAACGAAGCCGGCACCGTTACCAGCACCTGCTGCGCGGTGAAAGGCGCATCGGGATGCTGCGCGTCCCAGGCCTCCCGCAAGTGTTCCAGGTAGCGCCGCGTGGCTTCCACCGGCGAAATCTTCGCCACACCCTCGGGCGCGCGAAACGGCAACAGCGCCGACGTGCGGTCCACGCCGGAGTGCGAGAGCCACGATTTTGCCGAAGAGACCAGCCGCCCCACATTTTCCGCGCCGCGTTTCTGCGCCAGGCAGCCCACCACGAAACTGCGCTCCGCGTCCCAAGGCAGCGCCATGGCGCCGGCTGGAAAATCCGAGGCGGTCGCCAGGTAGAGGAACGATGGCAGCAGGCTCTCATCGCGCACTTCACCCGGATTCACCAGTTGCGGGATGGCGGCCAATTGCACGTTCGCCGGCGCAAACGGGTCCGCGGCCGCCGCGATTTCCGCGTAGGCCAGCGCCGAGTTGGTGGTCCCCAGATCGATCCCGATGGCGTACCGCGCGGCCTGCGTTTTTTTACTCAATTTCGATTTCCGCTGGCGCGACGATGGCCGCGTCCTGTCCCGTCCCCAGCGCCGGCAAATCGACCTTCGCCGCGCGCCAACCTTTATGCCGCAAAGTACCGCCCGCGGGCGGTTTCGCTGGCACGTTGCCGATAAACTTCACCACGTTCGGATCGGCCGACGGAGCCTTGGCGAAGGTTCCTTCCACGCCGTCGATCACCGGTTCGAGCCGCACGTACCGCGTCAGGGATTCGCGGCACTGCTTGTGCACCTCCCGGACCGCCGCTCCCACCTGCTCATCCGAGTGAACGTCGATATCTTCCATCAGAAAATCCACCAGCCGCGAATCGCGTTGCAAAATACCGAGAATCTGCAGCGCGCCATCCGCCGGCGTCCGCACCACCGCCGGCGCGGACGCGCGAGCCGCGGGCGCCGCCGCGCGCTTCACCAGTCCCAATTCCACTAGCACCGTGCTCGAGAGCGCGCCGCCAAACAATAAGTTGAAGAAACAACGAAACGCTAAACCAATCTTCATCCGATCAATGACTCCAAGATTCAGGATAACTTGTGGAGCGGCCATTCATGGTCGCAGGTCTAAAACTAACAGGTTGAATAAAAAGGCTTAGCCGCCGATGAACGCTGATAAACGCGGATTGAAAACAATAGACTTATCTGCGTTGATCCGCGTTCATCAGCGGCTGAACTTGGGCTTTTCAGAATCCTGCTACCGGATCACCGCCTGCCGCAACCGCTCCAACTGGCGCCGCGCAATCTCCGCCCACTGTCCGGAGTTATCCAGCTTCAAATATGCCTTCCAGTGGTGCACGGCCTTCATGGCATCGCCGGTCCGCTCGCACAGCAGCGCCAGGTTAAAGTGCGCGTCGGCGTAGCTCGAGTTCAGCTCCAGGGCCCGCCGGTAATGCTCCAGCGCCTCCTTCACCCGTCCCTGCTCGTCGTAGAGGTTGCCCAGGTTGAATTGCGCCAGCGGATATTCCGGATCGGCCTCAGTCGCCTCGCCGTAGTATTTTTCCGCTTCGCCGAATTTCCTCTGGCGGTAATAGATGGTGCCCAGGTTGACCAGCGCCCCGGCCGCCTTGGGGTTCAGTTCCAGAACCTTCTGATAAGCTTCCACCGCCTGCTCAATGGGCGCCCCGGCCTCTTCCAATTCCAGGCCTTTCTGAAACCAGACTTCCGATTCGCGAAGCCGGTTGGCCGGCTGCTTGCGCTCCGGGAAGCTCTGGACGCCGCGCAACTCGCCCGCGTCGAAATCGAACAGAATCTGTCCGCTGATGGCCTCCATCTTCTGGCCCGCCACGTGTACCACGATCTTCTTGCCGTTGGATGCCACGCGCAGTTCCGAGAGGGGCTGCTTGACCCAGTCCAGCTTCTCGCGCAACGATTCCAGCGCCCGCCCGATCTGGCTCACTGCGATGCGTTTCTCGCGCAGCTTGACGATGGCCTGCAGCGCGATCAGGTCCGTAAAGGAATAGCTGTCGCCTTCCGGAATCAGCTTCTGCCGCCCCCAACTCTGGAGCTGGCGCTCGGTGAGTCCGAACTGGCGGCGTACGTCCGCCCGCGAGTATTCCTCCTTCGGGCCCTTCTGGAGCACGTGCCTATTCTAACAAGGTCATGCAACCAGTTTTCGTCGCCCGGTACGTGAAAAGGCCGGGTCTACCATGAGGTAGACCCGGCCTGATTGCGAGCCGCAAAGTACATCCGTCCAAACTGCGTTCTAGCGCCGGCCACCACCGTGGGAACCGCCGCCGCCGGAACTGCGCGCGCCGCCTCCACCCGAGCTGCGGGCGCCGCCGCCGCTGCTATAACTGCGTGAGACGCTACCGCCGCCGTAGCTACGCCCGACACTACTCGGCGCGGAGTAACGCTGTGCCGGAGCCGAATACCTCTGCGCCGGAGCTGAATATCGCTGCGCGGGCGCCGAGTACCGTTGCGCGGGCGCCGAATAGCGCTGCCCCTGAGACTGATACTGCGACCCCCGGAAGCCCTGCGCCGGCGCCTGGTTGCGTTGCGCCCCTTGGAAACTTTGCCACTGTCCAGAGGTCGCGCGCCCTGCGTTCTGCGGTGTCGCACTACGAGCGCCCTGCGTCACCGATCGGTTTCCGGATGTCGACGCCGTCCCGGAGCCAAACCGGTTCCAGTTTCCCGC
Organism: Bryobacterales bacterium; assembly: GCA_003167255.1. Taxonomy (GTDB): domain Bacteria; phylum Acidobacteriota; class Terriglobia; order Bryobacterales; family Bryobacteraceae; genus PALSA-129. Next base: position 20,950 of record PMTR01000013.1, read on the forward strand.
AGTGGCCGATCGGGCGGAATTGACGCTGCCCGATCTTGCCATCGCGCTCCGCGAGGCCATCGATGCGGTCCCATACCGTGCCGCGAGTTGACCGTTCGGGTACGAGACTCCCAAACGGTGGCTCGCGTCGTGCTGCCACGCCGATCTTCCGGAAAGACCGCCCGCGTATAACCCGCCGCGGTAACCGTAACGGTTGAAGAAGCCGCCGTTGATGAACACCGAGCGGCCGAACCAGTTCGGGCCCCAGCCCCAACCCCAGCCGCCGTAGCCCCAGCCGCCCCACCCGCCCAAGTAGAATCCGAGGTCGATCCCCGGACCGAATCCATAGCCGTATCCGGCGTAATAGAGCGGCGGATAGGCGCCCCACACCGGCGGTCCCCAGACGTAGGCTGGGTCGTATTGCGGCACGTAGATCACCTGCGGATCGGCCGGCGCAATTTCAATGGCCGCCTGCCCGCCCTGCGTCTCGGTGGTAACGGTCTGCTGCGGAGTGGTAGAGAGCCTGCCATTGGACTGCGCCCGCGCGCGCATGCCCTGCACCGCAGCCATCACGTCCGATTGCTGCGCGAGGAACGCGTTGCCCAATGCGGTTGTCCATTGGACGTCCTGGTTCATCTTCGCCAACACGTCCGGAAACGTCACCAGGGCTTGGACGCTGGCGTCCCAATTCTGCTGCCGGGCTGCTTCCGTCAGTTGCTGGCCCTTCAGACTTCCATTTCGTTGCAGCCACTGCTGCGCCTCAACGACTTCCAGTGGGTAAGTGCTCGCCACCAGAACCTGGCTCAACAGAGCATCGGGATACAGCGCGATGGGCGCCACCAGGTCATTCAGTTGCTCCGCAGGCAGCATCTGCGCCTGGACGGGCGCCTGCTGCCCGGAAACCGGTGCCGGCGCCTGAACTTGTGCCATCATCAGAAACGGAATTCCCAGCAAAGCCGCCACAAGACCGGCCTGCCGCGCCATTCGGTATGCCATCTTTCTACCTCCTGATACATCCACCTTAATAGATGCGCGCCGAGCTTCCCAGGTTATGAATGTTCATTAAGGTACTCATTCGCACAGTTTGGCCACCGGGGCTGAGTGACAAAGACTTACGCACCGGGGCTACGCGGACTCACTACATCTTCCGCACGGCTACTATCTTTGGCCCTTGCGGGCTTGCCGGGCTGCACCCGGCGGCACCGATTGACAATCGGTGCGCAGGATACCATCCTGCCCCACATCGGTACTTTACAACAAAAAGTACTTGATAAACCCCGCCTTCCGGGCTATCCTATTGCCATGGCGACACCTGGCCCTAAGCCGCTCGAACTTCATGCCCACGCCATGGACAACCTGCAGTACATCCGCCGTACGCTTGAACGCGCCGGCGAATTCACCGCCGTGCCCGGCCTGGGCGGAGTGCTGATGGGCTCGACCGCGCTCGCGGCCGCCTGGATCGCTGGGCCGCGGACCGCTTCTCCGCGCTGGTTGGCGGTATGGCTGGTGGAAGCCGTGGTTGCCCTGCTGATCGGAATCATGGCCGCGGCTTTGAAGTCTCGCCGCGCCAGGCAATCGCTGCTCTCCGGCCCCGGACGCAAATTCGTCGCCGCCTTCGCCCCAGCCATGGCGGCAGGCGCGCTGCTCACTTTGGTAGTCTCAAGCGGCCCCGCGGCTCCTTTGCTGCCGGGCATCTGGCTCTTGCTCTACGGCGCCGGCGTGGTCTCGGGAGGTTCGGCTTCGGTGCGTGTGGTGCCGGCCATGGGCGCCTGTTTTATGGCCGCGGGCGCGGCTGCGCTGCTCTTGCCCGGGGTCCCCGCCCACCTGTGGCTGGCTGCCGGCTTTGGCGGCCTACACATTCTCTTTGGTACCATGATCGCGGTGAATTATGGCGGCTAAATCCAACACGGCAAGACGCGAACGCGAACGGAAATCCCTTCCCGGCCCCACCAGCACTCCGGCAGTGGCCGGCGCGCCCAAACTCGACCGGCTGATCCACGAGCGCCTGCGCCTCGGCATTCTCAGCGCTCTTTCCGTCAACCAGTCGCTCACCTTTAGCGATCTGAAGAAGCTTCTCGATACCAGCGACGGCAACCTGAGCGTGCACGCCCGCAAACTGGAAGAGGCCGCCTACGTCGCCTGCACCAAGTCCTTCGAAGGCCGCGTGCCCCGCACCGAATACCGCCTCACCGCCTCCGGCCGCCGCGCCCTGGAGCGCTATCTGAACCACATGGAGGCCCTGATTCAAGCCATGCGCGACAAGTGAGGGAGCGATCCCTCTTTTTTATGCCTCAAAACTTTACAATACAAAGTACTCTGCACACGGGCATTATCATGGACGGCAACGGCCGCTGGGCCCTGGCGCGCGGCCTTCCCCGCGAAGCCGGGCATCGGGCCGGAGTGGAATGCGTCAGCCGAGTGGTTGAAGCCGCCCCCGGCGCGGGCATCGGCATTCTCACCCTGTTCGCCTTTTCCTCCGACAACTGGCGCCGCCCTGGCGCGGAAGTCGGCGCCCTCCTGCGCCTGCTCCAGATCTACCTCGAAAAGGAAGCCGGCCGCTCGATCTCGAACGGCATCCGCCTGGAAGTCATCGGCCGCCGCGACCGTCTGGGCGATTCGCTCCAACAGGCCATAGGCCAGATCGAACGCGCTTCCGCCGCCGGCACGCGCCTCCGGCTGCGCATTGCCATCGATTATTCCGGCCGCGACGCCATTCTGGCCGCGGTGCGCCGCGTCCCCGCACTGTCCCGCGAGTCGCTCGACGACGCCCTCGGTCCGCCGGTCGACCTCCTCATCCGCACCGGCGGTGAGCGCCGCCTCAGCGATTTCCTCCTCTGGGAATGCGCCTATGCCGAGCTGATCTTCTCGCCCCGCATGTGGCCCGATTTCGATGCCGCCTCGCTCGACGCCGCCGTCCGCGAGTTCCGCACCCGCCACCGCCGTTTCGGCGCCGTTCCCGACGCTCTCATCCCTCGCCGCGAAGCCTGGCTGGATTAGTGGGACAGGCCTCCCGGTCCGTCAAACACCGGCGGCAAGACCGCCGGCGCTACCACGCTTGACCATCGTGTGTAACAGCGGAAGAGCGCGACCAGGGGGTCGCGCGCCGACGAGGGCGTCGGCCCCACTGTCGCATCGGTTGTTACAATCCGGCTATGGTAACCGGCATCGAGCACACCGCCATCGCGTCACCCGACCCGATAAGACTTGCCCAATGGTACGTCGACCACCTCGATTTCACGATCAATTACCGCCCAGCCGGTTCCCGCACAGTTTTCGTGAAAGCCCGTGACGGCTCCATGATCGAGATCATCGAATCCAATGCCGCCCTTGCCGCGCCGCAGGCCATGCGCGACCCCGGCCTCCGTCACCTCGCCATCGCCGTCTCCGATTTCGACGCCGTCCTCGCCCGTCTGCAATCCAAGTCCGTCACGTTCCTGACCGATCGCGAAACGGTCGGCGGCAATACACTGATTTTCTTCTCCGACTGCGACGGCAACATCCTGCACCTGCTACAACGCGAGCATCCGCTGCCCTGACGGGCAAGCTCCCTCAGGCGGCGGTTCGGGCCCGGCAAGAATCCTCGCCCACGGCCAGTCGCCGGCTGAAAGCTGGCGGCAGCCAGGATTGGCTGCCCCACTGTTGTTGCTAACCCAGATCCAACGCCTGCCGCAGTCCCGGGTCGTGCCGCACGCGCCAGATGCGGCTGTCCAGATAGTAGTGGGTCAACCCGAAGCCGCAGAAGAAGCCGAAGGCCAGCTCCGAAACTTTCCCCAGCTCGAAACCCGGCACGCGGTACAACAGGCTGAACCCCAGCCCCACCGCCGCATACACCAGCAAGCTCCGGCTCACCGCCGCCGGGATGCGCCCGTGTTCCGCCGCGTTGCGCTCGCCTGCGTAACGGTTGCGATTGTGGAACCAGATGATGGCGTGGTATTGCAGGTTGTGCACGATGGTCACCGTGGGCACCGCCGCCTGCCAGCTCATCCACGCGAACGTCATCCAGTGCAGCGGAATCACCGCCCCCAGCAGCAGCATCTTGGGCCAATCCACCGGCACGCCCGAGCGCAGCCGCAGCCACTGCCTGGCCGCCCAGACGGCGCCCGTCGCCGCGACCAACGCCCAAACCGCAGGCTCCATCGGGCCTAGCCGCATGTGCAGCCCCAACTCTTCCGGATGATGCAGAAAGAACCGGTGGAACGGCGGAAACACCAGCATCACGCTCAGGAAGACCCAGTCCAGCAAGTTGTCCACCGGCGCCAGGTCGCGGTTCTTCACTTTGTACATCACCATGAAGCCGTAGTGCTGCCGCACCACGTGATAGTAAGCCCACACACCTACCAGGACGGCCAGGTACTTCACCCCTCCCAGCAGCACCATCACCGGCCCGATGGAAAAGAAAAACACCAGGCTACCGTACAGCAGCCGCGAATTCCGCGCCCGCGCCTGCGCGTCGAAAAACGTGCGCGACGCCGTCCCGAAAATATGCGTGCCGTCGAGCCCCACCGACCAGAACCACCACAGCAGCGTAATCGGAACGTGCAATCCCGCGCCCAGCAGCAGATACAGATAACCCGCCGCCGCGCTTCCGATCACCAGTGAGAGGTCTACGCCGCGGCTGATGATCCAGCGGGGTGCGGGCGCCGCGGCGGCCGGCGCGGCCATGGGGGCTACAGCGGCCACCTATCGATCATACAAGATGGTAGTGGGACCGACCCTCGCATTGCGTGTCATGCCTCGCTGAAGCACGCTGCCTGACGACACAAACCGATCGTCTGTCGCAGCACGGTAAACTGAGAATCCATGTCGATTCTCGATTTCCTGCTGGGCCGCCCACTCTCATCCCGTGAAGAGCAGGGGCAGAGGATCGCGGTGCTGGCGGGCATCGCCATCTTCGGGCTGGACGCCTTAAGTTCGGCGGCCTACGGCCCGGAAGCTGCATTGACCGTGATGCGGCCGCTCGGCGCGCTCGGCAATCAGTACCTCGTCCCCATCAGCCTGTCCATCATCGCGCTGCTCACCATCGTGTTCTTCTCCTACCGCCAGACGATAGCGGCCTACCCGGGCGGCGGCGGGTCGTATACCGTGGCGCGAGAGAACCTGGGAAGTTCCGCGGGCTTGCTGGCCGGGTCGGCCCTGATGATCGACTACATTTTGAACGTGGCGGTGGGCATCTCCGCCGGCGTGGGCGCGCTGGTTTCGGCGGCGCCGTCGCTGCAACCACACACCCTGGCGCTCTGCCTGGGAATTCTGGCCGCCATCACGCTGATCAACCTCCGCGGCCTGCGCGAGGCGGGACTGATCTTCATGGCGCCCACGTATCTGTTTGTGGGTTCGCTGCTGCTGGCCATCGGCATCGGCATCTTCAAGACGCTGGCGGCCGGTGGCGAGCCCACACCGGTGGTCGCGCCGCCGGCCTTTCCACCGCAAATCGCCGCGGTCGGATGGTGGTTGCTGTTGAAGGCCTTCGCCAGCGGATGCGCAGCCATGACCGGGGTGGAAGCCGTGAGCAACGGCGTCACGGCGTTCCGCGAGCCGGTGGCGAAATCGGCGCAGCGCACGCTCGGGATCATCATCGCCATCCTGATTGCGCTGCTGGGCGGCATCGCCTGGCTGGGGCAGGCTTACCATATCGGCGCCACCGATCCCGGCGGCCCGGGATACCAAAGCATGTTGTCGCAACTGCTCGGCGCCATCGCCGGCAGAGGCGCGTTCTACTACGTGGCCATTTCGTCGGTAGTGGTGGTGCTGGTGCTCTCCTCGAATACCTCTTTTGCCGATTTCCCCAGGCTCTGCCGCGTCATCGCCGAAACCGGTTATCTCCCTACCTCGTTCGGCGCGCGCGGGCGGCGTCTGGTCTATTCCGAGGGCATCGTTGTGCTGGCGGCGATCTCGGGGGTCCTGCTGATCGTCTTCGGAGGCGTCACGGACCGGCTGATTCCGTTGTTCGCCATCGGCGCGTTTCTGGCTTTCACGCTCTCGCAGGCCGGAATGGTAATGCATTGGAAGCGCACCGGCGGCCGGCACGCGCGCCACAGCATTGTGGTCAACGCCGTGGGAGCAACCGCCACGGGCATCACCGTGGTCGTCGTCCTCAGCGCGAAATTCATGGAAGGCGCGTGGATCACCGTCATCATGGTTCCACTGTTGTTGGCGGCGATGGTGGCCGTCCGGCGGCACTACGAGTCGGTCGCGCAAGAGATTGCCGCACCGCTCGAGTTCAGCCCCGGCAAGCCGAATCCGCCGCTGGTGGTGCTGCCGGTGCAGCGCTGGAGCCTCATCGCGGCCCAGGCCCTGCGATTCGCTCTGAATATATCCCCGGACGTGCGCGCCGTGCACATCGAGTGCGAGGAAAGCGACCGCCTGGTGAAGGAGTGGCAAGACCACGTGGCGCGTCCGGCGCGTGAATCGGGCCTCCAGGAGCCGGTGCTGGTGGTGATCGAGTCTCCCTACCGCTTCGTGGTCACGCCCATCCTGACATTCATCCTGAATCTGGAGCGGCAGAACCCCGGAAGGATTGTGGCGGTGGTGATTCCGGAACTGGTGGAGAGCCGCTGGTATCATTACCTGCTGCACAACCAGCGTGCCGCCTTATTGAAGGCGCTGCTGATGATGAAGGGAACCGGCCGCATCGCGATAGTCGACGTGCCGTGGTACCTGGAACGAAAGCAAAGAGGCGGCGATTGATGAGCTGGTTTACCGCGGCTGTTGTTGCGTCATGCAGTGCAGCGCGCCCAGCCCCCAGATCAGCTCGGTGCAGTTGATGCCCACCACTTCGCGGTCCGGGAAGACGCGCGCGAGGGTGTTGAGCGCCACGCGGTCGTTGGGATCGTTGAAAGTCGGCGCCAGCACCAGCCCGTTGGCGATATAAAAATTGGCGTAGCTCGCTGGCAGGCGCTGTCCGTCAAAAACCAACGGACGCGGCATCGGCAGTTTCACCAACCGCAACCCCGCCGCGCGCAGCAGAGCGTAGTTCTCGCGCAGCGGCTCGTGGTTGGCATCCGACCGGTCCGGTTCCGCCGCCACCACCACCGTATCGGCCGCCACGAAGCGCGCCACATCGTCCACGTGGCCGTGGGTATCGTCGCCCGCAATGCCGTTGCGCAGCCAGATCACGCGGGTGATGCCGAGATAGTCGCGCAGCCGGCCCTCGATCTCAGCGCGGCTCATGCCGGGATTGCGCGCTTGTACGCCGCTCAGCAGGCACTCTTCGGTGGTGAGCAGCAGGCCCGCGCCGTTGACGTCGATGCTGCCGCCTTCGAGCACCATCCCGGCAGCCTCCGCTCCCTGACGGTCGCGGCTCGGTGAGAACAGAGGCAGCTTCAGCCGCTTTGCCACGAATGCCGGAACTTTCGAGTCCTTTTGCCAATCGTCATACTTGGCCCAGGCGTTGAAGCGCCACCCGGCCAGCGCCGTCTCGCCGCGCCGGCTCTTCACGAAGATGGGCCCGTAGTCGCGCGTCCATACGCGGTTGGTGGGACACGCGAAGAATTCCAGCGCGCTTGCGTCCGCGCCCGCTTTTCGCAGCACGCGGCGCGCCTGCTCTTCGGCGCAGCGGCCCTCCACCAGAATCCGCACGCGCTCCACGCGGCTCAGCTTGCGAACGATCTCGCCATACACCCAGGGGATGGGCGAATACCGCCCTGGCCAGTCGGTGCGGTTATGCGGCCAGGCGATCCAGGTGGCTTCGTGCGGCTCCCATTCGGCCGGCATGCGGAAGCCCAGTTGCCGCGGTGTGTCGTCCAGCTTCAATCGATCACCCGGTTCAAGATGCCGCCATAAGCGTCGATCCGCCGGTCGCGCAGGAATGGCCAGTTACGCCGCACTTCTTCGATGCGGCGCGGGTCGCACTCCACGATCAGCGTTTCCTCAAGGCTGTGCGACGCCTCCGCCAGTACTTCCCCGAAGGGATCGCACACGAACGATCCGCCCCAAAACTCGATGTCTTTTTCGGGCGTGCCCTCGTAGCCCACGCGATTCACCGCCGCCACGTAAACTCCGTTGGCAATGGCGTGCGCCCGCTGGATGGTGCGCCATGCGTCGTGCTGCGCCTTCCCGTACTGCTGCTTCTCCGCCGGATGCCAGCCGATCGCGGTCGGATAGAAGATGATTTGCGCGCCGTCGAGCGCCGCCAGGCGCGCCGCCTCCGGATACCACTGGTCCCAGCAGACCAGCGGCGCTACGCGCGCATAGCGCGTATCGAAGGCGCGGAATCCCAAGTCGCCGGGAGTGAAATAATACTTCTCGTAATACAGCGGATCGTCCGGGATGTGCATCTTGCGATACGTCCCGGCGAGCGCGCCGTCCGCATCCGTCACCAGCGCGGTGTTGTGGTAAACGCCCGCCGCACGGCGCTCGAAAACGGAGCCGACGATCGCCACTCCCAGTTCGCCCGCCAGCTTGCCGAAACTCTCGCTGGTCGGTCCCGGCACCGGCTCGGCCAGATCGAAGTTACCGGCATTTTCCTCGCGGCAGAAGTACTCGCTGCGGAACAATTCCTGCACGCAAACGATCCGCGCCCCTTGGCCGGCCGCCTCCCGGATGCGCCACTCAGCCTTCGCCAGATTCTCGTTGGGATCTTTCGCGCAGGCCATCTGGATCAGGCCGATGCGGAATTTCGCTTGCTGCACGTCCCCATTGTAGCGGCGTATGATTGCAGTTTGATGCACCGCGCTCTGGTTCTCTTCGATATCGACGGCACGCTGACCCGCCGTGCCGGGCCCCATCATCGCGAAGCCCTGGTGGAAGGCATCCGCTGCGTCACCGGCCTCCGCACCACCACCGAAGGCATCCCGGTGCAGGGTATGCTCGATCCCGTGATCCTTCACGAAATGATGCGCCGCGCCGGCGCCGCGCCCCAGTTGATCCGCGCCGCCATGCCCGAAATCCTCGCCGCCGCCGAGCGATATTACCTGCGCGTCTGCCCCGACCTCCGTCACAAACACTGTCCCGGCGTGGAGCCCGTGCTGCGGCGCCTGGCCCGCCGCGATGTCCTGCTCGCCCTGGTCACCGGCAACCTCACGCGCATCGGCTGGCGTAAACTCGAGAGAGCCGGACTGCGCGAATATTTCCGCTACGGCGCATTCGGCGAAATGGCCAAGACGCGCGGCGGCCTGGTGGCGCTGGCCATCGCCGAAGCGCGCCGCCGCCGCTCAATCGACGCGGAGACCCCGATTTCATTGATCGGCGACGCCACTTCCGACATCCAGGCGGCGCGCCGGAATTCCATCCGTTCCATCGCCGTGCGCACCGGAATCACACCGGTCGAGGATCTGATCCGCGAGGAACCTCACATTCTGCTGCGAAATCTCCGTGATCTGCGCCTCCGAATGGTGGAAACTAAACTAGGATAGTCGCGCACGCGCTTGCATGAGGCAAGGCGGGGCAGGCGGTGCCGCCTGCCCTTGGTCAACGAGAGGTGAGACTTGGGCGTATTGGAATTCATCCCCGCCACCCGAAAGCTGCTGCGCCGCCTGGCATCCGATCCACAGGAATTCGCCGCAGAATATAACATCCGCCTTCACGAAGTCGCGCAGCCCGTCGCGCGGCAGAGCCTCACGTTCATGAAGAGTTTTCCCTACGAGACCGCGCCCGAGTGGTTCGGATACCTGGTGGTGGAACAAGAAACGCGGCAACTGGCCGGCATGTGCAGCCTGAAAGGTCCGCCGGAGGATGGAGTGGTGGAGATCGCTTACTATTCCTTTCCAGGCTTTGAAGGGCGCGGGATTGGAACGGAGATGGCGCGCTTCCTGGTGGAGCGTGCGGCCATTCTACCAGGCGTCACCGCGGTGATCGCGCACACCGCCGCGGAACGGAATGCTTCCAACCGGATTCTGGAAAAAATCGGCATGAAATTCGCCGGCGAAGAGCAAGAGGACGGCATGCCCATCTGGCGCTGGGAGAAGGCCTGACCGTATCCATATAACCATAAGAAACAAAGTCAGTTAACGGAGAATCGGCTTCGTTTCGAATTCCTCTTGCCAAAAGGCGAATAAAAAGCGAAAATAGGATATGGCACTGGTAGGCATCGCTCGGCTGGCTTCCCAGAGCGAACTGCTCGAAGCCAAACGCCAGGTTCAGTACTTCGGGATCCCGGCGCGCAGCATCCTCAACCGCACCCGCCCGGGGATGCCGTTTCAATGGACCATCAACCCCTACCGCGGCTGCGAGTTCGGCTGCAAGTATTGTTATGCGCGCTACACCCACGAATTCATGGAAATGCAGCCGGAGGATTTCGAAGACAAGATCTACGCGAAATCGGCCACCGCACACCTATTGCGGCAGGAACTGGGCCGCATCGATCGCGAAGACCACATCGCCATCGGAACCGCCACCGATCCGTATCAGCCGGCCGAGCGCCGCTACCACCGCACCCGCGCCATCCTGGAAGTCTTCGCGCGCGAACGGGGCCGCCACGTGGGCATCACCACCAAGAGCGACCTGGTGGTGCGCGATCTCGATCTGCTCCGCGAGATTGCGCGCTCGAATGTGCTGGCGGTCCATTTCACCATCACCACGCTCGACGAAAAACTGGCGCGCCTGCTCGAACCACTGGCGCCGCTCCCGGAACTGCGGTTGGCCGCCGCGCGCAAATTGAGCGCCGCCGGAATTTGCGTCGGCGTGCTGCCCAACCCCGTCATGCCCGGGCTCACCGACGGTGAAAAGTCGCTCGACCGCCTGGCCTACGCCGCCCGCCAGGCCGGCGCCATGACCTTCGGCGGCGGCCCGCTCTTCCTGGGCGCGGCCGCGCGCAAGGTCTTCCTGCCGTTCCTCGATCGCGAGTTTCCCGACCTCGCCCTGCGCTACCGCGCCATGTATGAAGGCCGCGTCCACCTCGGCCGCGCGTACAAAGATGCGCTGGCCGCGCGCCTCGACCGCATCCGCGACCGCTACGGCCTGGCATCCGGCTGGATCGAATACCGGCCCGAACTGTGGGAAGGCCAGGAGCAGGGGGAGCTGTTTTCGCTACAGTGAAGCAAGGGCTTCGCCATGACCGCGAGATTTGTCTCCATCGAAAAATCGCTTGCTAACGCGCGCGGCTCTGATCGGAGCCGCGACCGTGAGGGAGCGTTCCCTTCGTACGGTGCGATTGAAAAATCGCTTGCTAACGCGCGCGGCTCTGATCGGAGCACTGGTTCGTTTAGCAAGGGCTGGCAAAGAACCTAAATGGATCTGGCGGACTTCGACTACCAACTGCCCGATGAGTTGATCGCCCAGGCGCCGCCCACCGACCGCGCCGGCGGGCGCATGTTGGTTGTGGATCGCCGCAGCGGCTGCTGGGAGGATCGCCTGTTTCGCGACTTTCCCGAGTTCCTCCACCCCGGCGATTGCCTGGTGCTCAACGATTCGCGCGTCTTTCCGGCGCGGCTCTTCGGGCATCGCGCGGGGCTGCACGCGCTGCCGGTGGGAAAGAACAACCCGAAGCGGCGGGAATTCCTGAGCGGGGACGTGGAAGTCTTCCTGCTGCGCACCGTCAGCGCCGATGGCCGCGATTGGGAGGCGCTGGTGCGGCCGGGCCGCAAATTGCCGATCGGCGAACGCGTCCGCTTCACTCCGGACCTGGAAGCCGAAATCATCACGCGCGGCGAATTCGGCGAGCGCACCATCCGCTTCAGCGGCACGGCCGACCTGTTCGCGGAGTTCGAGAAGATCGGGCACGTCCCGCTGCCGCCTTACATCAAGCGGCCCGACGACGCGGCCGATCGCGAAAGCTACCAGACGGTTTTCGCGCGCGAGAGAGGCTCGGTGGCCGCGCCCACCGCCGGGTTGCATTTCACGCACGAAATCCTCGACGCCTGCCGCGCCCGCGGCGCCGCAGTGGCCTACGTCACGCTGCATGTCGGGCTGGGCACGTTTCAGCCTCTGCATTCCGAGCGCGTGGAAGACGCCCGCCTGCACACGGAAAGCTATTGGATCACCGAACCGAATGCCGCTCTGATGCGCGCCTCGAACCGCCTGGTAGCGGTGGGCACCACCAGCGTCCGCACCATCGAAAGCGCGCTCGCGACCGGCGCCGCAAGTGGCGAGACCGATATCTTTATTTATCCGGGCTATGAGTTCGGCGCGACCGGCGCCCTGCTGACCAACTTCCACTTGCCGCGCACCAGCTTGCTCCTTCTGGTCTGCGCTTTCGCCGGAGCCGAACTGGCGCTGACCGCCTACCGCCATGCCGTCGAAGAACGGTATCGATTTTTTTCGTACGGCGACTGCATGCTGATTGTGTGAGGGGTGGTGTGGATGAACCGCGGAGACGCAAGGACGCGGAGGATAGGATAGGGACAATACTGTTCACTTAAGAGCTTGCTGAAAAAAGCCAAGTCAATACTGGCCGCCGATGAACACAGATAAACACGGATTGAAAGGAATCGTTTTATCTGCGTTCATCGGCGTTGATTGGCGGCTCAGAATGCTCTTGTCGCACTTTTTCAGCAGCCCCTTAAGCAGTTGAGTGTCACCCCTGCTGCCTGCCCGTTGGTCCACTTTCCGAGGAGCCTGTTTTCCTGCCGGAACCCGTCACTTCTCCGTGTCGGCGACTACCCGTCTGGGATCTCACCTGGAACCGAAATCCACCTGGTCGAAGCGCTACCAGCAGATCAACGATTTCGGCGCATGCTCAGCGAATCGGGCGTGCCAGTACATCGAGGCTTTCACTTTCGCGGTTCGAAGCGCACTTCAACCTCGGTTCTCACTTTGACGGGGTGGCCGCCCTGGATCGGGGGCTGATAATGAAACTGAGACCACGGCACAGTCTCACAGAGTTGCGCGCCGGTTTCGAGCTCAGAGATTTTCCCTTCCGGGTCGATGACGACTTTGCAACTAACCGTTCCCCCGGCGGGCTCCCAAAGGGGCGCGGTTTGAACGGTCGGACCTTCAATCAGAAAAGCGCGTTGCTTATCCCCCGCAACGGAGATTTCGGGGAGTTTCTTCTCCTCGACCGCGGCGTCTTTCTTCGGTTCCGCGGAAACGGCGCTGCCCTCCGTAGATGTAACGGGCCGTATCCGCGTAACCAGGAATACGGACCTGGCGGGATACCGTTGCACCCTGGTGCGCAAAACCGAGGCATGCGTATCGCTTTCATCGAAGGCCAGGTTGCTCCAGGCCATCTTGACGACACGCTCGCAGCTTGCTTGGAGCGGATAGCCGTTCTTGCCCTGGTCGGGATCGCCAATCTCGTCGATGGCCTTCTGCGCGTTGACGCCCTCGGCAATATACTCGTTCCCGTGGACTACCTCAACGGCCGTCCTCAAGAACAGGCGGTAGCGATGCGCGCCTTCCCAAAGGTACACAGAAGGTCCACCCGCGTTCAGAGCGGCATCGGTCGCCCCGCTCGATTCCACCAGAACTTGGGCCTTTCCCTGGATTCTGTCTGGCGCGGTCCCGGCTTTTTTGGATTCTTTGGCTGGTGGCTCGCTGGAGCAACCGCCCAATGCGGCCAGCGTAAGTACGAGAAAACAGAAAATGCGTGCGTTGCGGTTCATCCGTCGTGCCCTCGCTTTCGAGACGTTTCCGTCCGAATCTGAAGGTATCACGGGGCATGATCGCTTACAACGGATCCGTCGCCCATTCCTGCCGTGACCGCAAGAAAACGCGCTTCTGAAGGGAAAGCGCTCCCTCACGGTCGCGGCTCTGATCTGAGCCGCGCGCGTTAGTGCGCGGTGTTCCGACAGAACTAAATCTCGCGGTCACGGCACTAGTGTGTTGACCGCGTGATTTGGCGCTAGTGGAACTCCGCTCCCTTACGGTCGCGGCTCGCTGGGGAGGTGTATGCGCCGTGGACCAGGCATTGTAAAAAAGCACAAAATCACGTGGTCAATGTACTAGGACTAGGGCTGGAAGACGGTCATTCTAAGACAACGCCAATGACGAGCGTGAGGTGGGCTGTAGTGGATTCGGTCATCCGTGGGTCTTTGATATAGGCGCAAATTATAATGAAGGTGTCCGCGCCTCGGGATTGACTTTACGATGAAGACTATCTTGGCTCGGATGCTCCTATTTACGGGCGTCAGTGTTTTTCCCGCGGTGGCCGGGAATCAGGTTCTGCTCCGCAATTTCAACTCCGCGGATGGGACTCCAACAGTCCTCGCTGCCGGAGCAAGTGGCCAGCTTTTCGTCATTTCGACGCTCACCTCCACTGCGGAGCAGCAGATCTCGAGGGTGGTCGAACTGGCTTCTAGTGGCACCCGTCTGGCGAGCCTCGACCTTACTCAGATGGAATACCCCGCCGCCGCAGTGACGGATGCGCAGGGCAACCTGATCGTCGTGGGACAGGATCAGACCTATCAGGGGATCGTATTGAAGCTGGACCCGCAGCTTCACACCGCGCTCACCTTAACGTCGCTGCCGGCGGCGGTTCATGCCGTGACGGCAGATGGCTCGGGCAACATTTACGTCACGGGCAGCACCAGTTCGGCCAGCTTTCCTGTGACAACAGGCGCATACCAGACTACACCTCCCCTCGCCAATAATAATGGAAGCGCAGCGTATGCTTTCGTCAGCAAGATTTCGCCCGCAGGCCAAGTGATTTACTCCACTTACTTTGGCAGCGATGTCACCAGTTGCACTGGCGGCAGCTACTGTATCGGCAAATTCGCGGTTACGAGCGGTGCGGCTATTGCCCTGGATGCGTCCGGCGCAGTCGTGATCGCCGGAACCACGACTGCAACTGGTCTGCCGACAACCCCCGGCGCCTTGGCCCAAACCTGCGTCTGTGGTTATCCCTTCGCGTACCCAGCCATTGCGGCCGGATTCATCGCCAGTTTCCAACCCGGCGCTGCGCAACAGCTCCAGTGGTCGACATTCCTCAATGCCAGCATCAGTCAGATCTCTTTGACGGTGAACGCCATGGCGCTGGATTCAGCGGGCAATGTGATTGTGGGCGGGCGCGGTCCGACTGGTCTTCCAACCACGGCCGGCGCTTTCCAAATCGCGGCCGCCGGGACCGATCCAAACGGCGGCGCCTTTCTCGTGAAGCTGAACAATACCGGCACCGCGGCGATTTGGGGCACGTATTTCGGTAGCCAGCCCAGCGCTGTATACGCTGTGCTTGTGGATGCGCAGGAGCGAGTGGTATTCAGCGGTTATATAGGAGTCCCTGCGAACCCGGAGTTTGAGTACGTCCCCACTTACGTTGGACGCGTGACGAACGACGGTGCGACGCTGACCGACTTTTACAAGGGCCCCGGCTATGGCCTTGTCGGACCCGCCCTGGCGATCACTCCGGCGGCCGAATTCGCCGCCGTGCTCCCGATTGGCGCACTGTGGATTGAGACCGCGGTTCCCGGTCCTTCCCTGCTCAACGTCACGAACGCCGCGAGTGGGCTCTATTCCCATTCGGTGACGGGCGTCGAACTGATCACGCTGTACGGCGTGGGGATCGGTCCGCAGACTGCTCTCAGCGGCCAGGTGCAGAACGGCGCTTTCACTTCGTCGCTGGGCGGATGCCAGGTGCTCTTCGATGGGGTGGCAGCGCCGCTGCTCTATGCCGATTCCGGCCAGATCAACACCGCCGTTCCGATGATCGTTGGCACATCCACTCACGTCCAGGTTGTTACGCCTGCGGGAATCATCGACGGACCTACAGTGCCGGTATCTTACAATCCCGTCCCTGGCATTTTTCAGAATGGCCAGACCGGCTTGGCCGCTGCGTTGAATCAGGATGGCAGCATCAACTCCACATTGAATCCGGCCAAGAGCGGATCGATCGTGACGGTGTTCGCCACGGGTGGCGGCGCCGACTTTCCGGATGGCACACTAGTCCCGATCGGAATCTATGACACGACCGTTTCAGTCTGGGTAGTGAACGCCGAACGGTCCTTCGGAGTTGTATTCGCCGGAGACGCCCCGGGGCTGGTGGCCGGCATGATGCAGATCAATTTTCGCTTGCCGGATTCGCTGCCCGGAAATACGTTCGCATTCTTCGTCGAAATCGGCGGGGTTTCGACCATCCAGAGTCAGATCGCCGTTGTACAATGACGGAACTTGGGACGTTGAGTTTGGGCCTCCAACGCTGGGGTGCACGACATAGAAGTGGANNTGGAGTACTCCCTACGCTAGGATCCTCTCAATTGGCAGGCATTTGCGTAAAGCTCTCACTTACGGACCTCCGACGAATAGGAAGCGGACCAGGTGTCCCCTTTGTAAAATTTGTCCACAGGCGGGGCTATACTAACGTCATATATACGCGGAGGTACGGCGTGAGAATGATACGTCCTGTACTGACGGTGGTGGCGGCCACCCTGCTGGCATCCAGCGTTCCCCAAGGCGGGAATGCGGCCGGTCACTTCGAGACCAGGCTGATCCCAGATCGACAAATCCTGCAGGTGCTCAACCGATTGACGTTTGGGCCGCGCCCGGGCGATGCGGAAGAGGTTCGGCGCATGGGCGTGGAGAAGTGGATCGAGCTCCAACTGCATCCCAACCGGATTCCCGAGAACCCGGTTCTGGAAACCAAGTTGAAGCTGCTCGAGACGCTGCATATGGACGTGGCGGAACTCCTGAAGCAATACTACCCCCAGTTTCCGCCCGGGTTTGTCAGGCCCACTCCCCTCAACGAACTGCTGCCGGGGGATCAGTTCCGGAAAATCATAAACGGCACGGCGGAGGAGCGCAAGGCGGGGCTTCTGGCGCTGAGCCCGGAAAAGCGCGATCAGGTGCTGGCCATGGTAGGGCCAAACGTGCTGGAAGGACTGCCGGAGCTGCAGCAGGAAGCCACCATGGCGCGGCAGAAGCAGCAGGAGGAGCGGACCAAAGAGATGCGCAAACTGCGTCCGCCGCTGAACGAACTGCTGACGCCGGACCAGGTTCAAACGGCGACGCGCGGCACCAGGGAACAGCGCGAGGCCCTGTTCAGCTCGTTGGACTCGACCAAGCGGCAACAGGTGGCCGGCACGCTTCCACCGCAAGCGCTGGCAGATTTTCCGGAGTTGCGGCGGCTGGGAGCGATTTCGCGGCAGCCGCGGCAGGTGGTAATGGCCGACTTGCGCGAGGCCAAGCTTTACCGGGCGCTGTACTCGAACCGCCAACTGGAGGAAGTGCTGACGGATTTCTGGTTCAACCACTTCAATGTCTTCGAGGGCAAGGGCCAGCAGGAGCAGACCACCCTGGCCAGCTATGAGCGCGACGCCATCCGCCCGCACGTCCTGGGGCACTTCAAAGACCTGTTGCTGGCAACCGCGCGGCATCCCGCCATGCTGCATTATCTGGACAATTGGGAATCCCTCGCCGAGGGCTTGTTTCAGGTGGGGCCGTTCGCGCCGGGGCCCGGCAGCGGTGTTTCGGTCTTCGCCCGGCAGGCGCACGGGTTGAACGAGAACTACGGGCGCGAACTCATGGAACTGCACACGCTGGGCGTAAAGGGCGGCTACACGCAGGATGATGTGATCGCGGTGGCGCGGTGTTTCACGGGGTGGACCATCCGTCAGCCGAACACCCAGCCGGAGTTCGCCTTCGCGGCGTTCATGCACGATGCCGGCGAGAAGACGGTGCTGGGCCACCGGATCGCGGCGGGCGGCGAGGAACAGGATGGCCTGGAAGTGATCAACATCCTGGCGCACCACCCTTCGACGGCCCGATTTATTTCGAGGGCGCTGGCGCAACGCTTCGTGGCGGACGATCCGCCGCCATCGCTGGTGGACAGGATGGCGAAGACCTTTCTCAAGACGGATGGCGATTTGCGGGCGGTGATGCAGACCATGTTGACGTCGCGCGAATTCTTCTCGCAAGGCGCATGGCAGGCGAAGATCAAGACGCCTCTAGAGATGGTGGTGAGCGCCGTGCGCGCCTCGGGCGGAAACACCACCGACAGTTTCACGCTGGTACAGAAGGTGGCCGACATGGGCGAGCCGCTGTATGGGAAGCTCGAGCCGACTGGCTACCGGGACACGGCGGATGCGTGGCTGAGCACGGCGAGCGTGATGGCCCGGATCAATTTCGCCAACGCGCTGGCGGCGGGACAGGTTGCGGGCGTGAAGGTGGACACGGCACGATTCGGCGAGAAGGATGCGGCCTCGATCGCGCACGATCTGCTGCACCGGGACGCGTCGCCACAGACGCTGGCGGCGATTGAGAGGGGATTAGCGGGCAAACCGGCGAGCCCGGCAGTGATCATGGGCCTGGTGATCAGTTCGCCGGAGTTCCAGAGGAGGTGACGCATGTTGACGCGACGCTTTTTTGTGAAGGGCTCGGCGCTGGTGATGGCCGGGGCGGGCGCGGTTCCTTTTTGGCTGGGACGCGCGGCGGGGGCCAGCCAGGGCAAACGCAAAATCCTGGTGGCGATTTTCCAACGCGGCGCAGCCGACGGGTTGAACGTGGTGGCGCCGTTCGCGGAAAAACGGTACGCGGAATTGCGGCCCACCATCGGAGTGGCGGCGCCCGGGAAACCGAACGGCGCGATCGACCTGGACGGGCGCTTTGGGCTGCATCCCCAGCTCGAACCGTTGAAAACGCTTTGGGACAAAGGGCAACTGGCGATTGTGGAAGCCACCGGGTCGCCGGATCCCTCGCGGTCGCACTTTGACGCTCAGGATTACATGGAGTCGGGCACGCCGGGCGTGAAGGGCGATGGCTGGCTGAATCGCGCGCTGGGGCCGCCCACGGCGGAGACCTCGCCGCTGCGCGCCATCGCCATGGGAGCGCAGTTGCCGCGCACCTTGCGCGGTGACCGCTCGGCGATTGCGGTGGCCGACATGCAGCAGTTCCGCATGAATGACGACACGGCATCGATTATCGAGAGCATGTATGCGACTTCCGGCGACAAGCAATTAGAGGGCGCCGGCAAGGATGCGTTCGCGGCCATGAAGATGATCGAGACGATGAGCCGCGGCCAGTATACTCCGGCGAACGGCGCGCAGTACAATCAGGGCGGCGAACTGGGCCGCAGCTTGCAGCAGGTGGCCCGCCTGATCAAAGCCGACGCCGGCGTGGAAGCGGCGTTCGCGGAAATTGGCGGTTGGGACCATCATCAGAATGAGCCAGCGCAAATGTCGAACCTGCTGCGGCAGTTTGGCTTCGCGCTGGCGGCCTTCAGCCAGGATATGGGCGACCGGATGGAAGACATCGTGCTGGTGACGATGTCGGAATTCGGCCGCACGGCGCAGGAGAACGGCGACAGCGGCACCGATCATGGGCATGGCGATCTGATGATGGTGCTAGGCGGCGCGGTCCGCGGAGGCAAAGTTTACGGCAACTGGCCGGGCCTCGAAAAGGAACAGCTTTACGAAGGGCGCGACCTGGCGGTGACGACGGACTTCCGCGCGGTGCTGAGCGAACTGGTGAGCGGCCACCTGGGGCAGAAGGACCTGGGGCAGGTGTTTCCCGGTTATCGGTGCGGCGAGCCACTGGGGCTGCTGCGAGGGTAGAAGATTAGTGGGGGCAGTCCCGACACAAACCCCCGGATGCGCAGACCGCGCGGCCGGTCGCGCTTCCTGCCTGGCTCTCACGGTGCGCTCGGACTCGCACGCCCGCGTGGATCGGGCGGTAGAACTGGAGCAGGCGGAGCGGACCCAGGACACTCCGAGCTGCCATGGAAGCGTGCGACTACGCGACTACTGAAAATGATACTCTCACCAGAAGGGCCGTTACCTTTACTCATCCCAGGAGGTTACTCATGTCCGAGAAGAAAATCATTGCCGTAGTCGGCGCTACCGGCGCGCAGGGCGGTGGATTGGTGCGCGCCATTCTGCGCGACGCCGGGGGCCACTACCGGGCGCGTGCCATCACGCGCGATCCCCATTCCGAGAAAGCGCAACAACTCGCCAGCCTCGGAGCCGAGGTTGTGGCGGCCGATGTCGATGACGAAAACAGCCTCACGCATGCCTTCGAAGGCGCGCATGGCGCCTACTGCGTGACGTTCTACTGGGCGCACTTCTCGCCGGAGAAGGAGCGGGCGGAGGCGGCCGCCATGGCGCGCGCGGCGAAAGCGGCCGGTGTGGGTCATGTGATCTGGTCGACGCTGGAAGACTCACGCAAGTGGGTGCCCCTGAGCGATAACCGCATGCCCACACTCAACGGCAAATACAAGGTGCCGCACTTCGATGCCAAGGGTGAATCCGACCGGTACTTCATGGAATCGGGTGTACCCGCCACCTTGCTGCTGACCTCGTTCTATTGGGACAACTTCATCTACTTTGGGATGGGCCCGCGCAAAGGCCCCGACGGGCATCTGGCCATCACCTTTCCCATGGGCGACAAGAAACTCCCCGGCATTGCCGCTGATGATATCGGAGCGTGCGCCTACGGCATCATCCAACGCGGCAGCGAGTACGCCGGCAAAACCGTGGGCATCGCCGGCGAACACCTGACCGGCACGCAGATGGCCGCGGCTTTTACCAAGGCCTTGGGCCAGGAGGTGCGCTACAACGACGTTCCACCAGAGGTATACCGCGGGTTCGGCTTCCCCGGCGCGGACGATCTGGGCAATATGTTCCAGTTCAACCGCGACTTCTCGGACGACTTCTGCCGCGCGCGCAGCCTGGGGGTTTCGCGCACGCTCAACCCGGCGTTACAGACGTTCGACGAGTGGCTGGCGCGGAACAAGAACCGGATACCGCTCGCGTGAGGTGGCCCAGGTTATCTCAATGCCGGGCGGGCGGTTGTAGTTCTATAGTAGAATTCCTTACAGGTTGCCCCAAACCAGAGCCTGGTTTCTGAGGAGATCGTCATGGGGATGGCACGGCTCAATCCTTGGCTGTTACTCGTAGCGCTCTCGCTGACGTGCATTGCGGTTCTGACCGCACAGACGAGTGGGGGCGCTACAACTTCGAATTCAGCGACGGGCGGTTCGCGGCAAGCCGCAATGGACCGCGATCTGCTTGAAGTCACCATCCCTCAGCTTGAAAAGATGTATGCCACCCATAAGTACACTGTCACACAGGTAGTGCAGTGGTATTTGGCGCGCATTGCGAAATACAACGGTATCTACCGGGCAGTGCAGACCGTCGACACCAAGGGAGCACTCGCCACGGCTGCCGAAGAGGACGCGGCCGCAAAAAAAAGGGGACCCGGCTTCAAGCGTGGCCCGATGTGGGGCGTGCCAATTGTCATCAAAGCCAACACCAGCGTCAAAGGGCTAATCACGACTGACGGATGGCAGGGCTATCTCATCCCCGGCCATGAGCTTGTCGCTCCCAAAGACGCAACTATCGTCGCGAAGCTACGCGCGGCAGGTGTTGTCATTCTAGGGCAGACCAATATGCCAGACTTTGCCGCCAGCGACACCAACCGCAGCACCGCTTTCGGACGCACCGGCAATGCGTATGACGTTCGCTTCAGCCCCGGGGGCTCTTCCGGTGGCACTGTTACGGCTGTCACGGCAAACCTCGCGTTACTGGGGACGGGAACGGATACCGGTAACTCCATTCGCATGCCTGCGGGCACCAGTGCGGTTATCGGTGTGCTGCCAACGCGAGGCCTGGTCAGCATCGCCGGCATCGCACCTCTCGACTGGCTGCTCGACGACACTGGCCCGATTGCACGCGACGTGACCGACACAGCTATCGCACTTAGCGTCGCGGCCGGCGAAGACCCGCTGGACTTTCGCACTGCCGGTTCATCCGAAAAGGCGCAGCCGGGCCCTTACACGCAATATCTGAAGGCGGATGCTCTTCGCGGCAAGCGCTTCGGGGTTCCCGCATTCATCTTGAAAGATATGTCAAGACTCCCCCCCGCCGGCACCTCACCTACCGCTCCAGGCGCGGCCGGAGCAAACTCGGCCAGTGGCAACTCTCTACGACCGGAAACCCGCGCCATGTTTATGAAGGCCATTGAAGGTCTGCGGGCCGCGGGCGCGACGGTTGTTTTTGACGACTCGATCCTGCCGGACAGCTTTATGGCAGTGGTACGCGGTGTGAGCACTCAGCAATACCGGCGCGATGGCACGGAGAGTTTCCTCAAGGAATTCGGTCCAGCCGATTATCACTCAGCGGCCGAGTACGAGAAGGCGGTCGGCTCCCCACTCCCCGCTACCGTTATTGGGGCTCAGGCACGTGGCGCAGTTGACGGGGCGGGCGCGGATGCAGGCGGACGACAGCGGCAACCAGCGGAACAAATCGCGCTGAAAACAGATCCGAACGCAGATGCCAACTTCTTCTCTCCTCAGCGAAGGGCTTTGGAAGCCTATAACGAGCCCTTCGACCGGCTGCACCTGGACGGCCTGGTCTATCCAGCCGCCCAAATGCCGCCGCCCGATGAAACCATGCCGCAAGATGGGCGCATCAGCGGAGGTCCGCACAGCAACACGGATTGGGTCAATAGCATAGGCATCCCGGCAGTTGTGGTGGTGGGCGGCTTTTATCCCAGCGGGCTTCCGTTTGGGCTTGAGCTTTCGACACGGCAGTGGAAAGACGGCGACTTGTTGGGTTGGGCCTACGCCTACGAGCAAGCAACGCGGTACCGCAGGCCACCCGTTCTGGTTGAAAGAGGCCTCCTGCCGGATGCGAGATAGCTAATGCACCGAGGCCGCCCCCGAGCGGCGCCGAACTGCCGCTGGTAACTTATTCCAAGGACGCGGCGCTGCTGAGTTAGAATCTTCTCCATGCGCATCCAGCTCGCTTTCGTATTGATCGCCCAACTGGCCGCCGCCCAGGGAAGAGGCGCCGGCGCCGCGGCAACGCCGACGGATGCCGCAGCCGCGACGGCGGCACGCGCCGCCTTCATCCGCGAGAACTACACCAAGTTCGAATACCGCATCCCCATGCGCGACGGCGCCAGGCTGTTCACCTCGGTCTACGTGCCCAAGGACGTGTTCTCCGACGGCCGGACCTATCCCATCATGATGCAGCGGACGGGGTACAACGTTGCCCCCTACGGAACCGACCTGTACCGGACGAATCTGGGGCCTTCGGAACTGTTCGAACGTGAGAAGTTCATCTTCGTCTACCAGGACGTCCGCGGCCGGTTCATGAGCGAAGGCGATTTCGTCACCATCCGCCCGCAGAAGGCGGTGAAAAACGGGCCGAAAGACACCGACGAGAGCACTGACACCTACGACACAATCGACTGGCTGGCGAAGCACGTTCCCGGCAATACCGGCAAGGTGGGGATGTGGGGTGTATCGCAGCCGGGGTTTTATGCGACGGCAGGGATGATCGACGCGCATCCCGCACTGGTGGCGGTGGCGCCACAGGCTCCGGTCACGGATTACTACATGGGCGACGATGTGTACCACAACGGCGCCTTCATGCTGGCGCACCGTTTCAGCTTTTACATGGGGTTCCGCGACCGCGTAGGCGATCCCGCGCCGCCTCCGCGCACGCTGCCCTTCGATTTCGGAACTCCGGATGGGTACGAGTTCTACCTCAACCTCGGCTCGCTGGCTAATGCGGACGAGAAATACTTCAAGTACCAGCAGCCCATGTGGAACATGAACATCGATCACACCACCTACGACCAGGAGTGGCAATCGCGGGCCATCTGGACGCACCTGAAGGCCATCAAGCCGGCGGTGATGCTGGTTGGCGGCTGGTACGACACCGAAGATCCACAGGGGCTGCTGCGGCAGTTCGATTTCATGGAACAGAACACGCCCCCGGCCGACATGCTGGTAATGGGTCCGTGGAACCACGGCGGTTTCGCGCGCGGCGATGGCGATCGGCTGGGCAACATCAATTTCGGTTCGAAGACGGGACCGTACTACCGGGAACGGATCGAGTTTCCGTTTTTCGTCTACTACCTCAAAGGCCGCGGGGACGGCAAGTTTCCCAAGGCGTGGCTGTTTCAGACGGGCCTGAACCAGTGGCGCAAGTTCGACGCGTGGCCACCGCGCGAAGCTAAGCCCACCGACTTGTTCCTGGACGCGCGCGGCAAACTGGCGTGGAGCCGGCCGGTGGAGGCGGGATTCGAGGAGTACCTGTCGGACCCTAACAAGCCGGTGCCGTACGTGGGCCACATCGTACAGGGCATTCTCAATTCATATATGACCGAGGACCAGCGGTTCGCGGCCACACGGCCCGATGTGCTGGTGTTCAAGACCGAGCCGCTGGACCATGACGTCTCGGTGTTCGGGCCGATTCAGGTGGATCTGAGGGTGTCGACATCGGGGACGGATTCGGATTTCGACGTGAAAGTGATCGACGTGTTCCCGGGCGATTATCCGGACTACAACAATCCAGCGCCGGCGGCGGGCACCGTGCCAATGGGCGGATACCAGCAATTGATCCGCGGCGAGCCGTTCCGCGGCAAGTTCCGCAAGAGCTTCGAGAAGCCGGTGCCGTTTGAGCCGAACCAGCCGGACCGAATCACGTTCTATCTGCCGGACATCGCGCACACCTGGCGGCAAGGACATCGGATCATGGTACAAGTGCAAAGCTCATGGTTTCCGCTGACGGACCGCAATCCGCAGAAGTTCATCGAGATTCCCAAGGCGCTATCGGGTGATTTTCAGAAGGCGGTCGAGCGGGTGTATTTCGGTGGCGCAGAAGGCTCCCGGATTCAGTTGCGAGTGATGGAGTAAGTCACCTGGAGAGATCTCGCCTGGCACCGCGCTTGCGCCGCACCGGCGAGACGCGGGCGCGGGCGGCGGAAGACCACGAGCTGCGCCGCCCATGTCCCACTCGCAGGTGCACGGGAGTCTGGCAGACGTGCCGTGACCGGGTGGCCAGTTGGAGAAAGCGCGAACCGCGTGGCGCGTTTCTGTTGTGAGCGGGCTCTACGGATTCATTTGCGGCGGCGCCATGCGCGTTCCGGGCGTGATGATGACTTCTCCGGTTGACCTCAGGCAGATTTCGTAGACCCGGTCGGGCTCCAGACGCATGTAGGGCGCGTCGCCGTGGATAGCCCGCACGCCACTCTCCCTCGCCAATTTCTCGTCGTTGGCAAGGTCCCAGAAGCGTTTCCAGAGGTCCTTTTCGAACTGGCTGGCCGCTCGCCGCTCCGCGTAGACCTCGGGCACCTGGCCCTCCGTGTCGATGACGAAGCCATCTTCGGCCCGCATGGTGCTGGAGAAGATCCGACGAAACACCAAGAGCGCCCCGCCCTTGACAGGGTCGCCCTGCTCAATGAAGTGGTCGTCGAACTTGATCACCAGGGTGTCAAAATAGACTTCCTGCCCCGGCAGAGTCAGCTCTCGAGAGACATTGATCGGCTTGCCGGCGTCATCAACCTCGGTGAACCTGATCGTGGTTTGCAGGCTCCCCTGCTGGTCCTTCGTCTGCCGCAGAACCTCAACACGCGCCCGGCGGTCGATGTGCTTCAAAATCTTCAAGTAGGCTTCGAGGCGCTGCTTCTCTTGCTCGAGCTTGAGAATGGTCCCTTTCTGCTCGCGAATCTGGTCCTGCAGTGCCCGCCGCGGCTTGACGACCAGTTCATACGACAGATAGACGGTGCCGGCGGCGACTGCGACCAGCACCACGGACCCGATAAAAGACCGAACGGGAAAATCACGACCGCTGCTCATAGGACCTCGACATCGACCAGAATTTCTGTTGGTCTCGTCTCTGCGATTGAGTATATACCAGCCAGCCTCCGCCCCACACCGTGAGGCCAGGTTTGATACCCCTTCAGAACAAGAAGCGCCTCTCCGGCCCCCTCGCAGGCTTGGGCCCCGCCCGTCGTAGTAGAACTCGATAAGGACAGACTGGGTGAGGGCTATGCTCATATCATGGAACCCACTCTCGCTACCGATCCGGAACTTCTTGGCATTCTAGATGAGCTTGCACAACGCGAGCCGATCTTCCACAGGCCTGAGTTGGGCACAACCAGGGCTGATTTCGAGAACATGACAGCAGCCGATTTTTGGGAGATTGGGGCCTCTGGCCGTCGCTATGCACGAGCGTACGTTCTAGACGAATTGGAAAAGCGTTATGCGTCTCAACACGCCGATGCCTGGCAAACCAGTGACCTTCATTGCCGGAGACTGGCTGACGCTGTTTACTTGCTGACCTACACTCTCGTCCAGCAAGGTCAGCGCCGGACTCGTCGATCGACGATCTGGCAACAGACTCCGCAAGGATGGAAGATCATCTTTCATCAGGGAACAATCGTTCAAGACTTCTAACGGAGGTGTCTTGTCGATGGGCCTTCTGGTCAGTTCTGACGGACGCGCCGCGACCGCCTAGCCGCTCGCGCGCCTGCAGCTCGAAGCGGGCGCCGCCCTCATACGTCACGCGAGTTGATAGATTGCTGTTGAGGAGAACGGATATGAACATCTCGCGCAGAAAATTGATGCAAGCCGCCGGCATCGCGGCTTTGGCATCTCCGGCAAGTGCCGCGGGCGTCATGCCCGCGCCCCGCTTTGAGGGAAGGGACACGCCCAAGATCGCTCTCTCCGTCGGCGACGGCGGTGGTGGCGGACGCGGGGGAGCCGCCACTGGAGCGCCGGGTGGGACTCAGGACGCGCCGCCTGGCGCCGCGACCACTCAGCCCGTGGACTCCGCGCGCCGCATCAAGCAGCTCGGCGTGGATTGGGTGCTCTCCGGCGGTGGCCAGATCCCCTGGGACGAAACTCGCCTCAAAGGCCAGGTCGACCGCCTCAAAGCCAGCGGCCTCACGCTCGGCAACCTCATGATTCAGGGCTTCGACAACGCCATCTATGGCCGGCCCGGACGCGATGAGGAAATCGAAAAAGTCATCGCCTCGATCAGGGCGGCCGGCAAGGCCGGACTTCCGGTCATCGAATACAACTGGTACGCCCATCGCGCCACCGAGGGTTATTTCGAAGAGACCGACGATGTCCGCACTGGCGTGGGCTGGACCGGCTTCGATTACGAACTGGTGCGTACGCCCGGCCGGCAATACATGGGCGGCGTCCGCGCCGAAGAAGCTCCCATCAAGTTCAAAGACCTGCCGCCCCTGCCCAATGAAGGCGCCCAAACGCTCGAACAAATGTGGGCCACCATCACCTATTTTCTGAAGAGGGTGATTCCCGAAGCGGAAAAGGCTGGAGTCCGCCTGGCGCTGCACCCTAACGATCCCCCCGCGCCGATCAGCCGCGGATCGCAGCAGATCATGGGAAGCGTGGAAGGCTGGAAGCACCTTATCGAAATCGTGAAGAGCCCGGCCAACGGCATCACCTTCGATTGCGGCGTAACCCGCGAAATGGGCCAGAACCCGGTGGAAGTATGCGCCTACTTCGCCGCGCGCGACCGCATCAACCACGTCCACTTCCGCAATGTCAGGGTGATGAAGCCGTACGAGCGATATACCGAGGTATTCATCGACGAAGGTGAGAACAACATGTTCCTCGTCATGAAGGAGCTGGTGAAGCACAAATACACGCGAGAGATCTACCCGGAACATCCCCGCGCGCTCGACTACGATCGCGACCGCGGCCGCATCGGCGGTTATCCCGGCGGCGGCGGATACGCGTCCTTCGCCTTCCAAGTGGGCTATACCCGCGCTATGATGCAGGCGGCGCTCATGTCTGTCTAAAGGAGGCTTCGCCATGAGACTGAACTCGACGAACCAAGAGGGGAGGCGCTCTTTCCTGAAAGGAGCGTCTGCGCTGGGAGCCGGCTTGTGGGCCGGAGAGGATCTCGATGCGTATCCCCAAAACACCACCACCAACTCCACACCCTCCGGCCTGAGGATTACGGACCTGCGCGTGGCCACGGTGGCGCGCGCTCCCATGACCTGCCCCATCATTCGCATCGACACCAATCAAGGCATCTACGGCCTCGGCGAGGTGCGCGATGGCGCCAGCAAGACCTACGCGCTCATGCTCAAGAGCCGCATCCTGGGCGAGAACCCCTGCAACATCGAGAAGATTTTCCGCAAGATCAAGCAGTTCGGTTCCCACTCGCGCCAGGCCGGCGGCGTCTGCGCGGTTGAAATGGCGCTCTGGGACCTTGCCGGCAAGGCTTACAACGTCCCCGTGTGCCAAATGCTCGGCGGCAGGTTCCGCGACAGGATCCGCATCTACGCCGACACCACCGAATCGCGCGACCCCAAGGTCTTCGGCGAGCGGCTCAAGGCGCGTCACGACCAGGGCTTCACCTGGCTCAAGATGGACCTGGGCGTCGAGATGGTCGCCGACACTCCCGGCGCCGTCACCCGCCCTGCCGGCGCCAGCTTTGCTTACAATGACCCGGCGCAGGGCATGTTCACCGGCATCGAGATCACCGAGAAGGGCATCGCCATGCTGGCCGACTACGTGGCGCAGGTCCGCGAAGTCGTCGGCATGGAGGTCCCGCTCTCCGCCGATCACTTCGGCCACATCGGAGTCAATAGCTCGATCCGCCTCGGCAAAGCGCTCACCAAATACAACCTGGCGTGGCTGGAAGACATGATCCCATGGCAGAACACCGAGCTCCTGAAGAAAATCAGCGACGCCGTGGACATCCCCATCCTCACGGGTGAAGATATCTACCTCAAAGAGCCCTTCATGGAGTTGTGCCGGACGCACGCCGTCGATATCATCCAGCCGGATCTGGCAACCGCCGGCGGAATTCTGGAGACCAAGAAAATCGGCGATGGCGCCCAGGAGTTCGGCGTGCCCATGGTGCTGCATTTCGCTGGAACGCCGGTAGCCTGCATGGCGAGCGTTCACTGCGCCGCCGCCACCGGCAATTTCCTGGTGATGGAAAACCACTCCATTGACGTGCCGTGGTGGGGCGACCTGGTCGAAGGCGTCGACAAGCCCATCGTCAACCAAGGCTTCATCACCGTCCCCGACAAGCCCGGTTTGGGAGTCGCGCTCAACGACGAGGTGGTCAAACAGCACCTCGCCGAACCCGGTTTCTTCGAGCCCACCCCGCAGTGGAACGTGGACCGCTCGTCCGACCGCCAGTGGAGTTAAGGGATCGCGCAAGAATAAATGTACAGAGCCGAACCGTGGCGCACGCACTCCTGCGTGCCGCGTCGCGACTCATCGCGACGCGCGTCGACCACCCCAGCGTGTCGGCAGGAGTGCCGGCACGGCACGCACGAGTGCGTGCGCCACTTTGCGCAGTTCCTAAGACGCCTTTTCCTGTGCATACACCGCGTACTCCTCGTACGGGCCTTTGAAGTCTTCGATGCGCCCGCCCTCGAAATGCCAGATTCGCGTGGCCACTTCCTCGATCAG
>PMTR01000119.1 GCA_003167255.1 Bryobacterales bacterium
GGCGAGCCCCGGAACGGGGCGGAGGAACTGGGGCGGCTGAAAAGGGGACGGACGCATTTTCCGAGAATTTCAGCCGTGCTGAAAAGGGGACGGACGCATTTTCCGAGAATTTCAGCCGTAGAGGATCATGAACAACAGCCTGCCCAAGAGCGACAATGGGAGCGTGAAGTCCTTTCGCAAAGAATTGTGGTTTGAGGTCCCCGGCCGGCGGGCGTTCCTCAACATCACACGGGAGGTGGAAGACTGCCTCCGGGAAAGCGGTGTCAAGGAAGGTTTGGTGCTGATCAACGCCATGCACATCACGGCTTCCGTTTTCATCAACGACGATGAACCGGGCCTGCACGCGGATTACGAGAAATGGCTCGAAAGGCTCGCGCCCCACGAGCCGGCCTCGCAGTACCGGCACAACCGCACCGGCGAAGACAATGCGGACGCGCACATGAAGCGGCAGGTGATGGGACGCGAAGTGGTGGTTGCCGTCACCGGCGGCAAGCTCGACTTCGGACCGTGGGAGCAGATCTTCTACGGCGAGTTTGACGGCGGCCGCAAGAAACGCGCGTTGATCAAGATCATCGGAGAATAACCGCACATCGCCGAATCGCCGGCCTCGCGCCCGACGTCCTCCAGCGGCCGCCTGAAGAGTGCCCACAGATCGGTGGATTGGCGACTACGCGGCCATATGGAAGGCGGATCCCCAGACGCAAGCGCGTTTCTCGGTACCGATCCAAAAAGAACCGAAGACTATTTCCGTATCGCCCGCCAAGGCGTCAAATCTTCATGCGCTGGATTTCAGTCCTGGTCTCCAAATGCTCTCAGATGAGTAATCGTTCCGGCGCCGCTGTCCGTTGGGTGGGTCCTTTCTGTCGTGCTCATGATCAGGGATCGGTCGTCTTCTCTTCGGGGCCTCTCGGACCCTCCTCAAGCCGAGCCGCCTGGGTCATCAGATAATTCCGCTCCGGAATGCTCGTCGTCCGGCCGGCCGCGGTCCGGTAGTGTTTGATGGCGTCATCACGATCGCCAAGCATTTCGAGCAAGTGTGCGCGAACCGCGTCAAGACGGTGATGTCCGGAGAACCGTACGTCGCTATCGAGCGGCTTGAGCATTTCGAGCCCTCTGGCTGGGCCGTGCACCATTGCGGTTGCTATGGCATGGTTGAGCGTCGCCATGGGGCTGGGCGACACGCGCTTCAGCAACTCGTACAGCGCCAGGATCTGGGGCCAATCCGTGTCTTCCGCGCGTGCCGCTTCGTCATGAATCGCGGCCACAGCCGCTTGTAGCTGGTACAGGCCCACCGATCCTTTTGATAGCGCCGCGGTCAAAAGCCCGATTCCTTCGGCGATCTCGGCCCGGTCCCACAGAGTTCGGTCCTGTTTGTCCAGCGGGATCAGTTCCTCGTCAGGCCCTGTCCGCGCCGCGCGACGGGCGTCGGTCAACAACATGAGCGCCAGCAGGCCCGCAACTTCCGCATCGTCGGAAAGCAGCGCTTTCGCGCAGCGAGTCAACCGGATCGCCTCACGCGCCAAATCCAGTCGCTGCAAATGTGCCCCGCTGCTGCTGGCGTATCCTTCATTGAAGATTAGGTAGAGCGCATGCAGAACCGCCGGCAGCCGTTCGGCGCGCTCCTGCCAAGAAAGCGAACGGAACGGCACGCCTGAAGCCTTGATGCTTTGCTTCGCGCGGCTGATCCGCTGCGCCATGGTGGCCTCCGGAACCAGGAATGCACTGGAAATCTCCGCCGTCGTCAAGCCGCCCACGGCCCGCAGCGTCAGTGCAATCGCAGAGGACGAAGTGAGCGCGGGGTGGCAGCACAGAAACAGCAGAATCAGCGTGTCGTCCGGGTCCATGTCCGTGTCACAGTCGATCTCGCCGGTAGCCACGGTCTCCACATCCCTCGCGGCCACGTTTTCCCTCTGACGGCGGGCAATCTCGCTGCGCACCTGGTCGGTCATGCGGTGGGATGCGACCTGTATCAACCAGCCGCGCGGATTCCCGGGAACACCTTCCACCGGCCATTGCGTGAACGCCGCTAACATGGCCTCTTGCACGGCGTCCTCGGCCGACGCGAAGTCGCGAAAACGCCGGGCCACCACGCCGAGCGCCTGCGGCGCAAGTTCCCGCAGCAGGCGCTCGGAAGTGGTGTCCCATGGCTTTGTCATCGCCGCTCTCGCTACATCATTTCCGGCGGCGGCCCGCTCATCACCGGGCGCACTTCAATCGGCATGTTCAACGGCGCTCCGCCAGGTCCCGGCGCCGCCGAGGCTTGGGCTGCGATCGCAAATGCCCGCTCCGGCGTCACCACGTCGACGATCCAGAAGCCGGCAAGAAACTCCTTGGATTCGGGGAACACGCCGTCCGTGATGGGAGTTCCATCCTTGCCGGCCCGCACCAGCTTGGCCTGATCGGGAAATGACAGCCCCTCCGCGGAGACCAGTTCGCCGGATTCGTGAAGGTCCTGGTTCAGCTTTTTCATGAATGCGATGTGCGCCCGCAAGTCTCCCCTCGGCCAGTTGGGGACGCCTTGCTCTGCCCTCATCGTGTTCATCATTAGAATGTATTTCATTCTCTCCCTCCCGTGGGACCGGCGAACCGCCGCACCTCAATCGGCATGTTGGTAGGAATGCCACCGGGCCCGGGCGCCGCCGAAATCCGTCCCGCGATGGCGTAAGCGCGTTCCGGAGTCGGAACGTCCACGATCCAGTAGCCCAGCAGAAACTCCTTCGACTCGGGGAAGATGCCGTCCGTGACCGGCAGCCCGTTTCTCTCCCCGCACACAACCTTGGCCTCAGCCGGCTCGGCCAGGCCCTGCGTCGCCACGAACTCCCCGGACACTGTCAGTTCCTTCGTAATGGTCCTGAGGACCGCAAAATGCCCCTCAATATCCTTTGCCGCCCAGGCGTGATATCCGTCAACGCCCGCTTTCGTGCCCGACATCAACAAAATGTATTTCACTTCGTTGGCTCCTTTCATATCCTAGTCGGAACCGCCGCGGCGTTTTCTACATCCACCGGAAAGTATTTTTCAAATCGCAAATCGGCCCGACCATGTCGATTTCGAACGCCCGGAAGCGACCTACAAGTGGAGGTTCGAAAATGACGGCCGAAGATGGGTGCGCGACACGTAGGGG
>PMTR01000041.1 GCA_003167255.1 Bryobacterales bacterium
GCCGGCTTTCAGCCGGCGCTGGCCGGGTGCGAGGGATCTCTTTCGGCTCGAAGAAGCCGCCCTCTTCCCCTCCATCCCAACGCGATCCCCACCAGCATCGCCGCCAAACTCAGCGCGCGTGTCGCGCGGTGCTCCCAACCACCCGTGTACCGCAGCGACACCTGGCAAGATCCCAGGCAATCCGGCTCAATCACCATCTGTCCGATGGCATCGCCGAAAACCCGCTGCGCCTTGCCATTGGCCCAGGCCTCCCATCCTCGCTCGTAGGTCACTTGAACGCCGATCGCCTGTCCGGGGCTCAGAGTGGCCTCGATCTCCGCTTCACTCATGCCTTTCCACCGGAATGTCGCCGGCGGGTATGTGGGATCGTCCAGAGCCGCGACATAGGCCTCCACCGGTGCGGTATCCAGACCGTGGATCGGAGTCCGCTTGACGATCGCGGAGGCGGGGATGACGTGCGCCAGCGAGCCAGAGCGGGCTGGCACTTCGTAGATGGAGCCGTCTCCCGACCTCCACAACAGCCGAAGAACGCCGTCGAACTTGTCCGGGTGGACGATGCGCTTATAGGCATCGGTGCTGGCGGCGCCCGGCACGGATATCAGGTGGGCGCCGAAGGCTTTCAGCCAGAAGATGGAGTACTCGGCATCCCGGTCACCGGCATTCATGCCGCTGTAAATGGTGTAACTCACAATCGGAATGAACGTGTTCACCGTGTGTTGATCGTGCCCTCCCGTGAGCTGAGGATTGTCGGTGAAAGCGTTGTAGAGAAACGTGCCCGATCCGGAGATGAAGGCTCGCTCGCCCGGGCGGTGCGTGTCCAGCCACTTCGCGATCTGGTACTCGCTCAAGCGGCTGGGCTCGACCGGGCGGATCAGGTCGCGCGCATAGAGTACCGAGTGCACGGTCTGGAAGCCCAGGCCGCCGATAACGATTGCCGCCACCGCGGCACGCACGCGCGCCGGTACACGGTCCAGAATCGACGCGCCGGCGAACACCATGGCGATCGGCAGGACCATGTCCATCTCCAACTGATAGCGGTGGGGCTGCGGAATGATCGCCGTCTTCCAAAGGTACCCGGTCACCACTATGGCGGTAGGCACGAATCCCAGGAGCACAAAGAAACGAAGGTGCGGGGACGCCCGGAAAAGCCGCATGGCAACCCAGAGCAGCACAAAACCGGCGCCCACCAGGACCAGCGCGATCCACGTGCGCTCCGTGTATCGGAAGTCGCCGCCGGTGGTGGCGGCATTTGCGTGAATCGCCCGCATCATGCTCGGGCTGAACCACGGCGAAATCCAGCAGTAGGTCAAAACCCCGATCGCCGCTACGGTCAGCGGCGCCCTCCACCAGGGACGCAGTGGGAAGGCCATCAACCAGCACACCAATGCCACCGGCAGCATCACCATCCCGAATGCATTGCTCAACACTACACAGGCGCCCATGCCGCCGGCCAGCAATTGCCATTTCACCTGGCGCGTCGTAAGAGCGCGTGAGAAGCACACCACCGCCACCGGCAGCAGCGCCAGGGCAACCGTATGAGGAGCCTCCCCATAGACCACCAGCACCTGCAGGCGCCGCAGATTCAGTGCGCCGCCGGCATCCACCCCGATTGCCGGCACCAGCAGTGCGGAAACCGAGACACACGAGTATGCCAGCGCGGCAATCAGGCTCGCGGTCAACCGCCGGCTGAGTTCCAGCGCCATCCAGAAAACCGCCGGCGCACTGCCAGCGTAAATGGCCGCCGTCACAATGTGAAAGGATCGCGCCGCGGAAAGCCGCGTCAGCAAGCTGAATCCGGCCACCAGCCAGTGCGCGAACGGCAGGTAGACGTCTTCAAACGGCAGCCCGCCGTTCCAAAACGGCCACCACTGCCATTGACCCGGATACTTGGCCATGATGCGTGGAATCGCGATGAACGTGCCCTCGATGGAGCCATTGTAGGCCGAGTACTCCACCCCAAAGAGCTTCGCCACAATCAGAAGATTGACCAGCATCAGCAGCAGCGCGCACAGCATCGCTCGTGAGCGCCTGGTCACTCCTCCACTTCTCCTTCTTCGTGGTAATCGGTTTCCGTGTTCACCTCCCACAGCGCGGCCCGGTCCACTTTGCCCGCGACGATGCCATCCACCACCGTCATGGCGGTCAACATGGAGTGGTCCTGGTTGTTATACCGGTGCATGCCGTTACGGCCTATCGGGAAGAGGTTCTCGTAGCGGTCTATATACTCGCGGATCTCGGCGAAACGGCCATACGTGCCGAAGTAGGCGGGATAGGTCTTCTCCATGCGCACAACCGTGGCATCCAGCACCTCCCCGGCGTCGATGATTCCAATGCGGCTGAGTTCCTCCGTGGCCAGCGCGATCGTGCGCTCGTCGGAGAGACTCCAGATCTCGTCCGACTGGTTGCAGAAATACTCCAGCCCCAGCCAGACCGTCGCCGGGTCCGCCACCATGGCGGGACTCCAGTTGTTGTAGACCTGCAGTCTGCCCAGGCGGACGTCGGGCTCCTGGACGTAGATCCAGTTGTCGCTGATCAGCTTCCTGCCTTGTGGCGTATCGTCGTGGATGCGGAGCGAACTAACCAGCAGGCCGACCGTAACGAAATCCCGGTAAACCAGGCCTTCCGACACGATCCGCACGTTTTCCGGAGGCGGCACGTCAAAAGATCTCATGAGCTCCTGCACCGGCGCGCTCGAGAAAAAATAGTCGCCCGTGAACGTCTCGCTTTCTCCCGTCGCGGCATTGGTCGCCCCCACGGCCTTCACGCGCCAGCCATCCGTAATGATCCTGTCCACCCGATACCCGGTGTGGATCTCGCCGCCTTCGCGAACCCGGCGGGCCACTTCTTCCCACATCTGCCCCGGCCCGAATTTCGGGTAGAGAAACTGCTCGATCAGCGAGGTCTCGGTGCCCCTCTGTGCCACATCGCCCGCATCCCCCTGGAACGTCTTTTTCAGGGCGTGCCGCAACACCGCCCCAATCGACAGACCTTTGATTCGCTGGGCGCCCCATTCGGCGCTGATCCTCTCGCAGGGCACCCCCCACACCTTTTCCGTGTAGGACTTGAAGAAGGTGAGATACAGTTCCCGTCCAAAGCGGTTGATCAGGAACTCCTCCAGGCTCTTCTCGGACTTCAGCGGAACCAGCGCGCGGCGGAGGTAGCTTGCCGCGATCCTGAATGTGCGCCGCAAGCCGAGCTTGCGGATGGTGTCCGGCGTGAGCGCGATGGGATAGGCGAACAGGCGGCGCAGGAAGTAGATCCGGGATCGGCGGCGCCGCAATAGCATCACACCGTCTCCCTGCGGCGCCGGTCCGGGTTCACCCACGGGAACCGGATGCTGCGCGCCCTGGTAGCTGATCACCGGTTGAGTGGCGCCGCGAGTCTCGAGCGGCAGCACGTTCAGCCACCACTCGATCACACGGTCCGACTTGGAGAAAAAACGATGCCCACCGATGTCCATCCGGTTGCCTTTATAATTCACGGTTCGGGAGAGGCCTCCCATGCAGTCGCTCTTCTCCAGAACCACCGGTTTGATGCCGGTCCGGGCAAGCAACTCGCTGGCCGCCGTCAACCCGGCCGGCCCAGCCCCGATGATGATTGCTCGCTTCCCATCCGGCTCCCGCACTCCTTGAGCATATGCCACGTCGCCGCCGCTGTGTAATGCCTGGCCCGCCCTGCCATGTCACCCAGCGGGGCGCCGATCGCGGGCGGGAGATTACTACCTGCGATGGTAAACCGCTGTCCGATTGCCGTTTGATATACTTCCAATTCCCCACAGTTCACGCAGGGAAGGGGCTCTCAGGTCCGATGCTGCCGATTATCCTCGCAACGTATGGAACCGTGTTCGTCGCCGAGATTGTAGGCGACAAGCTGCTTTATACCACCGGCGTTCTGGCCACGCGATACAAGACAGCGCCGATCATGTGCGGTATGGCTCTGGCGTTCATGCTGAAGATGGGCGTGGCGGTGTACGTGAGCAAGTTCATTTCGCACCTTCCACCGTGGCTGGTGGCCTTGATCACGGCCATTAACTTCATTGCGATTGCCATTGTGCTCTGGCGGAAGCCGGACAAGCGCGAGATCAAACAGTATCCGGCATCGCGCGCGGTAGGGGTATCGTTCGCCGCCATCTTTTTCTCGGAATGGGGCGACGTGGGGCAACTCACGGCGGCCGGAATGGCATTGAAGTTTCCGAACGCGCTGCTGCTGGTGTGGCTCGGCGCGGTGGCGGCGATGGTGACCAAAGGGATCCTGGCGGCGTCGATCGGAGCGGGCGTGCGGGGATGGATCCAGTCGCACCTGTCTCCGAAAGTCATCCGCTACGCGGCGGTGGGACTGCTGCTTTTCCTGGGACTGCTATCGGTGATCGAGACGCTGACCGGCGAGCGCACCCCGGGCATGCTTCTCGGCCTGATGCGGTAGATGGTATCGTACAGAGTTCATGGCTAAGGAGCCGTTCCATACGAAGCGCTCCCTCACGGTCGTGGCTCCGATGTGCTTTCAGAGCCGCGACCGTAAGCGAGCGTTGGCGGCGATTGGACTGGTTATTTCATGACAGTTCCTACCCGGCAGGAACGCGCTGCTGCGCTACGCTTCATCGTATGTCTCGGCATCGTCAGCCTGTTTGCCGACATGACGTATGAAGGGGCGGCCAGCATCGTCGGTCCCTTTCTGAAAGATCTTGGCGCGAGCGGCGCACAGGTGGGCATCATCGCCGGCTTTGGCGAGATGATCGCCGCCAGCCTGCGGTATTTTTCCGGCCGCTTCGTCGACCGCACGCGGGCCTACTGGGGCATGGCCATCCTGGGATATTTCATGAACGTGGTGGTGGTGCCGGCCATGGCCTTCGCCGGGAACTGGCAGATGGCGGCCCTGCTGATCGTGGTGGAGCGCACCGGCAAGAGCCTGCGCGGGCCCGCGCGGGACGTTCTGCTTTCGGAGGCCACCGGCAAGATCGGCCACGGCTGGGGATTCGGGATTCACACAGCCATGGACCAGACGGGCGCGGTGCTGGGGCCGTTGCTGATGGCCGACGCCGTGATGCGAACGCACCATTTTGGTCCGGCCTACCTGCGCCTGGCATTTCCCGCGGCGGCGGCGCTCATCGCGTTGCTGGTGGGGCGCGCGATTTATCCCAACGCCGGCCGCACCGCGCCGCGCCAGATCGAGCAGAAGCGCCTGCCGAAGGTGTTCTGGATGTATACCGCGGCGGCCGGAGTGCTGGCCTGCGGATTCGTGGATTTTGCGCTGCTCTCTTTCCACTTCCAGGACGCGCAACTGGTCAAACAGGCAATCATTCCGCTGCTCTTCTCCGGCGCCATGGGTCTGAACGGCCTGACCGCTCTGTTTCTCGGAAAGCTTTTCGACCGCTATGGGATCGTGGTGCTTTCCTTCGGAACTCTCATTTCGCTGCTGTCGCTGCCGCTAGGGTTTTTGGGCGGCACGGCAGCGGCTGTTGCCAGCGTGGCGTGCTGGGCCACCGGCATGGGTGCGCAGGATGCATGCCTCCGCTCCGGCATCGCGCAGGTGGTTTCCATGAACAAACGCGGCAGCGCGTTCGGCGCGTTCAACGGCGTATGGGGCATCATGTGGTTCCTGGGAAGCGCCGTAATGGGGCTTCTCTTAGACCACTCGTTGGTGGCGCTGGTGATCTTCGGGATGGCGATGCAGTTGGCGTCGGCGGTGATGTTCTTCCGGCTGCGGGGACCGCTAGCCGCCGCGGCGAGGCAGTGAATTACTATCTTCGCAAGTAATTCAACTACTCCAAACCGCCGAAGCTTCGGCGGTCGAAGTGGCTTCACTGGGTCGCTCTATATCAGAACGCCACCTTAACCGAGAACTGCAGGGAACGCGCCGGAAGCTGATTGGTGATGCCCACCAGCGGCGATCCAAAGCCTGCGCCGGCGGTGGCGCCGTTGCCATAAGTTCCGCTGTAACCCGCGAAATTGGCGTGGTTGAAAGCGTTGAACG
This sequence comes from Bryobacterales bacterium, assembly GCA_003167255.1. Taxonomy (GTDB): domain Bacteria; phylum Acidobacteriota; class Terriglobia; order Bryobacterales; family Bryobacteraceae; genus PALSA-129. The sequence continues at coordinate 5,971 of PMTR01000041.1, forward strand.
ACTCGGCCCGCAGAACCACGCGGAAGGCTTCGGTGCCGAAGGCGCGCTCTAAGAAGGGCGACACATCGTAGATCGGGTTCCCGCGGCCGGCATTGCGGGCGATTACCACGCCGTTGATGACGGGCCGGTCGGTGGTGGCGCCGGTATCACCGCTGTTGGTGGTTCCGGTGGTGATGTTGTAAGGAAGTCCGGAGCCGAGTGTGGCAACGCCGCCAAAGTGAATCTTCAGAGGAAGAATGTAGACGCCGCTGAGCACGAAGCGGTGACGCTGGTCGAAGATGGCATTGGCGTTTTCGATGTGGCCGGTGGCTAGGGGATCGTTGGGGTTCTGGCCGGGGATGTCGGGATCGACGTTGTCGGTGGCATGCGACCAGGTGTAACTTACTAACATGGAGAGACGGTTGCTGAAATGATGGCTCAGGTTGACATCCAGGGCGTCATAAGACGCGTAACCGTCGTTCACGTCGCTCTGAATCACCGAGTAAGGCGGTTGGGGATTGGTGGCGGTGGAGGTATTGCAGACGGCGCCGTTTTGGGCATACCAGGCAATCCAATAAGGCCGCGTGCAATTGGCGGCCTGGGGTGTGCGGGTCTGTCCCTGGGCCGTGCGTATGAAGGAAGTGGGCGGGTCGACATCGAGGGGGCGATTGATGCGGGTGGTGTGGGAGCCCACATAGTCGACGGCCAGGACCCAGTCCTTGCCGATCCGCCGTTCCATGCCAAAGGTCCATTGTCCGGAATAGGGACTCCACAAGCCGCTTTGATATCCGATCAGTGTGTTGGTGGGGAAGAACGCATTGTAGTAGGAGGCGTCGCCGGGGCGAATGTAGAGGCTGCGCAAGGGGGCCTGGGCGCCGGTGGGGAAGGCCGGAATGGGCACGGCCGCCACGCTGGTGGGGAAGCCGACCTGGCCGGGCGAGGCCGTATAGTTGAAGACGCCGGTAGGGCCGGTGAGGGCGTAATTGGCCTCTGAGTTATCCACGATCTGGGAATAGTAGATTCCGAAGCCGCCGCGGATGACGGTCTTGCCGTCGCCGCGCAGGTTATAGGCGAAGCCCACGCGGGGTGCGAAATCCTTGTTGGAATCGGTGAAGGTCTGCCGTTCGTAACGGAGTCCCAGGTTGACCGTCAAATTCCGGCTGACGTGATAATCGTCCTGCACGAACAAGGACCAGATGGTATCGGTAACGGTGTAGGACGCGTTGCCGTAACTCTGTGCATAGGTCTTCACGTTGCCAATGTTATTGAGATAGGTGCTGCTTTCGCAGACGGACAAAGCCAGTGTGCAGGTATTGTAAGTGAAGACGCCCAGGTAACTGGGGCCGCCGAATTCCTTACTGTTGCCGCCGGTGTGGGCCACAATCACGTCGGCGCCGAACTTGACCTGGTGGGAGCCCCAGGACGCGGCCAGCGTGTCGTTGGCCTGATACTGCCGGTTGAGCAGCACGGCGGATTGCGAAGTGCCGCTGGTGAAAGTGCCGCCGGTGGAGATGGGCACGGCATACTGGGTGCCGTAAATCACGGGATCGAACTCGGTGACGGGCGAAGCGAGCTGCCATTGCAGGCGGACGCTATTGAGAAGAGTGGGGCTGAGGACGGCGGTTTCTCCTAACTCGGTGGAGTAAGTGCGGCGGCGGAAGATGCGGTCGACGCTGGGCAGGTTATTGCCGCCGACGGCGCCGTTGGGGTTGGTGTCATAGAAACCGTCGAGATTGCCGCGGAAGAAGAGGTTGTTCTTGTCGTTGAGCTGATGATCGAGCCGGAAGAACGCCAGCCAGCCGCGGTAGTGGCCGACGAAATTGCCGGGCGCGACCGGCGAGATGATGGGGGAAGTCTTGCTCTCGCGGCTGAACTCGCCGGCCAGGAAGAAGTGGGTAGTGTGGCTGCTGTTGAGCGGGCCGCCCAGGGAGATATCGGACTGGCCGAGCGAATCGTTGGTGAGATCGTTGCCGCTGGCGGCGTTGCTGGAGGTGAAGCCGGAAAGGGCGGCTTCGGTGGCGGAGGGCCGCCACAACTCCATGAGTTCACCGTGGAACCGGTTGCCGCCGCTCTTGGTCACCATGTTGATGACGCTGCCGGTCGAGCCGCCGTACTCGGCGGAAAAGGCGTTGGTGAGGACGGACATTTCTTCGAGCGCCGTGCGCGGCAGATTGCTGAAGATGGTCTGGCGTCCCCAGCTATCGTTGCCGGTGCTGCCGTCGACTTCGAACCATGCCTGGCGGCGGCCGGCGCCGTTGGTGGTGAAGAGGTTCTCATTCATGAACACGTCGCCCTGGTTGATGGCGGGGCGATTGGCGGCGTTCAGCATGGGTAGGTAGGTGATGCGGTTGCCGGGCAGGGGCGTGGCATCCATCTGGTGGGTGTCAAGGAGTTGGCCCAACTGCGGCTGGTCGGTGCGGACTTCACCGACGGCGCCGGTCACCGTGATCTGGCTCTGGCCGCCGGCCACGTTGAGTTGCAGGCTGACATCGGCGGAGCCGCCGCCGGAGACCTCTACCTTTTCCAAAGCGGCGGTGGCGAATCCCTGTTTGGAAGCGCTGATGGTGTAGCTGCCCGAAACCGGAAGACCGGTAATGGAAAAGTCGCCCGAGGACTCGGTCTGCGCGGTGCGCTTCCAGCCGGTCTGCGAGTTGGTAACGGTTACCTCGACGCCCGCCACGGCGGCATGGCTCTGGTCGACAACGCGGCCGTGAATGGTAGCGGTGTCCGGTGTTTGAGCGGACAGCACCAGCCAGCAGGCGAACAACAACGCAACCGGCAATACGTGTAAACGAGACATGAAAGCCCTCTACTTTTAGATACCAACTAGGCTACAGCAGCGCGTGATGTTACTACCATCGGTCGTAGTTGGAGGGCTAGGCCTGGGCTAGCTGGTTAGTCTCTCTTGACCAGGCCGGCCATGCCCCAGTCCGTTAGTTTCGTTATCCGGCCCTCGCCGCGCGGGGGACCTGCCTCCCTGATTTGAAAGTCCATGCTCTTTGCGTGTACTTCCACCAGCGCGTGTCCGAAGAACCAACCGTCCTCGTAGACTCCGGACAACCGGAGGTGCCCGCCCGAACTCGCCATTGAGACATACGTGACGCCTTCGAGTTCGAGACGCACCATCTGGTGGACATGTCCGGCCACCACATACTGAACGCCGTAACGCCGGGCAAGTTGGTGCAGCGCGAAGTTCGGATTCTGGAGGGCCACGTTGAGCAACCAGGATGGCCGGTGCGAGATAATCATTTTCAACGGCTGCCCGGCATGGGCTTTCAAGTCCGTTTCAAGGAAGACCAGCTCCTCGGCCGGCAGTTCCTCGGACCGGCTATTGTCCAGGATCGTGAAATGCGCCTGCCCGTAATCGAAACTGTAGTGCAGGGGTTGCGCCGCGTACTGCCGGAATAGCCGCTCCGATGCCGTAGACCAGATGTCGTGATTGCCGGGCGCGAGATAAAGTGGATAGCGCCGGAAAAGTTTGAGAATCTGACCGGCTTGGCGCCACTCCGCTTCCGCGCTTGCGTCATTCATGCCCTCAATGGTGTCGCCCACACTGATCACGAACGCCGGGCTTTCGGCTGCTACCTCTTTCCACACCTGCTCGTAGACGCCCCGTTGGGCCTCTCCGGTCCGGTCGCCCAGAATCGCAAAGCCGAAGGAATCCGGCGCCGGCCTCCCCCAACTACACACCAAATAAGTAACGAGCAGCCCACCAAAGATGAGGGCACGGTCACACCGGACTCCGATTCGTAAGCGATCAAACATCCTTCCCCGTATTCTCGCAGGTAAGTAGCTTAGTGGGGCAGCCAATCCTGGCTGCCGCCGGCTTTCAGCCGGCGCTTTTCGGTGATCGAAAACGCTCGCCGACCCCGAAAAAGCTGCCTGAAAGGCGGTTGCAGGCAGGATTGCTGACCTCCAGCCGGTTACCGCCCGCTGAGAGCCAGCACCGCATACGCGGTGGCGGCATCGCTCATGAACCGGCCGGCATCCGACCCTGCGTCGCGCTGCTTGTTCATGGAAGTGGCAAGCCACGCGCCCGACTGGTCCTGATTGCGTTCCAGCCACGCCAGCCCCTTGGCGATCTGCGCTTGCGCGGACGCGGTGCCCGACTGCTCCAGGGCCACCACCATCAGCCCGGTGCCGTAACCATCGCTGCGCGCGTCCATCGCCGTGCCGTCCTTGCGCTTCCACTCCTTCGTCACCAGCGAAGACGCGCTCCAACCGCCGTCTTCGCGCTGCTTGCCGAGGATATCCCCGGCGATCGCCGCCCGCTGCTCCGCATTCAGCAGCCGCGGCAACTTGCCCGACGCCCATAGTGCCACCGCGCGATTCAACGTGGACTGGCCTGGCTGCTCGCGCTGCAGGTATTCGCTGAGCAGCGTCAGGTTCTCCCGAATCTCAGCGCCATCCCGATATTCTTCGGGCGCCATCCCCACCGCCAGCGCAGCCAGCGCCGCGCCCCAAAACGCCGAATCGTCCGCTTCCCACGGCTCGTTGTGGAAATTCAGCCAGGTCCACGAGCCGCGCTTTTCGCCGGTTTTCAGTTGCAGCGCCCACATATTGCGCAGCGCGTCTGTCGCGGCCGGCGCTTGATATCGGGCCAGAATCACCGCATTCAGCACTGCCTCCGTGCCGCGCGCTTCCGCCGATTTCGGCGCGCCACTCTTGGCATCGTTGTAGAACGGCTCGACCTCCGCCCACAGCGACACGCGCCTGGCCGTGTTCTCCAGGAACTTGCGTTCGTTGGTTGACGGACCCTGCTCCCCCAGCCCAGCCCGCAGCGCCGGCCGCCCCAGCGCGTACGGCAGCGATGTGTGGCACGAAACGCAGAAAGTTTCGTGATCGCGCGCCGCCGTAGGCCACCCCGCCCACCAGCCCATACGCCCATCCAGATAGGCGGCCGCTGCCTGCCGGTCCCATGCTTTTATGTCGCCTGTCTGAGCCTGCAAAGCGCAACCGGCCAGCATCGCCAGCAGAATCGTCTTCATGAGCGTCCCTCGTTCACCCGCCAGTGTAGCGGGTTTTTCCATCCCGAGCGGCGCCGGATTGACAGGGTCGAAAAAGCGCCGGCCAAGTGGGGCGGCCAATTCTGGCCGCAGCCAGCTTCAGCCGGCCTCCGGTGCTGCCCAACCCGCCCGGCGACATTCAGGCTGCCCCACTTTTTCATGAAATTTCGCGGGCCGCGGGCCCCCTGCAACAGACGAAAGCGTCTGTCCCACTTTGATGCGCAAGCGCTTGCGGGCTTGTGGGGCCGGCGCTTTCGCCTGCCAACCGATTTTTTCACAGCTTCTGAAGGAGTGGTTCCCTTTATGCCGACAGCCTTTGCGCCAGCCCCTCTCGCCTCCGCCGGCATTGCACAGCCACCATCTCGAGCTGCCGCAACTGCCCGGTGGTAATGCAATCGCCGTCGGATTCGATCACCGCATAGGGAGTATCGCTTCGCAGCGAAAGCGCGTGAATCACCGCCGACGCGGTGTTGGCCGGAGCGCAGTTGAAGGCGCCGATGTTCACGTAGCCATCGAAAGCCCCCGATTCGAGCAGCGTGGCATATCGGCCCACCGTCATGGGGGCCTCGGTGTAACCATTCATCGAGATGCGTTTCCCGTCCGGAGCAGACTCGCTTGGCATATTGCAGCGCTTCGGCGTCGGTGTTCGGTAAGAACTTCCATCTCCAGCCGATGGAAGCGTAAAAGCCCGCATAGACGTCGGACACAAACTGCGGACCATCGGCCAGAGATACGTGAACCACTTCGGGAGCATCCAGCGCCACGCGACGTCCGCTTCCCGTGATGCCCCCCAAGACGATGGACGCGCGCGTGCCGTCCGATTCCAGACGCGCCGGTGTGACGCGCCTCTTTGCGGGTGTGACCGGCATGACGTGACGCCGCCTGGCTTCGATGATGTCTTCGATGATATCCAGGAAGGCGCCGACGCGTGTCTCGATCCCGGCATGCGCGGTGTGCGAGTCAATCTCCAGAAAGCAGAACGGCTGGCCTTCCAGTTCGCGGCGCAGCCGATGGTGAATGATGGCATCCGGACCGCAAGAGAAGCAGGAGATGTTGCAGACGTACCGGTCGCCGTGACGCTGCGCGTATTCCACGGCGGCCATCACGGCTTGTGTGTAATGCCACACGTTGCGTTGGCTCGCCCGAGACTCCAGCGACAGCGCATCGCCCGGAATCACGCTGAACCCGCGGGTGGCTATCTTGCGCGGAACCGAGAGGTTCACTTCCGGCGCATAGGCGGCATACGGACGGCCCACCAGGATGACCGCCGGGCCGGTGATTTCCGACAACGCTTCTTCGATGCTTTCCCGGTAGGTCCGTTCGAAGGCCGCTTGATGCGCCATGGCCACCTGCCAGGCCTCGCCCGACTGGCCGGCGGAAACTCCCAGCCTGGCGCCCAGGCTGGCCACCTCCTGCTGGGTCACCGCGGCCAGGCGCGGCGACAATCCCATTTCCGGCATCAGTATCCGCGCGGCGGCAGTTTCGAAGAATGCCGCGATCACGCCCGGCATGTCCTGAGTCACCGGGCAGAGATACCCCGGCACATCGCTTGGGCCCGCCGGAAACTCGCGCATATAGGGAAGGAACACGAAATCCACTGCCTGCGCCAGCAGATCGTCCACCGCGGCGTGCACCAGTTCCGCGGGGTAGCACAGGGGAGCGGAGGTACGGCGCGATCCGCGGCCCGGGCGGGACAGCACCACTTCATAACCCAGCCCCCCGAGAAACTGCGCGTACAGCGGGTAGAGTTCATAGGTGGTCAGCGCCAGCGGCAGCCCGATGCGGCCTCGCGGATGCTTCGTCGCACGCGGCGCAAACCTTCCGAACATCAGCTCGTGACGCACCGCCACCAGGTCGCGGCCTTCCGCATGACGTAGCGTTTTCGGCCTGCGCGCCATCTCCCATTTCGAGCACAGCCCGCCAAAAGCCAGAGTTTTTTCGCCCAGCAGGAAGCGCTGCACTTCGCATCGGTTGTCGCACGCCGGGCAAGTGAATGGCGCCTTGGATTCCATGCGCATCTTGCCGAACGAGCTGAGGCTGCGATCCCAGGCCGGAACGACGCCGGCGGAGAGCAGATCGCCCACCATGCGCGCGGCGCCCTCGCAACCCATCAGCTCGGGGTTGGGCGGAACCGTCACCTGCACACCGGCCAGAGCCGCCACCGCCGGCGCCACCGCCGGATTGAGCGCCACACCGCCCTGCAATAGCACGGTTCGTCCCGTCTGGCGGGCGCCCACCACGCGTGACAGATAGTTTTCGACAATCGCGTACACCAGGCCGGCCAGAACATCCGCGCGCGGAACTCCCTGCTGCAGTGCCGCGCGCACTTCCGAGTTGATGAAGGCCGCGCACCGCTCACCAAACGCGATCGGGCTGGTGCTGCTCAAAGCCAGCGCACCGAGTTGATCGATGGGAACCTCCATATCGGAGGCCGCGGCTTCTTCCAGAAAGCTTCCCGTGCCCGCCGAACAGCCGTCATTCATCGCGTAGTCCACCGGGATGCCGCCTTCGAGGGCTACGAACTTGGCATCCTGGCCGCCGATCTCAAACAGCGTATCCACCTCCGGCAAAACTTCGCGAGCCGCACGCGCGTGCGCCAGAATCTCATTGAAGACCGTACAGTTGTCGAGGTAAATCGATACGATCTCGCGACCCGATCCGGTAACCGCCGCTTGCACTATGCGGTAGGGAAGCCCGGCAACCTGCCGTTCCAGATCGGCGATGCACTCGAATGCCGCCTGTACCGGGTTGCCGTGAGTTCGCAAATAACGTCTGGCTGCCACCCGGCCGGATGCCCGATCGAGCAGAATCGCCTTGGTCGTGGTCGAGCCTGCGTCCACGCCGAGGATGCAATCCATCCCCGTCCGCGGCCGCGTCCACTCGGGCTCCTGGATGTGTATGACGCTACTCAAAAACCGCTTCAGCGGAAGCCGCCTCGGCAAGGTGGGGCAGGCTTCAGCCTGCCAACCCTGCTCCGTATCACAACAGCTCAGCTTCTTTGAGCGCTGCGAAGATCTCATTTCGCTCGTGGCGCACGCACTCGTGCGCACTCGTGCGTGCCGCGTCGACACTCGTNNCTTCCCGGCAAGCGCTCGCGCCCCCGCCTGGCGCGCCGCCACCGCGGCCCCCGCTGCCTCCAGATAGCCACTCTCCGGCGGCACTTCAAACCGGCTACCCGGCAGCAGAGCCGATATCTCTTCCACCAGTTGGTCGCTCTGCGCCAGTCCCCCCGCCAGCACGATGTGAGCGTGGGGCCAGCCCGTGGATACAATCAGCGCGGCGATCTTGTCAGCCAGGCTGGCGATCAGGGAGCGGGCGATATCCGCCGGCGTGCATTCCCCCTTGTTCAACCTGTGGGTCGCATCCGACTTGCAGTGGACCGAGCACCGCGACGCCAGTGTTACGCGCCGTCCCTGCCGTGCCGCGGCCATCCCCGACGCCAGATCCAGATTCATGCGCCCGAACTGTTGCACCAGGAATTCGCCGCTGCCCGCCGCGCATCGGTTGCTCGAAATCATGCGCCGGACGCCGCCATCGGCCATGCAGTAGACCACGAAGCTCTCCCCACCGAGGGAGAGCACCAGATCCGGCCGCGTCCCGCTATGGCTCAGCGCCGCTTCGATGCAAATCGATTCCGGGAGGAAAGGAAGCGACAGGAACGAAACCGCCTGCGGAGCGGTCACAATGGCTCCGCGAGGAGTTTCGCCGCACTCCTCCAGCATGGCGCGGACGGTGCCCTCGGGGTCCCCGGTGTGCCGGCGGATGTCGGCCTCCATGGCGCCATCGTCATGTAGACGCACCCTCTTTACCGAGACCGCCCCCACATTCCAGCCTTCGTAAACCGAGCCGTCAAGACGGTCGATACCGCTGGCTGTTTGGTACATATTCGGACACTTTACTCTGGTTTTAGCGTACACCCACTATAAGGAAATTGTGCCGGGATTGTATTCCCCATCCAATATGGTATGCTATGGCTGAATGCGTAGCCTGCCGTTGGCCGATTTCACGCCAGCCCTCAACCATCAGTCTGAAGTGCCCCTATACCGCCAGCTCTATGAACGGATTGCTCTTAGTATCCGCTCTGGCAATTTCTCCCGCGGCGAACGCCTCCCAGCCACTCGCGAACTGGCTGGTCTGCTTGGATTGAACCGTGCCACCGTCTCCGCCGCCTATGACATGCTCGAAACCGCGGGCCTCATCGCCGGCCAGGTCGGCCGCGGCAGTTTCGTTACTGGTCAGGTGACTCGCCCGCCCGCCGGCTCCTTCGATTGGGCGGCCTTGCTCGAACCGAACGCCCTCCCTCCATCCGGCCCGTCCGGCGGATTCGGCGGCGGGATTTCGAGCTTCGTCATGTCGCGCCCGGCCCGCGCCCTCTTCCCCCTCGACGACTTCCGCGCCAGTTGCCAGGCCGTTCTGGCCCGCCCCGATCTGGACGCCATCCTCCAACTCGGCTCCCCCAGCGGCTACGAACCCCTCCGCCGCCATCTCATCGACGAAGCCCGCCGCCAGTCCCTCGCCGCCCCCGGTGACGACCTCCTCATCACCAACGGCTGCCAGCAGGCCCTCGACCTCATCGCCCGCGTTCTCCTCCGTCCCGGCGATACCGTGGCCGTCGAAGATCCCGTCTACACCGGCCTGAAGAACCTGCTGCTGGCCAACGGCGCCCAGCTCGTCGGCATCCCAGTCGGCCTCGATGGCATGGACGTCACTCATCTCCAGACCATCCTCGAGCGATCGCGGCCGCGCTTCCTGGTGGTTACTTCCAATTTCCAAAACCCCACCGGCGCCACTCTGCCCCTGGCCTCCCGCCGCGCCTTGCTCGACGCCGCCCGCGCCGCGCGCGTGCCCGTCGTCGAAAACGACGCCTACGGCGAGCTGCGCTACTCGGGCGACCCCCTGCCCGCCATCAAGCAACTCGATGAATCCGGCTCCACCGTCCTGCTCCGCAGCTTCTCCAAAGTCAGTTTCCCCGGCCTGCGCGTCGGCTGGGTGGTCGGCCCCAAGCCCTTGATCGATCGCCTCCGCCAGGCCAAGGAAGCGGCCGACCTCCATACCGATCAGCTCTCCCAGGCCGTGCTCCTCGAGTTCGCCGAATCCGGCCGCCTCGACGCTCACCGCGCCCGCATGTTGCAGGCCGGCGCCGAACGCCTCGCCGCCACTCTCGATGCCTGCGGCCGATTTCTCCCGCCCGGCACGCGCTACACCCGCCCGCATGGCGGCATGAACGTCTGGGTCCGCCTCCCCGAACCGCTCGACGCCGGCGAATTGCTGCCGCGCGCCCAGAAGGAAGGCGTGGCTTATATTCCCGGCCGCTATTTCGCGGTCTCGCGCCAGGAACCCGGCGCCTTGCGTCTCAGTTTTGCCGGCCTCCATCCGGACCAGATCCGGAGCGGCCTCGCTGTTTTAGGAAGAATCGTCGCCGAAGAAATCGCCCGCGCCTCCGCCGGCGCCGCTCCTTCCTCCGCCATGGTGTGAGGTCCAGTATGCTGTCCGTTCTCATTTCGCTCGTGGCGCACGCACTCATGCGTGCCGCGTCGACACTCGTGTCGACGCTTGGCGTTAGGTCACACAGTTGTTGCCAGTCTTTCCAGGAGACACCACTCTAGGCTTTTCAGGAGAATCGTATGTTTCAATTTGCCAGTGAACAGTTTCGGGTCAACGTCGGCCTCGCCGAAATGTTGAAGGGCGGCGTCATCATGGACGTCACCAACGCCCAACAGGCCAAAATCGCCGAAGACGCCGGCGCCTCCGCCGTCATGGCTCTCGAGCGCGTCCCCTCCGACATCCGCCGCGATGGCGGCGTCGCCCGCATGGCCAACATCGCCATCATCGAAGAGATCATGAAGACCGTCACCATCCCGGTGATGGCCAAAGCCCGCATCGGCCACTTCATGGAAGCCCGCATTCTGGAAGCGCTGGGTGTCGATTTCATCGACGAGAGCGAAGTCCTCACCCCCGCCGACGAAGAGCACCACATCGATAAGACCGGCTTTAAGACTCCCTTCGTCTGCGGCGCGCGCAACCTCGGCGAAGCCCTCCGCCGTATCGGCGAAGGCGCCACCATGGTCCGCACCAAGGGCGAAGCCGGTTCCGGCAACATCGTCGAAGCCGTCCGCCACATCCGCACCATCGTCAAAGAGATGAAGCAGCTCACCGTCCTCGGCAAGGAAGAGCTCTACCAGCACGCCAAGACCTTGGCCGCGCCGCTCGAGCTCGTCGAATGGGTGGCCCGGCACGGCAAGCTGCCCGTGCCCAATTTCTCCGCCGGTGGCATCGCCACTCCCGCCGACGCCGCGCTCGTCATGCAGCTCGGCGCCGAGGCCGTCTTCGTCGGCTCCGGCATCTTCAAATCCTCCGACCCCGCCGCGCGCGCCAAAGCCATCGTGCAGGCCGCCAGGAATTTCGATAACCCCGGCAAACTGCTCGAAGCCAGCCGCTCGCTCGGCGAAGCCATGCCCGGCCTCGACATCTCCAAGATTCCCGAAGGCGAGCTGCTGCAAACCCGCGGCTGGTAACTCGGCCATGAAAAAGGTGGGAGTGCTTTCGCTGCAAGGTGATTTTGCGGCGCACGGCGCAGCCCTCGAGCGCGCCGGCGCCCAGCCGGTCTACGTCCGCGAGTCCGCCGACCTCCGCTCGCTCGATGGCCTCGTCATCCCCGGCGGCGAGAGCACCACCATGCTCAAGCTCATGCGCTTCGACGGCCTGTTCGACGCCGTGGCCGAGTTCGGCGGCCGCAAACCCGTCTTCGGCACCTGCGCCGGCGCCATCCTCGTCGCCGATGAGGTCTCCGGCCCCGCCCAGGAAAGTCTGCGCCTCATGGACATCGCCGTCGAACGCAACGCCTACGGCCGCCAGATCGATAGCCGCGTCACCCAAATCGAACCCGAGCCCGAATTCCTCGCGCGCACCGCTCCCGGTAAGATGGAAGCAGTGTTCATCCGCGCTCCCATCATTCGCCGCACCGGCCCCGACGCCCGCATTCTCGCCCGCTACCACGGCGACCCCGTCCTGGTCGAGCAAGGCCGCCACCTTGTCTCGACCTTCCATCCCGAGCTGACCGCCGATTCGCGCGTTCACGCGCTCTTCCTGGAGAAACTGTGAAGGGACAAATTGCGAACGCCGAAACGCGCAAACGCGTCCTATTCCTCTGCATCGGCAATGCCTGCCGCAGCCAGATGGCCGAAGCCTTCGCCCGCACCTACGGCGCCGATATCCTCATCCCCGCCAGTGCCGGCCTCTCCCCCGCCATGAAAATCGCTACCGACACCCTCAAAGCCATGGCCGACAAAAACATCGATCTGCGCGACCAGTTTCCCAAAGCTCTCCGCCATCTCGGCCGCTCCGAATTCGACCTGGTCGTCAACCTGAGTGGCAGTTCCGTCCCCGAAGATCTGGCCTCCCGCACCAAAGTTCTCGAATGGGAAGTCGACGACCCGGTCTTCATGAAGTACGACCAGCACTGTGAGATTCGCGATGAAATCGAGAAGCTGGTAATGTCTCTGATCCTCGATCTGCGCCAGCAGTCCGCCCCCAGCCGTCTCCGCGGCCAAGGTTCCGGCCACCTGGACGTGTAAGTGGGACAGGCCTCCTGGCCTGTCAAGCCTCTGCACCAAAGTGGGGCAGGCGCTTCCGCCTGGCGCTTCCGCCTGCCAACTCCCACCCGAATGTTTCCAGCCCGCCGGGCAAAAGAAAGCAGCCCGCGCAGCCCCGTAGGGAGACTATCTTGCTTGAAGTGGAGAGGGGCTTACCGCTTCCTACAATCTGCCTTGGTTCGGATCAGCTCATCGCTGATATTGGAGAGTATTTCGAGGTGGCGCCCGACGCGCTCCATGCGCTCGTCGTGTTCCACCCGGATTTCGGAGTGCTTGAGGAGCATATTAGCCTGCTGGTCTTGAATGACCACGATATCCTTGCAGCATTTCCCGGATTTCTCCGAACTCTGAGCTCGGCATGGTAGATCTCTTTCTGTTTTACCGCGTATCAGACAGCATCTGCCCACTGTTTTTCAAAGCCGAGGCAACACGTCGCCCCTCCACGCTTGTACTAAACCCCTTCAAATTCTTCTCCCGTTGCGAAAACTTCGTTGCCCCGTGGCGCACGCACTCATGCGTCGCACTCATGCGTGCCGCGTCGACACTCGTGTCGACGCTTGGTCGCGGCCATGCAGCTCTGTATTACACCATTGCCAATTCTTCGCAGCCCGCGACGATTTTGGCGGGGCCCGAGTCCGTAGGACGAAAGAAAATAGCCCAGCGCGTCAGCGCTGGGAATAGGTGAAAGACACAGGGAGCCCCGGAACGGGGCGAAAGGGTTTCTACAGCGGCGCTTCTTTCGCCCCGTTCCGGGGCTGGTCAATTGGCTACGGGGACCCACGGCTCA
>PMTR01000063.1 GCA_003167255.1 Bryobacterales bacterium
CGGTTCCTCTGACGCATACCTTCGGACTGATTCGCTGGCGCATCCCGCGTTCGATGAAAAGCTGCCGCGGAAGGCGGTCTTCGTGACGACAGGGCGCCTTACTGGAGGCGCCGCGCTCGCCGCTCAGAGTTACCGCGATCATCTTGTTCAGCAAAGCGAAATCGGCTTCCTAACCTGGGATAAGCAGAACCTTATCGAGTTCATCAGTTCGCATCCCGGAGTCTGCCTGGCTGCGGTGACCGGCGGAGCATTTTTAGCGTTGATTGGCCATATCGAACAGAACAAGGTCAGCGAGCGGGAAATCGAGAATTACTCGCGTGAATGGTTATCGTCCGGCAGAGATTTGAATCAGATCAGTTTAGAAACCGCGATAAGCGCACAGCGCCTCCGTAGCGCAAATTGTCTCGACTTGTCTGCTATGACCACTCTTATGCTGATCAGGGCCGTCTGGTTGCGCACTCACGGGGTAGAACCTCCGGAGGAAGTAGCGCTGGTAGCCGCTGACACTGGGCGACAACTCTTTCGCCACTATGCATGGCGAATCTTCGAAGAATGCGGAGAGGGTATGCTTAACCCTCTAGAGTTTCTCCGAAATCACGGATCGTTGGCGGCCCATGTGACCTACCCAATATCGTGTCTTCGCATTGTCGAGATCCTCGGCCTTCTATACCTCCTCGATTCGCCGCAAGACGCAGAGCGAAAAGACGTTCTTGGTGACTTTCTTGTAGATTTCCTCAATTCAAATCCAGGCGTTTCACGTCCAGTGTCGGACCGCTGGGCAGTTTCCCTGATACCGGCTGTCCTGACATCTGCTCAACGCGGAGGAACTCAAGCCGTGCGGGAACTGCTCATGAAAGTAGCGAAATGGGTCGCGGACCGATATGACTCAGATGGTCTGGGGCTATCGGGCCCAGAGTGTGGGCCGGATGAAGAAGTCGACCGGCTTCTCGGCGCTCCCTTCGAATTTATCAAGCTGGATCGTCGTGCAGAGTCGTACATTGCGACCGTGGTCCTCGATCTTGCCGCGATACTTCAACTAGGTGACGTGTTTGATCTCGCAAGGAATGACTTCCTTGCGGTAGGTTTATTCCCGAGCGTCATCGAAGCGCCCGATTCGGAAGCACAATACATTCTTCACAGCAACGATCTCGCTTTCACCGCAAATATGGAATACGAGGAATCGTGGCCTGCTGACGCGGGCTGGAAGGTCGCGCCTCATCATCAACGTGCGAAAACCGACTACTACTTGCAGCGAATCGGCAGACATTGGGACCATCTCGCCCTTAGCTCCGTCCTCCGAGATAGGCACTTTCCTGAGACCTGTCGTCACTTTCTTCCGGTTATGCCTGAATAGGCTCCACCTACTCGATTTCCGCACACCCTCTGCACTCCTCCCGCTGCGCTCTCACATGATCCCGCCACGCCGTACTCACCGCGCCCATGACCGCGCCGAGCGCTGCCAGCACCAGATACCGTTGCTCCGGCGTCTTGATTTTGCCGGACTCGCTGATAGTCAGATATGCCTGAGCGATCTTCTTCGCGTCGGCACCTTTCTTCTCCAGAGCCATGCAGGCGTCCATCGTCCATCAGCACAAATTGGCTTGGCTTGGTGTCCGGAAGACTTTCGATCGCTTGTCGAATTGTCGAATGCTCAAAACGGCGTCTTCGCATCTTCGGGCCGTATGACGGTTTCTTTTTCACCCCTCTCCAAGTAGCTCAGCTCCTCGATGTCCACGCGCCCGCGAAGTCCTCTTGGGGGAAACTTGGGTCCATCCGCAAGTCGGCCATGCTCGACATTTCGGGAAGGCTGGACAGCATTGCGCCTACATCGCCAGCTTTCCGTGGTACATCAGATCCTTGGTCCGGAACTCCACCTCGCGGTCGGGGAACTCCACACCCGGCAGGTACAGCCGGAAGACCACCGTCTTGTCCGAAGCCTCTGCTTCCCTGGGAAACACCAGCCGCAAAACCGGGTCCGCGCCGGTCGGAGGGAAATGGCCCGCCATCTTGTAGGTTTTGTGGCCCACAACCATCAGGCTCTCTTCCTCCATGCGGTGCAGTTCTTCCGGTTTGGCGAACGCGCCCTTCTTGGAATACGGAACGGCCACTACCAGTCGCGTCTCCCGATTCTCCCTGAGGAAATCCAGATAATCCGGGTCGGGCTCGTCCAGCGGATTTTTGGCCCGCACCCGCGCCTCGGCTTCCGCTTCTTCGATGGGAGCTGCCGTCGCCAGGTAAATCACGATCTGCGGATCTGGTCCTACGCGCTGCGCCCACGGGCTGTCGTGCCGGATCTCATCGATTTCCCTGGCAGTCCACCGTTCCGGCGGATTGGCCTCCCAAAACGGCTGCGCCAGAAAGAAGAAAAGCGCCGCGATCGTTACGCGCATAATAACTAATATGCCAGTAATCCGGGCCGGCCATCCACGCGATCTCGCGGAAGTCGCCGCCATCCAGGCCTCCAGTCCCGAAGCCGCCCACTGGGATGCCGCCGATTATCTACAGTACGATTTCCGCGTCTGCCTCGACCAAGGCCGCGTCGCCGCGTTCCTGGTGGCGCGCCGCGTGGCCCCCGACGAATCCGAGCTGCTCAACCTGGTGGTGGCACCCGAATTCCGCAGGAAAGGTCTCGCGCGGGCCCTCCTCCAGGAACTCCTGGCCGCTCCCGCCACCCCTGGGCAAGCTGAAGCATGCCCCACCAGGAGGAGCAGTCTCTACCTGGAAGTCCGCGAGTCCAATCAGGCCGCCCGCAACCTCTACAAGTCTATGGGTTTTCAGGAGGTTAACATTCGCCAGGAGTATTACCAAGCCCCCCCCGAAGCGGCTATTGTCATGAAGTTTCATTCATGTTAAGGTGCCAATAGACGGTGATTCCGTCTGCACGAAGATGACGAATAGAGATTACCCACCGAGCCTTGTTTCCGTACCGACCGGCTCGGCGTGGCAACCTCACTGGGAGGAATTGCCCATGATGGAACGGAACGCACAAGAAGAATTGAAAGCGCATCTGATGACGACAAACGAGGAGTTTCGCCGGCTCGCCGGCCAGCACTCAGAGTTTGCGCACAAACTGGACGCCTTGGAATCGCTTCCCCATCTGACTCACGAAGAGCAACTGGAGGAAACGCGATTGAAGAAGCTGAAACTCCGTTTGAAAGATCAGATGGAAGCGATCCTGAGCCAGAATCGGTCTCAGCAGGTCGCTTGACGTCAGGTGCGCTGCTTTTGCGGTAATCGTTTTTGGGCCCGGTTGGCTTCGGCTGGCCGGGCTTTTTGATTTCAGGAGGGCGCCTTTGGAACACGATTCCGAGCCGATTCGCATTCCCATCACCGACGTCTTCGACCTCCACTCCGTCCCGCCGCGCGACGTGAAACCGGTCATCGAAGAATACCTTCGCGAGGCCCACCGCCTCGGCTTCAAGGCCCTCCGCATTATTCACGGCCGCGGCATCGGTGTGCAGCGCGAGATCGTCCGCTCCGCGCTCGCCCGCCTCGAGTTCGTCGCCGATTACCGCGACGCTCCGGCCGAGGCCGGCGGTTGGGGCTCGACCATCGTCACCTTGCGCTGAGCCCGGCGTGAGATACCGCACTTCTTTACCCGTTTTCCGCTGTCCACCAGCCCCGCCGACGCAATCACCGTTTGCATTCTGAATGGTTTGGACCAAATAATATGAAGACGCGCCCTTTCGGAGGGACCATGAGCACGAGCCGGAAACACTGGAAGCTGTTCCCTATACTGCTGGCCGCCGGCGCGACGCTGCTTCACGCGCAACCCGCGCCGGTCACCATCACCACCAACGCGCTTCCAAACGGGTTCCTGAACACTCCCTACAATTTCGTGCTGACGGCAAATCCCCCGGCAACAAACGGCCTCTCCTATAATTGGAGCGCCTTCGGCCTGCCTCCCGGGCTGATTCTCAACCTCAACACCGGCGCGATTACGGGAGCCCCCACCGCCATCGGCACTTTTCCCGTCTTCATTTCTCTGACTTCTCCGATTGGCAACGCGGCAACGGTGCTCCCGCTCACCGTCACCGCCTTGGTTCCGCCGCTTCAGATTACCACCTACCCGGTGCTGCCCCAGGGGACTGTCGGCGTCGCATACAGCGGGAGCATGGGAGCCACCGGCGGCGCAGCCCCCTACACTTTTGCGATCATTTCCGGTGCGCTGCCTGCCGGGTTGACGTTCTCTCCAGGCGGATCTTTCGGTGGCACTCCCACGGCCTTCGGCAGTTCTAAATTTACCGTGCAGGTGACCGATTCCGCCGGCGGCACCAACGCCCGCGACTTCACCCTGGCCATCGCTCCGGCGAAACTGATCCTCACCACTCCGCCGCTCAGCAACACGATCCTCGGCACGCCCCTCAACATCCAGTTCACCGCCACCGGCGGCGTCCCACCCTACACCTTCGTCGAGTTCGGCACGCTGCCTCCCGGCACAAGCTTCTCCTCGAGCGGCGCCCTCACCGGCACTCCCACCACGCTCGGCACGTACCAATTCCAGGTTTTCGTCGACGACACCACCATCACCTCCGCCAACCAGACCTTCTCGATCACCATCGTGGAGCCCGGCCTCGTCATCACTACGGCAACGCCGCTGCCTGCCGGCCTGAACGGCTCTCCTTACTCCACCAGTTTCGCGGCCGTCGGCGGCAGACCACCCTACCTCTGGTCTGCCAAGGGTCTTCCCACGGGACTGGTCCTGGCCAACACCACCGGCCTGCTGACCGGCATCCCCACGCAAGATGGCGTGTTCACGGTCGCCGTCACGGTGACCGATTCCACCCTCGTCGCGGTCTTTTCCACAACCGGGAATTTCAGCCTTACGATTAATCCCATCA
This sequence comes from Bryobacterales bacterium, assembly GCA_003167255.1. GTDB lineage: Bacteria > Acidobacteriota > Terriglobia > Bryobacterales > Bryobacteraceae > PALSA-129. The sequence continues at coordinate 4,842 of PMTR01000063.1, forward strand.
AGCTCACCTTCACCAATGCCTCGCTGCCGAATGGAACCGTCGGCGCGGCTTATACCGCGCTTCTGAGCACGACGGGCGGCGACGCCCCCGTCAACTATACGGCCACGGGGTTGCCGCCCGGCATTAGCCTGTCGGCCGCCGGATCTCTCACCGGAACCCCCACCACGGCCGGCAGCTACACCGTCGCCATCAGCGCCACGGACGTCAATGGCCTGGCCGCCAGGACGTCGTATAGCGTCACCATCGCCCCGCAGTTGGTCATCACCACCACGTCCGCCGGCAACGCCGTGCTCGGCTCCGGCTTCAGCACCAAGTTCGCCGCCACCGGTGGAACGCCGCCCTATATCTGGCTGGGATCGAACCTCCCGGCCGGCCTCAGCCTGGCACAGGACGGCACACTCTCCGGAACACCCACCGTGGCGGGAACCGCTTCGTTCAGCGTGACCGCGATCGATAGCAACAGCGTCTTCACTTCGAAAACGCTGTCGGTAACTGTCGGCCTTCCCACCGGACCCGGTGTTACTTTCAGCGGCATCGGCACCACCGCCGCGGCCGCCACCCAGCCCAGCCTGCAAGTCTCCCTGGGAAGCATCTATCCCACCAATGTTACCGTCAAGCTGACCATGACCGTCGTGACCGATTCCGGCCTCACCGATCCCGCCTTCCAGTTCGCGAGCGGCGGACTCACCGCCCAGACCGTGGTCCCGGCCGGCTCCACGGGCGGCCTCACCGCCGTCGCCGTGCAGTTGGGCACCGACGCCGCCACCATCACCATCACCGCGCAATTGCTGGTCGGCGCGCAGGATGTCACCCCCAGCCCCGCATCCAAACTCACCTTCCGGCTCAGTCCCGCGGCGCCCGTGATCACATCCATGACCGCCACCCGCACCAGCACCGGATTCGCCGTCACTATCGTCGGCTATGCCACGTCACGCGACGTCACCACCGCCAATTTCCAGTTCTCGGCGACTTCCGGTTCGAACCTCGGGACCAGCCAGCTTGCGGTTACGGTGAGTCCGATCTTCGCGCCGTGGTATTCGAGCGCCCCGTCCGCGCCCTTCGGCAGCCAGTTCACGTTCACCCAGCCGTTCACGGTGACAGGCAGCAACACCGCCATCCTGTCGGTGAGCGCAACTCTGACCAATAGCGTCGGGACGTCGTCAACGGCGTCGGCGAATTTACAGTAGGACAGGACAGACCATCGCCTTCTGTGGCCTGTTGGAGAGGGCCCGCGGCCCACGAAATTTCATAAAAAAGTGGGGGAGCCTGGATGTNNATTGGCCGCCCCACTCGGTCGCCGCTTTCTCGACCCTGTCACTCCACGCAAACCGCGACCGAACGACAGACGACATAAACCGATCGTCTGTCCTACCGCCGCGCCATCATCGCGGCTTCCCACTTTGGCGATGCTTGCTTGATGCGCGCGACGGCTTCCATCAGGTTGTCCATGGAATTCGCGTAGCTGAACCGCACATAGCCCTTGCCGTACTCGCCGAAGCACCGCCCGTCCAGGCAGGAGACGCCGGCTTCGTACAACAGGTAATCGGCCAGATCTTTCGAATCCATCCCGGTGTCGCTGGTGTTGGCAAACGCGTAGAACGCGCCGCCCGGCACCGCGCAGCGGAAACCCGGGATCTCATTGAGGCCTTTGCAAATGGCATCGCGGCGGCGGCGGAACTCCGCCACCATGGTGGTGACGCAATCCTGCGGCCCGGTAATGGCCGCCAGTCCGGCGCGCTGCGTGAAGCTGGCGGTGCAGGAATTCGAATTCACCATCAGCTTGGTGACCGCTTCGACCAGCCACTTCGGCATCACGCCATATCCCATCCGCCAGCCGGTCATGGCATAGGTCTTCGAGAAACCATCCAGGATGATGGTCTTTTCGAGCATGCCCGGAAAACTCGCGATCGACACCGGCGGCGCATCCGAGTAAACGATCTGCGAATAGATTTCGTCGCTCAGCACCACCACGTCGCGGTCGCGCAGCATCTCCGCGATCTGCCTCAGATCCTCGGGCGGTATCATCCCGCCGGTGGGATTCTGCGGCGAGTTCAACACCACCATTTTGGTTTTATCGGTGAGGCGCTCACGGAACAGGTTCAGGTCGAAAGAAAAGCCGCGCTCCTCTTCGAGCGGCATCGGCACGGCTTTGGCTCCCAGGAAGTTGATCATCGATTCGTAAATCGGAAAGCCCGGGTTCGGGTAGATGACTTCATCGCCCGGTTCAAGCAACGCCATCATCGGGAAGAAGATGATCGGCTTGCCGCCCGGCACCACCGACACGTGTTCCGCTCCCACCTTGATCCCGCGCGTGCGCGACACGTGGGCGGCAATGGCTTCCCGCAGATCCGGGTAGCCCTGCGTCGGTCCGTAATGCGTCCAGCCCTCATCCAGCGCCTTCTTGGCCGCTGCGACGATGTGCGCCGGCGTCGGAAAATCGGGCTCGCCGATTTCCAGGTGAATCACGCTCTTGCCCTGCGCCTCCAGGGCGCGGGCTCTTACCAGGACATCGAAGGCCGATTCCACCCCGATGCGACTCATTCGTTCTGCCAGTTTCATTTCGTTTTACGCTTTCAGCCCGCCATTCGATGGCACCACGTGGGCGTTGTGCAGGACCTTTTCGCTTGCCCCGACGGCAACGGCTCTCATCTTCCTAGAGCTTAGCAGCCTTACAGGCCCATAAAAACAACCCGCCCGTCTCAACGTTTCCGCCGGCCGATCTTTTCGTGGTTTTGACCTCCAAACTGCACTGATTCCCAGTTCCTCCCCCCGGGCCGCGATAGAATGTCTTTAGCGGCCCGGTCCGCGAATCGAGTCCACGTTTTCCGGGTTTTAGCGTCATCAGTTCAGAGACCTGTGAAAACTGTAGTAGTTTGCGAGATGAGCGACGTCATCGAGCCCGGCCTTGAGCTGCTGGAGCGGCAGAACCGCTTTGTTTCCGATCACTTCCGGCGGATCTTCGTCCAGATTTATCACCTCGTGCAGAACGTCGCCGACGCCCAGGACCTCACCCAGGAGGCCTTCATTAAGGCCCTCCAGCACCAGGAACAGCTCAAAGACGGCCAAAAGGCCGCCCAGTGGCTGTCGCGCATCGCCACCAATACGGCGATCGATTTTTTGCGGCGCAGCAGCCGCGCCACGTTTAGCGAACTGGAAGATGCCTTCGAGAGCAACTCGGAAACACCCGAGCAGATTCTGCTCCGGTCGGAGCATCGAGAATATTTGGAAGATGGCTTGCGCCTTCTGAGCCCGCGTGAACGGGCCGCGCTGATCATGCGCGACGTGGAAGGCCTGCCGGCTGAAGAAGTGGCCCAACGGCTCAATTGCTCCAAAGCCACGGTGCGTTCCCACATCGCCAACGGACGCACCAAGTTCCGCCGGTACATGGAAAAAAGGAAGCGGTAGAACAATGAGACATCCCAATCAGGCAACCTTGGCGCTGCACGCCGGCGGTGACCTCGGGCCCTTCGCCCGGTGGTTCACCTCCAGGCATGTCGCCCGGTGCGAGAATTGCCGCGAAGAGGTCGCCGCCTTCGATGAAGTACGGCAGAGCCTCCCCAGCCTCGCCGAAGTCCCCGACCTCCAATGGAACCGGCTGGCCGCGGAAATCAAAGCCAACGTCCGCCTCGGCCTCGCCGCCGGCGAGTGTGTCCGCTCCGCCGAGCCGCCCTTGCGCCAATCCGCTTTCATCAATCGTGGACGTGCCCTGGTGGCATTCGCCTGCGCCGCCGTCCTGGTGGTCACCGGCATGGTCCTCGAACGTCCGGTTCCCGTTGCCGCGCGAGAGGAAGGTCCGCTCGTCCAAAACACGCAATACGGAATTGAAGTAAAGGCCGGTGGACAGACCCTCGGCCTGACCAATAACGGCGTCCAGCGCGTCACGTACTCGCTCGATGCGCAAGGTTCCATGGGGGCTCGCTACGTAGATCCCGAAACCGGGGCCGTAACGATCAATACCGTTTATGTTCAATAATCTGCACACTCGCCTGTGGCTGTTGGGGCTCCTGGGCGCCGCCTGCCTTCTGGCACAGGATGCCGCGCTGCCCAACTGCTCCGTCAGCGTCGATGTGCCCAACGACGCTCCCGTATTGTTGCTCAGGATCTCCGACGCGCCTTGCAGCGCCACCGCCCGTGGCGCCGCGTTGATGCTCGACCTGCATCTCTCGCTCACGCTCAAGAACACCGGTTCCAATCGGATTCACGGCGTCACCCTGCGCGTGGTCTCCCAGGAAGTCGCCCTGGGCGGCGTCGGCTCGGTCTATCAACCCAGCCTCAACATCGGCCCCGGTGAAGCCTTCCCCGTCCACATCGATACGCAACTCATGCGCCCCGCGCAACTGGCCGGCGGCCCGGCCGTGCAGGTCCACCTGGATGGCGTTCTTTTTCAGGACCTCTCCTTCTATGGCCCCGACCGTCTGCATTCGCGCCGCATCATGACCGCCGGTGAAATGGAAGCGCAGCGCGACCGCGACTATCTGAAGCGCCTGCTGGCCGAGCAGGGCCTGCCCGCGCTCCGCCAAGCCATGCTGCGCATCCAGGCCCGCCAGGATTCCGTCCCGCGCCTGCAAGGGCGCGTCGTGCGCGGCCACACCGTCACCACCGCCGGCGTCGCTGCCGCGGCTCCCGAACACGAGGTCAAGTTCGCGTTTCTGCGGTTCCCCGATTCTCCGGTCGAGCCCGTTGAGGGTTCCCTGCTGATTGCCGGCAATGAAGCCCGCACTCCGGTGATCGACGTTCGCAACCGCTCCGGCAAAGCCGTCAAGTACGTCGAGCTCGGTTGGGTGCTCACCGATCCCGCGGGTCACTACTACATGGCCGGTTCCATGCCATCCACCGATGCCAATTTCTCGCTCGCGCCCGGTGCTACCGGCCGAGTCCGTCAGGATTCCACGCTCGATTTCTCCAGCGGCGGCCAGCCCGTCAGCATTCAGACGATGACCGGTTTCGTCACCCAGGTGGAATTCGCCGATGGCAAAGTCTGGGTGCCCAACCGCCGGAACCTGGAGGACCCGTTCCTGGCCAAAGTCCTGGCCCCCTCCATCGAGGAAGAGCGCCTGGCCTCTCTCTACGTCCGCAAAGGCGTCGACGCCGTTGTGGAAGAACTGAAGAAGTTCTGAGCAAGGGCTGCGCCCTTGAAATCCCTGCGGGATTTGGAAGTCAGAAGTCAGAAGTTAGAAGTCAGAATAGGATGCGTCCGCGGACGTCGCTTCTTTCGCCGGCTGACCCGTGCGATTCTCACTTCTGGCTTCTGACTCCCCTGACTTCTAGAAGAATGGGACAAGCTGTTTGCGCTGCCCCAGCCGGCCAACGTAGATCCCAATCGCGGCGGGTGGGGTTTCCACACGCTGGCTGGCGGCTGGAGCGACATTCAGAGGGTGCCGGATCAGCGTCTCTGCCGGGGCTATCGCAGGCGGAGCCGCCGGAACCTCTCGAATCCGGACGGTCTCGCTGGAAGCGGCTCGGACTCCAAAGTTCCAGGTGAGTGTGGACTCGACGAGTCGAGCGGGCCAGTCGACGGCATACTCTCGCAAACAGCGGGAGCAGACATATCTCCCATTCATGGGCCACATGACGGTGGAATGCATCGTCCGGCACCACCGGATGGCGAACCTGCTCCACATAACTCTCTTCTCCAGTCCTTTCTGAACATCTTTCGACAGTTTGGTGCCGGGACTTGAGAGAGGCGGGTTAATAAGGGCGCCAGCACGCCGCCTGCGACTGGTTCAACATCGCGCGGATTCGATCGCCCTGCGCAAAAAGCAGCGGCGTCCAGCAAATCAAAAGGCACCATCGGATCACTCTGGAGATTATACTGGATAAACTCATGCCCAGCCGCGACGACCAACCGCCCCTCACCGCCGCCCAGGCCGACCACAGCTTCTTCGGCCATCCGCGTGGCCTCGCCACGCTCTTCTTCACGGAAATGTGGGAGCGCTTCAGCTATTACGGGATGCGCGCCATCCTGATTTATTACATGACCCACAAGATCCTCGAGGGTGGCCTGGGCTTCGGTGTGGACAAGGCCGGCTCGGTCTACGGGCTCTACACATCCATGGTCTACTTGCTGTGCCTGGGAGGCGGATGGATCGCCGACCGCGTCACCGGGCAGCAGCGCGCGGTGTTGATTGGCGGCATTTTCATCGCGGCCGGCGAATTCTGCCTGGTGGTGCCAACGGAGGTCTTCTTCTACGCGGGATTGGTTTTGCTGATGATGGGCACGGGCCTTCTAAAAGGCAACGTGAGCACCATCGTGGGCCAACTCTACGCCAAGGGCGATCCGCGGCGCGATTCCGGTTTCTCCCTTTTCTACATGGGGATTAATCTTGGCGCCTTGATCGCGCCGATCTTTTGCGGCTGGGTGGGAGTGAACATCAGTTGGCGGTTGGGATTCGGAGTGGCCGGCATCGGCATGCTGGCCGGCCTGATCCAGTACGCGCTGCAACGTAAGCATCTGGGCTCCGCGGGCCTGCATCCGGCCAGTACGGGAGACGCTGCACTCGACCGGCTACAGAAGCGCAACGCCGTGCTGGCGGTGGGCGGCGGATTGGGAATTATCGCCCTGCTGGCGATTCTAGGGGCTACCGGCGTGCTGACATTCACCGCTAAGATCATCGGGGACGGCATGGGTTGGTGCCTGCTCGCCATCTCGGTTGCGGTATTTTCCTGGCTTCTGCTGGGCGGCGGTTGGTCGCCGGTGGAGCGCAAACGCTCGGCTGCCGTGCTGGTGCTCTTCGTGGCTTCGGCGCTTTTCTGGGCCTCCTACGAGCAGGCCGGCTCCACTCTCAGTCTCTTCGCGGAGAACAATACCGACCGCCACCTTCCCTTCGGTCTGGTCTTCCCGGCCCCTTGGTACCAGACCGTGCAGCCGATTTTCGTGGTGGCGCTGGCGCCCGTGTTCGCCTGGTTCTGGCTGATGCTCGGCCGCCGGCGCAAAGAGCCATCCAGCCCGGCGAAGTTCACGCTGGCCCTTGTTTTTGCGGGATTGGCCTTCGCCATCCTGATACCACCGGCTGCGGCCGCCACTCACGGCGCGCAGGCTGCCATGTGGTGGTTGATGGGCACTTATTTCCTGCAGACGCTGGGCGAACTGTTGCTCAGCCCGATCGGTTTGAGCGCCATGAGCAAGCTGGCGCCGGGCCGCGCCGCGGGATTCATGATGGGAATCTGGTTCCTCTCCACCAGCATCGGCAACTGGCTGTCCGGCAAGGCCGCGTCGCTGACCGCATCCATGCCCATGTTGACGGTTTTCGAGGCGGTGGCGGCATTCAGCCTGGTGGCCGCGCTCCTTATGGCGATAATGATCAAACCGACCGTGAGGCTGATGTCGGGAGTGAAGTAGGCGCCGAGGCGCCAACATCGACTTCGTCGACGTTTAGAAGTCAGAAGTCAGAAGTCAGAAGTCAGAATGGCGGCGGCGTAGGAGTTCAAGAGGCGGCTGACTTCTTCCAGCGATTTGGTGAGTTTGGCGGTGTCGCCATAGCCCAGGTCCGTGGCCAGTATCAGATAGTAACGGCATTCCTCGATCGATCCTTCGGCGATGTTCATGAATCGCGCCTTGTCAGGTTTCCCGCGTCGGCGGAATCCCTCGGCGATGTTGGCGGGAATGGACACGGCCGCGCGGCGCATCTGCGAGGAGAGTCCATAGATCTCTTGTTTGGGAAATGCGGCCGTGAGCCCGTATGCGGCCAGCACAAATTGGTGTGCCTTCTGCCAGACCACCAGATCTTGAAATGTCCGGGATGGCCGTGGATTGGGCATAGGCCAATCAGCATAGCATCCAGCTCAACGCGCGGCACAGCAGAGCTATTCTGACTTCTGACTCCTGACTTTTGACTCCTCAACATCGACCGCCCTTGTCGATGTTGGCGCCTCCGGCGCCTAATACCCTTCCCAGACAAACGCAAAGAACTTCCGCGCCGTGTGGAAGCCCATGCGCTCATACAGCGACACGGCGCCCGCATTCGCCGCCGTCACCGTTAAGCTCGCCGACCGGCATCCCATCCCGCGCAGCGCCGTCAGAGATTGCCGCATCAGTTCGTGCCCCACGCCTGTCCCGCGCGTCGCCGGCGAAACGCAGATCTGCGTGATGTGCCCGCAATCCGGCGCCACCAGGCTCGCCAGCGAAATCCCGCACAGACTTCCGCTCTGGGGCTCGAACGCCGCGAAGGATGCCGGCCGGTGAAACACACCGCACCCCGGATACTGCACGATGTTGAACAGGAACCGGCGCGCGCCCGCCACGCTCTGGTATTGGTCATTGATGCGGCTGTCCACGTGGCCCTCGTAGGCCGCCGCGATCAGGTGCGCCGCCATGTCGTTCCACTGGTCGTTCCACCGTTCGATGCGCACCGGCTTGCGCACCGTTCCCGCCCCCAGCAGCGCCCGGTTCAGGTCCACCTGCATGAAGTTGCGCTCGAACGTGGTCGCGCAATCCGCCCGCGGAACCACCCGATCCATGCCGTACTCCATCATCAGGAGCTGCGATTCGATGCGCGTGATTCCCGGCCCTTCCATGATCTCCGCAAGCACCGCTTCCATCAACCGGTTCTCGTGCTCCACCGTCCGGCGGCCGCGCCGTACGTAAAGGTCGCCCAGCAGCCCCTTGTTATCCTCCAGCACATAGTAGAGGTACCCGACCACTTCCCCGTCTTCCACCAGCGCGCGCCCGTTCAAGGCGTGCATATCGACAAACCGCCGCACCAGGTCCGCCGATTTTTCGAACTCCCAATCGAGCGTCTCGCGCCACGCCGCGGTTTCTTCCACCAGCAGGCTTTCGAGTTCGCGCGCGCTGAGCCGCCGCAGGTCGACAATTTCCGCGGACGTCGATTGCACATCATCAGCTTACCGCCCGTCACCCCACCACGCCACACGCACATTTTCCCCTCGGGGAGCCCAGATCCGCGGGTCGCTCGCCCCGAACAGCGCCAGCACAGGCGTCCCTACCGCCGCCGCCAGGTGCGTGATCCCCGAGTCGTTCCCCACATATAGCCGCGCTCGCGCCAGCCAGCGCGCCAGTTCCCACAAATCGTCGATCCGTACCGCCCCCTCGAGCGGTGGATCCCCCGCGCCCGCGCACCACCGAATCGGCATCACTCGTTCCAGTTTCGCCGCCATGCCGCGAAACTTCTCCAGCGGCCAATTTTTCCGCGCGCTCCCGGAAAACGGATGAATCACCGCAAACTCTTGCCGCGCCAGGCGCTGCCGCGCTTTAGGAGGGCGGACGCCCTCGTGCGCGCGCGACCCCCCGGTCGCGCTCTCGTCCGATAGCACCCTCGCCTCATCGCAGCGAATGCATGGCACCGCGTTGCACTCGCATGGCGCGATGCTCCTCGCCTGTTCCAGGTAGAAGTCGGTGGCATGCACCCCGGCGCCCTCCGCCGGCAGCGCTGGAAAGAATCGGAATGGCAATCCCAGCCTTCGCACCAGGTCGCGAAACTCCTCGCGCCCCGTCCCGTACCAGGACACGATCGAATCGAAGCTCCGCAATTCACCGATCAGGCGTTCCAACCCGCTGGTCTCGCTGATACCCAACAGGTCGATTCCGGAGCCTGCAATCGAGCGCGCAGCGTCCGCAAACCGCACCAGCGGCACGTGTGCCGACGCCGTCCACACCTCCAGGTAATCCGCTCGCAGGCACTCCATGGCCGGCAGGGCGACGATAAAATCCCCGATCGCTCCCGGCCGGATGATCAGTCTTCGCACTGACGCCAGTATCGCAAACCGGCCCAAAACCAGGACGCCTCACGCGCGTTTTATCCACACGAGATCCACCGCTGCCCCGTGTAACTAATTAGAAACAAGAGAGATAAATCTTGAGGATTTTGCGTGTCACAACTCACAAAAAGCATTGACCGGCAAGGGCTTGCGGGCGCATAGTGGTGAAGGTTCCAAGAGGTTTGAGGAACAGTCAGTCTCCGGAAACGTAGCGGACCAGGAACGGTGATCCGAGGCCAACCCTAGAAATAGAACCGGCGTCGGGGAGCGAGAGGAAATCGGGCGTGATCGGAAGGCGAGTTGACGGGCAGCGGAACCTGCTGAACACTTTGATCCGGAGGGATGTAAGAGTCCCCAAGGGGAGTGGAGGCAGGGGAAGCGGTCAGTCGAGCCTTGAAGCGGAAGTGCAACGGGCCAGACGCATTGATGTTGCCATTGACCGGGGCGAACCGGCGAAGGTGATGGAGCAGAAGGGCCGAACGGGCAGGGAAGCTTTGGGGCAGGGAGCGAAGTAGCAGGCCAGGAACGTTGACCCTGGAATGGAGGCCGCGGAGAGGCGGCAGCCGTTGTAGGCGAGGGAAAGGCCGTTACGAGCGCCCGGCTCCGTTGAGGAGAGAAGGTAGAAGGCTGCGGCGAAGTCTCGAAGCATTGATCCTGGGGCCGGGGAAAACGGCACTAGGGGAGCAGAGAGGCGGAACGTCCGGCGCTCCTGAACGCGAAGCTCAGTGCCGTGCATGCCGGTGGTGGGCGAGGCTGGAAATCGGATCACTTGGAACCATTTCTTTTTTGTGGAGGTGGGACAGGCCTCCTGGCCTGTCGTTCTGATTCCACCGCTCACGCTGGACCACTACCAACCCATTTCTGACATGCGAAGACAGGCCGGGAGGTCTGTCCTACGGCGCGGAAAGCGGCCGCGCATTCTTCCTTCAGACTTCCTCGACTCCCGCCTCCCCCAATTGTGCTAGTGTAGGATTTCATCGCAACACTGGAGGAAAAATGGAGGCCCTTGGCCTGATTGAAACAAAAGGTTTGGTAGGCGCCATCGAAGCCGCCGATGCCATGGTCAAGACCGCCAACGTGATCCTGACCGGCAAGGAATTCGTCGGCGCCGGCTTGGTCTGTATCACGGTCCGCGGCGATGTCGGCGCGGTCAAAGCCGCCACGGACGCGGGTGCGGCCGCGGCCCGGCGCGTCGGTGAGCTCGTCAGCGTCCACGTCATCCCCCGCCCTCACGACGAGGTCGAGAAGATCCTGCCCACCGGCGGCCTGAAGAAGTAACGTCCGATGCTCGCGGACAAAGACCTTGTCTCGATCCAGGAGGTCCGCACCAAGGTCGAGAAGGCATTCGCAGCTTGGCAGAAGTACCGCACGTTCTCTCAGGAACAGGTCGATGCGATTGTCGAACGCATGGCTGCCGCCGCGCGCGCCAATGCCAAACACCTCGCCGACATGGCCGTGGAAGAAACCGGCTACGGCAACGCCAAAGATAAGTACATCAAGAACCTGCTTACCTCAGACTGGCTCCCGCGCCGCATGCGCGGCATGAAAACCGTCGGCATCATCCGCGAGATCCCCGAAGAAAAGATCGTCGAGATCGGCACTCCGGTGGGCGTTGTGGCGGCCATCCTGCCCACCACCAACCCCACGTCCACCGCCATCTATAAGATACTCATCTCGCTGAAGGCCGGCAACGCCGTCGTCATCAGCCCGCATCCGCGCGCGCACAAATGCACCTGCGCCACCGCCGCCATCCTATATAAGGCCGCCATCGAAGCCGGCGCGCCCGAAGACATCATTCAGTGCGTCGATAACGCCACCATCGAAGGCACCAACGCGCTCATGCGCCACGAACGCACCAGCGTGATCCTCTCCACCGGCGGCTCGGGCATCGTCAAAGCGGCGTATTCCAGCGGCAAGCCGGCCTTCGGCGTGGGCCCCGGCAACGTTCCCGTGCTGGTGGATACTTCGGCCGACCTCGAAGACGCCATCCCCAAAATCGTCGCCGGCAAGTCTTTCGATTACGGCACCGTCTGCTCCAGCGAACAAGCCATCGTCGCTGAAGCCTCCCTGCGCGACCGCATCCTCGCCCTGCTCAAAGCGCAGAAGGCCTACCTCGCCACCGATGCGCAGCGCGACGCGCTCGGCAAACTGCTCATCATGCCGAACTGGACCGTGAACCCGCAGTGCGTCGGACAGGCGCCCACCAAGATCGCTAAGATGGCCGGCTTCGAAGTGCCGCCCGATACCTCCATCCTCTGCGCCGAATTGACCGGCGTCGGCAAGCAACATCCGCTCTCCGCCGAAAAGCTCTCGCCCGTGCTCTCGCTCTACTTCGTTCCCGATTTCAACACTGCCGCCGACACCTGCTACGCCCTGCTGAAATTTGGCGGCATGGGCCACACCGCCGTCATCTATTCCAAGAACGACGCCCGCACCCGCGAGTACGCGCTGCGCATGCCGGCCATGCGAATTCTGGTCAACACACCCGCGCCACAGGGCTCCACCGGCATCACCACCAACGTTTTTCCCTCCATGACGCTCGGTTGCGGCGCCGCCGCCGGTAACATCACTTCCGACAACATCGGCCCGCAGCACCTCCTCAACATCAAGCGTCTGGCCTACGTGGTTCGCAAGCCCGAAGAGGCCTTCGAGATGCCGCTCGATTACAACGCCGCTTCGTACGCCACGCCCGACAACTCCGCAAGCGCTCTGCCGATCGATCGCGGCGTGGTGGTCGCGGCCGTCGAGCGTTATCTGGCTTCCCGCGGAGCGCCCGTTCAGGGTGGACCATCTTGCGCCTGCGAAACCAGCCACGCCGCGCCCGCCCGCTCCGTGGCGCCGAATGCCTCCGCCGATGTTGTCGACCGCTTCCTGGCCCGCCGCACCAACGCCACGCCCGGCTGACTGACCACGGAGTGCCCCATTCCTCCGGCGCCGCCGTCCGCTCCGCCGCCGCCGCCCGTCAAAGTTGTCTGTGAAGACGATGTGCGTGACGCCATCCGCGAGAAGCGTAAAATCTATATCGGGCCGAAGACGATTGTCACACCGTCCGCCCGCGACCTGGCCGGCACCTCTGATATCCTGGTGCTGGCGAAGGCCTGAGGCACCGACAAAGTGGATTTGAATCTCAACACTCTCAAACGCGAAATCCTGGAGTACCTCGAATCGTCCGGCCTGACCGTGTTCTTCGGCCATGCCGGCGCGCTGGAAGAGCCCACGATGGTCCTGTGGGACGTGGAACACCAGCCGGATTACCGCAAGTTCCTCGAAACCGCCCGCTCGGTCGGCGCCCAGTTGATCGTCTTCGCTTCCCGCGAATTCGACGCTTCCGATCTGGACGACCTCGCGCCGCACCTCGACGAAATGGGCCTCAGTCGCGACGAGCGGCGCGAATACGATTCCCGCCTGCGCGATCTCCGCATCTACCAGGGCGTCACCTGCTCGCTCGAACTGGCTTTCGATCACAACTCCCGCCTCTACGTCTTCGAACTGCAGCCCGATTGGTACGAGGATTTCCTCAATATCGAGGACGAGATTATGTCGCGCTTCGCCAATGAAGAAGACGTCGAGCCCGACGAACCGCTCGGCGGCTATTTCTCCAAGAACTAGCGTGTGATTTGAGCTAGGTTTCGCCGCCGATGAACGCCGATGAACACAGATTGAAAACCAATTATTCACCTGCGTTGAACCGTGTTTATTGGCGGCTCAAATTGCTTTCTTTGGTATCTTGCTAGTGGCTCGCTGGCTGCTTTCCACTCCCGATCCGCAGGCCGCCGCCTCTCTTGCCGCCGCTCTCGGCATCTCGGCTCCCGCCGCCCGAGTGCTGGTGCGCCGCTCCCTCGCTTCACCGGATGACGCCCGCCGCTTTCTCCATCCCTCGCTTGACCAACTTCACGATCCGCTGACTCTGCGTGACATGCCCGAAGCCGTCGCGCGTCTCAAAGGGGCCATCTACGCTCACGAAAAAATTCTCATCTACGGCGACTACGATGTCGACGGCACCATGTCCGTCGTCCTGCTCATCACCGCCATCCGGCTTTGCGGCGGCGACGTCCGCTACCACGTTCCCCACCGGCTGAATGAAGGCTACGGCATGCGGCCGGAAGTTGTCGAAGCCGCCGCCGCCCAGGGCGTCACCCTCATCGTCAGCGTCGATACCGGCATTCGCGCGGCTGAAGTGGTGCGGCGCGCCGCCGAACTCTCCATCGATGTCATCGTTACCGACCATCACCTGCCCGACGCCGATCTGCCTCCCGCCCTCGCCGTCGTCAACCCCAATCGCTCCGACTGCTCCTATCCCGAAAAAAACCTCTGCGGCGCCGGCGTGGCCTTCAAACTCGCTCAGGCACTGCTCACCGCGATGGGCTGGCCGGAAGACAGAGTGCGGCGCATCACCGAGTCGTTCCTCAAGCTCGTGGCCATCGCCACCGTGGCCGATGTCGTCCCGCTCAGCGGCGAAAACCGCATCATGGTGAAGCACGGCCTCGATGGCCTGCGCGATGTCCGCAACATCGGCCTCCGCGCGCTGCTAGCTGTCGCTGGCTTCCCTGCAAACGCCGCGCCCAATGCCCGCCAGGTGGCGTTTCAGATCGCGCCGCGCATCAATGCCGCCGGACGCATGGACACCGCGCAGGCCGTCATCGATCTCTTCCTCACCACCGATCCGGAACACGCCCGCGCACTTTCCCAACAACTCCACGATCAGAACGCCGAGCGCCGCCAGGTGGAAGCCAGCATCCTCGAAGCCTGCGAACGTTTGCCCATGGACGCCTCCACCTCAGCCCTGGTTTACTATGCGGAAGACTGGCACCGCGGCGTCCTCGGCATCGTGGCCAGCCGCCTGATCGAGCGCTTTCACCGCCCCGTCTTTGTGCTCGGCCGCAATGCCGAAGATGGCCTCGCGCAGGGCTCAGGCCGCAGCATCCCGGCGTTCCACCTGCTGAACGCGCTCGAGTCTATGCGCGATCTCTTCGTGAAATTCGGTGGCCACGAATTCGCCGCCGGCGTCACGCTCGAAGCCGCGCGCGTCGAAGAGTTCCGCGCTCGTTTCAACGCCTACGCCGCCGCGCGCCTGCGCCCTGAAGATTTCGAGCCGATCCTGGACATCGACGCCTCGCTCGACCTGCGCGAGATCACCGACGCCGTCACCGAGGAGCTATTCGCCCTGGCGCCCTTCGGCCACGGCAATCCGCCTCCGCTATTCGCCGCTCTCGATGTCGAAGTCGCCGCCCCGCCGGTTGTAATGAAGGAGAAGCACCTGCGCATCACTGTCCGCCGCGACGGCCGCACGCTGAAGCTCAAAGCCTGGAACTTCGCCCACCGTGCCGCCGAATTCACCCCCGGCGCCCGAATCGACATAGCCTTCGCGATCGAAGAAGACGCCTACTCCGCCTCCCGCGGCTACGCCCCCTGGGCCGCCATCCTCCGCGACGCGCGGCCGAAGAGTCTGTAACCCAACCCCATCTCCGGTTGCTTCTTTGTAACGGAAGTTTCATAATAGGCCCCATCGCTGATTTTTTCCGGTCGCCAGACCGCAGAGGTATTGTGTTCCCTGGCGGCCTGGAGGCCTCATGTCTCGCATCGTTCGCTGTTCGTTGATCCAGGCTACTAACGCCGCACCACCCGACTCCTCGCTCGAGATCACCAAGAAGGCCATGATTGACAAGCACGTGGCCTACATCCGCCAGGCTGCTGCCGCCGGCGCGCAGGTCGTGTGTCTGCAGGAAATCTTCTTCGGACCCTATTTCTGCGCCGAACAGACGACCCGCTGGTACGATCTCACCGAACCCATTCCCGATGGCCCCACCATCCGGCTCATGCAGGATCTGGCGCGCGAGCTCCACGTCGCCCTGATCGTTCCCATTTACGAGGTGGAACAGGAAGGCGTCTATTACAACACCGCTGCCGTCATCCATAACGACGGCTCCTTCCTGGGCAAGTACCGCAAAACTCATATCCCGCACGTCGCTCCCGGCTTCTGGGAGAAATTCTATTTCCGTCCCGGCAACCTCGGCTATCCCGTCTTCGACCTCGGCTTCGTCAAGATCGGCGTCTACATCTGCTACGACCGCCATTTCCCGGAGGGCGCGCGCGCCCTGGGCCTGAACGGCGCCGAGATCGTCTTCAATCCGTCGGCGACGGTCGCCGGCCTCAGCGAATACCTCTGGAAGCTGGAACAACCCGCGCATGCCGTCGCCAACGGTTACTTCATCGCCGCCATCAATCGGGTGGGCGTCGAGGCCCCCTGGAACATTGGGGAATTCTACGGCTCCAGTTACTTCTGCGATCCCCGCGGCCGAATCTTCGCGCAGGCTTCGCGCGACAAGGACGAAGTGCTCACCGCGGACGTAGATCTCGACATGATCTCCGAAGTCCGCAAGACCTGGCAGTTCTTCCGCGACCGCCGTCCCGACATGTACGCATCCCTGGTAAAGGCCTGATCCATGACAAGAGACGAAATCATTCTCGCCAATAAGGAATACCTGTTCCCGGCTGTTTTTCATTACTTCAAGGAGCCGCTCGTGGTAGCGCGCGCCAAAGATCAATACGTCTGGGACGCGGACGGCAATCAGTACCTGGATTTTCTGGGCGGCATCGTCACCGTCAGCGTGGGCCACTGCAATGAGGAGGTCAACGCCAAGGTCCACCGCCAGATGGACACGCTACAGCACGTCTCCACCGTCTACGCCAATGAACCGCAGGCGGCTCTTGCCAAGAAGATCGCGTCGCTCACGCCCCAAGGCAAGCTGACCAAATCGTTCTTCACCAACAGCGGCACCGAAGCCAACGAAACCGCCATTCTGACGGCGCGCTGCTATACCGGCAGCACGGAGATCGTCGCGCTGCGCCACTCCTATCACGGCCGTTCCGCCCAGGCCATGACGCTCACCGGCCAGGGTTCCTGGCGCATCGGACCCACCAACGCCGGCGTGGTTCACGCCCACAACGCCTACTGCTACCGCTGTCCCTTCGGTTTGAAATATCCGGATTGCGAAGTGCGCTGCGCCGAGGACATGGAGGACCTGATCCGCAGCTCCACCACCGGCCGCATCGCCGGCTTCATCGGCGAACCGATTCAGGGCGTGGCCGGCTTCATCACGCCACCCAAGGAGTACTTCAAGATTGTCGAACGCATCGTGCGCAACCACGGCGGCATCTTCATCAGCGACGAAGTGCAGACCGCTTGGGGCCGCACCGGCAACAAGTGGTTCGGCATCGAGCACTGGGGCGTCACGCCCGACATCATGACCGGCGCCAAGGGCCTCGGCAACGGCAGCCCCATCGGCCTCACCGTCGCGCGGCCGGAGGTCGCCGATTCCGTCAAGGGCCTCACCATCTCGACCTTCGGCGGCAATCCCGTCACCTCCACCGCCGCCAAGGCCGTCATCGATTACATCGAGGACCACCGCCTGCCCGCCAACTGCGCCGAGACCGGCGCCTACCTCCGCGGCCGCCTGGAAGAGCTGCAGGAGAAGCACGCGATCATAGGCGAAGTGCGCGGCATGGGCCTGTTGCAGGCCATCGAGCTGGTGGAAGACCGCCAGACCAAAGCGCCCGCCACCGCCGCCACCGCCCAGGCCATGGAAGCCGCGCGACAGAACGGTTTGCTGCTCGGCAAGGGCGGCATGTACGGCAACGTGCTGCGCTTTTCTCCGCCCATGAACATCGGCCGCTCCGACGTGGACCAGTTCATCGGCATGCTCGACAAGGCTCTGGCTACCGTCGGCGCGGTAATGGCCGGAGGCCGCAGGTGAGCCAGCCGGCGCTGCCGGTTCCCGATAACCGGGAGCGCTTTCCGGAACTGCATCCGGCGCTCGATGCCAACGCCGCGCTGGCGGAAGCCAACCGCTGCCTGTTCTGCTTCGACGCGCCCTGCACCGCCGCCTGCCCCACCCATATCGACGTGCCACGCTTCATCAAAAAGATATCGAGCGGCAACCTGCGGGGCTCCGCGCTCACCATTCTGGATGCCAACATACTCGGCCTGAGCTGTTCCCGCGTCTGCCCCGTGGACGTGCTCTGCGAAGGCGCCTGCGTGATGCTCCGCTACAACCAGAAGCCCATCGAAATCGGCCGCTTGCAGCGCCATGCCATGGATTATTTTTATGCCAGTGGGACAGGCCTCCCGGCCCGTCCACCCCGGTCCACAAAACCCGTCGCCTGTGTCGGCGGCGGTCCCGCTTCGCTCGCCTGCGCCGCCGAACTCCGCCGCCGCGGCTACACCGTCACCATCTTCGATAACCGCCCGCTGCCTGGCGGCCTCAACACCTACGGCATCGCCGAGTACAAACTGCGGCCTTCCGACAGCTTGCGCGAAGTCGAGCTGGTGCGTTCGCTCGGCGTGGAATTCCGCCAGGCCGAAGTGGGCGCCACGGTGTCCCTCGACCAACTGGAAAAGGAATTCGATCTCATCTTCCTCGGCGCGGGCCTGGGTGCCATGGAGCGGCTCGGCATTCCCGGCGAACAGTTGCCCGGCGTCATCGGCGCGCTCCACTTCATCGAACGCTATAAGACCTTCCCCGGTTTCCAGGTGGGCCGCCGCGTGGTGGTGATCGGCGGCGGCAACACCGCCATCGACGCCGCCAACGCCGCCCGGCGTCTCGGCGCCGAAGAAGTCCACCTGTTCTATCGCCGCACCGAAAAGGAAATGCCCGCCTTCCCCTTCGAGTACCACAATTCCAAGGTCGAAGGCGTCCGGTTCCACTGGCTGGCGCAACCCCTCGAAATCGTCGCGCGGGATGGCCGCGCCGCCTCCGTCAAGTTCGCCGAGACGCGCCTCGAGGAACCCGATGCCACCGGCCGCCGCCGCGCTACACCCGTCCCCGGCTCCGATTTCGAAGTCGCCTGCGACATGGTGATTCCCGCGCTCGGGCAATCGCGCTTCATCGCCGTCCTCCACGAATCCCGCGGCATCGAGCTCGAAGGCGGCTCCATCGCGGTCGATCGGCCCACCGGCCGCACCGCCAACCCGCGTTATTATGCCGGCGGCGATTGCGTCAACGGCGGACGCGAAGTCGTAGACGCGGTGGCCGACGGCAAGCGCGCCGCCCTGGCCATGGCGCGCCAACTCGAAGGATCTACCAATGGCTGACCTCACCACCAATTTCGCCGGCATTCGTTCTCCCAACCCCTTCTGGCTGGCTTCCGGGCCCCCCACCAACTGCGGCGAGCAGATCATGCGCGCCTTCGACAAAGGGTGGGGCGGCGCCGTATGGAAGACCATCGGCGACCCCATCGTCAACGTCTCCTCGCGCTATTCTTCGCTCGATTGGAACGGCCAGCGCATGATGGGCCTGAACAATATCGAGCTCATTACCGATCGCCCCATCGCCGTCAACCTGCGCGAAATCACCGAAGTCAAGAAGCGCTACCCCGCGCACGCCGTGGTTGCCTCCCTGATGGTGGAATCCAAGCGCGAAACCTGGCACGACATCGTCAAACGCACCGAAGACGCCGGCGCGGACGGGCTCGAGTTGAATTTCGGCTGTCCCCACGGCATGAGCGAGCGCGGCATGGGCAGCGCCGTCGGGCAGGTGCCCGAATATGCCTGCATGATCACCGAGTGGGTCAAAGAGGTGGCGCGCACTCCAGTGATCGTCAAGCTCACCCCCAACATCACCGACATCCGCGCGGTGGCGCGCGCCGCCCGCCGCGGCGGTGCCGACGCGCTCTCCGCCATCAATACCATCAACTCCATCACCGGCATCGATCTCGATACCCTTACGCCGCGTCCCAATGTGGGCGGCCGTTCCGCGCACGGCGGGTATTGCGGCCCTGCCGTCAAACCCATCGCGCTGCACCTGGTCCAGCAGATCGCTTCCGACCCCGAGGTCGGCCTGCCCATCTCCGGCATCGGCGGCATCTCCGGCTGGCGCGAAGCCGCCGAGTTTATCCTGCTCGGCTGCGGCACCGTGCAGGTCTGCACCGCCGCCATGCGCTACGGCTACCGCATCGTGGAGGACATGATCGACGGCCTGAGCAACTGGATGGATGAGAAAGGCTTCCGCACCATCGACGATCTTCGCGGCATGTCCCTGCCCAAAATCACCGAGTGGAAGAACTTGGATCTCAATTTCAAGATTGTGGCGCGCATCAACCGCGACACCTGCATCGGCTGCGACCTGTGCTACATCGCGTGTTGGGACGGAGCGCATCAGTGCATCCACCTGGACGGCCACGCGCTGCCGGCGGGCCTCGAAGCCGCCAGCCGCGCCCGCATCTCGCCCACGCCCATCGCCAAACTGGACGTCGCCGCGCTCCCTCACGGCATCACCCCGCCCGTCCGCATTCCGCGCGTCGACGAAGAGGAATGCGTGGGCTGCAACCTTTGCTGGCTGGTTTGCCCGGTGGAAAATTGCATCACCATGGAGCAGGTGGATACCGGCAAGCCACGCGAATCGTGGGCAATGCGGACCGGAGGCCCCGCATGAATCACCAAGATTCCATCGCTCGGGCCAAACCAGCCCAACTCAATTCTTCTCCGCTTCTCCGCGCCTCCGCGGTGAAAATTCCCCACCCTCTCTATGCCTAACACTCTCATCCGCAACGGCACCGTCGTCACGGCGCACGAAACCAGGGCCGCCGATGTCCTGATCGAAGGCGAACGCATCAAGGAAGTCCGCGCCGGCATTCCCCAGGACTCCGCCTCCACCATCATCGACGCCACCGGCATGTACGTCTTGCCCGGCGGCATTGACGCCCACACCCACCTCGACATGCCCTTCGGCGGCACCACCTCCGCCGACGATTTCGAAACCGGAACGCGCGCCGCCGCGTTCGGCGGCACCACCTGCATCGTGGATTTCGCCATCCAGGCCCGCGGCACGCGCATGCGCGCCGCCCTAGACACCTGGTGGAAAAAGGCCGAAGGCCGCGCCTGCATCGATTACGGCCTGCACATGATCGTCACCGATCTGGGCGCCTGCGGCCTCGAAGATATGGACGACATGGTCAACGAAGGCGTGGCCAGCTTCAAGCTGTTCATGGCCTATCCCAACGTCCTCATGGTGGATGACGCCACCATCTTCAAAGCGCTCTCACGCACCGCCAAGAACGGCGCGCTCATCTGCATGCACGCCGAAAACGGCAGCGTGATCGATGTCCTCATCGCGCGCTCNNCGCCATGGCGGAAATCGCCGGCGTGCCCGTCTACATCGTCCACCTCACTTCGGAAGACGCGCTCCATGAGGTGCGCGAAGCGCGCGACCGCGGCGTTCCGGCCTTCGCCGAAACCTGCCCGCAATACCTGTTGCTCTCCATTGAGGACCTGGAGCGCCCCAATTTCGAAGGCGCCAAGTACGTTTTTACGCCGCCCCTGCGCCCCAAAGAGCACCAGCCCAAACTCTGGGACGGTCTGAAGGACGACCATCTGCAGGTGGTCTCCACCGACCATTGCCCCTTCTGTTTCGCGGACCAGAAGATCCTGGGCAAAGACGATTTCACCAAGATTCCCAACGGCGGGCCGGGCATTGAGAACCGCCTGCAATTGATCCATCACCACGGCGTCAACTCCGGCAAGCTCTCGCTCAACCGCTTCGTCGAGATCGCCTCCACCGCGCCCGCCCGCATCTTCGGCATGTATCCGCAAAAAGGCGAAATCGCCCCCGGCAGCGACGCCGACCTGGTGATCTGGGACCCCAACGCCGCTTACACCATCAGCGCGAAAACCCATCACATGCGCGTCGATTACTCCATGTTCGAAGGCTTCGCGTGCCGCGGCAACGCGCGCACGGTGCTTTCGCGCGGCGAGGTGATCGTGGATGGCAACCGCTTCCTGGGCAAGCCCGGCCGCGGCCGCTACTTGAAACGCGCCGCGCGCGGAGGCGCCTGGAAATGAGTCACACAGGGCAAGCTAAAGCATGCCCCACCAAGATCAGCACCATTGGTGGGGCATGCTCTAGCTTGCCCTGTTTAAGGTAATTGATGATGACCCCGCGCGACCCCACACTCTACAACCAGGACCTCGCGCCCATCCCCATGGACCGCCGCACCTGGGGCGTCTACAATTACGCGTCCCTCTGGGTGGCCATGAGCGTGTGCATCCCCACCTACATGCTGGCTTCGGGGCTGATCGCCGGCGGCATGAACTGGTGGCAGGCCATCGGTACTATCCTGCTCGGCAACCTCATCGTGCTCGTCCCCATGCTGCTCAACGCACACGCCGGCGCCAAGTATGGCATCCCCTTCCCGGTCTTCGTGCGCGCCTCCTTCGGCGTGCGCGGCGCGAACATCCCGGCCGTCCTGCGCGCCCTGGTGGCCTGCGGCTGGTTTGGCATTCAGAGCTGGATCGGCGGCCAGGCCATTTTTTCCATGCTGAAGAT
Organism: Bryobacterales bacterium; assembly: GCA_003167255.1. Classification (GTDB taxonomy): domain Bacteria; phylum Acidobacteriota; class Terriglobia; order Bryobacterales; family Bryobacteraceae; genus PALSA-129. Next base: position 26,876 of record PMTR01000063.1, read on the forward strand.
TGTCTGGCCCGCCGCGGGAAACATAGCCGGTGGCCAGTGGGCCTGCTTCTTCGCCTTCTGGTTGCTGAACATCGCCGTGATCTGGCGCGGCATCGAAACCATCAAGATTCTGGAAGGCATCGGTGCGCCGTTCATGTTGGGCATCGGCCTGCTTCTGCTCTGGTGGATCTCCGGAAAAGCCGGCGGCCTGGGTCCGGTGCTGAGCGCGCCAAGCAAATTCCATTCCACCGCTGAGTTCATGCGCTTCTTCATCCCCTCGCTCACCGGCATGGTGGGCTTCTGGGCCACCGTGGCGCTCAATATCCCCGATTTCACGCGCTACGCCAAGTCGCAGAAGGCGCAGATGCTGGGCCAGGCGCTCGGCCTGCCCGCCGCCATGACGCTCTACTCTTTTATCGGCGTGGCCGTCACCTCGGCTTCCGTGGTCTTGTTCGGCCAAGCCATCTGGGACCCGGTAGTGCTGCTCGGCAAATTCAACCAGCCCGTGGTGGCTTTGATCGCGCTGGTGGCCTTGCTGGTCGCCACGCTCAACACCAACGTGGCCGCCAACGTGGTTTCGCCCTCCAACGATTTTTCGAACCTCAACCCGCGGCTCATTTCCTTCCGCACCGGCGGTCTGATCACCGGCGTGGTGGGGATTCTCATGATGCCCTGGAAACTGCTGACCAGTTTCAGCTCCTACATCTTCGGCTGGCTGGTGGGCTATTCCGGTTTGCTCGGCCCCATCGCCGGCGTCATGATCGCCGATTACTTTCTGATACGCCGCGCGCGCCTGAACGTGGACGATCTCTACCGCCGCAATGGAGCTTACGAATATCAAGGCGGCGTCAACATGAAAGCCGTGGTCGCGCTGGTTTCCGGAATCGTGGTCGCCTTGATGGGGCTGGTGGTTCCGCCGCTCCGCTGGCTTTACGATTATGCTTGGTTTATAGGCTTCGGCGTTTCCGGCGCCGTCTACGTATTACTGATGCAGCGCGCCGAGGCGCCTGCCTGGGAAGGTGAAGGATGACTGCGACAGATCCGACAATTTCATTAGTCTCGTTTTACATCAACGGCAATTGGGAGCGGCCGGTGGGCCGCACCGGCGGCACCGTCATCAACCCCGCCACCGGGGCCCTGCTGGCGGAAGTGCCGTACGCTGACGAGAGCGATATTGACAAGGCCGTCCGCGCCGCGCACGAGGCCTTCCTCAAGTGGCGCGAAGTCCCGGTGGTCGAGCGCGTCCAGGTTCTCTATCGCTACAAAGCCCTGCTCGACAAGCACACCGCCGATCTGGCCAACGTCCTCACGCGCGAAAACGGCAAGACCGCCGACGACTCCAAACTCGAAGTGCGCCGCGCCATCCAGATGGTGGAAGTAGCCTGCGGCATGCCCTCCCTGATGATGGGCGATTCGCTCAACGACGTCGCCGCCGGTCTCGATTGCAAGACCATCCGCCAGCCCATCGGCGTCTGCGCCGGCATCACGCCCTTCAACTTCCCGGCCATGGTGCCCATGTGGATGTGGCCCTTCGCCATCGCCTGCGGCAACACTTTCGTGCTGAAGCCCTCCGAAAAAGTGCCGCTCACCCCCACCTTTGCCATCCAGTTGCTGCACCAGGCTGGTCTGCCGCCCGGCGTCATGAACCTGGTGCACGGCGCCAAACCTGCGGTGGACGCGCTGCTGCACCATCCGCTCGTCAAGGCCGTTTCCTTCGTCGGCTCCACGCCCGTCGCCAAATACATCTATTCCACCGCCGCCGCCGAAGGCAAACGCGTGCAGGCGCTCGGCGGCGCCAAGAACCACTTGATCGTTATGGACGATGCGGACATGCCCAAGACCGTCGAAGCCATTATCAGCTCGGCTTTCGGCGCCGCCGGCGAGCGCTGCCTGGCCGGCAGCGTGCTGGTCCCGGTGGGCGATGCCGCCGGTCCGCTGCTCGATCTCCTGGTCGAGCGCACCAAGGCCCTCACCGTCGGCAACGGCGCCGAGGCCGGCGTCGAGATGGGCCCGCTGGTCACCTCCGACCATTGCAAAAAGGTCACCGGTTACGTAGAAAAAGGCGTCGCCGAGGGCGCCGTCCCCCTAGTGGACGGCCGCCAGCACACCCCCGCCGGCAAGAAAGGCCACTTCCTGGGCCCCACGATTTTCGACCATGTCACCAAGGACATGACCATCGCCCGCGAAGAAATCTTCGGCCCAGTGCTTTCCGTAATGCGCGTCAAGACTCTCGACGACGCCATCGCCTTGGTGAATCAATCGCCCTATGGCAACGCCACAGCGATATTCACCAGCAGCGGCAAATCCGCCCGCGAATACTCCTCACGCTGCGAAGTGGGGATGGTCGGGGTCAACGTAGGGGTAGCCGCTCCGATGGCGTTCTTCCCCTTCGCCGGCTGGAAGAATTCCTTCTTCGGCGACCTGCACGCGCACGGCAAAGACGCGGTGGCGTTCTATACCGAGCAGAAGGTGATCATGAGCCGGTGGTTTTAGGGGCATGCGCCGCGTCCCGGGCCTGCGTGAGACTGCTGAACATTGGATAATAAAGACTGGATAATAAAGAGAAGGTAACGCCAGTGACAATCATGATTGATCTTAAGCCTGAGGTTCAGACCGAATTGAGCCGTCAGGCCGCCGTCCATGGCCTTGAGATCGGGGCCTATGCGACAAGCCTGCTTGAAGAGGCGGCCCATGTTCCCGTCGGCTCGAGCAAGCTCAGCCAAAGCCAGCTTGACAACACGCTACGGGCGCTTGCGCAGTTCTCGCACAAGATTCCTTTACTCCCCGATGACGCCTTCTCGCGCGAGAATCTATATCGGGATCACGACTGATGGCGCAAGGCGACGCCTGCCTGCTTGACAGCAATATCCTATTTCAACCCCCGCACCTTGTGGTCGCTCTCCAACGCCTTTACTGCGGCGTTCAAAGACCTGGGCCCCATTCCGCAATTCAAGGCCACCGGCAAGCTCGCGCTGTTTCTGGACAACATCAACTAATCATCACAGGGGGATGACTTTCGAGCGCCGTCCCCAAACATTAACAAGAAATAATGCACAAGCTAAGGCGCAGCTTCTACGCAATTTTCACAGGTTTTCTGCAAGTATAAGTGTAGAGAACTCTCTGATATAAAAGGATTTCTCTGAAAACCCCCTGTCCCCGCAACCTTAGCTGTTGACATGCCCTAGTTTCGGCTTATGATGGTTTTGGCTCTCGGTTTTTTAAGGAGAGCCAGATGCTGAAAGTACCGCGCGACCCACACTTGTTCCTGCTCAAGGCAGGACTGACAATCATTCTCGCCATCGAACTTTACAAATTCATCAGGTTCATCGCCGGCTAACCCTGCAGCCAAAATAGTTGGAGAACTCTAAGCCTCTCCTAAGCCTCAATTGGGTTGGGGGTTCTCACGCAAGGATTTAGGGCAGTGGATTTGGCTACGACGACGGATGGAACCGAGAGTTTCTTTCGAGAACTCCAAATCCAACACAGCGGTGCAGGGTGTGGGGTAGCGAGTTCTTGGGGCTCAACATTCCGCCGCCAGGGGAAAGTTCGGATGGCTGAAATCGGATACAATCATCTGTAATGAAACCAGCGCTTTCAGTCCTCGCATTGAGCTGTATCGCGCTCCTGTTCGCGCACCCAGTTGAGGGGCAGAAGAAGGAGCTGACAGTCAAGATAATCGACCGCCAAAATCATCAGACTCGCTACACGTACTTCGTCCCGGGATACTCGACCGCTAATGCCAACACAAATGTCAACTGCATTGGGGTGGATTCTACGGTGAACTGTTCAGGTTCGACGAGGGTGACCGGGACGAATGTTCCCGCTCACTCAGGTTCGTTTGAAGTGCAGGGTGCGACGTACGCTCTGCAATTGCCGGATAGTCGTGTGGTGGTTGTGAACTGCGAAAGCAAGTTTGTAGAGCGCTTTGCCGGTTCTGCTGGAAATCACAGAAGCTGCCGTATGCCGTTGGTGGATGAGATTCAGGTGGAGTTTTCCGGTGACAAGGCCAAGCTCAAGTGGCCGGTCAGCATCGATGGAAAGAAGCTCGAATCCGAAACCTACAAGATTTTGGGAGTGCTCGACAAGAAATAATTATTAAGCGCCACATCAATTCTCGAACAGCAAATCCAAAAGCAAATCCTTGACTTCCTCCGCTTCCGTGGTATCCCCTGCTACAAGCACCAGAAGCGTGACGGGTCCTTCATCCCCACGCACACGGGCGGCGTTTCAGACGTCATCCGCTGTATCCCGAAAAGCGGTCGGTTCCTGGCTATCGAGGTCAAGCCTCCCGGCGGCAAGCCGACGCCGGAGCAGCAGCAGTTCATTGACACCATCAACGGGGCGGGAGGGTTGGCGTTTGTGGCGCGGAACGTGGAGGAGGTTCAGGCAACTCTCGAAATCCGAATCCAATGGTGAACCCGCCAGGATGAGGTGTGTTTGGATGTTTTTGGTAATAAAGTCTCCAGTCCAGATAAGAACAGTTTTCGTCCTGTCGAGCTTTAACCACGATAGATCTTAGTATTACAACGTTAAGTTTGAAGGACGACACCGAACTTCGCGGCGCACCCACAATATGCGCAGAAACCTGTCCCGGTGAACAGCACATATTGGATCTCACGTCGCGTCCGTGGCAGGGTCCACCCAGAAGTTTTTTTTGGTACGGAGGCTTTCCAGAGTCAGGAATGCGTGCGCCATCATGACCATGCTGACGTGATGATGCCAGCCGGCCCAGTTCCGCCCCTCATAGTGATCGAGTCCCAACTCGTCTTTGAGTTGTAGATAGTCTTGCTCAATCTTCCATCTCGATTTCGCGGCCCGCACCAAACGGCGCAGTGTGATGCTGGGCGGCAGATCGCAAAGAAAATATCTAGTGGGCTCCTCTTCTTCTTCCGGCCATTGCACCAGTAGCCAAACTTCTTTATGCGGCGGCTCGCCATCCACGAACCCGTGTGAGGGTTGCACCCGCACAGCAAGGAACCGCGACTCCAGCCAACCTTTTGATCCTTCGCGCCAGCGGATCTTCTTCCAGCCTTTGGTGTGGAGCGCCACATCCCGGACTGAACTCGGCCGCTGTTTCCCGTATTGATATCGGGTAGCCGGCTGACCTCGGCCGCCGTACTCGGGAATGTGGATCTTGGGAGGCTTGGCCCAGACACCCACCTGGGATGAGACCCCCACCACATAGGGAAGTTTCCTGGCTTCCAAACCATCCCGGAATTCGGTCGCGTCTCCGTAGCCGGCATCCGCCACTACGATTCGGTCCGTCAATCCCCAACCGCGGACCTCGTCTATCATCTCCAGAGCTAACTGCCACTTCTTCCGGAACTCGACTTCCTTTGGGATGCCCGCTTCCGCCCGACGCTCCGGATCTCCGGCCCAGGTTTCCGGCAAATACAAACGCCAGTTCAACGCCGCACTACCTTGCGCTCCGACGTGGTGCAGGCTAACCGCGACCTGGCAGTTGCCTGTCTTCCCTAAAGTGCCGGAGTATTGCCGCTCGACACCGACCGAGTGGTCCCCTTGTTTGGGGAAGCCCGTATCGTCAATGACCCAGGCTGATTCCGGCTCCAACTCCGCCGTCATGCGACGGCCCAGGCGTTCCCAGATGGGATGCCAGTCCCAAGGGCTCTGTCCGACGAACTGCTGCATGGCCTGCACGTTTCCATCCGGCAAACGCGATGCCATCGGTTCGACTGACTTGCGCTCACCATCCAGCAACAACCCGCGCACATAGACGGCGCCCCAATGCCGTCGCTCGCTACGACCAACCGGTTCCAACAGATCGATCAGAAATCGCTCCAAACGTTCATGGCACTTTCTGATTTGGGTCTCGGTCATGTCAGAGACTACCATGGCTTGAAGCGCGTGTCAATACTTAACGTTGTAAT
>PMTR01000024.1 GCA_003167255.1 Bryobacterales bacterium
CCGTCGGTCCCCATCGTGCAAACAGCCCGGTGAGTACCGCAAGGCCTTAACATCCGCCGAGAAGTATCAGCACCACCTGAAAAGCAACGCTTCCTGCGCAGGAAGTTTGGATTTGGAAGATTGCGTCGAGCGCAACTCCTTACCCGATTCAAAAGTAGCATGGAGGCGAAACCAAGCTGGAGGATAAAAACTGCAAGTGGCTGATAACAGGGCAAATTGAGTTCAAAGATTTTTGAACTGGGGCTGGCAGAAGGGGCTGCCCACATCTCCCGCCACGCTCCTGTTACAAATCCGCAGCGCGTAATTCACGGTTCCGTCATTGCCTTGTAAAGCTCGATTGCTAAGATCCTTGTGCCATCGACTCACTCCGGAGGGGAAAAGTGACAAGTCAATCGAAGGGGACTCCCATGAGAATACTGCGCCTTGGCGCCTTGCTCGCGCTCCTGGCATTCCTGCCCGTTTCGCCCGCTCTGCTCGCCCAGCCAGAATCCGGCGCGACGCTTACGGGCACCGTCCTGGATCAGGCGGGCAAGAGCATTCAGGGTGCTGCCGTGGCTATCAAGAACGAAGCCACAGCGACCACTCGCGCGCTGGTGACTGATGCCGACGGTCGTTTCTCAGTCTCCGGACTTCCAGCCGCAACTTACACAATCGAGACCATGGCGCCTGGTTTTGCCAGGAACAGCCGCGCCGGCATCCATCTCTCAGCGAACAAGACGGAGGATCTCTCGATCTCAATGAGCGTGGAAGCGTTGGCGCAGGCGGTTACCGTGGAGGCAAGCGTTTCGCTGGCGGCACAACTGGCACCCTCCGGCAACACGCTGGAGGCGACTTCCCCCAAGAGCGAGATCAGCGGAACCTTCGTCAAAAACTTCGAAACACCGATCGCGGATTACGGCGAAGTAGTAAATTATTCACCGGGGACGTTCACCCTCAGTCCCAATGGAGCCGGGCTCGGCCAGGGCAAGATTTTTTTTCGAGGCCTTGGGGACGGTCTATATAACATCACCTTCGACGGCATTCCGTTTACAGACACCAATAGCGTCTCGCATCATACCTGGTCGAGTTTTCCGGCCCAATGGCTGGGGTCGACGGATTTCGATCGCAGCCCGGGCGAGGCTTCGACCGTGGGACAATCCACTTTCGGCGGATCGATCAATTTGAAGTCCCTGGAACTACAGGCGGATCCGGACATCCGCGCGAGCGTCTCTTACGGCTCCTGGGATACACGCCTGCTCAGAATGGATTTCGATTCCGGACTGTTTGGCCCCGGTAACCGGAACAGTCTCACGATGGACGTTCACCAAATGGAGTCCGCCGGATATCAGACGTTTAATCACCAGAAGCGCGACGCAGGTTCACTCAAGTATCAATACAGAGTTTCCCCCCGAACGACCATCACTCTATTCAGTGGAGTGGTGGATATCTGGAACAACACTCCGACCAATACGAGTCCGACGCGCGCCCAGGTTGCGGAGTACGGAAACAACTTCCTGTTGAGCGGCGATCCGGGGACGGCTGCCGCGCCGAATGCCTATTATTATGGCTTCAACACCTACCATGTGCAGACGGATTTTGAGTATATCGGCTTCAACTCCGATCTGGGCAAAGGATGGAGGCTGGACAACAAGGCGTACACATACAGGTATTGGAACAGCGAGGTCTACCCGGGCACAACCATCAACCTCAGCTCTAGCGCTCCCAGCGGAACGGACAAACTCAACGGCTATCGCCAGGCTGGCGATACCGCGGCTCTGAGTCATGAAGACAAGTGGGGGATATTCACCGTGGGCATCTGGTACAACTGGGCCTATACCGACCGCTATCAGATTCCGCGGAATCCTCTTACTGGTCAGGATACGCCGCTGGGTAATTTTCACGAGCATTTCATCACGCAATCGACCCAGGCATTTGCCCAGTACACATGGAGAGCGACCCAGAAGCTGGCGATTACGGTTGGCATCAAGAACAGCGACCAGGCTCTGCATCTGGAGCAGTACCAGGACAACGGCACGGTCGGATGTCTCGGCGGAACGGCAGCGAAGGACCCCGTGACGGGCGCCCCCATCTGCAATGGCGGTGTGCACTTCGTCACCCACAGCATCAACTGGAACAATTGGCTGCCGACGGCGACTGCCCGTTACCAAGTGGCCAGGAGCTGGTCGGTCTACGGACAATTCGCCGAAGGCTCCGAAGCGCCGCCGACAAGCATCTTCGACGTGACAGGCGGAAACGTCACAACGCCGGCGAAAGCCACGCTGGCAAAGACATACCAGGTTGGTTCGGTGATCAAGTTTAACCGGTGGACGCTGGATACCGACGCCTACTACCTTCATTACCAGAACGGCTACGCATCCTATACAGACATAACGACGGGTGAGCCTGTCAACACCCTGACTGGCCCGTCGAACACCAAGGGCCTGGAAGCGGAGAGCAATATCGTGATAGGCCATGGATTCAACTTTTACCTGAACGGTTCGCTGGGCAACGCGAAATACCAGGAGGGTCCGAACTACCCCAATGGTGGCTTGTGGGTGGCAAACGCGCCGAAGAACGTCGAAACAGCGGGCCTGTTTTACCAGCACAGGAACTGGGACATTGGTTTCCTGCACAAGCGTGTCGGCGCGATGTACAACGATAACTCGACGTTGACATACAAAACTAATGGAATCTCGCTCAAGTTCCCCGTCAACCAGGCGATCGCGATCAACCCCTTCGATGTCACAAACTTCTTCTTTAATTACACGATCAAGAATGAGGGATGGCTCAGGGGATCTAAGATTGGCTTCTCCACCAACAACCTTTTCAACAACCAGAACATCGTGGGCATATCGGCGGCCACAAAGCCGACGCTGGCCGTGCCCTTCGCGCCGAGCCCGAACGATCTGATCAATACGCTGCCTGGCCGCAGCGTCATGGTTTCGCTGACGGTCGGCCTGGCGCCGAGGCGGTAAATCAGTTCCGTAAGAAGCTCGGATGAAATCGCTCAGATCGCCGGGTTGACAGACGGAAGCGTCTGTCCCACTTTGGCGCGCAAGGACTTGCGTTCTTGTGGGGCAGGCGCTTTCGGCTGCCAACCGGTTCTTTCACGGCTTCTAGCCTGCTTTTCTCACAGATGGCTCAATCAAGTGGCGCACGCACTCGTGCGTGCCGTGTCGAGACTCGTCTCGACACCCTGGTGGCATACGGACACTCTGTCGTCGCCGAGCGTCGGCATGAGTGCCGACGCGGCACGCACGAGTGCGTGCGCCACTCCATCACCGCCGAACGTCTGTGAGAAATGCCGGCTAGGGGAACGGTCTTCGTGGAATACGACAGCGTATTGATGAAACGGTGTACTTAGTTGCCGCCCGAAGTGTCACTCGCGCCGCTGGGAGCGCCGCGAGGATCCTGTTTGATGGTGACCGGCTGGTTATAGGTCTGGCCGTCCACGGTGAGGCGTAAAGTGTACTGGCCGGGCTGCAAGCCTCCGGCCCCGCCGCGTCCGCCGCCACCGCCCCGTCCACCACGGCCGCCGCGTCCACCCGCGGGCGGGTTTGCCGCCGCGGCGTCCGAAGCGACTGCCGGAGGCGTGCAGGCGTCTTGCACCGGCGCACCGCCGCCGCCTCTTCCGAAACCGCCGCCGCCACCCCGTCCCGCAGCGCCGCCGAGCGCAAAACGATGCATTCCGGCAGCGGCTGAAGGCGGTTGGGTGGGTTGTTCCCAAATAGCCTGCACGTTCAAGGTCTCGGTATCCACCGGGCGCACCGGCGTGTCACTTGCGGCGCAGGACCGCACCGCTCCGGCGCCATCCACCAACTCCAGCTTCAGCGGCTTGGCAGCATCGGTTTTGAGCCAGTAGTAGGCCAGAACGCCCGAAGGCGGATTCTGCAACTGCGGGTCCTCATGCGGCAGCGGCGTGCCGTTCATGCCGCCCGCCCGAATAGCGTAAGTCTCACCGGGCTTGAACAGGTAAGCGTTGGAGGAGACAATCTGCGCTCCCTGGGCGGCGATTTGCCGCAGTGCCGCCATTTGATCCATCACCCAAAAACCGCGGCCGTGGGTGGCGACGGCCAGATCGTCGCCGTGCACCACGATGTCGCGCACGGAGGTGACCGGCATATTGTTCTGCAGCGGCTGCCATTGCGCGCCATCGTTGAAAGAAACGTAAACGCGCAGCTCGGTAGCGGCGTAAAGCAAACCCTTGGTTTGCGTATCTTCCTTCACCGAGTTGACGTACGCGCCTTCGGGAATGCCGGCGGCCACGTTCTGCCAGGTCTTGCCGCCGTCGTGCGTGCGGTAGATATAAGGTTTGTTGTCGGCGATGCGATGGCGATCCACCGACGCATAGGCGGTCTCGGCATCGAAATGGCCAGCTTCAATCTGCGACACCTTGCTCCACGCGGTCATCGCCGGAGGCGTGATGTCGGTCCAGTGCTTGCCATCGTCGCGCGTGACGTGGATCAAGCCGTCGTCGGTGCCCACCCAGACGGTTGCAGCCTGCAGCGGCGAGGGGCCGATGGTGTACACCACACCGAAGCGGTCGGTCATCTGCTCGTCGATGTCCTTGGCCGTGACCGGATCCAGATTGGCGGGCACGGGCGGGCGAAGCCGCGAGAGGTCGGGGCTGATTTTTTCCCACGTGCGGCCGCGGTCGCGCGAGCGCATGACAAACTGATTGGCATAGTACAGCGCTTCATCGGCCTGGGAGAAAACCTGCGGTAGCGACCAGGTCTTGCGGTTTGGGTCGTCCGGATCGGGTGGCGGCAGTTGGCCCCCGAGCGGCGCGGCAATGTTGAGCGCCTGGTCGCAGCGCCCGGCGCCGCCGCCATAGAGGATGTTGCCGTCCTTGGGGTCGGGGATCACGGTACCGCTTTCGCCGGCTAAGCAGGTGGGCTCCCAGTTGCGGAACGAGAGCACGCCCTGCCGCGACCAGGTGCTGACGCCCACGCCGCCGCTATCCTGCTGCGCGCCGTAGAGCCAATACGGGAAACGATTGTCGGCGGCCACGTGATAGATCTGGGCGGTGGGCTGGTTGTACCAGGTACTCCAACTCCTGGCGCCATCCACGCTGACCACGGTGCCCTGATCGCTGCTGAGCACCATGCGGTTGCCGTCCTTGGGATTGACCCAGAGCTGGTGGTAGTCGTCGCCGCCGGGCGCTCCCTTCACCGGAACAAAAGTCTTGCCGCCGTCGGTGGTCATGTAAGTCGCGGTGTTGATCACGTAGGCGCGGTCGGGGTTGGTGGGATCGACCGTCACGGCTCCGAAATACCAGCCACGGCCCCACAGCCGGTTCTCGCTGTTGACCAGTTTCCATGTGGCGCCGGCGTCATTGGAGATGTAGACTCCGCCGCCGGTGCTCGAGGGCGCTCCGCCACCTCCGCGGCGTCCGCCGGTTGCCGGGGCTGCCGGGGCTCCGCCGGCTGGAGCAGTTGGAGTAGCTGCTGTCGCTGCTGCCGCTGCCCCCGCTGCCCCCGCTGCGCCGCGTCCACCGCCGCCTCCGGCGCCGCGCGCGATACCGCTGCCCAGATCGTCCACCACCGCCCACAAACGGTTGGGGTTGCTGGGCGAGACCGCGATGCCGATTCTGCCGACGAACTCGTCGTTGGGCAGCCCACCGGTCAATTGCTTCCAGGTGTCGCCTCCGTCGGTGGATTTGTACAGCCCGCCGCCGGGCAGGTTGGTGGGTGCGTAGACCGACCACGGCGGACGGCGCGTGGCCCACAGCGAAGCGTAGAGTACGCGCGGATGCTTGGCATCGATGGCCACATCAATTGCGCCGACGTTATCGGGGTCGCTGGTCTTGAACAGAACTTTCTTCCAGGTCGCGCCGCCGTCCACCGAGCGATAGACGCCGCGATCGGGATTGGCATCGTAGACATGGCCGAGCGCCGCTACATAAACTCGATTCGGGTTCGCCGGGTCCACCACCACGCGTCCGATCTGCCGCGTGGCTTCGAGGCCGATGTGGGTCCAGGTCTTGCCCGCATCCATGGATTTATACATCCCAGTGCCGTACGAGTGTTGGCTGCGGATGTCGGACTCGCCGGTGCCGACGTAGACCACATTGGCGTTCGACGGGGCTACCGCGATGGCGCCGATCGAGCCGATCGGAATGCCTTCATCGGAGATCGGCGCCCAGGTATGGCCGGCGTTCTCGGTCTTCCACACCCCGCCGCCAACGGAGCCGAAATAGAAGGTGTCGGGCTGGCTCGAGTGGCCGGCGACGGCAAACGTGCGTCCGCCCCGCATGGGGCCGACGTCGCGCCAATGCAAACCGGACAGCAGGCTGTTAGGGTACTGGCCTGCGGGGCTGCCCTGCTGGGCTAACATTTCGAATCCCAGCAAGCCCAACAGGCAAAGCGGTGCGAGAAAAACAAGCCAACGAGCGAGACGGATCACGGCGGTTGCTCCTATCCGGCTTGGTACTACAAGCCGTAGGAACACTGTATCAAACGGATGGTAACCTGCGGGATTTCGGTCCTGCAAAATGTAACAAAATCAAAATTACCTGCCAGAAGTAAATCCGGCGCCGCAACCAAATCGTACGTGGATGTGAAGGTCAAATTCAAAGCCCCAAAAGGAGAGTCTCCATGAGTCTTGTAACGTCCAGATTGCGCTCCGCGGTGGCCATCATGGCCGCGGCGCTCACAATTCAACCACCACCCACGTTCGCGGCCAGCCACCGCGAGGCGCCGATCACTGCCTTGGATCAGAAGGCCGACATCACAGATTGGTTTGCCTTTGTGAGCCCGGAACATCCCGACCGCGTGATCCTGATCCTCAACATCGACCCGTTCCTGGAGCCGTCGAACGGCCCGAACTACTTTCCGTTCGATCCCGGCATCCTCTATGAAATGAAAGTCGACAACAATCATGATGGTATTCCGGACGTAGTCTTCCAATTCCGCTTCAAAACAGAATTCCGGAATCCAGGCGTGTTTACGGGCTTCGTCGGAAACCTCGCGGGGATACCGCCGATCACGGCGCTGGATGGTGACGGCTCGCAGGGTTTTGGCCTCCGGCAGACTTACAGCGTCACCATGGTCACCGCCTCCGGCAGTCAAGTGCTGTCCGACGATCAAACCTTGTACGCCGTACCGACCAACGTGGGTCCGCGTACCATGCCCAACTACGGGCAACTTCGGCAACAGGGTATCTACACGCTTTACAATGGCATTCGCGTCTTCGCCGGCACCGTGGCGGACCCCTTCTTCATCGATTTGGGAGGCGTCTTCGACTCCCTGAATATGCGCAAAAACGCCAGCGCCCCGGTGCTCAGCGCCGCTGTGGATGGGGACGACCAGCATAACTATGCCCCCAACGCTCTGGCGGGATTCAATGTCAATTCCATCGCCCTGGAAGTGCCCATCAGCATGCTGACGAGCGATGGCAAAATCCACCCCGCCGGCGACAAGGAAGCCGTAATCGGGACGTATGGCACCACTTCCCGTCCCAGGGTGAGCGTCCTCGGCCAGGTAGGCGAACGGGGAGGCTGGGCGCAGGTCCAGCGCCTGGGTAATCCGCTGATCAATGAGGCCGTCATCGGTACCGGTTCGAAAGACCGGTTCAGCATGGACGACCCAATTAAGGACAGCCAATTCGCCAACTTCTTGTTGAACCCGCTGATCCCTCAGATTCTCGCGACCCTAGGCGTGCCGGTCCCTCCCGCGCCGCGCATTGACCTGCTTCCTCTGGTTCAATACATGGCGCCCATTTGTCCCGGCTGCAAGACGGCAGACGCCGGCCCGATTGCCGATTTGCTGCGCCTGAACACCGGCATTCCGCCCACCAGTATCCCCAGCCAAAAGCGCCTCGGTTTCCTGGCGGGAGACCTGGCCGGTTGGCCGAACGGACGGCGTCCGGCGGACGACGTGTTTGACATCGCTTTGCGGGCCCTGGCAGGGATTCTAGTTGACGCTAAGAAGTACGGAACTCCCCTGGGCGACGGAGTAAATGTGTCCAGCTCTTCGCTGCAGGCGGTGTTCCCGATCCTCGGGCCGGCCTACAGCGGCAGGGATAGCGTTCACCAGGGGCCTGGCCAGCCAGGCTGCACCAATCAGCCTAATGGCCTTTGCCCAGTGATATAGCTCAGATCAACAACCGGGGCAGACCGTCAAGAGGTCTGCCCCAACCAATTCTTCGAGGACAAAATGAAATCGACACTACTATTCACCCTGGCATTGTTCGCAGCCCAATCGTTCGCCGCCACTCCGGCCGAAACGGCCATTAAGCAAGCGATTGGAAACATCGAAAAACAACCGGCCCACTACCCTTACTACAACGCTCTGGCGATGGCCTATGCACGCCGCGCCCGGGAGACGTCGGACGTCCAGTTCTATGCCAAAGCGGAGGAGACTTTGCAGAAGTCCTTCGCCATCGCGCCCGACAATTTCGACGGACTCAAAGTGGAAGCCTGGCTGCAATTGGGCCGGCACGAATTCGGCAAGGCCCTGGAAACCGCGACCCGGCTAAACAAAATGGCCCCGGACGATGTAGCGGTCTATGGTTACCTGGTGGATGCCAACGCCGAGTTGGGAAATTACAAAGAAGCCGTCATAGCGGCGCAGTGGATGCTCGACCTCAGGGCCGGCAACGTTGCAGGTTTGGTGCGCGCGTCGTATCTTCGCGAGTTGCACGGGAATCTCAGCGGTGCGCTTGAACTGATGCAGATGGCCTACGATTCCGCGCCGTCTTCGGAGAGCGAAGACCAAGCCTGGCTGCTCACCCAGATGGCGCATCTCCAATTGGTCAGTGGCGACCTGTCGAAAGCCGAAATGTACGCCACCGGCGCGCTGGGCGTGTTCCCGGATTATCACTATGCGCTGGGCGCATTGGCGCAGGTGCGAATCGCGCAGGCCCGCTACCGAGACGCGGTGACACTGCTGGCCAAGCGCTATGCCGCCGCTCCACACGCCGAGAACCTCTATGCTCTGGCAGAGGCGCAGTCGCTCGCCGGCCAGCGGGAGGATGCCGCGCATTCTTTCGAAACTTTCGAAATTCAGTCGCGGGCGGAATCGGCTCAAGCCGATAACTCCAACCACGAACTGATTTCCTACTACATCGATCACAGCGGCGAAGCGGCTAAGGCACTCAAGATTGCGCAGCGCGAGGTGGAACGGCGTCACGACGTATTCACGCTCGACAACTACGCCTGGGCACTGGCAGCCAACGGAGACTACCAGGCGGCCGACGCTCAAATCCAAAAGGCGCTCGCCGTGGGCGTCAAGGATCCGAAACTGCTGTTCCACGCCGGCTCGATCGCGCTGCACTTGCATCAGACCGGCAAGGCGGAGATGTATCTGAAGGACGCGGCGTCGCGCCACTCGCGCGAAGCCGCGAACCTGCTCCGCGACCTGCCGGCTCAAGCCGGCGCGGAAGTAAACTGACGCACTGGGACAGTCATGAAGCGGGCTCTTTGCTGCTTGCTATTGGCTTATTCGGCTTCGGCGGCCATCATCACGGGCGTTGTGCGGGGCCCGGATGGCCGCCCCGTGGCCGGGGCAACCGTGCGGGTGGACGCAAAGGGCGACACCAAGACCGATGAGAATGGCGAGTTCCACCTGTTGTTGGACGCGGCGGGCCAGCACATCCTGTCGGCGGAATCGGAAGGCCTGGCACCGGTGCAGCAACTGGTTGCCGGCAGCGATGGCGACCTGAAGATTGACCTGGCTTTCGCCCAACCAGCGCCCAACCATGAATCCGTCACGGTTACGGCGGACGTCTCTCAGGGCGACATTCTGAACCCGGACCCCAGCCAGAGCGTCGTAATTCGCCAGGAGATTCTGGACGCGAATCCGGGACGCCCGGGAGCGCCGGTGTCCATTCCGGGTTTGCCCGTGGAGACCGCGTCGAGCGGCATCAAGGCGCCGCAATATTTCGCGCCTGGGGTGGCCGGCGATCACGGCGAATCCATCGCGCAGTTCTTCCAGGTAGGCAGCTACCTGGCGCCGAACAACCTCAGCGCCAACGCGCACGGCAATGGCTATGCCGATCCGAACCCGATCATCCCCGCGATCATCGAGAGCGTGCAGACCGATGGGGGCGCTTTCAACGTCCGCGAAGGGAACCACTCCGTCAACCTTGCCGCGACCTACGGATTCCGTTCCCGCCTGGACCCGTTCGTCACCCTCAGCGCCGACTATCGGGACGTCGACCTCGCCGCGGGTTGGAGCCCGTCCGCTCCCGGCACACGCGCCTGGATCGCGCTCGAAACCTCGTACGGCAACGGCTTTCTCAATGCCTTGGAGCACCGGCAGCAGCACAAGCTCAACGGCTATCGCGTCTTTGCATTTGGCCGGCACACGCTGACGCTGTTCGGGACCGGCTACTATGGACAATCCAAAATCCCCGGCCTCGTTCCCTTGAATGCGCCGGGGAACCCTGACACAATTGACTCGCGCCAGCGGGACCAGTCGCACACCGGCGAACTGGCGGCGAACGACATCTGGCGCTGGGGATCGGGGAGCGAACTCCATCTCTCCGGCTTCTTCCGGACGTATAGCCTGGCGCTCTACTCGAACTTCGGCGACGGGCTGATCCGCCAGAGCGAGTTTCGCACCGCCGCCAGCGGCCAGGCCAGCTACGTCAAGAAAGTCAGCGAGAGGCTCTCCCTCATGGCGGGTGTGGACTATACTCGCGAGGCTCCGCGCCGGCTGGATCTCGACCATTACGATTCCACGGACACCGCTGTCTACGGGCCTTTTCAGAAGGTCACGGCGAACGACGTCACGTTAAACTTCGTGTCGTCCTTCGCGGCGGTGGATGGGCGGATTACGCCGTGGTTACGCTACAACCTCGGCTGGCGGCGAGACGAGATCGGGATCGACAATTACGATCGCATCGACCCGGCAAACTCCTTTCACCTATGGACCGGGGTCAACTCGCCCAAAGCCACATTCAACGTAATCGCCCCGGGGAGTCTTCCCCTGCCCTCGGTATCGTTCAGCGCCGGCCAGGCATTCATTACCAACGATCCGCGGATCGGCATTGGCAGCGTGCGGGGCACGCCCGTCAGCCGCGCACACTCAGCTCAGATGGTGGTATCGAAGACTGTTCTGGGGACGGACGTCCGCGTTGCACTCGGCCGCACTACCCAGGAGCAGTCGATGGCGAAAATCGACCCGGACACCGGGCTGCAGTTCGATGAAGGTCCCAGCCGCAACCGATACGTCACTGTCTCGGCCCGTCATCGCTTTCGCTGCGGCATGTTGCAGGCCTCCTTCTCGAAAGCGGACGCGCGCGATCTGTCGGCTGGTACGCCGTTGCCGGAAGCGCCGCGAATGATCTTCGATACGCTGGGAACTATCGATCGCCTTCCCTGGCATCTGCTGGCTCGCGGCGAGTTCGAGGAAGTGGGCCGCAAACCTTTGGGCGACGGTTTTGTAAGTGTTCCCGTGAAAGAGTTCCGCGGCGCTCTGACGCGCGCCTTCCTGGAGGGACGATTGAACGCGGGCGTGAATTTCCTATTGGCCCGCGGCTACACCGGCCAAACCACCGAGACGCTGGCATTGCCTGGGGAAGGGTATCCGTTCGAGCGTATCGTGGGGGTGCGTCAGCGATCCTATGCAACGCTGTCGTTCACGTACCGTTTCTGAGAGGGCGCCAGCGGAAAGCCGGAGCCCGCAAACCACGCAGGCGTCAGTGGGCCGCTGGACTGGCGGAGAGGGGGGGATTCGAACCCCCGGTAGAGCTTTTGACCCTACGACGGTTTAGCAAACCGCTGCTTTCGACCACTCAGCCACCTCTCCGGGAGTTGGTTGGTCGTCTTTTGCATCGTACCATACAGCGGGTGTGCGACATGGACGGGGCTATTCGCTCCGTTCCTTTTTTTGTGTAATGTTTCTGAGTGTTGTAAAATACTCAGAAGAAGGAGCCCTCATGCCCGATTCCTTGCCGGCTTTGGA
>PMTR01000196.1 GCA_003167255.1 Bryobacterales bacterium
GGGGCTAGGGTTACGGCAGAATCATCGCGCGCTGCGAAGAATTTGAAGAGGTGTAATACAGAGCAGCGGAGCCGCAAGCAAAATGGGTGCGCGGGCTTGGAAGCCCGCTCCACGAGGGCTATGAATGATGGCCAGCGGAAGCGCGACCAGGGGGTCGTGCGCAGTCCAGGAGGACTGCCCCACAGGCCGCCGCGTGAAACAACGAAAATCTTCGCAGCGTTCGAAGGAATTGAGTAGGTGCAATACACTGCGGCAAGCCGCAAACGGCGGTCCTCGGTGCTGGCGCACTGGGCTATGCGCTGCGGAAAATCGCCGCGGCCTGCGAACGAATTCACGGATGGTAATACAATTTGTGCAGATGTTCAATCCTCAGCCGCGGAAAGAACGATAAGAAGACATCGCGCAGGCTACTTCGCCGAAGAGCTCTTGCATGCGGAGAACCAGTCCGGAAAAGCGCGCGAGCGGCGTCAACGCGTTGGCCAGCTCGACTTGTTGACAGACCTCGGCCAGAGCTTCCGCGCCTATCTGCCTGGCACTCCCGGTAATGGTATGCGCTTCGCTACGGAGCCTGGCAACATCCGCTATCTCGAGCGCTGCACGGATTCGCTGGAGGCGAATTTCCGTATCGGTCTTGAAGGCGTCGATCAGTTCGGCGAGCACCGCATCATCGCCGGATATGGCTTCCAGAAGCCCTGCGTGGGGTGTCCACGGCGTGCGACAGATTCGAGCGCTGTCGGCCGCCGGATGGTGCAAGGCTGGTGAAGGATTCATGGACTGCTTCCCCGACTGCCGCATCTCAGACTTTAAGATGGTAAACACCACCTTTCGAGTCGAGTATGCTCCTGGGGCTCCTGGCTGGCAATGTTGACTGTGGTTATCGAGGCGCCGCTATCCAAAGAAGACTTATTCCGCCCCGTTCTTCATCCGATAAGTAAATTGGATACTTGTCATGATCCGCCGTCGCAATCTGTGCGCTGGTCTAACACTCCTCCTGACGCTTGCCGGCATGGGGTTGGCGCAGCAGTACGGTTTCCGGCACTATGGGGCGGCCGAGGGGCTTCAGAACCAGGTCATCTTGTCCATGGCGCAAGACGGCGCCGGTTACATCTGGGCGGGATCGGAAGCCGGTCTGTACCGGTATGACGGCGCCCGCTTTCGCCTGATGGGGGCGGCCGAAGGGCTGCCATGCACCGCGGAAGTTCAGGCCTTGCACGCGGCGGCGGATGGCGCGCTCTGGGCCAACACCTGCTCGGGGGTGTTCCGCTTCGACGGCCAACGATTCCACGCGATCCCCGGGATAAATGAGATGTTGGCGGGCGCGCAGCGGATGGCGGATGGAGCGAATGGCGGAGTGGTGGTGGCCTCGCCGTCGGGCTTATACGAGGCAATGCCGGACGCGAGCGCCGATGGCTTCTCCGTCCGCCGCCATCCACTCGGGCCGGAGCTGGACGGCAAGCCGATGCGCGGAGTGCTGCGGCACGCCGGCGAGCTCTGGTTTGGTTGCGGACAGCAGCTCTGTGTCGAAGCGGGCGGGCAGGTCTCGGTGTTCGGCCCGGAGCACGGATTGCCGGAAGATTCCTGGGATGGGATCGGCATGACGCCGGATGGCTCGGTGTGGACCAGGAGCCCGAGCCGGCTGTACCGGAAACCGCCGGGAGCCTCGCGGCTGGTGCAGGAAAAGCCGGACATCGCATCGAGCTATTCCTGGGGCGCCTTGACGACCGTGAGGGATGGATCCGTCATGGTCCCGACCGACCAGGGATTAGCGATCGGCAGCGGAGGACGATGGAGCGTGGTGGACGACCGGCGAGGGCTGCGCAGCGCCATGACCAGTGCGGTGCTGGAAGACCGCCAGGGATCGCTGTGGATCGCCCTGGTAGGGGCCGGCGTGGCGCGTTGGTTGGGCTACGGCGAATGGGAGGGCTGGACCAAGGCTCAAGGCCTGCCGTCGAACCTGATATGGAGTATCCGGCGCGACCGGAAAGGCGCTCTGTGGGTGGGGACCTCCCTCGGTGTGGCGCGGCTGGACGCGTCCGGGCCGCCGAGGACCTGGACCCGGAAAGATGGTTTGGGGGGAGATAACGTTCGATGGTTGGGCGACACTTCGGACGGCGCCGTCTGGGCCGTCATGAAGCCAGGCGGGCTGGCACGCATCGATCCGGCAACCGGGAAGATTCGTCACGTGGGCGCGGCCGAAGGGCTCGCGTGCGGCACCGTGCACCGCGGCTTCATCGACCATTTGGACCGGCTCTGGCTGGCGACAGCTTGCGGCGTCTTCCGCAACGACCGGCCGGCTGCATCCGACCGCTTCCTGCTCATCGATCAACCGGCGTCGCTGACCCACGCGGCTTGGGCTGTTACGGAAGATCGTGAGGGCACCATCTGGATCATTGAGCCCGCCGGATTGTGGAGATTAGGCGAGGGCGCCTGGCGTCACTACGGGAAAGCGGAAGGGCTCCTCAGCGACAACCCCTATATCGCGGCAATCGCCTCGGACGGCAGCCTGTGGTTGCGCCACCGGTATGATGCCGGAATCGAACGCGTGGAGTTTTCCGGCGACCGCATCGTGCGTGCGACAGCCGTGGTTACGGCCGATGCCAAGTCGGTCGATGTGACGGCCTTGCACGGTTTTGACGCGTTCGGACGCCTGTGGCGAGGTACCGCGAATGGAGTGTCGGTGCTCGACGGCGGCTCCTGGACCGACATGAGCATGGAAGACGGCCTGATCTGGAACGACTGCGACGGAGAAGCCTTCTGGGCCGATGCGGACGGCAGCGTCTGGATTGGAACCAGCGGCGGGCTGGCGCACTACCGGCCCCACGGCGGCGCTCGAATGGCGCCGCCGGTGGCCGATCCGGTTGTGACCGCGGTTGAGATCAGCCCACGGACGCGGGTCGTGCGGGCCGCATTCTCCTCACTCGACTACAAAAACGAGGAGTTAGTACGATTCGACTACCGGCTGGACCGGGGAGCTTGGACCGACACCGCGGAGCGGAGCATCTCCATCGCCGGGCTCTCGCCAGGCCTGCACCAATTGGCGATCCGGTCGCGGGTTCGCAATGGTCCGTTCTCGGCGCCGGCCGGCGCGGAATTCCGATTGGAGCCGAGGTGGTGGGAAACCTGGTGGCTGCGGTCACTGGGCTTGTTGTTGGCTGCCGCGGCCGTGTGGGCGGCCGTTCTGTGGAGAAACCGCGTGTTGCGCCACAGGAACCGCGAGTTGGAGCGCGCGGTGCGCGAGCGGACGGCGGAACTCGAAGCCGAGCGCGTCAAAGTGCTGGACGAAAAACGGCGGGCGGACGAGGCGAACGAAGCCAAGGGACGCTTCCTGGCGAGCATGAGCCATGAGATCCGAACGCCTTTGAATGGTCTGATCGGTTTAAGCCGGCTGCTCGAGGACATGCCCGTTTCCGCCCAGGTGCAGGAGACGGTCCGGCTCATGCGCTTCTCCGGGGATGCCCTGCTGAGCGTGATCAACGATGTCCTGGATTTCTCCAAAGTGGAAGCCGGCAAACTGGAGCTGGAAGTCGCGCCCTTTCAGATCCGGCGCTGCCTGGAAGAAGGCGTAGGGTTCTTCCGGGTATCGGCGGCCGAGAAGAATTTGCGGCTCTCCTGCCAACTGGCGCCGGAGCTTCCGGTGTGGGTGGCCGGCGACCAAAACCGGTTGCGGCAAGTCGTGTTGAACTTAATGTCGAATGCGCTCAAGTTCACCAGTGCCGGAGAGATTGTGCTGCGCGCCTCGGTGGAGCGGCAGGATGCGACATCGCAACTCCTCGCGATCGAGGTTTGCGACACGGGAATCGGCATCGCACCGGAGCAACTGTCTCGGCTGTTCTCGTCTTTCAATCAGGCGAACGCCTCCATCAGCCGCCGCTATGGAGGCACTGGCTTGGGACTGGCGATCTCGAAACGGCTGGTCGAGCTGATGGGAGGGACCATCGAGGTGGAATCGAAGCCCGGCGAGGGCTCGCGGTTCCGATTCACTGTTCTGCTGGCGCCCGCGCGGGAGCCCGCGCAAGAGCCAAAAAGCACCGCGCCAACGCTCCGCGCGAGCCCATTGAGAGTGCTGCTGGCAGAGGATAATGTCATCAATCAGAAGGTTGTCCTCAAGCTGCTGGAAAAAATGGGCGTGAAGGCGGACCTGGCCCGGGACGGCTCGGAGGCCATCGCGGCGGTCGAGGGGAATCGGTATGACCTGGTGCTGATGGACGTGCAAATGCCGCTAGTGGACGGCGTAACGGCGACGCAGGAAATCCGCAGCCGCGTTCCCGCCGATCGCCAACCCGTCATCTACGGGCTCACCGCGCACGCCACCACGGACTACCGCGACGTCTGCCTGCGCGCGGGGATGAACGGATACCTGACCAAGCCGATCGAGCCCGAGAAACTGCGGGAGCTGATCGCGGAGTTGCCGGCGCGGCCTGTGCCGCCGGAACTGGCGGCGAGCGACGCTCGCACGGTGGATCTGTTCACGCGCTCCGCCGTGCGGGAATGAGTCACTGCATGTGGCGGTCGCATTCGGCGATGGCGTCGAGCGCCAGTTTCAGGCGGCGGGCGGTTTCGGGCGTCTGTGGTTTCCAGGTCTTCCAGCGGGTCACGTTTTTCTGGAAGAGCAGACGCGCCGAGCCGAAGTAACCGTTGCCCACCAGCAACCGGCCGTAGAGTTGATCGAAGTCCGAGACCGCCTCCATGGCGGCCAGGGTGGGACGCGGGGCGGCCAGCAGGCGGTCCAGCAGAGGCTGCCCATTGCCGATGATGGCGGCCGCCTGATCGGATTTTCCATTACGCAGCAGTTCTTCCGCCTGGCGGCCCATGGAGGCTAATTCCTCGACGGCCAGGCCGTAGGAGGCTTCGGTGGTGGGATCGGCTTTAGGGTGGTCCGCCGGGGGAGCGGTGGAACACCCGTAGAGCAGCGCGGCGGCCAGCGTGATGTAAAGGCGCACTGCATACAGCATAGCCGAGCCGCAGCCGCCGCTGAAATTGACTGGTAGCGCCGGCTGGAAAGCCGGCGTTGCGGGCCGGAGGCCCG
>PMTR01000111.1:0-20185 GCA_003167255.1 Bryobacterales bacterium
CTGGAACTCGCGCTCGTTAGGCTACATGCTGAACAGTCAATTTACATGGTGACCTCCTTTCAGTTCACAAAATCAGCCTGGCTTATCCTGGCATACCGACCGTAAGAGAGCGGTAGGATTGCGGTCGGTGGCGGCAAGCGCTCTCTTACGTTCGCGGCTCCGAATCGGCGCATTTCCGCGTACATCCACTTCAGCGCACACCCCGCTCTACCGCGCCGGGAACAGGTACTCCAGAACGCGGCCGAAGCGGTCGCCCCAGGCTTGCTCGTTGTGGGCGTGGCCCTCCGCTTCCTCATAGTGCAGGTCCGGGCCCTCCCTCCAGCCCTTGCCGGCAAGGGCATCGCGCAGGAGGCGCGTGTCGTCCACCATCTTCGAGGGATTCCTACCCTCGGCAGTGCCGGTGTCGAGCCAGATTCGCTGGCGAGACTGCCGGGGCGTCCAGGCTTCGATCAGCCCCAAAATCGAACGATCGTCCCACCAGACCGAGGGTGAGAGCAACGCGAGTTTGCCGAAGACCCGCGGATAGCTGATGCCCACCACCAGCGCGGCCAGGGCCCCCATCGAGGAGCCGCCGGCAGCGGTATCGGCCGCGGCCTTGCGAGTCCGGTAAGTCTGGTCGATGAAGGGCTTGATCTCGCGCGCCAGCATCTGCGCGTAGCGGTCCGCCTTGCCTCCCTTGCGCAGACGCCGGTCGCGCGTGGGCGTGTATTCGGAAATGCGCCGCACGCCGGTGTTGTAAATGCCCGCCAGGATCAGCGGCTCGATTCTGCCGCGGCGGATCAGCTCGTCGGCCGTGATGTCCGCGCGCCAGTCGTGGCCTCCGAAAGCCGTGGCGGGGTCGAACAGATTCTGGCCGTCCTGTAAATAGAGCACCGGGTAACGCGCGCCCGAAGTCTCGTATCCGGGCGGCAGATAAACCGCGAGGTGCCGCGGGGTGGAAAGGTAGCGGGAAGGGAAGCGGGGGTGCAGACGGAGACGACCGTCGTCTTTCGCGCGCGGGGCCAATCGTTCAGTGTACGATATGAAGAGCCCTTCCTAGCTCCTAGCGCGTTATGCGTCGCGATTACATCAAGTGGTACAGCCCCTCCCTTGGCCGGGATATGGAACTGCTGGCGTATGGCCACGCCGGTTTTCCGATCGTGGTCTTCCCGACTTCGGGCGGCCGCTTCTTCGAGTACGAGGACCGCGGCATGGTGAGCGCGCTCGGTCCCAAAATCGACCGCGGCGAGTTGCAGGTGATGTGCGTGGATTCGGTGGATCAGGAATCCTGGTACAACCGGTCGATCGCGCCGGCCGATCGCCTGCACCGGCATAACGCTTTCGATGCGTACCTGACCCTCGAAGTGGCGCCGTTCGTGCGCGACCGCACCGCCTGGGGACAGATCGGCACCACCGGGTGCAGTTTCGGCGGGTACCATGCCATCAATTACGCGCTGCGGCATCCCGATATCGTGACCTACGCCGTGAGCATGTCCGGGGCCTTCGATGTTCCGCGCCGGTTCCTGGACGGCTATTACAACAGCGACGCCTATTTTCACAGCCCGCTCGACAGCTTGCTGAACCTGGAAGACCAGTGGTTCCTGGAGCGGCTGCGGCGCAGCTATTATGTACTGGTGGTAGGGAACGCCGATCCCCTGTTCGATCAGAATGTGAAGATGGCGCACGCCTTCGGCATTAAAGGCGTGCCGCACACTCTGGACGTGTGGGAAGGCTTTGGCCACGATTGGCCGTGGTGGCAGAAGATGGCTGACAAGTATTTTGTGAAATAAAAGATATGGCACGAATCGGCGTTCTTTACGGCATGGAAGAGTCGTTTCCCCCGGCGCTGGTGGACCGCATCAACTCGATGGGAGCCGCCGGAGTTCAGGCCGGGCATCTGAAGGTGGGAGGCGTGCGCATGGCTGTGCCCAGCGGGTACGACGTGATCGTCGACCGCATCTCACACGATATCCCGTTCTACCGTTCGTTCCTCAAGAACGCTATGCTCGGCGGCGCGAAGGTCATCAACAACCCGTTCTGGTGGAGCGCGGACGACAAGTTTTTCAACTATGCGCTGGCCGCGAAGCTCGGCGTGGCGGTGCCGCCCACCGTCTTGCTGCCGCACAATAAGCATCCCGAGGGAACCACCGGCCGCTCCATGCGCAACCTTGAATACCCGCTCGACTGGCCGGCTATCTTCGAGTATGTCGGCTTTCCGGCGTTTCTGAAGCCGCACGATGGCGGCGGCTGGAAAAGCGTCTACAAGGTCAATTCGCCCGAAGAGCTTTTTGCGGCCTACGACGAATCGGGCGATCTCTGCATGACCCTGCAGCGCGGCGTGAATTTTCAGGAATACTTCCGCTGTTACGTCGTCGACCAGCGTCATGTGCGCGTGATGCGCTACGATCCGGGCGCCCCGCCCCACCTGCGGTATGTGCCCGGCAATCCGCCCCCCGCGCCGGAACTCGAACGGCGCATCGTGGCCGATTCCCTGACGCTCTGCCGTGCGCTGGGCTACGACCTCAACACGGTTGAGTTCGCGGTGGAAGACGGCGTGCCCTACGCCATCGATTTCATGAACCCGGCGCCAGACGCGGCCGTGGAATCGGTGGGCGCCGATAGCTTCCGCTGGGTGGTGGACGCGGTGGCCGAAATGGCGGTCTCGCGAGCGCTCGCGCCGCCCCAGGCGCCCGAATTGCGCTGGAGCCGGTTCCTGGCGGGAGATCCGCTATGAGCCGCAACACGCCCCCCAGCTTCACCATCGGGATCGAAGAAGAGTATCAGACGGTCGATCCCGAAACGCGCGATCTGCGTTCGCACATCAAGGCGGAGATCGTGCGGAAGGGCAAGATGCTGTTGGCCGAGCGCGTCAAGCCGGAAATGCACCAGTCGGTGATTGAGATCGGCACCGGCGTGTGCACCAATATTCAGGAAGCCGAGGCGGAAATCCGCGATATCCGCAGCCAGATGGTGGAACTGGCGCGCGCCAATGGCTTGCGCCTGGCTGCCGGCGGAACGCATCCTTTCGCCCATTGGGCCAGCCAGGATATCTACCCCGACGAGCGCTACCACGCCATCGTCGAAGACATGAAAATGGTGGCGCGCGCCAACCTGATTTTCGGGTTGCACGTGCACATCGGCGTCGAAGACCGCGAGACCGCCATCCAGCTCATGAACGGCGCGCGCTATTTTCTGCCCCACATCCTGGCGCTCTCCACCAACTCGCCGTTCTGGCTGGGTATGGAGACCGGACTCCGCTCCTACCGCTGCAAGGTCTTCGACAAATTTCCCCGCACCAACATCCCCGATCTGTACACCAGTTGGTCGGAATTCGAAGACTACGTGGATCTGCTGATTCGCACCGGATGCATCGACAATGCGAAGAAGATCTGGTGGGACATTCGACCGCACCCGCATTTTCCGACGCTCGAATTCCGCATCTGCGACATGCCCATGCGCCTTGAGGAGAGCATCGCCATCGCGGCGCTCTGCCAGGCGGTGCTCGCCAAGTTGTACCAGTTGCACAAGCAGAATCTGACTTTCCGTCACTACAGCCGCGCGCTCATCATGGAAAACAAATGGCGGGCGGCGCGCTACGGCTTGGACGGCAAGTTGATCGATTTCGGCAAGCAGGAGGAAGTGCCGGCGCGTCGCTTGATCGCCGAGATCCTGGAATTCGTCAGCGACGTGGTGGAAGAACTCGGCAGCCGCGAAGAGATCGGCTACATCGAGCGAATCTTGGAAGAGGGTACTGGCGCCGACCGCCAGTTGAAAGTCTTTCACGAAACCGGAGATCTGAAGCGGGTTGTGGACTACATGATTACCGAAACCGAACGCGGCCTGGCCGCTGGAGCCGCACAGTGACGGGACGCGAACAACTGCGCCAAATCGCCTTTGCCTCTGACCTGGAGCCGGGCGCGCGCAACGCCGTGGTTTCCTGCCTGCGCATCCAGCCGGCAGAGAAGGTGACGCTCATCACGGACGCGGCCTGCGGTGAAATCGCCTCCGCGCTCGCTGCCGAGCTCGAAAAACTGGGCGTGCTCTACAACGCCTGGATACTGGAAGAGCTGGCGCCCCGCCCGTTGGTTCACATGCCGCGCGCGGTGCTGGACGACATGGAGACCAGCCAGGTGAGCATCTTCGCGGTGCGCGCCCAGGCCAATGAGCTCCCCACGCGCATGCAGATGACCGATGTGGTCAATCGCCGCCAGATGCGCCACGCTCACATGGTCAATATCGACCGCCGCATCATGCTGGAAGGCATGCGCGCCGATTTCGGAGAGGTGGACCGCATCAGCACGCAGGTGTGGCGCATGGCCAGCGCGGCCCGCGAAATCCGCGCCACCAATCCCGCGGGCACCCATCTGGTGGCGCAATTTTCGCCGCACCTGAAATGGCTCAAGACCAGCGGCATCATCAGCCCGCACAAGTGGGGTAACCTGCCGGGCGGCGAAACCTTCACCACGCCGGAGCGCGTGGACGGCACCTTTGTCATCGACGGCGTAGTGGGCGATTACCTCTGCGAGAAATATGGCGACCTGGGCGCCACGCCGCTCACCATTCGCGTGGAAGAGAGCCGCCTGCGCGAAGCCCGCTGCGCCAACCGCGAACTGGAATGCGAGTTCTGGAACTACTGTCATACCGACGAGTTCAGCGACCGCGTCGGCGAGTTCGCCATCGGCACCAACATCGGTGTGCGCGATGTCATCGGCAACATCCTGCAGGACGAAAAAATCCCCGGCATCCACATCGCCTTCGGTAATCCCTACGGCGCGCACACCGGCGCCGATTGGTACTCGTCCACCCATATCGATGTGGTGGGGCGCGAGTTCGACATCTGGATCGACGGCCGGCAGATCATGCGCGGCGGAGCGTTTCTCTTTGATACCCTCGCTTCGGCGGAAGTTTAACCGCGACTGGACGCCGGCCGGTTACGCCCGCTTTCTGGCGCTGCTCGAGGAGCGCAGCGGCGTCGCTACGCAGTTCCGCCACAGCGAAACGCCGTGCTTCCTGCCCGCGCCGCTGATCGATCGCATGGCGCGTTACGGCCGCGAGATGGTGGAGCAGTTGTTGGCCGATGAACGGTACCAGCGCGATTCGCGCGCCGCCATCCCGGAGCGTTACCGCGTGCCCAGGGAGTCCGCGGTTCCGCTCTTCGTACAGGCCGATTTCGGAATCGACGCGCAACACGAGCCGCACCTGGTGGAGATTCAGGGCTTTCCCTCTTTGTACTCGTATCAGCCGGTGATGGCTGATTGCTATCGCGAAGCCTATCGGCTCGACGACGGTCTGGCGGCGCTGCCGGGCGGGTTGCCGTTGGACCGCTATCACGCGCTCCTCGGAGAGGCCATTGTGGGCGCGCACGATCCGGCCAACGTCATCCTGCTGGAAATCGACCCGGAGCGGCAAAAAACGCGCTGCGACTTCATGGTGACGGAGGCGTTGTTCGGCGTGCGCACCGTGGATGTGCGCGCCGTGCGCAAGCGGGCCAACCGCCTGTGGTACCAGCGCGACGGCCAGTGGACGCCCGTGGAGCGAATCTACAACCGCGTGATTGTGGATGAACTGGAGCGCCGCGGAATCGAGATGCCCTTCGACTTTCGCGACGATCTGGATGTCGAGTGGGCCGGACATCCCAACTGGTTTTTCCGCCTGAGCAAGTTTTCGCTTCCCTACCTGCATCATGCGGCCGCGCCGGCGGCGCAGTTTCTGGACCGCGGGACGCGCGTCGATCAGCCCGAACGGTATGTTCTCAAGCCGCTCTACTCTTTCGCCGGGCTGGGTGTGGTGGTGGGACCGACGCAGGAACAGATCGATGCCGTGCCGGCCGCGCGCCGCGGCGATTATCTGCTCCAGGAGCGCGTGGATTTCGCGCCGCTGGTGGAAACGCCGGCGGGGCCGGATAAGATCGAAGTCCGCATCATGTACTTGTGGCAGGACGAAATGCGCGCCGTCAACACCATCGTGCGCATGGGGCGCGGCACGCAGATGGGCGTCGATCACAATAAAGGCTTTGAGTGGGTAGGCGCCTCCGCGGGGTTCATCGCATCATGACGATCCTATGCCTGGCAAGCTATGAAAAGGGCCATGAGTTTCTGCGCGAATGCAAACGCCACGGCTGGAACGTGGTGCTGCTCACGTCGGAGAGCATCCGGCAGGAGGCGCGCTTCCCCACCGAAAGCATCGACGAGATCTTTTACATGGCGGACGACCACCATCGGTGGAATCTCGCGCACACGCTGAACGCCGTCGCGTACCTGGCGCGCACGCGCATCTTCGACCGCATCGTGCCGCTCGACGATTTCGACCTCGAGGTGGCGGCCATGTTGCGCGAGCACTTGCGTGTTCCGGGCATGGGCGAGACCACCACGCACTATTTTCGCGACAAGCTCGCCATGCGCATGAGGGCAGCCGAGGCCGGCATCCGCGTGCCCGATTTCGTTCATGTGCTGAACCATGGGCAGGTGGCCGCGTTTCTCGAGCGCGTGCCGGGGCCGTGGGTGCTCAAGCCGCGCTCCATGGCCGGCGCCATCGGCATCCGCAAGGTGGCGAGCGCGCAGGAGCTCTGGGAAATCGTCCACGCGCTGGGCGATGAACAGTCCCGTTATGTCCTGGAGCGGTTTGTGGCCGGCGAGATCTTCCACGTCGATTCCGTCGTCTATGAGCGCCAGGTCCTCTTCGCCATAGCCAGCGGCTATGGCAAGCCGCCGCTCGAAGTGGCGCATGCCGGCGGCATCTTCACCACGCGCATTCTGGAGCGCGAATCGGAGGCGGCGCGGCGGTTGCTGGCGGAAAACCAGCGTGTGCTCGCGGAGCTGGGGCTGCTGCGCGGCGTCTCGCACACCGAGTACATCATCGGCCGCGACGACGGCCACGTCTATTTTCTGGAGACTTCGGCGCGCGTCGGCGGCGCGCACATCGCCGAATTGGTGGAAGCAGCCACCGGCATCAACCTTTGGGCGGAGTGGGCCAAGGTGGAACTGGCCGGCGGCCACGTTCCCTACGCGCCGCCTCAACCGCGCCAAGACTACGCCGGCCTGGTGGTGTCGCTGGCGCGGCAGGAGCATCCCGACACATCCCAATTTGCCGATCCGGAGGTGGTCTGGAAGATGGAGAAGTCGCACCACATCGGCCTGATCGTCCGCTCTCCCGACCCGGCCCGCGTGCGCGCGCTGCTCGAAGACTACACCGCCCGCATCGCGCGCGATTACCACGCCGTCGAGCCACCCCAGCAACAGCCGTCGCACTAACAACCACAAATGCAAATCCCCCTCGATCTGCCGGATTCACGGCGCCTGAACCTGCTGCCGCTCATCGGGGTAGTCTTCTTTGTGGTGTGCGGCGGGGCTTACGGGCTGGAGCCTGTGGTGGCGGCGGTGGGCGGCGGTTGGGCCATCGCGTTGATCGTGCTGGTGCCGCTGGTGTGGAGTTTGCCGATCGCCCTGATGGTGGCTGAACTCTCGAGCGCCATGCCCGAAGACGGCGGTTACTACGTGTGGGTGCGAACCGCCCTCGGCGATTTTTGGGGCTTGCAGGAAGCCTGGTGGACCGTCTGTTATACCTTCATTGATGTCGCCATCTATCCCGTTCTCTTCGTCAATTACCTCGCCTTCTTCTATCCCTGGCTGCGGCTGGACGAACATGGCTCCGCCTCCTGGAGCGTTTTGCTGTGCCGCTGGGCCGTCGCGCTGGCGGTCATTGGGAGCGCGTTGCTGGTGAACTGGCGGGGCGTTTCCATGGTCGGCAAGAGTGCCGCTTGGAACACCGCCCTGGTGCTTCTTCCGTTCGCGGCCCTGGTGTTGGTTGCGTTGAAATCCGCCGGGGCGGCGCATGAGGCCTGGTCCCTGGTCACTCGCGAGTTGAAGAGCAATCGCCATGCCGGACTTATAACTCTGGGCTTTTCGATCGTCCTATGGAATTACATGGGATGGGATAACACGTCCACTTTCGCCGGCGAAGTCAACGACGCGCGCCGCAACTATCCCCGCGCGCTGGCGGTAGTGCTGCTGATCACCGTCGCCGCTTACCTGGCGCCGGTTTTCGCCGGACTCGCGGTCACTACCAGCCCGGGCGCATGGAGCGAATCCCAGGGCTGGCCCGTGATTGCAGCGCGGGCGGGCGGCCCTTGGTTCGGCTTATTGCTGGCCGGGGCGGCGCTGGTGGCCATGTGGTCCATCTTCAACAGCCAGTTGCTTTACTCCTCGCGCCTGCCCTACGTCATGGCTCGCGATGGATGGTTGCCCGCGCCGCTGGCCGCGGTCTCGAAGCGCACCGCCATGCCGGTGGGCGCGCTCATTGCCTCTTGCGCGGTCTCCTCCGTGTTTGCGGCCCTGTCTTTCGGCAAGCTGGTTGTGATCGACGTGCTGCTTTACTCCGCGGCGCTGGCGCTCGAGTATGTCGCCTTACTTGCTTTGCGATGGAAGCAGCCTGAGATGGAACGGCCCTTCCGCATTCCCGGCGGATGGACCGGAGTCGTCTTAGTAACTCTCGCGCCGCTGGGCTGTGCGGGGTTCTTACTCGTCTCGACGCTGCGCGATCCGGATTCCGACCCGCGGCAGTTACTCGTAGTGGCCGCCGCAATCGCGAGCGGCGCCGCTCTCTACTTTGTAAGACGCAAGAACCATTGAGGCTCGCGAAATTCGGTCACACTCGGCGGGCTTTGTGGGGCAGGATGGTATCCTGCGCGCCGGTTGGCAACCGGCGCTGGGCGGCCATTGGCAAACGCCGGCAGGCGGGTTACCAACCCGCCGCTGGAGTTTCTACATTTCAGGAGAAGATTCCAGAGTTAAACATACTACTTGATTTGTAGCGCCGGCGGTCTTTGCCGCCGGTTCTCTCTTTGAATATGTACTGGTATAGAAGACTGCCCCATTGGGTCCCTGAGAACTCCACTGTCTTCGTCACCTGGCGGGTTGTGGTCTGCCGCAAGCAGAATAGCGAGTATGCACTTGACTGTGGGGCAGCCAATCCTGGCTGCCGCCGGCTTTCAGCCGGCGCTGACAGTCCAGGAGGACTGTCCTACTCAGCCATGGCGCGGATCACGGCATCGGTGAATTCGCCAGTGGAAGCTCTGCCGCCCACGTCTCCGGTGAGGTGGCGTCCTTCCGCGTAAACCTGGTGGATGGCGTTCTGCATGCGCGCGGCGGCTTCGCGCTCGCCCAGGTGAGCCAGCATCAGCACGCCCGATTGCATCAGCGCCGTGGGATTCGCCAGGCCCTTGCCGGCGATATCGGGCGCCGTTCCGTGCACGGCTTCGAAGATGGCTGTCTCGTCTCCCAGGTTGGCGCCCGGCACGATCCCCAGGCCGCCCACCAGCCCGGCTGCCAGGTCTGAAATGATGTCGCCGTACAGGTTCGGCAACACCAGCACGTCGAAGGTCTCCGGCCGCATCACCAGTTGCATGCAGGCGTTGTCGACGATCAGCTCGGTGTATTGAATTTCGGGATACTGCGCGGCCACTTCGCGGCAGCACTTCAGGAACAGGCCGTCGCTCAATTTCATGATGTTGGCTTTGTGGATGGCGGTTACCTTGGCGCGCGCTTCCCTCCGCGCATATTCGAAGGCCGCGCGCGCAATGCGCAGGGAGGCGCTGCGGGTGATGATCTTGAGACCCTCCACTACCCCCGGAACCACTTCGTGCTCCAGGCCCGAATACAGGTCCTCGGTGTTTTCGCGGAAGATCAAAAGGTCGATGGGGACATCGTGAAAACGCGTCTTGAGGCCGGGCAGCATGCGCACCGGCCGGAAATTGACATACAGTGCCAGCCTCTTGCGCAGCGCCACGTTGATGCTCTGGTGGCCGCCCGCGATGGGCGTCGCGGTGGGACCCTTCAGGCCCACGTGGGTGGCCGCCAGCGACGCGAAAACGTCGTCGGGGATCAACTGCCCCTGCTCGGCCAGCGCGCGTATTCCCGCCTGCACGCGCTCCCATTCGATCTCCACGCCCACGGCTTCCATCGCGCGCACGGTGGCCTCGGCCACTTCCGGTCCGATGCCGTCTCCGGGAATTAGAGTTGCCTGATGAGCCATCATAGCTATTATAGAGTTGGCACTGAGATGCGACTGCGCACCGCCAAAGACCGCCTCAAAATCGAACACAGCATCATCGATGGAGTGCGCGGCATCCTCGAAGCGCTGCTCGCATCCAACCCGGAGATTCGCTCGATAATTCCCGGCGTCATCCGTCCGGTGCGCGATGCCCGGGGTAAGGTGCGCGTGCGCGTCACCGTGCCCACGCAGAACGGCTGGAAGGCCATCGCCCTGAGCGCCGGCGCGCGCCAGGAACTCTTCATCTCGACCGGCATGACCAAGCCCGATCTCGAGACGGCCTTCGAAAAGGCCGGCGCGGTGGTAGGGTGAACTTCCTCCCGGCCGCTTATGTATAATCAAAAGGCTGTAACGAACCTGTAATTCATGGAGACCTACCCTTTCGCAGTCGCCCAGGCCACGCGCCTACTGGAGCGGCTGGCATTCCAGATCAACGGGGCGGTGCATTCACCCCACGCCGGCGCCATCCATGACTTGCGCGTCGCCATCCGCCGTTTTTCGCAAGTGCTCTCCGCTTGCAAAGCCTGCTTCCCGCCGCGGTCCGTTCGCAAAATGCGCCGCCGGCTCAAGCTGATCATGAGGCTGGCCGGCGAAGTCCGCGATACGGATGTGGCACTGCAGCTTACAGCGGCCTCCGGCGCCAGTTCGCTCGAAGCGAAGTTGCGCGCGCGCCGCAAAACCGCCGCCAAAAGCCTGCTGGCTTCGCTCAAGCACTGGACCGCCCGCAAATCCGTTTCCAAGTGGCGCAGCGCGCTGGAAAGCGGAATCCCGCCGCGGGAGCTTGGCCAATCCAAGGCGGAAGCTTTCGCCCACCGGGAATTGCCGCGCCTGGCCGCCCGGTTCTTCCGTGAAGGGGCGCGCGCCGCCGATCCACAAGCTTCGGCGGGCGAACGCCACCGCTTCCGTCTGGCTGCCAAGAAATTTCGCTATACGCTGGAACTGTTCGCCGAATTCTACTCGCCCGCCGCCGCCCACTGGACGGCGCAGGTCAAAGAGCTGCAAGCTCTCCTGGGCGCGATTAACGATTGCCGGAGCGTACGCGCGCTAGTAGAGGCGCTCGGCGGCGACCCGAAGATCGAAGCCTCCCTGAAGAAGCGCCAGCACCGCAAGAGCCTGGAATTCCGCCGCGCGTGGACGGCTCGGTTCGGTGCGGCCGATGCGGCCAAGCAGTGGATGCAGTCGCTGAGCCATCCGCCGCGCAAGCCGGTCGCGCGCAGCTCGACGTCCCAGGCGCGCCGCGATGTGGCCTTGCAGGCCTGACCTCGAATGTGGGACGATCGGTTTCTGTCGTCTGTCAAGCCAGGCAGGACAGGCCACAAAAGGCGATGGCCTGTCCTACTTACTCGTATCTGAGGGCTACTACCGGGTCCAGGCGCGCGGCTTTGTTGGCCGGCCAGATGCCGAAGAACAGGCCCACTCCCACCGACATCACGATCCCCGTCACCGCCGCCCAGAGCGGCACGCTCGCCGGAATCGACGGGAATATCAGACGGCTGATCAGCGAAAGAATCCAGCCGAAAGCGATCCCGGCGATTCCTCCCAGGCCCGTCAGCGCCGCGGCTTCGATGAGGAACTGAATCAGCACGTCGGAGCGGCGCGCGCCGATGGCTTTGCGGATGCCGATTTCGAAGGTCCGCTCGGTCACCGACACCAGCATGATGTTCATCACGCCGATGCCGCCCACCAGCAGGCCGATCGAGCTCAACACCACCATCACCAGAAACGTCATGGCGGTGATCTGCCGGAAATCGTTGACCATCTGCTCGGCGGTGGAGAGCGCGAAGTTGTCAGGCTTGTTGTAGGGCACGCGCCGGTCGATGCGCAGCACGGTGCGGACTTCGTCCAGTGCCTGTGGCAACTTTCCGGGCTGGGCCGTCACCACGATGGCACTTTCCCGCGCGTTCGGGTACATTTTCCGCATGGCCCCATAGGGCACCAGCACGCGCGTGTCGGTGTCTCCGAAGAACGAGGCCGCGGGCCGCAGCATAGTGCCGATTACCTGGAGCTCGTGCCCGTCCACCAGAATGGTCTTGCCCACCGGGTCGACGTTGGCGTACAGGCCCTTCTCGATATCCTGGCCGATCACTGCCACGAGCATGCGCCGGCGGCCCTCTTCGTCGGTGAAGAAACGGCCGCGGTGAATGTCCACCTGTCCGCCGCGCGCGTAGGCTTCTTCCACGCCCATCATGTTGACGTCGTAGACGTCGTTGCCTTTGTAGCGGGCGTTGTTCATGCCCGGGGCGAACAGCATCGAAGAAACGTCTTCTATCGATTTGCAGCGCTCGCGGATGTCCACGGCGTTCTGGTAGGTGAGGTCTTTGCGGGTGCGCTCCTCGGCCGTCAGGTTGCTGGTTCGCGGGCCCACGGGAAATTTAAAGACGATGATCGAGTTCGGCCCGAAGCTCCTCAGTATCCCCGTAATGGAGGCATCGAACCCCGCGAGAATGGCCGCCACGCCGATGATGGTGCCGGTCCCGATGATTACCCCCAGCACCGTCAGGAAAGCCCGCAACTTGTGGCCGCGGATGGTCTGGAGCGCCAGCACGATTCCGTTCGAAATGGCCTGGCCCGACATGCGTTACCTCTCCACCCGCAAGGCTTCGATGGGATCCAACATGGATGCCCGCCGCGCGGGGTAGATGCCGAAAAACAACCCCACCGTCGCCGACAACCCCACCCCCACGATAACCGATGTCCAGGGCAGCGACATCGGCACCGAGGTCAGGTTGCGCACGGCAAACGCCACCAGCCACGCCAGGACCACGCCGGCGAGGCCTCCCGCCGCCGAAAGCACCGACGATTCCACCAGGTATTGGTACAGGATGTCGCGCCGGCGCGCGCCCAGCGATTTGCGAATGCCGATCTCGTGGGTTCGCTCCGTTACCACCGCCAACATGATGTTCATGATCACCACGCCGCCCACCACCATGAACACCGAGACGATCCCCACCGCCATGCCCGCAATGGTCGCCGTCAGCCGTTCCCACAGGCTGACAATAGTGTCGGAAGCGAACAGGCTGAAGTTATCGTCCTGCCCCGGCGTCAGGTGCCGGTAGGACCGCAACAGCACGCGCACTTCGTCCTCGGCCTCCATCAGGTGTGGCTGGTCGATGGCCTTGGCCACCAGGCGAATCCCGGTGTGGGCGCCATAGGTCTTGAAGTAGCTCTCGATGGGGATCATCACGAAGTTGTCCTGCGAGTTGCCGAAGACGCTGCCCAACGTCTGGGCTACCCCCACCACCTCGTACGGGTTGCCTTCCACCGCGATGGTCTTGCCCAGCGGGTCCGCGCCTTCAAAAAATGCCGTGCGGATGTCGTTCCCGATGAATGCCACCGGCGCGTGGCGCCGCACTTCTTCATAAGTGATGCCTCGGCCGACGTCCACCTGGACGTTGTTGATGGCCGGTATGGTGTCGGTGATTCCCTGGATGTTCACCTGCTCCTGCGATTGCCCCTTGTAGGTGACCCGGGCCTGCCGCGAGACCATCATCCCGATGTCATTCAGCAGGAGCGCCTGGGACTTCACAAACTCGTACTCCACCGGCTTGATCTCCGGGTTGCGCTTCTGCATCTCGAGAAACTTCTTGGGGTTGAAATCTCCGAAAAAGGCCATTCGCACGACGCGGAAGCCGTCCGAGCCCATGTTCGAGACTTTCTCGGCGATATATACGTTCATGCCATGAATCAGCGCGGTGACCGCAATCAGCGTGGTGGTGGCCAGGATGATCCCCAGCAACGTGAGGAAACTACGCAGCTTGTTTTTCCGCAGCGAATCGAGGGCGATGCGTCCCGCCTCCCAAAAAGAAGCGCTCAGACGGAATGATCGTGTCTTTGCCACCTGGTGTGATCTACGAAGATAGGACGTGGTTCGTTCCGGAGAATTAACAAGCGTCAAGTGGGACCGGCCTCCCGGCCGGTCGCTGGAGTTTCTACATTTTCAAGCTCCGTTAAGACCAACTGGTAGCGCCGGCGGTCTTGCCGCCGGTCCCACCCACAATTGAGATATCATTCGAATTCACCCTAAATGATCGCCAAAGACCTGAATTCCCCGGGCGCGCCGCGCCGCTACCTGCCGCTTTTGCTGGTGCTGTTCGCCTGCTCGGGCTGTTCCGCCCTGATCTACGAAATCGTCTGGTACCAATTGCTGCAACTGGTGATTGGCTCGACGGCCGTCTCGCTGGGCGTGCTGCTGGCCACGTTTATGGGCGGCCTGTGCCTGGGCAGCCTGCTGCTGCCGCGCATGGCGCGCGCCCGCGACATGCACCCATTGCGCGTTTACGGCCTGGTGGAACTGGGCATCGGCGCGTGCGGGATCCTGGTCCTGATCCTCACGCCGCTGGTGGATAGCATCTACGTCGCCGCTGTCGGGCACGGGCTTCCGGCGATCCTCTTCCGCGCGTTGATCGCGGCCATTTGCCTGCTACCGCCTACTTTCCTGATGGGCGCTTCGCTGCCTGCCGCCGCGCGCTATATCGAATCCTCGCCCCGCGGAGTTTCCTGGCTGGGCTTCCTCTATGGCGGCAACACCGCCGGCGCGGTTTTTGGATGCCTGCTGGCCGGCTTCTACCTGCTGCGCGTATTCGACCTCACTACCGCCACGCTGGTGGCCGCCGCCATCAACGCGGTGGTAGGCCTCGTCAGCCTGGGTCTGGCCGCGCGAACGCCCGAGGCCGCGCCGGCACCCTCAAGACAAGCTAAAGACCTGGCGGCCGCAGCCGCATTCGGCCCGTGGCCCATCTACGTGACCATCGCGATTTCCGGCGCCACCGCTCTGGGCGCCGAAGTGGTGTGGACGCGCCTGCTCGGATTGCTGCTCGGCGCCACGGTCTACACTTTCTCCATCATACTGGCGGTCTTTCTGATCGGCATCGGAATCGGCAGCGCGGCCGCCGCCGGGGCTCTGCGCAGTGGCGCGCTTCAGCCGCGCGTTGCCATCGGCTGGTGCCAGATGCTGCTGGCCGGAGCGGTCGCCTGGACTGCCTTGATGCTCTCCAGTTCGCTTCCCTTCTGGCCCATCAACCCGCTGCTCTCCACCAGCCCCGGGTTTACCTTTCAAATCGATCTTGCCCGCGTCCTCTGGACGGTGTTGCCGGCGGCGCTGCTGTGGGGCGCCAGTTTTCCGTTGGCGCTGGCCGCGGTGGCTTCCAAAGTGGATGACCAGGGCAGCATGGTGGGCGGTGTCTATGCCGCCAATACCGGCGGCGCGATTGTGGGCGCGCTGGCCTTCAGCCTGATGCTGATTCCGGCAATCGGCACGCTGGGCTGCGAACGCGTCCTCATCGTGCTCTCAGCCATTGGCGCGGTCTTCGCGCTGGGCCCGCTGGTCAAGCAGTCCAGGGGCTTGTCCGCCACCATGGCGCTGGCCGGGGCGCTGGCGGTGGCCGGCTGGCTCTGCGCCAATGTATCCGACGTCCCCGGCATGCTCATCGCCTACGGCCGCCGCATCATGATTTCCTCCGGCTCATCCAAGCTTCTGTACGCCGGGGAAGGCATGAATTCCTCCATCGCCATCACGCAGTGGAACGACGGCGCAATCCAGTTCCACGTCAGCGGCAAAGTGGAAGCTTCCACCGAGCCCTACGACATGCGCCTGCAGCGCATGCTCGGGCACATGCCGGCGCTGTTCGCCTCCAAACCGAAATCCGTCCTCGTGGTGGGCTTCGGCGCCGGCGTCACGGCCGGTTCCTTCGTGCTCTATCCCGACATCCAGCGCATCGTCATCTGCGAAATGGAGCCGCTGATTCCGCCCACCGCCACGCAGTATTTCGCCAAAGAGAATTACAGCGTGATGCACGACCCGCGCGTACAGATCGTCTACGACGATGCCCGCCACTTCGTCCTCACCACCAACGAGAAGTTCGACATCATCACCTCCGACCCCATCCACCCCTGGGTCAAGGGCAGCGCCACCCTTTATTCCAAAGAGTACTTCGAGCTGGTAAAGCAGCACCTCAACCCCGGAGGCATCGTCACCCAGTGGGTGCCGCTCTATGAAAGCGACGACGCTACGGTCAAGAGCGAGGTCGCCACTTTCTTCGATGTCTTCCCCAACGGCTCCGTCTGGGGCAACGACAACAACGGCGCCGGATACGACACCGTGCTGCTGGGCCAGGTGGAGCCCTTGAAGATCGACGCCGACTCGATCGAGCGGCGTCTGGAGAGCCCGGCCGAGGCGCCCGTCGCCAAATCGCTTCGCGACGTCGGATTCGGCTCGGTGGTCGATCTGCTTGCCACTTATGCCGGCCAGCGCGGCGATTTGCTGCCGTGGATCGAAGGCGCGCAAATTAACCGCGACGGCAATCTGCGCCTGCAATATATGGCCGGTCTGGCGCTCAACACCAGCATGGAAGGCGCCATCTACAGCGAGATCCTGAGCTACCGCCGTTACCCGCAGAACATGATCGAAGCCTCGCCGCCCATCGAGCAGGCGCTGCGCGCGGCGCTCATGCAGGGAGCGGCCCGGTGAGTTAGGAGTTAGAAGTTAGAAGTTAGAAGAACAACGGATTGCTTGGATGGCCGCGGACGAGTTGATTGAAAAGATGAGGCGGGATTGGGACGGGCGGGCCCGTGAAAATGCTCGCTATTACATCGTCAATTCCCGGAAGGATTGGCCGGACGAAGACTTTGCCCGTTCGGGTGAAGAAACCGTGGCGCGCTACGTCATGACCGATATGGGGAATGCGTGTCAGGGCAAGAGTCCGAAGGAAATGCGAGTTTTGGATTTCGGATGCGGGGTGGGACGGGTCACCCGCGCGCTGGCGGGAATATTCGGAGAGGTCCACGGCGTAGACATCAGCGGTGAGATGGTGAAGCTCGCCCAGGCACAACTCTCAGACTTGCCGAACGCGCGGGTCCACCAGACCAGCGGCAGGGATTTGGACGTGCTGGGAGATCTGATGTTCGACTTCGCATTTTCCTTTTCGGTATTCCAACATGTTCCCGGGAAGGCGCTGATCGAGAATTGTATTGGCGAAGTCGCCAAACATCTTCGCTGCGGCTGCCTGTTCAAGTTCGACGTACAGGGGAACCTCCGGATGGAAGCGCCGCCGGGCGATACGTGGCTTGGCCCGCCACTGAGCGAGACCGACATACGGGAGATGGCGGAGCGCACTGGTTTTGAATCCCGACACAGGGTCGGCGCAGGTGAAGAGTCTTACTGGCAGTGGCTGTTCAAGAAGTGCACCGAGCCGCGACCGTAAGGGAGCGGAGTTCCACCAGCACCAAATCACTCGGTCAACGCACTAGCTCAACTGCGCCAGCATGGCGGTGAGGAAGGGCAGCACGCGCGGAAGCAGGATGGCAGCCAGCGCCAGCACGGCGGCCCAACCGATGAAGTCCAGGATCTCCGGCACCAGCGACGGCGCGCGCAGGCGGGATTCGCGGGCTACTCGCGCGCGGACCGCGGCTTCGAAACCGGGCGGCGCCGCAACGCCCGCGAACGCCGCTTCGAAAGTGGCATCCACGTCTTCGAGCGCCTCCAGCAGTGCGCGGCACTCTTCACACTGCGCCGCGTGGCCTCGCGCGCCATCCCGCAGCAATTCTTCGAATTCCGGACAAGCCATCAGGACCCTCCTTTGCGGATGCGCTCGCGCGCCAGTTCCTCCGCCAGGCTCTTGCGCGCGCGAAACAGGTACGTTTTCACGGTTCCCACCGGCAGATCGAGCATGCGCGCTACTTCATCGTACGATTTCTCCTGCATATGGAAAAGGGCTACCACGCTGCGGTACTTCGCCGGCAAACGGTTGAGCAGTGCGGCGGCATCGGGAGGCGCGGCCGTTTGCCAGTCCGCGGCCGCGCGCCGTTCCGCTTCGCGCCGCGGCGCCGGCTCGTCCAAAGATACCTGGCGCGGGCCAACACGGCTGAGCGCAGTGAGGCAGGTGTTGCGCGTGATGGTGTAGATCCACGTGAACAGGGACGATTCGCCGCGAAACGCTCCGAGCCCCTTCCATACCCGCACCAGCACATCCTGGGCGGTTTCTTCGGCGGCCGCGCGGTCTCCCAGCATGGAAAATGCCAGACGGAAGATCTTGTCCTGGTACTCGCGGACGATGTGCTCGAACTCCTCCGCCATAGCTATATTTAGACCACGAATCGCAACCCGAAAGTTTCGAAACATTGGCGCCCGCGCGCTAGTCTCAAGGAACAGGAGGAAAGAAGATGTACTCGGCTGCCGGCGTGTACCTGTGTTTCATTCTTGCCGCTCTAGTGGTGGTTGTGGTGGTCTTGTACCTGCGTCATGGTAGCTTACAGATGCTCCACCAGGAGCGCATGGCGGCGCTCGAAAAGGGCGTCCCCGTTCCGGTCGCCCGCACCCTGGCGCCCTGGTCGCCGCGCGTGTATCTGTTGCGCGGCCTGATCTGGAGTGCCAGCGGCCTGGCCATCATGATTTGCCTGCTGGGCCTGGCCGTCACATCCCATCGGCCTGCATCCGCGGAGTCGCTCGCGTATAGCACCTGGAGCATCAGTCAAAGATACGGCGTTAGCAGGGATGAGGCCCGCCAGATAGCCGAGAAGGACCAGGCTACCGAACAGCGGGGTATGCCGTTGAGCGTCGCCCTGCTCGGCCTGATCCCGCTGGGCGTGGGCATCGCCTACCTGGTTTTCTACTACGGCGACGAGTCGCGGAAAAGCCCGCGGGCCGAGGCCACCGCCGCGCCGTCCCGCACGGGACTCGGCTTAACTTAGTACGTCACTTCAGAAGTTCGCTCACGTATTGCAGAACGCTTGCTCACTCGTGGTTTCAGAAGTTCGGTGACGTATTGCC
The DNA here is from genome assembly GCA_003167255.1 of Bryobacterales bacterium. Lineage (GTDB taxonomy): Bacteria > Acidobacteriota > Terriglobia > Bryobacterales > Bryobacteraceae > PALSA-129. Next base: position 18,791 of record PMTR01000111.1, read on the forward strand.
AGACCGCTTCCTCAAGCGCGCGGCTCGCACGCGGCTCGTGCTACCCTCTCTCTTGATTCATGGCCTTCCGCGATCAGAGTGAAATCGCGCGCACCCAGGCGCGGTCCGCTTCTCTCACGCGTGAGCTTCGTCTCACCGACCTCGTCTTTCTCCAGATCCTCCTGATCGTCGGGCTGCCCTGGACCGGCTACGCCGCCCGGCTCGGCGGGGCGCACTTCGCGCTCTGGTTGCTCGCCATTCTGCTCTTCTATTTTCCGCTTGCCGCCACAGTCACCTTCCTCAGCCGCCGGCTACCGCTCGAAGGCGGCGTCTATCAATGGGTCAAGCTTGGGATTTCGCCCTTCGCTGGTTTTCTGGCCGGCTGGAATTATTCTTTCTTCCTCGTCCTCATCTACGCCGCCAGCGGCTCGGTGGTGGCCAACAGCCTCTCTTATGTCGCCGGACCGCGCGGCGCCTGGATGAGTTCATCGAAGCCGGTGATTCTGGCCTGCAGCCTGGTCTTCTTTGCGCTGGTCTATCTGGTGAATTATCGCGGCCTGCATCTGGCGCGTTGGGTCACCAGCGCCGGCGGGGCTCTGGTGGTTGCGCTCTATTTGCTCATCATCGGCCTGCTGGTGTTGCGACTGGTGCGCGGCCAGGCCACTCCGCAACCGGTCTTTGCGCCCGCCTGGCCGGTGCTGTCGCTCATCACCGTCAATCTGTTCAGCAAGATCGCCTTCAACGCCCTCAGCGGTTTCGAGCAGGTGGCGGTGTTCGCCGGCGAGTGTCACACGCCAGAGCGCAACATCGCGCGCTCGGTCTCGATCGCCGGCCCCGGGATCGCGGTGCTCTACATCCTGGGCACTTGCTCGCTGCTGGCCTACACCCCGCGGGAGCGTATCGACCTGATCGCTCCCATCCCGCAGATCCTGGGCGCTTCGCTCGCTTCCTCTTCGCTGGTCGCCGCGCTCTCCGCCGCCGCCATCCTGGCGCTGCTGTTCGCTTATTTCACGCAGACGGTGGCCTGCCTCGCGCAAGTCTCACGGCTGCCGATGGTGGCGGGCTGGGATGGACTGTTGCCGGCGCGCTTCAGCGAATTGCATCCGCGCTTCCGCACGCCAGTGAGGTCGCTTGGACTCGCGGTGGCCGCCTGCGTGGTGTTGGGCGCGGCCAGCCTGGTGCAGGTGGGAGAGCAGGAAGCCAACCAGATTCTCGTCGGCGCGGGCATGGCCTGTTGCGGCATGTACTACCTGGCGATGTTCGCCGTGGTGGTGCGGGGACGGTGGGGCGAGCGGGAACGCGCTCCGTGGTGGCTTCGTTTCGCGGTCTGCGCGGCCGCGGCCGTCACGGTGCTGGCGGTCGCGCTCGACGTGGTGCCGATTCTCGATGTGGCGCGGCCTGTGCTGTTCGGCGTCA
>PMTR01000111.1:20234-128082 GCA_003167255.1 Bryobacterales bacterium
GCCAATTGACCAGCCCCGGAACGGGGCCAAAGAAGCGCCGCTGTAGAAACTCTTTCGCCCCGTTCCGGGGCTCCCTGTGTCTTTCACCCCATTCCCAGCGCTGACGCGCTGGGCTATTTTCTTTCGTCCTACGGACTCGGGCCGCGCCAAAATCGTCGCGGGCTGCGAAGAATTGGCACTGGTGTAATACTTAATTGCGCGTGCCGACGCTTTCGGTGCGGCCGGCCAGCGGTTCCACCGCCCCCGCGCCGCAAACGGCTACGCCGGTCTGGGTCAGGGCAGCCAGAAAATTGAACAGCAGGTGGTAGAACACTTGTTCGGTAAGAGGCTGGCGGCCGGGCAGGCGGAAACTGGCGGGGAGTTCCTTGGTGATCGAAAGGCGTACCGCGTGGCGCTGGGCCTTGCCGCTGCGGTCTTTCTTGTTGGCCAGGGTCATGGGCGTCTGCATCACCGCGCCGGAACGGCCGTCCACGTAGAACTGGCAGCGCGAGAACCAGCCCAGATTGGCCGGATCGGCGGCGTCGAACAGCAACAGCGGCGATTGGCGCTCGCGCGCCGTCAGATCAAGTTGGATGCCCCGCTGGCTTTCGCGGGTTCGCGTCTCGAACCCGGCCTGGCGGGCGATGCTCGCCACCGTCTCGGGTTCGAGCTCGAGATAGATCAGTTTATGTTGGCCCGCCTGGAGTACCTGCATGCGAACGGCTATTGTAGCGCAGGGCCCCTCCCGGCATTCCCTAATTAACTGGCAAGAGCGCGACAACTGGCAAGAGCGCGACCAGGGGGTCGCGCGCAGACGAGGGCGTCTGCCCCACTACGTCACCACCCAGCCATCGGCCAGTTGGACAATGCGGTGGCCGTACGCGGCGTTGGCTTCCGAGTGCGTCACCTGGATGACGGTGGCGCCTTCGCCGTTGAGCTTCTTGAAAAGCTCCATGATCTCCCTGCCCTGGCCGGAGTGCAGGTTACCGGTGGGCTCGTCGGCCAGGATCAGTTTGGGATTGGCGATCACGGCGCGCGCCACGGCCACCAGTTGCTGCTGCCCCCCGGAGAGCTGGCTGGGGAAAAGGTCGCGCTTGCCGACGATGTGGAAGCGGTCCAGCGTGTCGCAGACCATGGCGGCGCGCTCAGAGCTTTTGACGTTGCGGTAAGAGAGCGGGATATCCAGATTTTCGTAAACGGTAAGATTATCGATCAGGTGATAACTCTGAAAGACGAAGCCGATATACTTCTTATTCAGTTCGATGCGGTCTTTGGGCTTCATGCGGTGAACCGCGTGGCCGAAGAATTCGAACTCTCCGGTCCAGGCGCCATCCAGCATGCCGAGTATGCTGAGGAGCGTCGACTTACCGGCGCCCGACGGACCCATAATAGTAACAAACTCGCCTTCCTTGATATCTAAGTTGATGCGGCGAAGCACATAACTGCGGCCATAACCGCCTTCATAAAACCTCTCTACATTGCGGAGTGTAATCATGATTCCTTTCTCGTCCTATTCGTGCCTCAGCGCGGCCGCCGGCTCAAGCGCCATGGCGCGCCGCGAGGGAAGGTAGCCGGCCACCAGGGCGACAGCTCCGAGCAGCAGCGAGATGACCGCGAAAGTGTACGCGTCGGTGGGTTTGACGCCGAACAGCATGGAGTGCATCAGGCGCGTCAGGGCGAAAGCGCCGGCCAGTCCTAGCGCGATGCCGAGCGAGGCCAGCCGGGCATATTGGCCCAGGATCAGGCGGAGCACGTCGCGCGGCTGCGCGCCGAGCGAGATGCGGATGCCGATTTCCGAAGTGCGCCGGCTCACGTCATAAGCCACCACGCCGTAAATGCCGGTGGCGGCCAGCAGAAAAGCGATCTGCGCGAAAACCGCGAGCACCAGCGTATGGAAGCGCGCCGTCGAGACCGCTCGATCCACCACGGCATCCATGGGGCGTATGTCGGCAACCGGTTGATCGGGGTCGGACTGGTGCACGGCGCGCTCCACCGAAGAGGCCAGCGCCTCAGGCGGCACGGCCGTGCGCACCACCAGCACCATGGTATTGAAATTGGTTTGGGGATACGGGCTGTAGATGGTGGGTGAATCGTCGCCGTCCAGCCGCTCGGGTTTGACATCGCCCACCACCCCGACAATTTCAGCGATGCGGCCGGCCGGATCGAGCACCAGGCGGCCGCCGATGGGGTTGGCCTGCGGCCAGAAGCGGCGCGCCAGCGCCTGATTGACGATAATGCGGAAGGGGGCCTGCGCGGTATCGGACTCCGTGAAGAAGCGGCCGGAAACCAGCGGAATCGCCATGGTACGGAAGTAATCCGGGGTGACGGCGCGGACCAGGCCCATGGGCCGCTGTTCGGGCGGCGGAGCGGGTCGGCCATCCACGGCAAACGTGGAGCCGACACCCAAGCCGGTCAAAGGAAGGCTGTTGACGGCGCCAATGGAGCGGACACCGGGCAGCGCGGCGATGCGCCTCGAAAGCTGATTGAGAAACGCCACGCGCCGTTCGGGGGACGCATTGCGGACGCCGGAAATCGGCAGCCGCAGGGTGAGCAGGTGGGACGGCTGGAAGCCGGGATCCACGGCGCGCAGGCGCACAAAACTGCGCATCAGCAGGCCGGCGCCGATCAGCACCAGCAAAGCCAGGGCAATCTCGGAAACCACCAGGCCATTGCGCAGCAGGCGGGAGGATCGCGTGGCGGTGGATCCGCGGCCGCCCTCAATCAGCGCCGCGTGGGGGTTGGCCGCCGAGACCTGGAGAGCGGGGGCCAGGCCGAACAGCACCCCGGTGACGGCCGAAACAGCCAGCGCGAAAAGAAACACGCGCCAATCGAGGTGCGCCTGGGCAAGCCGCGGGATAGTGGTGGAGCCGAGGCGGGTGAGCAGGCCGACGCCGCCCCAGGCGAGCACCAGCCCGAGAATGCCACCGGCTACGGCCAGCGTCAGACTCTCGGCAAGCAATTGGAAGACCATGCGGCCGCGGCCGGCCCCCAGGGCAGCGCGCACGGCGAACTCTTTGCCGCGCGCCGCGCCGCGCGCCAAGAGCAGGTTGGCAACGTTGACGCAGGCGATCAGCAGCAGAAAGCCCACCGCGCCCATCAGAACGAGCAGGGGCTGGCGCACGCTGCCGGTGAGTTCCTCGCGCATGGGAAACAGGTTGGGACGCCAGCCGCGATTGAGAGCCGGGTCGGCCAGCTCCAGGCGGCCGCCGATGGTGTCCAGGTCGGCCTGGGCCTGCCGCAGCGTGGCGCCGGGGCGGAGACGGCCGATCACGGTGAGGAAGCGGGCGCGCAGAGTGCGCGGGTCGCTCGAGTCGAGGCCCAGGGGAATCCAGACATCGGCCGCGCGATCGAGGATTTGCACGCCGGGCGGTAGAACCCCCACCACGGTGTAACTCTGATCGCGCAGGCGAATGGTCTGGCCGGCGATGGCGCGGTCGCCGGCGAAGCGGCGCTGCCACAGGGAATAGCTGAGCAGGGCAAAGTTGGCGCGGCCGGGTTGATCTTCTTCCGGGCTGAAGCCGCGTCCCACAAGGGGCTGGACGCCGAGCAGCGGGAAAAGTCCCGCCGAGACACGCTGGGCGGTCAGTTCCTCCGCATCGATGGGGCCGTTGGGCCCTCCCGAAAGATTGACGTGGACGTCTTGAAACGCGCCGGTGGATTCGAGCATGCGGGACTGGCTGCGCCATTCGAGGAAGTTGCCGGCGGCGGCGAACATTCTGAACTTGTTCTGCGCCGGGTTCTTCTCCCATACCACCAGCAGGCGTTCGGGTTCGCGGAACCCCAGAGGCTTGAGCAACACGGCGTCGGCCACGCTAAAAATGGCGGTAGCGGCGCCCATTCCCAGGGCCAGGGCAACCAGCGAAACCACGGTGACGCCCGGGGACTTCCAGAACAGGCGCACCGCATGGCGAAGATCGCGGCCAAGCAACAGCATGGCTTGTCAGGTTAACAGATCGCAGCGCATGGCGGTAGCGCCAGGCGCGGCTTACGTCCAAGGACGCTCGTGGGAATGGATGGAGATGCCGCCATTGACGTTGTGCAGGTGGATCTGGACGCCGGCGCCCTTGACCACCAGACGCTGGCCGGAGCCGGTGCGGAAAACCCGCCCGACATCGGAAGCGATGCCGCCGCTCAGGTTGCTGGCCATCACGCCGGGGCCGGCGGCCGACGGAATGGTGAGCCGGATGGGACCGTTCACGGAAGCGAGCGAAATGGGTTTGGCGTGGCTGACGCTCTGGAAACTGGCCACTACGCCACCGTTGACGGTGGAAAGATCGGCCTGGCCCCGCAGCTCGAGCGCGGTGATGCTGCCGTTGATGGCGGAGGCTTTGACGGAGCCGGCCAGGCCACTCAGCGAAAGACCGCCGTTGGTCAGCTTGACCTCCTGCAGGTTGGCGCCGCGCGGCACGGTGATGCGGTAGTCCACGCTGGCGGGCTGCTGGGCGTCCACACCTGCATACTGCGTGCGGATGGAAAGCAGATCGGCGGTGGGCTCAACCACGATGTGCGCATCGTCCAGGCGCTTCGGATCGGAGGAGCGGGTGATGGCTTCCACCAGCACCAGGTCGCGATCCCAGGCGGTGATGCTGACATCGCCATAGACGTTTTCGATGACCACGCGTCCATTGGAAGGGAGCGCGTAGAGGTGGCGGAACTCCGTTTGCGGAGGCCGAATGACGCTGGCGGATAAAGTATTGCCGGCTACGCCCGACAGCAACACTGCCCAGATCGCTTGCCGTTTGAACATGGAGCCCCTCCTGATCGATGGACTTTTCCCAGTGGCCCAGCGGCTTTCCTGACGGCCGCGAATTCCTTAGCAGGATGCTAAAGCCAATTTGAGCCGCCGATAAACACAGATCAACACAGATAAGCTACTGGTTTTCAATCCGCGTTCATCGGTGTTCATCGGCGGCCAACTCTTTTCATCAACTCGTTAGGTTTTTGCCGACTCGGTGCTTTCTTCGACTACCCGGCCGTCGAAAAGGCGGACAGTACGGTCGGCGAACTCGGCGTAGCGCGGATCGTGGGTCACCATGCAGATGGTGGACCCGGCGGCGTGCAATTCGCGCAAAAGACTCATGACGGCCTCGCCGTTGGCGGAATCCAGGTTGCCGGTGGGCTCGTCCGCGAGCAGGATCAGAGGATCGCCGCTCAAAGCCCGGGCCACCGCGACACGCTGCTGCTGGCCGCCCGAGAGCTGCGACGGATAGTGTTTCATGCGGTGCGACATGCCGACGCGCTCCAGGGCCTCCTGGACGCGGCGCTTGCGTTCGGCCGAGGGCATGCCGCGATAGGTCAGCGGAAGCTCGACATTCTCGTAGACCGTGAGATCGCCGATGAGGTTAAAGGCCTGGAAGATGAAGCCGATCTCGCGGTTGCGGATGCGCGCGCGTTCGGAGAGCTTGAGGCCGGTGACCGGCTTGCCATTCAAATAATAGGTGCCGTCAGTAGGCGTATCCAGCAGGCCGAGGATCGCCAACAGGGTCGACTTGCCGCAGCCCGACGGGCCTGAGATCGACAGATATTCGCCCTTCTTGACGTCGAAGTGAACGGACGAAAGCGCGTGGGTTTCCACCTCGTCGGTGACAAAAACCTTGCTTACGCTATCGAGCCGGATCAGCGGTTGTGAGCCATTGTCCATGGTGTCTTTTACCCCTTTACGTAGATCGCGAAGTCTTAGTTCAATTTAATTCGGTCGTACTGGTCAAACTGCGACATATCCGATAAGATCACGCGGTCGCCCACCTTGAGGCCTTCCTTTACCTCAATGAAGTTCACCGACTGGACTCCGAAGGTGACCTTCACCTTGTTGGCGTACTTGCCGTCGGGCTCGATCTTGAAGAGCGTGACGGCGGCGTTTTCCTGGCCGTAGACCGGCTTTCCGACGTAGACGACATCGTCGAGTTTCTGGAGCTGGATGGTGCCATCGACGCTGAGATCGGGCCGCGAACCCGGCGGGAGCGCTCCTTTGAGGGCCACGTCCACGGTCACTGTGCCGTTCATGATGGATTGCTCGATGCGGGAGACGTGGCCTTCGATCAGGCCGTTGGAGCCGCCTCCGGAAAGGCGCGTATCGATGACGGCGAGTTGACCGATGGCGACGTCCTTGATCTGGGTTTCGGCGATCTTCAACTCAGCCTTGAGATGGCTGGGTTGGGCTACTTTGCCCAGGGCCGTCCCGGCCATCACCTTCTGGCCTTCTTCCACCGCAGTCAAAGGAGGCGGGACCGACTGCAGCATCCCTTCGAAACCGGCCCGGACCTTGAGCTGGTCCACCTGTTGTTTCTTGAGTTCGTATTCGCCGCGAAGCTGATCCACCTTGACCTTCTGAGCTTCCAGTTGGGCCTGTTCGGCCGCATCGTTGATCTGCAGGCGCTCTTTATCGATTTCGTACTTGGCGCCAAGCTGTTGGGCTTTGACCTGGGAGATTCTGGCATCGGTGTTGGCCAGCAGGTTTTCCTTGGCCAGGGCGGTATCGCGGTCGGACTCCAGCTTGGCGGTGTTGTAATCGGCGCTGGTCTGGGCGGCCGTGGAGCGCAGATCGAGCAGGGTTTTGTGGAGCGTAACCTCGAGATTCTTGTAATCGGCCTCGGCTGCCCGCTGCGCAAACTCGGCGTCGAGCAGCGAGACCTGGAGTTCCGGGCTGGAGAGGATCATCACCACCGAATCGGCTTTCACCGGTGTGCCGGGCTTGACCAGAATCCGTTCCACGCGGCCATCGGTGGTGGCGGTGATGAGCATGGTGTCTTCGGGAACCAGGGTGCCCAGGCCGTGGACCTCGCGAATCATGGGACCGCGCTTGACGGTGTCGGGCCAGAGCGTGGAGAGTTCCACCCCGGGCGCGGCCGGCTTGAGCCGGCTAGCGAAGATGAAGCCTGCGGTGAGTACCGCGCCAACCAACACGAGGCCCACCGTGAGCTTGATGATCTTGCGCTTACGGGTGCCTTTGCGTTGTATGTCCATAGGTAGATTTCCGGATTGGGGAAGGCACGAGGCCTGCCAATCCGCACCTAGCGTAACATTATGACGCTTCAGAGGTAAGGATGGATAGCGAGGTATCCGGGGTGTCCGCTTGTGGGACACGCTGTGCCTGGGTGGGACGGGAGAATGCAGAATAAAGAATACAGAATACAGAATACAGAATACAGAAGAAAGAAGAAAGAAGAAAGGAGGCACCCGCGTATCTGGGTCTTCTGCCCAATGCTACTCTGGTGATGCCAAATGCCGCAAGCACGCCCCGCCAGGACCTTTGAAGATCTACTGGTCTGGCAGAAGGCACACGGGTTCGTCTTATCCGCCTACACCCTGACCGCGACCTTCCCCAAGCATGAGATCTACGCCCTTTCGTCTCAGATGCGCCGCGCGGCCGTTTCCATTCCCGCCAACATCGCCGAAGGATTTGGCCGCCGTGGGAAACCCGACAAGGCTCGCTTCATGAGCATCGCCAAAGGGTCGCTCGAGGAATGCCGCTACTATCTGATTCTGGCCCGCGATCTCGGTTACGGCGACACCGCAGGGCTCACGATTTCGTTGGATGAAGTGAGCCGTCTCTTGAACGCCTACGCCAACGCCATCCTCGCCTCCGCCTTCTAACCTCTGCCCTTCTCTATTCTCTATTCTTTATTCTCTATTCTCTATTCTCTATCCTACTTCACCACAATCCCATAATTATCCAGCAATTCCCCGGTGGACTGGTAGACGGCCAGGATGCCGGTTCGGACGCTCACCTGGGCGCTGACCACGTTGGATTCGGCCAGGACCAGATTCTGCAGCGCGATGACCACGTTCTGGTTGGTATCGGTGCCGAGGGTATACTTCTCCTGCTCGGCTTCGTAGTTCTTCTGCTGAATGTCCCTCTGCACGCGCGCGAGCTTCAATTGCTCGACGTATCCCTGAAGGTTGGTGACGGCGGTGAGGGTCTGCAGGCGGATGTTCTGCTGGGTGGTGCGGAGGGTCAGCGCGTCGGATTTCTTGGTGACCAGGGCGCTCGCCATGTTCATGGACGCCGTGCGTGACCTGATGGGGAGCGTGAGGGTGAGCCTGCCGAGGTAAGTGGGGTAGCCGAAGCCGAACATCTGGCCGAGGGCGTCGGCGATGCCACCCGGAATGGGCTGAATGGTGCCGCCGCCGCCGTTAAACAAGCTGGTGGAGGAGGGAAAGAAGACGCCGCCCTGTCCTTTGGTGGTGTAGGTGGCGTTGAGGGAAAGCTGGGGCAGCAGGAGGTTTTGGGCGCTCTGGATGCCCAATTCGTCCAGATCGAGCTGTTGCATGGCGGAGAGGATCTGGGGGTTGGCGGCGAGGGCCTTCTGGACCGACTGCTGGGTATCGAGCGGCATGGAGACTCCGGCCGCGAGGTCCACGGGTTCGGTCAGCTCAATGGGGAGCTTGGCGATATCGGGATCGAGGTCGGCCGAGATCTGGCGGCGCAGGGCGTCTTCGGCGGAGGCCAGCCGGAATTTGGCCTGGGAGACGTTGAATTCGGCGGCGGCCAACTGGCCCTGGGGGTTGTAGATATCGAGCTCGGCGATGGCGCCCAGGTCGAGCTGTTGCTGCACGAAATCGAGATTGGCTTTGGAGGCGTCGCGGGACTTTTCCTGGACGCGCAGGTTCTCGCGGGCCGAGATGACGTTCCAGTAAGCGTTTTCGGCATTGCTCACCAGGGTCAGGAGCGAGAATCGGAGAGTGTACTGGGAGCGCTTATAGCTGCTCTCGGCCTGCATGACCGGGATGCGGTTGACATAGCGGCCGCGGTTCTGCAACAGGGGCTGGGTGACGGAGAACTGGAGGTTGGAGCTGAGCCCCGGGTTGTAGCTGGATAGAGAGTTACTGGAGGAGCTCTTGGTCCCGTTGAAAGTCACGCTGTAGCTCAAGCCGGTATCGATGGTCTGGCCATAGGAAAGCGAGAGCGGCTGGCTGAGCGATTTGGAGATCTGGCCGGCATTCTTGGCCTGCGTGGGGTCGGTCGGAATGTTGGTGTTCCGCTGGGCGGAGAAGGATGCGCTGGCGATAGGATCCCACTTGCCGAAGGCCGAGACGATGTTGTTCTGGGGGATTTCGAGCGAGAGGAAGGCCACCTGGATGTCGGTGTTATTGGCCATCGCCAGCTCGATGAAGTTCTTGAGCGAGAGCTCGAACTTGCCGCCGACCACGAAATCCTTGAGACGGACGGGATCCCGGAGTTCCACCTTGGTGTTGGTCTGTTTGAACACCTCGCGGAAGTAGCTGGGCTTGGGAAATGACGCCATTTGCGCAAACGCGCCGGCGGAGAGGAGCAATCCGGTGACAAAAGTTCGCAAAAGCATAGTTCTACTCGTAACGAATGGCCTCGATGGGATCCAGTTTGGCGGCCTGTACGGCCGGATAAATACCGAACAAAAGTCCGATGAAGACGGAGACTCCGAAGGCGATGACGATCGAAGAAGTAGTCACGACAGTGGCCCAGCCCGCGGTTGACGCAATAATCTGCGACAGCGCGAATCCGAATGCGATACCGATCAAGCCGCCAGCGATGGAAATGAGCACGGCCTCCGTCAGGAATTGACGCACAATGTCGGCCTGGCGTGCACCGATGGCGCGGCGGATGCCGATTTCGCGGGTGCGCTCGAGGACCGTGGCGAGCATGATGTTCATAATACCGATGCCGCCGACCAGCAGGGAAATGCCGGCGATGCAGATCATGACGATGCTGAAGATGGCCTGGGTCTGCTTTTTCTGTTCGAGCAGGCCGGCCGGCACGGTGACGGTGAAATCCCCGGCATCTTTATGCGTAGCCGCCAGGATGGCGGTGACCACATTGGAGGTTTCGATGGAATCGACGTTGGGTTGAACCTTCATATAAATCCCGTCGATTTCATCCTTGAGATAGCTGGTCTGATCCTCGAAGCGGCGCATCACCGTGTTGAGCGGCGCGATGATCATGTTGTTGCGGTTGAGGGCCTGGACGCCTTCCACGTCGGCATCGCTGCCCGCCTGGGGTTTGAGGATGCCGATGATCTGCAGCCAGGTGTCGTTGACCTTGACGTACTTGCCGAGGGCATCGCCGTAGCCGAACAGGCTGACCTTGGCGCCTTCGCCGAGGACGCAGACGGGAGCGGAATCGCGGTTTTCATCTTCACTGAAGAAGCGGCCGCCGTCGGCCAGCTTGAGGCTGTTGATCTCGACGAAATTGGGGTAGACGCCGATGAGAGTGGGGGGTTCCGAATTGGTCTTGGGCAGGAGTTTTTGCGGCTTGAATTTCTTGCGCGGGGTGATGGCCACCAGGTTTTGGACGTTTTCGGAGATGGCGCGATAGTCGCGAAAGGTGAGCCCGGGCGAAACCGAACGGACGGTCTGGAGCTCGTTACGGTCGACGGCTTCGTGAGCGTCGACGATGATGTTGTTGACGCCGAGTTGATCGATGAAGCTCATCATCTGCTTTTGAGCGCCGGCGGTGATAGAGAGCATGGCGACGACGGCGCCGACGCCGAAGATCATGCCGAGCATGGTCAGCAGGCTGCGCAGCTTGTGCGCGAAGAGGCTGGCGAGCCCCATTTTCAATTCGGGAAGAACGTGCCCAAACATATGTCTATTTCCCTCCCGGCATGGAACTCATAGGGTTGCTATCGGATTTCTTTTCGCTCTTGTCCTTCTTGGCGTTCTTGTCGGCAGTGGGATCGGCGAGGGCTACCACTTCGCCGGGCTGAACGCCGCCCGAGAGGACCATCATGGATTCGCTCTGTTTGAGGAGCTGAACTTCGCGAGGCACAAATTTTCCATCCTTCTGCTGAACGAAAACGGTGGGCCGGCCGCCTTTTTGGAAGATTGCCTGGGTGGGAAGGTGAAGCGCGTCGGGGATCTTCTCGACAACGATTTCGACATCGGCGAGGAGACCCGGCCGGAGAAGGACCTGGACCTGGGAATCCTGGTCGGGGGGAAGAGGCAGCCTGGCGTTTTCGCGATCCTGATCGGAGTAGGCGGAATTGGAGCGGCTCATGAGGCGTTGGATGGTATCCATGCCGCCACGGCCGCCGCCATTGCCTTGACCGCCGCCGTTACCACCCTGGCCGCCACCACCCGGACCGCCGCCAGCGGGGCCAGCCTGGCCGGAGGGAGACCCGCCGCGGTCGCCGCCACCCTGGCCGCGGCCGCCGCCTTGCCCGCCGCCCATCTGGGCCATGAGCTTCTGACGTTCTTCGGGGCTGGCGTTCTGCATAGCTTCGCGCATTTTCTGGCGATCGGCATCGGACATGGCGCCGCGCCCACCCTGGCCGCGGCCATCGCCGCCTCCAGCGCCGCGGGCGTCGCCAGCGGCCATACCGCGGCCCCCGCCGCCAGCGGCATCACCGGGGCCGCGTTGTCCACCACCAGCGGCACCGGCGCCGCGCTGGCCGCCGCCACCACCACCACCCCGGCGGCCACGACCGCCTCCCTGGTCATCCTGAGCGACCTGATCCTGGCCGGGTTGACCGGGTTGACCGGGCTGTCCGAACATGTCGGGCGTGGCGCCGGGAGCGGCCTGCAAGGAGGCAAACAGCGAGCCGGCGGAGTTCACGACATTCTTTTTGGCGTTTTCCACGGCGGTGGCCATGATGCGATCCACTTCGACGGGCTTCATGCCGAGGCCGGTAAGGAGTTGGCGCATGTCGACGGAAAAGACCACGTCGAACTTCTTGGCCGGATCGCCGGAGAAGACGTCGGCGGCGGCCGTGCCGCTGAGGGCTTTGATCTTGCCGTGGAATTGCTTGTCGGGAATGGAATCGAGTTGCAGGAGGGCATCCTGGCCCTCGCGAAGGTTGGCGCGGTCGAGTTCGCCGACCTTGGCCCAGACTTCGACTTCGGAAAGATCGAGCAGATCGGCGACGGGCATGCCGGGCTGCAGGGTATCGCCTTCGCGGATATCCGGCATGACCTGGCCGAAGTTGAAATTGCCGGCGCGGTTCTGGCGAATGGAAACCAGGCCCGTGATGGACGCGAGAGATTTGGTGTTGGCGATGCGCTGCATTTCACGGGTGACGTCGAGCAGGCTCTTGGTGCGGTTTTCCTGGAGGACGGCGAGTTGGGAATCGGCCTGTTCCTGCCGCGACTGGATGTCGGATTCGAGCTGCGTGAGCGCGCGTTTGGCCTGTTCGAGAGCCAGCAGGTTCTTCTTGGCGTCGATGACGTCGAGTATGGGATTCTTCTGCACGTCGAGCTCGGCGTTGCGGACGGCGTACTTGGCTTTGAGCAACTGGACGGCGTCCTGGCTCTGGGTGATGGCGGTATCGGCCTTCTTGCCTTTGATCTGCTCGTCAACCTGCTCGACGGCCATCTGGGATTCATCGAGAGCGGCACGGCGTTCGGAATCGTCGTATTCGACGACCAGATCTTTTTCGTGGGCCAGCGAGCCCATGGGCGCGAGGCTGGTGACCTGGACGGTGCCGTTCAAGTTGGGAGCCGTGAGCATGACGGCGCGGACGGCGCGGAGCTCGCCGCGGGAAAAGGCGCGGATGACGACGTCGCCGCGCTGCACCTTGGCGGTAGCGACCTGTTCCTGGTGCGAGGGCATGCTTTTGTAAAAGCGGTAGCCCCACCATGCGCCAGCGGCCAGGATGGCCAGCCCGAGTAAACGATAAATTGCCTTTTTCATGAAACCATTCCCGTCACGACAGGTCCGTCTGAGGGCCTGTCACCCTCACATCTTCTTCTTGGCCCGTTTGGCGGCGTCGGCGGGGCTCTCCAAAGTGACGATCTCGCCTTCCTTGAGGCCGCCGGTCACGATGATGTCATCGTCGTTGCGCCTGCCAACTTCGATGGCGCGGACCGCAAAATTCTTGCCGTTCTGGATGTAGACGGCGGGTTTGCCGTCCTTATCGAAGCTGGCGCGAGCGGGGATGAGCAGCATATTGGGCTGGCGTTCGATGATGACTTCAGCGGAGGCGCTCATGCCGGGGCGGAGACGTTCGTCGAGGTGCTTCAAAGTGGCGCGGGCGGGGAAGGATTTTTCCGGCGTGGAGCCGCCCTTGAAGACCAGGTTGGCAATGGGGCTGATATAGTCGAGCTGGGCCTCGAATTCCTTGTCGGGGATGGCATCGACGCGAACCCGGACGGCCTGGCCGATCTGGATCTTCCCGCGATCGACTTCTTCCAGCTTGAGATCGATATAGAGTTCGGAAAGATCGGGGATCTCGACGATTTCGGCGCCATTCCAGGCGTTATCGCCCTCTTTGAACGGGGGGGTGGACTGGCCGAAAGTTCCCTGGGAGCGGAAGTTGGAGAGGACGATGGCGACGCCGTCGGTGGGGGCGCGGAGCTGCATCAGTCCCAGGTAGCTGGTGGCGGTATCGAGATCGCGCTGGGCTTTGTCGAGGCGCTGATTGAGGCGGCTGAGATCGGCTTCATTGCCGACCTGATGGGCGTTGATGGAGGCTTTGACCTGCTGCAGGTTGCCTTCCGTGACTTCGACCGTGATGCGGTTTTTTTCGCCATCGACCTTAGAGAGGACCTCGGCCTTGCTGGCATCCAGCTTGGCGCTTTCGACGGCGTACTCGGACTGCATTTTGCTCATGGCATCGGCTTCATCGTTCATCTTCTGGGTGGCTTTCAACTGGACGATGTCGCCGTCGTCGGACTGGACCGTGGTGGTCTGGGAGATGACATTCTGTTCCTGGGAGACGGCGTCGAATTCGACGACCACGTCGCCCTTTTTCACGGGGATGCCGTTGTTGGCAAGGTGGACGATGCGCAGGCCGGGGGCGGGGGGAGCTTTCAAAATGCTGGAACGGGCGCTCTTGATATCGCCGCGGGAGCGGACGCTGATGATGAAATCGGCGCGGCGGACGCGGGCCGTGGCCACTTCCACTTCGGTGGAGGAGGTGTAGTGATAGGCGGCGTAGAGACCGCCGCCGGTGGCGAGGAGGCCAATGGCCCAGGTTATGATTTTGACCCTGCGCGGATTGGACTTGCCGAGGCGCGTTTTAGGTTTGAGATCTTTCGATGGCATGGTGTGATTCGCGGGGGGACAAGCGGCGATTACAACGGCCGCTGGAGCGCCACAACGTCCCCTTTCTGCAGGCCGGACTGGATGGCCACATCGGTGAAGCTGGACAAGCCCGGTTGCACCTGTTTCTTGGTAAAGCCCTCGGGGCCCTGGATGAAGACGAAGGAGCCGCCATTTTCTTCGAACACGGCGGCGCGCGGCACCAGCACGGCGTTGTGTTCGGAACCGAGCACGACTTCGGCGCTGCCGGTGAGATCGGGGATGACGCGGGTGTCCATCTTTTCGATTTTGAGGCGGATGGGGATTTCACCGACGAAGCCGGCGCGGAAGGTACTGGTCTTGGACATGGCGCCGATGCCGATCAAAGTGCCGGGCAGTTCGATATCGGGATAGGCATCCAGGTGCATGGTGGCTTTCATGCCGAGGCGCAGCCGCTCGGCATCCACCTGGTTGACGGTGGCATTGAGAACCATGGAAGAGGGATCGACGATGGTTAGGAAGGGCTGGCCGGCGTTGACCTGGTCGCCTTCGCGGACCTGGCCGTATTCGCCGTTGCGGACGATGCTGGCCATGACGGCGATGCCATCCATGGGACTCTTGACGGTCATTCTGCCGACGTTGTTCTGGGCGCGCTGCAGCTCGATGTTGGACTGGCCGCGGCTGAGTTCCGAGACGCGAATCTGGGCTCTTTGGGACTCCACCAGGAGGGCGTCCTCATACTGCAACTGTTTGTACTGGGCTTCGGCCTGCTCGACCGCGAGCTTGTATTTTTCCTTGTCGATATCGGAGCGGACGGGTATGGTCTGAAGATCGAGGAGAGCCTGGTCCCAAGTGGCCTTGGAGGCGCGGATGGTCTGATCGTGAGCTTCCTTGGTGGCGGCCAGGCTGGCCATCATTTTCTTAATGCTGTTGTCAGTTTGGATGACCGTGTCTTTGTAGTCGTCGAGGCGCTGCAACTGGTTGGTGGGGTCGAATTCGGCCACGACGTCGTCCTTCTTGACGTGGATGCCGGCTTTGGAGAGGTGGATGAGGACGAGGTTGAAATCGGCGCCGCCGGGGCCACCGCCGCCGGCAGGGCCGGCACCCAAGCTGCCGCCCATGCCGCCGCGATTCGTGTTGGAGCGGCTGCCCTGAATACGGGGCGCCAGGAGGGCGGCGAAATTCTTTGCGGCGACTGTACCGGTGATGCGCACTTTGCGGTCGAGTTCTCCTACCACCGCAGCGACGGTGGGCACGGTAATGATGGGACCACCGCCGCCGGCGAGCGCCGACTGGCTCTTGAAATAGAAAGCGACACCTGCGGCGACGACCAACAAAGCAAGGGAAATCCACAGGGCTTTCCGGCGCCGGGCCGGCTGCCGCGGAGGTACGACGGTTGGCCGCGGCACTTGCGGTGGTGGCGCCACTGGTTCCCGGCGCGGGTCGGGCACAGGAACGCTACTCGAATGGGGTTGCATTGTCCAAACCTTCCAGCCCAAAGGGCCCCGTTATAACGAACACAAGGAGTTCAATGGAAATGACGATTCCCGGTCCGCAAAGGTTATGGCTCACGGGGCGAAAGTTCCATTTTTTCAGGGCGTATGTAACCCGTATTGGAACGCGCTTACACCAAGCCTGTCAAGCTGGCCCGTAAGTGCTAGAAAAGAAAATCGAAATCGACTGTAAAGCGGCGGCCGCGATGACCAAAAAAATAGCCAAACGCGGGGTCGGCGATGTTGGCGTGGACGGCCTCGGGGTTGAAGTGGTTGGTGAGGTTGAAGCTGGACAAGGAGAGGCGGACGGAGTACTTGGGGTTGACGCGGATGTCCTTGGAAACCCTGAAATCCAGTGAAAAGAAATGGGGAAAGCGGTTCGAATTGGGTATGCCGGCATAGTCCTGGAGGGCGTTGAAGGTGGAGTAGGGGAAGCCGCTGCGGTATTCCACAACCGGCGCGAAGCGGAAGGCCGCCGGCAGGCGGACGACGCCCCAGGCCAGAAAACGGTCGGGAAGGCTGGCGGGGAGGTTGGCGACCTGGTTGGAGCGGATGATGGGCGCCGGGAAACTACTGAGGTAGTTATTGAAATCGTTGAGGTCGCCGCGGGCGCGGCTGTAGACATACGAGAAGCACAATTGGCTGGACTCACCCTTTAACTGGTAGCGGGCGGTGGCTTCGATCTGGCGGTAGCGGGCATTGCCGGTGCCGGACAGGAGGTAGCCGCCGGTGGCGGTGGCCAGGTCGGGGCCTTCGGTGGTGACGGTGACGAGGCCAGCGGCATCGTTCTGGGTATAGCCGATCCGGAGTTTGAGATGGCGGGCGACGGGCTGGTCGACCTGGATGGACCAGATATTGCTTTGGGGCGAGAAATTGCCGGGCGCAGGGCCCTGAAAGATGAGTTCGTGATGGCGAAAGACTTGGCCGAGGGTGTTCTTGAAGAGGAACGGTCCGGCGGAGATTGCGCCATTGGGGTCGTAGTATGTGAGGATCTCCCGCGGGTAGCTAGCGAAACCGTAGATATCGAGGGGGACGCGGTCGTAGAACCAGCCGAATCCGGCGTGCACGATGGTAGCGGCGCCGGGGATGGGGGACCAGGAGATGCCGATGCGGGGGGCGAGGCGGAAGGATTCGGTGAGTTCCTGAGACTCGGCGCGCATACCGAGATCGAGGGCCAGGCGGGAGGTGAGGACCCAGTGATCGTGGGCGAACAGGGCGTAGCCAAAGTCGGAAATCTCAAATGGCAATCCGGGAGTGAAGGCGATGCTCTCAATCAACTGGCCGGTTGGGTCGAGGATGTCGATGGGGTGTTTGGAGACCGACCCGTCCTCGTTGCTGGCGGCGAAATCGGCTCCGAATTTGAGGCTGTGAGTACCCAGGTGGTGAATGGGTTTTGGAGAGAAGTTGGAGCCGCCGGCGAAGCGCGAGGCCTGGCGGCTCTGCTGCGCGAAATAATTGCCGAGATTGCCGGTGGGAGTGAGCACCAGATCGGCGGGGCCCTGACTCCAGACGGAGGCGTCGAAGCGGGTGACGGAGAAGACGGTTTCGAGCAGGCCGCCGAAGATGGTGAGGCGGTCGGCGAGCGTGCCGGTGTAGTTGTGGGTACTGGCGTCGGGGGCGGTGGATTCGGGGTTGAAGTAGTCGATGTTGACGTAGGCGAGCCGCTGGGGAGCGACATGAACCGTAGCGGTGACAAGATGTTTGTCCGAGACCACCCAGTCCACTTGAGCAAAAGAGTTGATGCCCTCCTGCTTTTTCAGGTTGAAGGGGAAAGGCAGGGTGTAGACGGGGGTTTTGCGGACTTCGAAATCGACGCCCTCGGAGAAATAGAGTTTGCCGGCGATGAGCGGGCCTTCGAAATTGAAACGCGGGGTAGCGTCGCGGAGACCGCGCAGGTGCCAACTGCGGATGAAGAATTCGGGGAGTGGATCGTTCAATTCCCACTTCCATTTTTCGCCGCCGCGGCGGGTTTCGACGGAAACCAGGCCGGCGGTAAAGCGCCCATACTCGGCGAGGAAGGGGGTCTGGTAAACGTTGATGGTTTCGACGCTATCGATGGGGACGGTGAGGCCGAACTGGCCGGTGGCGGGGTCGGTGACGTCGGCGGAGTTGACGATCATGGCGCTGCGGTGTTCGGCGGCCGCGGAAATCATGAGGCCGCCGCCGGGTTCGCGAACCACTCCGGGAATCATGGGGAGGGCGTCGGAAACGGTGGCGGGCTGGCTGGGCAGATCCTTGGCGGCAACGGCGGTGAGGGTGGCGGGGGTGGCGGCCACCTGCTCGACGGGAGAGGTGGAGCTTTGGACTTCGACGGTCTCGCTGTGGGTGATGGTGGGGACGAGGGTCAGTTCGAGCGAGATGGCGGCGTTGGGAGCGAGCGAGAGATCGGGCTTGCGGGCAGTTTCGAAATTGGCTTTGACAGCCGAGATTTCATAGCGTCCGGGCTGGAGAGCGGAGAACGTGGCATGGCCTTGGGGATCGGTCTGGGTGTGTGAGACCAGAGTATGGCCGAAACGCAACTGGAGTTCGACGCCGGCCACGGGGAGGCCGGAAGAATCGACCACGGACACGGCGATGGCGGCGCCCTCTGGAGACGCCATCGCGGCGCGGCCCAAAAGCGCCAGAGCCAGACACAGTGCACGCAGTCCCATCACCCGCTTCGTCGCAGTCCTATTCCTGGGTTTAACACAATTGAACGGCCGCATGTGAGGCCGGCGGAGGCTCATGCTATCGTGGAGACGGTGTCTTCGCCACTCAATTTCCATCTGGAGCAGTACGACGGGCCGCTCGATCTGTTGTTAGACCTGATCCGTAAGCAGCAGATCGACATTAAAGACATTCCCATCGCGACCATCACGGCGCAATATCTGGGGTACCTGGACAAGGCGCGGGAGATGGATATCGACCTGGGTGCGGAATTCGTCTACATGGCGGCGACGCTGATTCACATCAAGTCGAAGATGCTGCTGCCCCGCGATCCGGCGCTGGGCGAAGAGGCGGATAGCGGCGAAGATCCGCGGCAGGAACTGGTGGACCGGCTGCTGGAGCACGAGCGGTTCAAGAACGCGGCGGAGATGCTGCAGCAGAAGCGGATGATCGAAGAGAACGTCTGGTCGAACTCGCAGATGAAGGCGTTTGTGTCGGAAGACGACAATCCGGGCCTGGCGGTGGCGATTTTCGACCTGGTAAAGGCGATGAGCGCGATCATGGAGAGGGCCAAGAACCGCCCGGTGTACGAAGTGGAAGGAGCGGACGTGACGGTGTCGGACATGATCCGCTACCTGAGGGAATGCTTTCTGGAAGCGGGCGCGAACGAGCCGGTCTATATTCTGCGGGTATTCGAGCGGCAGCGGACCCGCCGGGCCATGATCGCGCTGTTTCTGGCGGTGCTGGAGATGGTGCGGATGCAGGCGGTAGTGGTGGCACAGAAAGATCAGTTCGGCGAAATTGCACTACAGCGGCACGAGAATTTCGACGCGGTATTCGCGTCGGGGCTGCCCACGGCGGCTATCGAAAACGACTACATCTGACGAAATCGGCATGGAAGAACTGGAACAGCAACAGCCCGGCCCGGAAACAGAAACCGAAGCGCCGGAAACGGAAGCGCCCCAATCGGTCTCAATGGAAGAGCTGATGGCGGCGGACGAACCAGACGCTGACGCGGCGCCCGAAGTATCGCTCGAAGATGCGCCATTGCAAGCGGTGCTGGAAGCGATCGTCTATGTAGCGGAGGAGCCTCTGACGGCGGCGCAGATGGCGTTGGCGCTCAACCAGCCGGTGGAGCGCATTCGCGAGCGGATGGCCCTGCTGATGGCGGAGTTCGAGAAGCCGGAGCACGGTCTGGCGATCCGCGAAGTGGCGGGCGGGTACAAGCTGGCGACCAAGGCGGAGCATCACGAGGCGGTGCGGAACTTCGTGAAGAGCCTGAAGCCCCCGCTGAAGCTCTCGTTGCCGGCGCTCGAAACGCTGGCGGTGATCGCCTACAAGCAGCCGGTGACAACGCCGGAGATCCTGGAAATCCGAGGGGTGCAGGGCGGAGGCGTGATCAAGACGCTGCTCGACCGGAAGCTGATCGCCGAGGCGGGCCGCAAGAACGTGATCGGCAAGCCGATTCTGTACAAGACGACCAAGGAGTTTCTGATCCAGTTCGGGCTGAAGGATCTGGCCGAACTGCCCTCGCTCAAGGAGTTCGAGGAACTGGGGCGCATGGCATTTGCGGAGAGCGAGCCCGAGGCGTCGGCGAATGCGGACCAGGCACAACTGGACCTGATGGCTCCGGCGGAAGCTGCTTCGGAGGCGCAAAGCGTGGAAGTGGAAAGCGTGGAAGCGGAAAGCCGGGAGATCTGATGGCCGAAGAGCGGCTGCAAAAGATTCTGTCGCAGGCGGGCGTGGCGTCGCGGCGGCAGGCGGAAAAGATCATGGCCGAGGGCCGCGTGGTGGTCAACGGGACGGTGATCACGGAACTGGGGTCGAAGGCGGACATCGAGTGCGACCACATCAAAGTAGATGGGCGGCTGATTCACGCGCCAAAACGGCAGGTCTATGTGGCGCTGTGCAAGCCCAACAACACGGTGACGACCGTGAGCGACCCGGAACACCGGGCCACCGTGATGGACCTGCTGCACGGCTTGAAGGAGCGGGTGTACCCGGTGGGGCGGCTGGATTATCACAGCGAAGGGCTGCTGCTGCTGACCAACGACGGGGATCTGGCGAACGCCATCATGTCGGCGGCTACGCATCTGCCGAAGACCTACGTGGTGAAGACGAACGGACCGCTGACCAAGGACCAGGAGCAGAAATTCCGCGACGGGGTTCCGCTTTCCGGGCGGCGCACCATGCCGGCGGGCCTGAAACTGATTCGCGACGCGGAGAACCCGTGGTATGAAGTGCGCCTGGTGGAAGGGCGCAACAACCAGATCCGCATGATGTTCAAACATTTCGGCCGGCTGGTGGAGAAGTTGCGGCGCGTGAAGATTGGACCCATCGACCTGGGGCCATTGAAGCCAGGCGAGTTCCGCCATCTGACCATGGAAGAAGTGGCCAAGCTGAAACGGGCGGTGGCCCTCGCGTGCAAGGAGCCGCATTCCGAGCCGCGACCGTAAGGGAGCGTTCGCCGGCGTTTGAATTGGTAATTATCTGAAAGGCCCTAACCCTTCTCCGATAGCGCACGTACCATATCTGAGGAATCGGAAGATGGTCAAGACATCGGCAATCGCGATTCTGATTATTCTGGCTTCGTACGGGGCGTTGGCGCAGTCCGCCACAACTCTGCCGGCGTTTGAGGTGGCCTCCATTAAACCCGCATCGCTTCAGGAGCCCGGCAGGGTGAGTACCAGAATGAGCTCCGATGCCGGAATGTTGAGATATACCAACGTTTCGGTCAGTGACGTGATCGGGCAGGCGTATCGCGTGCAGCAAAATCAAATCTCAGGCCCGGCCTGGCTCGATACGGAGCGGTTCGACATAGCCGCGAAGATCCCGGCCGGCGCGGCGAAGGACCAGATTCCCCGGATGTTTCAAGCTCTGTTGGCCGAGCGCTTCAAACTGGCATTCCACCGCGAGAAGAAAGAGCTGCCAATCTACACGCTGGTTGCGGCGAAGAGCGGGACTAAGCT
The DNA here is from genome assembly GCA_003167255.1 of Bryobacterales bacterium. Classification (GTDB taxonomy): domain Bacteria; phylum Acidobacteriota; class Terriglobia; order Bryobacterales; family Bryobacteraceae; genus PALSA-129. Next base: position 41,255 of record PMTR01000111.1, read on the forward strand.
TCAGAGGGCCGAATCTTCAACCGGACTGAGCATTGGGACAAATCCAAAAGGCGCCCATGTGACCGGTCAGGTTTCCATACAGTGGCTCTCCGACTATCTGTCGACCCGGCTCGGCCGGGAGGTGCTGGACCAGACAGAGTTGGACGGAGTCTACGCCGTCGCACTAACATGGGTGCCGGATCCGGCCGAAGAGCCCGGATCTCTGAATGGCAGCGCGCCTGCCGCACCGGGCCCTTCCCTCTTCACGGCTCTACAGGAACAGCTTGGACTCAAACTGGTCGCGACCAGAGGCCCGGTTGAAGTCCTCGTCATCGACCACGTGGAAAAGTCCCCGACTGAGAACTGATCTCGAACCGCGGCGCGGCGGTACCATTGATCTTGGCCCGAATAAAGCATAGTCCCCGGTTGGCGACCGTTGTAGCGGCCCTCGTCGGCTTCATCGTAATCGTTCTGATGGGTGGTCCGAAGAGCCTGGCGCAAACGCCGGCCGGGCCGCTACCCCCGCCCCGGTTCGAGGTAGCGTCAATCCGGGCTGCCAATCCTTCCGCGCCTCGGGGCGGCCGCCTCGCCGCCCCTCCGATAAACACAAAGCCCGGACTGCTCACCGCTCGCAACGCCAGTCTGAAGCAACTCATTCGAGGGGCCTACACGCTCGAAAACTATCAGATCTCGGCAGGCCCGGGATGGATAGACTCCGCAGGGTTCGATGTTGAGGCGAAGTCAACGGACGGCGCTAACAGGGACCGACTCCTGCTGATGCTTCGGGCTTTATTGGCTGACCGGTTCAAGCTTCGATTCCACCGCGAAACGAAGGAATTCACTGTACTTGCTCTGGTGGTGGCGAAAGGCGGCCCGAAGTTCCACGAATTAAAGGCAGGCGCCGACTCGGTGCCTAACAAAACCGATCACATGCGACTGAAAGACTTGCCATCCCTGGCCACGTATCTCACGCGTCTTAGTTCCGACGAACCGGTGTTTGATAGGACCGGACTCACGGGGCAGTTCGACATCGACCTGGACATAGGAAAAATCGTACAGGAGGCGACCCAGGGCGAACAAGCCGCTGAGCCAGCCGCAATGCGCGAACGCATGTTCGAGGCCACAGTTAATGCTATCCAGGATGAGCTCGGCCTCAAATTGGTGCCAACAAAAGCTCCAGTTGAGCTCTTTGTGATCGACCATGCCGAGAAAGCCAGCGCAAATTAACCATGAAACCGATTGCGGAGATTCTGAAAAGCGCGCGGACCATCGCGGTGGTGGGGCTGTCGCCGAAGCGTTACCGGCCGAGCTATGGGGTGGCGGAGTATTTGCAGAAGGCCGGATACCGGATCATCCCGGTGAATCCGCACGAATCGGAATTGCTGGGCGAGCGGTGCTATCCGGATCTGGAGGCGATTCCCGAAGCGGTGGACATCGTGGACATTTTCCGGCGCTCGGAATTCGTGCCCGAGATTGTGGAAGCGGCCATCCGCAAGGGCGCCAAAGTGATCTGGATGCAAGAGGGTGTGGTGCACGAAGACGCGGCGCGACGGGCACAAGCGGCCGGCCTCGAGGTGGTGATGGACCGCTGCATCCTGAAGGACCACCGGCGGATGGGGTGAGCACACGTGGGACAGACCATCGTCGTCCGTGGTCTGTCCTGCCTCGCTAAAACAGGCCGCTCGACAGGAGTGGAATCGCCGGCGTGTCTGTGGGGTCAGGCTTTCAGCCTNNCCGCCGGGCTTCTGCCCGGCGTCCCCGCCACAACCCGCAGAATGCCAGCTAACAAGAAGAGACTCCCTGAAATTTGTTTTGTCGGCGTTCACCGCCCTTGATCGGCGGCTCAATATGCCTTTTTTCGGTCTTTTTCAGTTTCCTCTAAGAAGCCGGCGGGAGGCTGAAATTCTGGCCCCACGGATGGCTGCCCCAGCACCACCGCCACCGTTTTTCCGTTCACAAAAATCTCAACCTAATTTCCCCTCATATCACTCACTTACAATTTCGAATTTCAGACTCCATCCCTCTGGCCCGCTATCGTGGGATCGCATGAGAGTCTCTTACCACAACCAAATTGGCTTTGTTCCTTTCCAGCAGCTAACTCCCCGCCGCAACCCAAAGAAGAATCGCCAGTTACAGAGAATTGGCTTCGTTTCGTCAAACCGCAACTGTGGGACAGACCTCCTGGCCTGGCCAGGAGGCCTGTCCTACATGGCGTTCATTAAGGCCTCGGCCACGCGATCGACATCCCGCTCGCGCATGTCGGGGAAGTGCGGCACGCCGAGGACGGACGCGCCGAGTTCTTCGGTGACGGGTAGCGGGCCGCGGGGGCAATCGGCGAAGGCCGGCTGCACGTGACATCCCTGGCCCCACCAAGCTCGTGTATCGATCGCGCGCTTCCTCAGGTGGCGTGAGACTCGCTCCGAGGCGCCTCGCGGCAGGATTATGCTCGTGGTGCTGGTGGCCCAGCCATCGCCGTAGCCGGGCTGCAGGCTGACTCCTGCCAGCCGCGCGATGGTCTGGCGGTACCACCCGGCAATGCGAAGGTGCAGCGCCCGCGTGGCGGGCCACGCGTCCAGCGAGGCCAGCGCCGCGGCGGCGTGGTACTCGCTCATCTTGGCGTTCAGCGCCGGCAGCATGGCGCTGCGCGTGGCGAGAAACCCGAAATTGCAACAGGCCACCAGGCGCAACCGCAGCTCCGGATCGGCGGTGGCTACGAAGCCGCCTTCGCCGGCACCCAGAATCTTGGTGGCGTGCAGGCTCACCACCTGGGGAATGGGGGCGGCGCCGGCGGTATCGAAGGCGGCGGCGGCGTCCACCACCACCGGAATGCCGGTCTGTTTTTCCAAGTCCCGCCACGGCGCGATCTCGAGCGGCGCGCCGAAAGGAGAGACTACGATCACCGCTCCCACTTTTCCCGCGAGGCGTTTCATTGTCTCGCGCACGGCGGCGGGGTCGAGCGCCCAGGTATTTCGCAGGACATCGTGGAACCACGGGATCAATCCGGCGGCGCGCGCCGCGTGAGCCGTGGCGGCGAAAGTCCACGAGGGCATCAGGCAGAAGGATCCGGCGGGCGCGCGTCGCGCCAACAGCGCGGCGGTGAGGCCCGCTGTGGCATTCGCCGTCGTAACCACCCCGCCTGCCGTCATGCCGAGACGCCGGGCCAGTTGTTGCTCGAGGCGCGTGACCAGCGGTCCATAGTTGGAATACCAGCGCGCTTCGTCGATGGTTTGGAGATAGGGCAGGATTTCCGCGGCGGAAGGTAGCCGTGGGCGCATCACCGGCAGGGGCTCGGGAGTTTCAGCGCGCGCGGCCCGACGTGGCGGCCGCAGGGTTGCCGCAGGCGGCATTCGGCCGGCCTGCGCCGTCAATGGCAACGGCCGGGAGCTCATGATCGGCGTGGCGCGGGCCGGCCGGCGTGGTCGCGCGCTCCCGCAGCGGTCCTCTGAAAATGCTCCATCAGCGAGGACCAGACTGCCACCTGCGGCGCTTTGGCCGCCGCCAGGTTCTCTTCCTTCACCAATTTGATTTCGCGCATCACTACCGGCATTTCACGCGGCGCGCGGATTCCTACTTTGACGCGCGAGCCGTTGATGCCGGCAATCACGATTTCGATGTCGTCGCCAATGCGGATGGTTTCACCCTGACGGCGCGACATCATGAGCATACCGTGGCCTCTTCGGGCAACAGCGCGTGCTGGTGCGAGTAGTCCGATTCCGGAGCCACTGCCTGCACCGCTTTGCGGTTGGCCAGGTTGACCACCAGCGGCGCCAGCAGATTGGCTGTGGGCCCGCTTTCCCGGACGGCCAGCACCGCCAGGCACAGCACGTCATGGCCGATACGCGGCTGGCGTTCCGCGGGCAAATCCACCAGAGCCAGATCCTCCGGTATCACCTGCAAGTGGTAGTCCGGATCCACCGACTGCACCGGCATGGTGGTGAAGCACAGCGAGGCTTGTTCCAGGCTCTGCACGAACACCAGGGGTGCAGTTTGCGGAATCTGTACTAAGACAAACCGCCGGCACTCTTCAAATCCGGGCAGACCCCGGGGGAATTCGAGAACCGACTCCTGCTCGAAGGCAATAGGTCCGAAGTTTGTGGTTTCTAATACGGGCATTCCGGTCACTCTGACTAGTGATCGGCTGACACGGCAAAAACTTTAACGCCTCCGCGCGGCGGCGAGCGACCAAGGCGTTATCTTTCGCCCCTACCGGGGCTGGGCGATTCTGCGCCAGGTTCCCATCGCTGACGCGATGGGCCATTTTCTGGCGCCCCTGCCGGGGCTTAGCACAGCAGTGCGAAAGTTAAATGCCACAAAAAAGAAAACAGCATAGGGCCAACTCTCATGTCCGGTACCCATTGTAAACGCGGGGCCGCGGGCGGGTTTCCATTCGCTACCATGAGAGTGCATGTTCGATTGGAAACAGGATCCGCACAGACGCTTTAACCCGCTGATACGCGAATGGGTGCTGGTATCGCCGCAGCGGACGGCGCGGCCATGGCAAGGGCAGATGGAGGAAGCGGCAGCCGGCACGGAGCCGGACTACGATCCGCAATGCTACCTTTGCCCGGGGAATGCGCGGGCGGGCGGCGCGCGGAATCCAGAGTACACTTCGACATTTGTCTTCGATAACGATTTCGCCGCGCTCAAGCCCGATACGGCGCTGGCGCGGTTCGAACAGGACGGGCTGCTGGTGGCGGAATCGGAGCCGGGGATTTGCCGGGTGGTCTGTTTTTCGCCGCGCCATAACCTGACGATGGCCAACATGGAGCCGGCGGATCTGCGGCGCGTGGTGGATGTGTGGGTGGAGCAGTATGGCGAGCTGGGCGCGCAGCCGCTCATCAACTCCGTGCAGATCTTCGAGAATCGGGGCGCGATGATGGGGGCGAGCAATCCGCATCCGCATTGCCAGATCTGGTCGAATCACGCGGTGCCGAACGAGGTGGCTAAAGAGACGGCGGCGCAACAGGCCTGGCTGGGCCAGCGGGGCGGCTGCCTGCTGTGCGACTACGCGAAGCTGGAGCGGGCTGGTGGCGAGCGCGTGGTGGAAGAGAACGACAGTTTCCTGGCGGTGGTACCGTTCTGGGCGGTGTGGCCGTTCGAAACGATGGTGATTGCGAAGCGCCACGCGAGCGGCATCGATGGGTTTACGGACGTGGAGCGCGACGGCTTGGTGGATATTCTGAAGCGCACGACGTCGCGATACGACCGGCTGTTCCACGTTTCGTTTCCTTACTCGATGGGGATTCACCAGCGGCCCACGGATGGCGGCGCGCACACCGAATGGCACGTGCACGCGCATTTCTATCCGCCGCTGCTGCGTTCGGCGACGGTGCGAAAGTTCCTGGTGGGCTACGAAATGCTGGCGACGCCGCAGCGCGACATCACGCCGGAAGCGGCGGCGGAGCGACTGCGGACGGTTTAGCCGGTCCGGTGACGCGTTTTCGGGAGGTAGCATGGCGAACTCCGCTGCTTTCCCGCCACGATTGTGGCGAGAATTTGAGAAGATTTATTAGAAACAAAAGACTTATTTGAAAAACCCCGCCACAATCGTGGCGAGTTACTACAGGGATCGAAGAAACGCGGGCGAGCATTGGGGGAATGGAGAGTGGGCTGCCCGCGCGACTCTCACCCGCCTTCAGGGTAGCAGGCGCCTGGGCCAAGTAATATCCGGGAAGTAATTGATTCTGAGGGAGAAAAAGATTGAACTGGGTGGCGGTGGGCGAAATATTTTCGAGATCTGCCGGTCTCTGGATCTTGATTGCTCCCGGTTGCCCCGCGCTATCTTAGGGAATAGCGCCGGAACCCGATGGCCATGCACAACTTCACGATTTCGGACCTGCTCGGGAGCCTTACCGCCTTCGGCCTGTTTCCGCTCTTCGTGTTGGTACCGGGCTACGCGGCCGGGTGGCTGCTCAATCTGTTCGCCTTCCGCTCTCGCACACCCGCTTTTCGCCTCGCGCTGAGCATCCCGCTCTCTATTTCCATCTGCCCGATTCTGACGTACCTGCTGGCCCACTTTCTCTCCATGGGCGCCGTGTGGATGCTGTTCGGCGCATCGTGGCTGTACGTGGCGGTTCTGGCCGGGTCCGGGTTACGCCGAGCGGCCCGCCCCCGCATTTCTGCGCTGATCCTGGCACTGGCTTGCGGCTGGACCGGGCTGGCCCTGCTTTCGCTGGTCGACCTGCAACTGGGCAACCGGCTCTACTATTCCGTCATCGGCTTGGACTATTCGGTCCGTACGGCGATGATTCACTCGCTGGCCACCACGGGGATGCCGCCCGAAAGCCCCTTTTTCTTCCCTGGCTCACCCGTGACTCTGCGCTACCACTACTTCTGGTTGATCTTATGCAGCCTGGTGAACCGCCTGGGAGGTAGCGCGGTGAGCGCGCGCCAGGCGCTGATCGCGGGGACGCCCTGGGCCGGCATGGGCCTGATGGCTCTCATCGCCCTCTACCTGCGGCTTTTCTCCGCGCAAGGCGCGGCGCGACTGCGGCGCCGCACAGCCATCGGCATCGCGCTGCTGGGAGTGACGGGCCTGGATATTGTGCCCACCCTGATGCTTGTCCTGCTCTACGCGAGCCGCCTGACCAGCATGGTTTTCCCGAGCCTGGAATGGTGGAACGAACAGGTGGATGGATGGGTTTATACCATGCTCTGGGAGCCCCATCATCTGTGCGGCCTGATTGCCTGCCTCACGGGTTTCCTGGTGGTGTGGCAGGCGCCGTCGGAGCCCGGCAAGGGTGGTGTCCTGAAGAACGGGCTGGTCGCCGGATTGGCTTTGGCCACCGCGGTTGGCGCCTCGATCCACGTGGTCTTTGTATTCGCGATCTTCCTGTTAGTCTGGACTGCCATCACCATATGGAAGAAGTGGCGCAAGGATACCGTGGCGCTCATCATTGCCGGTGCGGCCAGCGCGCTGCTCTCGATTCCGTACCTCCGCAGCCTGGCGGGGCCTGCTTCCGGTGGACCACCGGTGGTATTCGCCGTGCGGAGCTTCATGATTCCCGAGTTCTTCATGCGAGCGTTCGGGCTTCGCGAGGCCTGGCAGATAGCGATTGGGGACCTGGTACTGCTGCCGCTGAACTATTTCCTGGAGCTGGGCCTGTTTTTTGTGGTCGGCTGGTGGCAATGGAAATCGTGGAAGGCGAAACCGGGCGGGCTGGGCCGGCGGGAATTCGCCGGCGGGGCCATGGCCGCCGTCAGCGTGCTGACGTGCACGTTTTTCCGTTCCAGCCTGATCGGTAACAACGATCTGGGATGGCGCGGCTTCCTCATCGCTCAGTTCGTGCTGCTGCTGTGGGCGGCCGATCTGCTGGCCGAGTGGCCCCGGCTTACACGCAAGGTTCTGCTTGCATGTCTGATCGGCCTGGGAGCGGCCGGGACTCTGTACGACGTCTCGATCCTGCGCTTCTACGCCGTACTCTCGGACGGTGGCTCCGTCCCCCTGCTCTCCTGGATGGCCACCGACCGCCAACTCGGGCGGCGCACTTACGCCGTTCGGGAAGCCTACGAATGGGTGGGCCGCCGGACGCGGCCCACGGCGGTGGTGCAGTTCAATCCCAAGGTTGTGCAGGATACGGCGGCCTGGCTCTATGCGGATCGCCGGTCCATTGCGGCGGGTCCGGATTGCATCTGCACCTTCGGCGGCGATTCACGCCTCTGCGCTCCCATCCTGGCGAGCATCGAGGAACTCTATTCCTCCGAGGCGGACCTCAAGACCTTTCACCAGGTCTGCAACAAGCTGCCCATCGACATCCTGGTGGCGAAGGATACGGACCCCGCGTGGCGAAACCCGCACGGTTGGGTATGGGAGAGCCAGCCGGTCTTCGCTAACGACTACGTCCGGCTGTTCCAGTGCCGATGAGCACCCGGCCGCGGAGCCGGCTACGCGGGGTCTGAGGAGAAGATCTGGGCGCGTAAATCGGAATTCAGGGCCAGGGCGATCAAGAGGGGAGCGGCATAAGGGACCACGTACATATTGAGGTATTCGAAGAAGTTGAGGACGGTGTTGGCGGCGCCGGTGGTGTACGCGAGATTGCGGTCGATCATATAGACGGAATAGAGAATAATGCCGCAGACGGAGATGAGGTAGACGAGAGCGGTTCCGGCCAGGAGGATCTTCCAGGTGCGGCGGCTGAAAGGGGCGGCGAGAGCGGCGGCCCAGAAGAGCGGGAAGACGAGCGAAAACAAGACTGGCACATCGCGCGCGACGGCCAGCTTGAGGGAGGGCAGGCGGACGGGGCGCACGGCTGGGTCGAACATCTTCTGCGCGGCGTCACTTCTCTGGATGAAGCCGGGGAGCGGCACTTGCAGGAGCCAGTTGCCGGAAAGATCGCTGGTGGCATGGGCTGTGGAACCGTCGCCGGGTACGAGGTGAAGCGCGAGGCCGGTAGAAACGCGCAACGCGCCGAGCAGGGGATCGAGGAGGAGCATCCACCAGACGGTGAGCATGACGACGACCAGGAGGGAACCGCGCAGCAGAAAGCGGAGCTGGGGGTTAGCCGGCATTTCTCACCAGCTTTCTGCTGCTGCGCGCGCCTAGCGACGAAACCTGGCGCGAAAAGCGGGCTAGTATTCCTGTGTTAGAAGAAGGGGGTAGCCGATCCTGGCTGGCGCCGGGTCTCAGACGGCGATGGCCGGCTGCGAAAATTAGCAACCCGCGCCAAAGAGCCGCCTGAAAGGCGGCTGCGGGCAAGATTGCCCGCCCCACAAAGCGGCGGAGCCGCAACCAAAATGTCGGCGTTGCGGGCTTGGAAGCCCGCTCCACGAGGGCTGTGAAATCTTCGCGTGCTGCGAAGAATTTGAAGAGGTGTAATCCACAGCAGCGGAGCCGCAACCAAACTATTGAGGGCTGCGTGATGGCCAGCGGGAGCGCGACCAGGGGGTCGCGCGCAGTCCAGGGGGACTGCCCCACAGTCCGCCACGTGAGACAGCGAAAATCTTCGCAGCGTTCGAAGGAATTGAGCAGGTGTAATACAAGAGTGGCCACGAGCGGTTCGCCGGTAGCGCCGAATCTTGCGGTCAGTGGGTTAGTGCGCGCCGGCATGGGCGAAGGATCCCGATTTCCGCACGAAGTAGGCCCAGGTCCAGAAGACCACCAGGGTATCGAGCATCATGAGGCTTTCCCACAAGTACAGGTGCGCGAAGTCGAACCAACGCTGACTGTACTGGCCGAGGTAGAAGAGGGTGATAAAGCGGACGAGGTTGACGGAGTGGATGGCTAGAGTTCCGGCGAGCAATCCTTTGCCTTTCTGGGCCCAGGAAGCGGGGAAGGCTAAGATTGCGGCCCACAGGAGGATGGTGACGTTGACGCCGTTGCAGCCGTTAGCCATGCGGATTGCAAAACGGCTGACGGGGTTTTGCATGAGGTCGGCCAGGGCCACCGCGCGGCCGCCGCAGAGGCGGATGAGGACCGCGGCGAGCGAGACAAGGACTCGCGAAAAGCCATCGACGGCGGGCTGGGCGAATGGAGTGAACAGGAGTATGAAGCCGGCCAGGAGGCAGACGGAGAAAAGGATCAGGAAGCGGTACATGCGCGCGGGCGTGGGGCCGGGGTTGGGCATTCAGGATCTCTGTTATTTTCTCATTATTCGGGGGGCGGCGTCACATCTTGGCTGGGCAGGCGGCACCGCCTGCCCCACCTTGGGCGTGCCGCACGCTACAATTATTTCGGACTATAAGCACCGAATATGCCGAGGCGCCTCGCCCGGAAACTGATGCTCTCGATCACCGTTATCGTGATCATCGTGGCGGCGGTTTCCGGGTTGGTTAACGTCAAAACCGAGGAGCAGCAACTGCTGCACACGATGATCCTGGGGGCGGAACAGCTCTCCAAGGGGATCACCAGCGCCACCTGGCACGCCATGCTCGACGACCATCGGGAGGCGGCCTACGAGGTGATGCAGACGATTGCGTTGAAGCAGGGCATCGACCGCATCCGCATGTTCAACAGCGCGGGGCATGCCACGTTTTCGACGAGCCAGGAAGCGCGGCTGGACACCATGGATCCGAAGCGGATGGATGCGCCGGACCGGGTCAAGATATACAGCGGCACGGACGGCTGGAGGCGGCTGGATATGCGGACGCCGATTTACAACGAGCGTTCGTGCAGCCAGGCGGAATGCCACGCACACCCGGCGGGGGTGAAGGTGCTGGGGGTGCTGGATCTGACGTTGAACCTGGAAAGCGTAGACCACGAAGTGTCCGGCATGAAGTTCCGGGTGCTGCTGGTGACGGGCGTGGAGATCACGCTGATCAGCCTGTTCATCATCTTCTTCACACGCCGTTTTTTGAGCCGTCCGATCGACGAGCTGATCGAAGGCACCAAGGCGGTGAGCCAGATGGAGCTGGATAAACCGATTGAGATTTCGAGCAGCAGCGAGGAATTGGATGAGCTGGCGCGGTCGTTCGATGTGATGCGGGACCGGTTGCGGACGGCGCTGGGAGAGATCAACCAGTTCACGCAGAACCTGGAAAGCAAGGTGGAGGACCGGACGCAGCAGCTCAAAGCGGCGCACCAGAAATTGCTGCAAACGGACCGGCTGGCCTCGTTGGGACAGCTTTCGGCGAGCGTGGCGCACGAAATCAATAATCCGATCGCGGGCGTGCTGAACCTCTCGATGCTGCTGCAGCGGATGTTGAAGGACGATGGCATTCCGGCGGGGCGGATCGAGGAATTCCGCAAGTATTTGACGCAGGTGACCAACGAGACGGCGCGGGTGGGACGGATTGTGTCGGACCTGCTGGCGTTTTCGCGGCGGTCGAAGCCGCAGCGGGCTCCGGGCGACGTGAACAAGATCGTAAAGATGACGCTCTCGCTGATCCAGCACAAGATGAAGCTGAGCAACGTGGAGGTGGAGACACACCTGGAGGAAGACCTGCCGCTGGTGCCGTGCGACCAGTCGCAGATGCAGCAGGTGGCGCTCAACCTGTTGATGAACGCGGCTGAGGCGACGCAAGGGAAGACCCAGCGGCGGGTGAAGGTTTCGACCAATTCGGGCGACGGCATGGTTCGCCTGGTGGTGACGGACAACGGCGAAGGAATTCCACCGGAGAATCTGGCCAAGATCTTTCATCCGTTTTTCACGACCAAGCCGGAAGGCAAGGGCGTAGGGCTGGGACTGGCGGTGACGTACGGGATTATCGAGGCGCACGGCGGCGATGTGGAGGTGGCGAGCAAGGTGGGTGAAGGAACCACGTTCACAGTCTCGCTGCCGTTCGAGCCTCCGCAGCGGGCGGAGTTGCCGCTTCCGGAGCTCGCGCGGAAGGAATGAAGTACCTGTACGTGGGGGCGACGCCCGAAGTGGAACGCGAGGCGTACGGCGCGGTGCGCGACCGGGTGGAGAGCGAGTTCGGCGCGGCGGTGCGGGAGATGGAGCTTGGGGCGGTGGAGTTCGCCTACGACCCGGAGCGCAGGCAGTACGGGTCGATTGCGGTGCTGGAGATGTTGACGCGGATTTGCCCGCCGGATGCGGTGAAGCTGCTGGCGGTGACCGAGCGGGATTTGTACATTCCGGTGTTGACGTTCGTGTTCGGGCAGGCGCAACTGAGCGGACGGGTGGCGGTGATTTCGCTTGCGCGGCTGCGGCAGGAGTTTTACGGACTGGCGCCCAACCGGGAGATATTTCTGGAGCGGGCCTCGAAAGAAGCGCTGCACGAGACCGGCCACACGTTCGGGCTGGTGCATTGCGGCGACCGGAATTGCGCGATGTCGCTTTCGACGAACGTGCGGCAGATCGATTCGAAGCGTTGCGAGTATTGCGCGGCCTGCGGGGCGCGGTTGCGGCGCGGAGCAAGGGAGTAAGGGTTATGAAGACGCACTGGCAGATTCTGGTGGTGGACGACGAAGAGGTGATGTGCGAATCGCTGGCGGCCTGGCTGCGCGAGGACGGCTATACGGTGGACACGGCTCCGTCTGGGCGGGAAGGCGTGGAAAAGGCGCGGCAGCGCGACTACGCCATCTATTTCGTGGATTTGAAGATGCCGGGCGGGATGGACGGGATCGAGACCATGATGCAGGTGCGGCGGCTGCATCCGGAGGCGTCGATCATCATTATCACGGCGTACGCGACGGTGGATACGGCGATCACGGCGATGAAGGAAGGGGCGCAGGAGTACATCGTAAAGCCGTGCAACCCGGAGGAAATTTCGCTGCTGGTGAACCGGATTATCAAGGTGAAGAACCTGCAGCGCGAGAACACGATTCTGCGGAAGAAGCTGTCGCGGCAGTACGTGGTGGGCGATGTCATCAGCAAGAACGCCAAAATGGGCGACATTTTGAAGCTATGTCACGAGATCGCGGGGTTGCGCAGCACGGTGCTGATCCAGGGCGAGAGCGGAACGGGCAAGGAGATGATCGCGCGGGCGATTCACCATTCGGGAGACCGGGCGGGGAAGCCGTTTGTAGCGGTATCGTGCGCAGCGCTGGCCGAGACCCTGCTGGAATCGGAATTGTTCGGGCACGAAAAGGGGGCGTTCACGGGAGCGAACGAGCGGAAGCCAGGCAAGTTCGAGATGGCGGACGGCGGCACGATTTTTCTGGATGAGATCGGGGACATCTCGCCGAAGCTGCAGGTGGATTTGCTGAGGGTGTTGCAGGAGCGGAGTTTTTACCGGGTGGGCGGGTCGGAGGAAGTGCGGGTGGATGCACGGGTAGTGGCGGCGACGCACGTGAACCTGCAGCAGGCGGTGACGGAAGGAAAGTTCCGCGAGGACTTGTTTTACCGGCTGAACGTGATCGAGATCCGGATTCCGCCGCTGCGGGACCGGCGGGAGGATATTCCGCTGCTGGCGCATCATTTTCTGGAGAGGCTGGCACACGAGATGGGCAAGGATATCAACGAGATCTCGGAAGGCGGCTTGAAGCTGCTGATGGATTACAACTGGCCGGGCAATGTGCGGGAGCTGGAGAATGCGGTGGAGCGGGCGCTGGTGACGAGCCGCGGACAGGTGCTGACGGAAGAAGATTTTTCGTTCCTGGCGACCAACGGGGCGGCGAAAGCGTGGACGGCACCGGCCGGGATGACGCTGCAGGAGATGGAAAAACTGTTGATTGTGGCGACGCTCGAGCGGACCAGCGGGAACATCAAGGAATCGGCATCGGTGCTGGGCATCGACCGTTCGACGTTGTACGAGAAGATCAAGCGGTACGAGATTCCGCGATAGGCTGTTCGGCTTATAATTAGGAGTTACGGATTCTATAAAGTGAATTCAGCGAGATGTGAAAAAACACTTTCAGCCGCCGATGAACGCAGATCAACGCGGATAATCTTTGGTTTTCAATCTGCGTTCATCGGTGTTCATCGGCGGCTATGCCTTTTTCATCAACCTGGTTAGGAGGAATCGCATGTTAGGCGCCGGCGAGCCGTTGCCCAATTTTTCGGTGGTCGCGACGGTGAGCCTGGAGAAGGGCAAGACCTTCCAGACCATTACGGAGAGCGACTACCCGGACAAGTGGAAAGTTTATTTCTTCTGGCCCAAGGACTTCACTTTCGTGTGTCCGACGGAGATTTCGGCTTTCGGCGCGCTGGACGGCGATTTCAAGGAGCGCAACACCCAGTTGCGGCTGGAAAGCCTGCTCCACAGCCCGGACGCATGCTCGCCGGTTGCCGGCTGAGACGGAAAGTGCGTCGGAATACCCCATTCGTCAATTCCTCCCTAATTCCCGGCGCGGACTGAAGTCCGGCCCGGTAGTGGGTTGACCGCGTGATTTGGTGCTAGTGGAACTCCGCTCCCTTACGGTCGCGGCTCGCTGGGGAGGTATATGCGCCGAGGACCAGGCGTTGTAAAAAGCACAGAATCACACGGTCAATGTACTAGCTTCGGCGACTGGAAAGCCGGGGTCGGTCGAAAACCGGGGTCAGCCTGAACTGAGAGACTGAGTGATTTCCAGAATGGCGGCTCACTGGTGGAACGACAGACCGGGGAATGGAAAACCGGTGACATTCAAACAGACGGCGCCAAGGTGATCAGGTAGATCACGGGATAACCGCAATTCTAGCGCTCCCTGACGGTCGCGGCTCTGCCTGAAGGACCAGAAGTACCTGAAGCACTTCTCCACTTGCAAACGTGCAGTTATAATGCATAATTACAAGAGGGGCCCGCCGATGCGCCGTCGTTACATTCCGCGTGCGTTGGAGCCAGTCCTCCGGAAGGCTGCCGCCCAGTTCCCGGCGGTGGTCCTAACGGGACCACGCCAGTCGGGCAAGACGACATTGCTGAAGCGTGTTTTTGGCGAAACGTCCGACTATGTCTCACTCGAGTTGCCCGACGTGCGCGCTGCCGCGGCGGCCGACCCGCGTGGTTTTCTCGAGATGCACCGTGCGCCCGTCATTTTTGACGAAGTCCAGTACGCGCCGGATCTGTTGCCCTACATCAAAGAGAGAATCGATGAACGCCGGGACGCGCACGGCCAGTACTATCTAACGGGATCGCAGAATCTGCTTCTAACCGAACACGTCACGGAATCGTTGGCTGGCCGGGCAGCAATGCTGCGGCTATTGCCTGTCTCACAGCGCGAGGAGTTCGGGAGGCCGCTCAACCCGCTGCCTTGGGAACCGAAGAAGCGCTTCGCCGCCAACCATATTGCGCCGCCGGATCTTTGGAAGAGCTTCCTGCGCGGCGGATATCCGGAACTTGTCGCCGAGCCCGATCGCGACATCCGGCTGTGGCATTCCAGCTACGTTCAGACCTACCTGGAGCGCGACGTGCGCTCGGTGCGCCAAGTTGGGGACCTGATCTCGTTCCAGAGTTTCCTGCGCGCGCTCGCGGCCCGGACCGGCCAACTGCTCAATCTCACCGACGTTGCGCGCGACCTTGGGGTGGCGGTGAACACTGCCAAAGCGTGGCTCTCCGTGCTCGAGGCCACTTTCCAGGTCATCGTGTTACGGCCATACCATGCCAACGTCGGCAAACGCCTGGTCAAGACGCCGAAGGTGTATTTCACGGACACCGGCATGCTTAGCTACCTGGCTGGTTTGAAAGATCCGGATCACGCGGCAGCGGGTCCGCTGGGTGGGGCAATCTTTGAAACCGCTGTTCTTCTAGAAATCGCGAAAGCGTTCGTCAACCGGGGCGAAGAGCCGCAGATCCACTTCTGGCGCACGTCGGCCGGAGTGGAAGTCGATCTGGTTGTCGAAGCTGGCGGCAAGTTGATCCCGATTGAAGTAAAGCTTTCCGCGACACCGCGCCCGGCGATGGCAAGTGGGATTCGAGCCTTCCAAGAAGACCTCGGCGAAAAGGCAGGACAGGGGTTTGTCATCCATCCCGGAGAGGTCAGGCTGCCCCTGGCACCGAAGGTCGTCGCGTTGCCATTCGCTGAACTCTGACGGCCCGAGTGAATTGCACCAGCGTGTTGACGGTCAACGCTAAGAATACTTCTCGACTTGTCGAGAGTATACCGGAATGGACGGGGCGGCTTTGCTCTTGAAACTGCCTATTCAGCGCGGCGCTGAGACGCGGAGAAAAATAGGACAGGGGGCACCGGCCGGAGCGGCGTTAGGGTTTCGACGCCACCTTCACGTCTGTGACGTAGAATTTCCCGCCTTCCACAACGACGACGGCCTCAATATGGTCGCCCACGTGGAGTTTCGCCAGTTCGGAATCCGGCTTCACCGGATACTCCATGGTCATCGGTTCCATCCAGCCGCCAATCTTGCCGGCGGAAATTGTCGCAGTCTTGGAGGCGGGATCGAGCGCTCTTACATCACCTTGCATGGGATAGCGTTTGGCCGTCTCCCGAGCGCTGCAACCGAGCAGGGCCAGCGCCAGAAATATCGAGCAGATTCCTTTGGTCAGGCCTGATAAGGAAAAAGGGACGCCGGCCGGC
Organism: Bryobacterales bacterium; assembly: GCA_003167255.1. GTDB lineage: Bacteria > Acidobacteriota > Terriglobia > Bryobacterales > Bryobacteraceae > PALSA-129. The sequence goes on from PMTR01000111.1 coordinate 57,060, forward strand.
CGATTTCGACGGATGTCTTTCAGAAGGTGGATCCGAGATAGAAGCCGAGAGGAATCGTCACCCCGGCGTTTTGCGGGAACAGATTGCCGTTGGAGTAATGCGCGATCCGGACTTCGGCGGTGACCCGCCCATTCCTGCCCAAGAAGACTCCGGCGCTCATGAAATCCTGAAACGTGAACCGTCTGCCGGTTTCCTCACCATCAATGGTTGTCCTGGTGATCAACGCCGGGCCGGCGAGGGAATAACTGAAATAGAACTTCAGCGGGTTGGTACGAACCACGGTGAACCGGAGCACGGGATACACCGATGCGGTGTGAAATCGTTCGCCGTTTTTCCGGCTCTTCCATGAGGAAACGCCGGCGCCCCAATCGAGCGCGAAAAACCGGCGGGTGTGGAATATATTGCGCTGGTAATTTACGGACAAGCCATTCGCCACGTAAACCGAGCCGGCCCAGAAAACAGGAACCGCGCCTTTCGAAACGAAATCGTTTGCGCCAAAACCCAGCGCGTCGGTCATATATCCCATCTGAAATATGTTCTTCGGCCAAACCGGGCCGTTGGTGGAATCTGTTTCAACCCGTTCAGCCGGGAGATGGCGCAACGTATAAGTGAATCCACCGGAAAAGAACAATGTGCGGGGCTGGTGGCCGGCCGAGCGCCCCAACGCCGCAGTGACTCCGGTAAGAAGGGCCCAGTGGTCGTTGACGTGATAATCCAGGCCCCCCCCAGATAAGAGGGTCGCGTAACTGGCATCGTTCACGACCGGCTCCTGGTTGATTGAGAATCCCTTTCGCGTGACGATACCGAGGCCGCCTTCACCATACACGGACAACGTCCTGGTAAGCGGCAGGCGCAATTTCGCAGTCAAGCCCGCAACATTCATCCACACTGAATGACTCCCCTGGTCCCCATTCACGTTTTGATACTTCACCCAATACACCGGACGCATGTCACTAATCTGTGCGGAAAAATATTTGCTGAACTCGTGTCCGAACAGAAAAACACGCGCGGCGAGATGTGGAACCTGAATGGATTGCGCGTGGAACCCCGGCTGCACCTGCGAGCTGGAAAAAGGATAGTCGATGTAGCCGAGCTGAACCCCGATGTAGGAATTCGCCAAGAATCGCGGGTATTGCGCCGGCTGATCCTGCGCCGCAGCGGCGCGGGCATGAGTCAAGAGTACCAGGGGCGAGATCGCCCAAAAAACTCTCTTCCTGTTCATCGCAGCGCTACCTTAGTACACTGTTTCATCAATACACTCTCGTATTCCGCGAAGACCGCTCCCTCACGGTCGCGGCTCCGATGGGAGCCGCGCGCGTAAGCAAGCGGTCTGGCAATACGTGAACGATCATCCGGAACCGCGGACTTATGCAGGACGAAGCCGCGGGGCCGTTTCCGCCGGCTGCCAGTTTCCGCCGGCTGCCATTGCAGTTGCCGGAAGGAACTGGTAGTATGACCGATACCACAAGAGAATTCAAGCCGCGCGATCAGTTCGGCGATGCCATCGCCGACGGCGCATATCAACAGGCCGGCCACTTGATTCAATTGGTGAGAAATATTTTGGGGAGCCGGGTGCACGGCATTATTCTACCTTTCTGCCTGTCGTTATTCATGCAGAGTCCGGTAGCTGCCCAAAGCAACGGAACACTGTCGGGGATCATCGAAGACAACGCCGGTAAGGTCGTCCCGGGCGCAGTTCTGACGCTCTCGCTTCAGGAATCGGCAGGTGTCTACTCTTCCACAGTCACGTCCCGCGCGGGCTCGTTTCTTTTCTCCGCGCTGAGACCGTCATCTTACGACCTCACAGTGGAAGCTCCTACCTTTGCGAGGCAGACCGTGAAGAACGTCAAGGTCGATGCGGCGGCCGAGACTTCTCTGCCGCCGATCCACCTCGCGGCCGCCGGCGCCGGGCAGGTGGTGGAGGCGAAGACTCTCGAACAGCCGCCGCAAGCAGCCGGTGTCGATGTTGCGTTCCGCGTGGACGATGAACAGGTGCGGCGCTTGCCACTCCCCGCACGGGATCCGTTTTACCTGCTGGAAACGCTTCCCGGCGTGCAGGAAAACGGCCGCGCTCCACTGGCGATCTATGGCGAGTCCGTGTCGCTGGCAAACATCACTTATGAGGGCGTGAACCTGGAGGCAACCCCTACTCGGGGTAGCGGGCTGAATTCTACAACGCTCTTGCTTCGAACCGACGAGGTCGGGGAAACGGCCGTCGTGACCGGCGCCATCGATGGCTGCGGTTGCGCTCAGGCAGCGTTTAGCGCGCCGGGCGGAAGCAGTGCGTTCCATGGGTCCGTGTACGGGCTGGCGATCCCGAAAGGCAGCACGGCTCAGTATTGGACCGACAACAGCCGGAACACGCCCGCCGCAACGAATATCAGTCAACTAGGGGCGACCTTCGGGGGCCCGCTGCGAAAAGACCGGTTGTTTTTCTTTTTGAACTATGAGGCCAATCTGGATCGCTCGACCGTCACCCGCACGGGCCAGGTACCCGTCAGCCCGCTCTTCAGCCAGGATCCGCTGATGCGACAGGTGCTCGGACTCATTCCATCCGATCCATCGGGCACGTATCGGGGAACGCAGAACAACGGAGGCACTGGCAGCGTTGCGATGGCCCGACTGGATTACCTTATTTCGGCCCGGCACAGCCTGGCGCTGACCTTGGCGGGCAGAAACGGTTCCACAGACGACCCGTCCGACTCCTCCGTCTTTGGGCGTGAGCCAACCACCACTCTGGGCGTCTCGACGTTTTTTTTCGCGACTTCCTGGCGCTGGTCGCCAACTCCTAAACTGACGAACGAGCTGCGAGCCGGCGCCAGTCTGTGGGAACTCGACTATCGCAACTCGCTCCGCTCACAGTTTGGCTTCATCGCCGTCCTGAACGATCCGAGTGTTGCAGTCAGCCAGCCTATGCCGGGCATCGACCCGCAGGCGCGTAAGGATCACCTGCACAGTTACCAGGACAACCTGACGTGGGTGATTGGCAAACACACTTTGCAGGCCGGCCTCTGGTTTCAGCAGTATCGTCTGGAGTCGGATGGTTTCAATAACGGGCCGCTGGACTCGCTGACGGCGCCGCGCTACGTGGTTAACAACATCGCTCAGGGCACTATGGTTGAAACCGATCAGCGGTTCAACATCGCTTCGTCCACTTCCGGATACTCGAGCGGATCCAAGGCCCGCAGCAGGCTTTCCGCGCACATGATCTCGCCCTACCTCCACGAGAACTGGAAGCCATTTCGTTCTCTATCGATCAACGTGGGCCTGAGGTACGATTACCTTTCTCCGGCGGAGGAAGAAACCGGCACCGCCATCATTCCGGTTCTAGCGGGTGTCGCGTCGGACGCGGTATACAACAAGAAGATGACTTTTGCGTTCGCTTCGGCCGCGCAGCCCTTCTACCGGAAGGATACCGACAACTTCACCGAATATTTTGGCCTTGCCTGGAAGCCGAGCGAAAAGCTGCCGCTGGTGGTGCGCGGGGCCACCAGCACCAGCTATTTCAATGACGATCTGCTTCCCAACATGAGCATATACGCTCTGCGGAACCCGTTTCAGAGCTTCAACGTGTCCACGGATCTCAGCGGGAGTCCGGTTGCGCTGTCGAAGGCTTCGGCGACGCCGGCGCCCACGTCTCCAAACCTGACGCTGCCCGCTCTTTTGTCTTTCGCCAACAGCTTCCATCAGCAGCCTGGACCCGTATATGGCGTGGATCCGAACCTGCGAACGCCGAATATCAAATACTGGAACCTGGGCGTCGAATCCAAGGTGAAGGGCTTGCTGTTGGGCGTGCGCTATGTGGGAAATCGTCTGGAAGAGGGCCCTCGTTCCGTAGACCGCAACCAGGTGATGATGTCTCCGGACTTTCTTGGGGCTTTCCAAAACGTTCAGTCCAGTTTAAGAAGCGGCACTCCCACCCAAGGCATCCCGCTGCTGCCAGGAGGCGGGATTTGCGCTAATTTCAGTCTTCAAAACTGCCAGCCCGATCTATACGCGAGGTCTCTGATTCAGTCGGGCCAGGCGGCTGAACTGGGCCGGTGGCTGGAGGGCCAGGGATACAATCCGAACGGCGCCTACAATTTTCTGGGAAATCCATTGGCGCCGCAGGGGATTTATGTGCTCTCGCACCTTGGCGTATCGCGGTACGATGGCCTGCAATTGACGGTGTCCCGGCGGCGCACAACGGGTTTGGGTCTGAGCGCCAGCTACGTGCTCTCTAAGGTCTTGAGCAACCTGGACGATTACCGGCAGGGGGCGATCGATCCCTATCTGGACCTGTACAATGCTTCTCTGGAATGGGCCCCCTCCCCGTTCAATGTGAGACACGCATTCAAAGCCGTTTCCACGTGGGATCTTCCCTTTTCGAAGGGCCGCAGTTCCGCCAGAAGCTTATCCGGCAGGCTTCTCAGTGGGTGGAGCATCAGCGGCATCCTGATCGCCCAGTCCGGAGCGCCGTTCTCGCTGCTCTCCGGCGGATCCGTGACCACGCCCGCTGGAAACGTGACCGGCATTTCGGGCCTGGGCACTTCTACATCGCAAGCGGACTCAGGACAAAACACGGTGGTGACGTCTTTGACTGGGGGGCAGATCCAGAAATTTTTCGGTATTCGCAAGAATGCCGACGGTACCGTGACCTACGTGAATGCTCCGGCGGGGGCCTTTCAGGAGCCCGGCATGGACGCAGTGGGGAATCTGCAGCGGCGTATGTTCACGGGGCCGGGAGCGTTCAATCTGAACCTGGGAATACGAAAAGCGATTTCACTGAGCGAGCGGATCCCGGCGGAGTTCCGCGCCGAGTCCATCAACGTGCTCAACAACGTGAACTGGTTGGTGGGCGACGAAAGCTACCAGGGAGCGAACAATCAAAAGAGCACCTCCTTGTTCGGTAGCAACATCACCCAGTGGAATTCACCGAGGAGCTTTCAGGTTTCGGTGCGGCTGCGGTTCTGATCGCGGAAGACCGGGGACATCTCTTCCGGCGGATCGCCTGGCGCCTGCAGGCCTTGGCCGAAGGAGATCTCTCCGAGCGGGCTCGCACGCGGGCGCACCAGATCGCACGGGATGCCGACTTGCGAACGGTGGCGCTCCGCGTACCGTGGGCGGTGAACCCGTCCGGACGACTCGCGGGAACCGGAATCGCCGGGAACCGGATAGCCGCCTGCCCTTGCCGGGTGCGTTGCTCAGCCGGAAGTGGAAAGGACAGACGATTCTGGTCGAGGTTCGCCACTGGGCCGAAAGGGCTTACCTGCTCATTTTTGCGCCGGACAGTAGCTATAGACTGTTGAGCGGAGCCCAGCCGCATTCCTGCCTATTGGCGCAATACGACAAAGCGGCTGATCGAATAGCCGAGCGCTCCCCCCATGAAGACATCCGAGACGAAATGAGCGTTGAGCGTAATCCTGGAGAAACCAACCACCCCGGCCAGTCCATAAGCTACGTAAGGAACCCAGCGGTGTTTCCCGTAACGGCGTGCGACGACGGTGGCGACAGAGAATGCGGCAATCGTGTGGCCCGACGGAAAGCTCCCATTCGAGAGTCCATAACGGGTGTTGTCCTTGAACCAGGTGGCAGCGAAATTCCCATTGGGCGCGATGGCGATCGGTTGCAGCCGGCGGTCGACGTCCTTCATGGCGCCAGTAACGAGGTCACAGTCGATCAGGGATTCTACCGCCAGCAGAGCTGTGCTTTGCATCTTCGAATCCTTCCGCAGCAGTCCGGCGGCATAGAGCGAGACCGGGGCGGCAAGCGTCGCATACACGGTGGCATTTCCGGTGAAGATCCGATTGAACCCGCCGAAAGAAGATGTGCGGCGAAAGTAAGGCGCATCGAGCGGGTCCAAAGCAACCAGGGCGGCAGTTGCGCCGAGGACCGCTCCGGTGGGAATCAAATCGTTCCCACGGGCAAGGCGGAGCGGGAATAGCCAGATCTTCTTTTGGTCGCTGAGCAGGTTGGGAATCAACCGCTTCAACGAAACCGGCCTCTCGAAAGGCGCGGGTGGCGAAGGAACCGGTGGGTTCTGAGGGGTCGCCTGGGGAGCCGCGTGGGCATGTGTCCAGGGGACCAGGAGCAACGTGGCAAGAAAGGCTTTCTTACTGTTCATAGCATCCCTCCTTAGGCGGGGTGAGCCGCGGGCCGATCGTCTCCGTTCGCTGCCGATCGCAGTAGCCGGGCGGAGATGGCAGTATGGCGGATGGCACCCGAAAATTCAAGCCGAATTAAGAGGGCCGGGCCACTTTATTCAATAAGGTATAATATTCGGCGGCGCCGGTTCCAGTTATTCATCTCAATTCCCGCCTCCTGGTACGAAGGTGGCGCTCGGCGGAGCCGAAGACGGGTGCCGAAGGGAGAACTGCAACTCGGCGGGTCGAGGGAAGGCGGCCGGGGGTATAGTCGGCCCATAGTGGGCGCCAAAAGCGGCGCCTTCGCTTCCTGCGTGCTGCATTAGCATTCCGGCAATAGCGAAGTTACATGTCAGGTGGCGAGCGAGGCTAGCACTTTGAGCTAATAGCCGGCGAATCGTACAAACGCCGGCACGTCTGTTCTGTGCTCGCGCGGAGATGAGGGAATCAGTTGACGCAAGCAAGGGTGTTTCACGCCGTGGATCCGGCCCGGATCCGGCTCATCTGCAAGTGGGTTTTGCTTCTTTGTCTTGCGCCGCTGGGTGAGACCTTCGCCAGAGCCCAAGCCACCGGGCGTCTCTCCGGCTCGGTGGAAGATGCCGCCGGCGGCGCCGTCTCAAACGCGCGCGTGACGCTCACCGTGGGCAACACGACCGTCGTGTACGCGGAGACCTCGAGCCGCGGCCGATTCTTCTTCCCCGCTTTGACACCGCAGGTCTACGACCTTACCGTCGAGGCCGCCAACTTCGCAAAACAGACGCTGCAGAGCGTCGCAATCGACCCCGCCACCGAGACTTCCCTGGAGCCCATCCGCCTCACACCAGGCGACGCCAAACTGGCGACAGCAGCCAAAGCCCCGGCTCAACCGCTGCAAATCGCCAGTATCGATGTGGCGTTTGTGGCCACTCCCGACCAGGTGGCCCGCCTGCCACTTCCAGGCCGCGATCCCTTCTATCTTTTGTATACACTTCCTGGCGTGCAGGAAAACGGCCGCGCTCCGGCGGCTATCTATGGGGAACCCTTGTCCATAATGGACATCACCTACGAGGGCGTCAGCGCCACCGAAGGCCTTTTTCGCGGGAGTTCCACAACCCTCTCGCTGCACACCGATCAGGTCGGCGAAGCGGCCGTCGCCAGCAGCTCCATTTATGGCTGCGGTTGCGCTCAGGCCTCCTTCACCGCTCCGTCCGGCGGACGGGCCCTGCACGGCTCGGCGTACTGGTTCGGGACCCCCGCCGGAGTTACCGCACAATACTTCGCCGACAGTAGCCGCAATGCGCCCGCCACCACCAGGCTCGATCAACTGGGAGCCACCTTCGGTGGCCCATTGATCAAAGACAAGCTGTCTTTCTTTTTGCCTCGTCCGGGAAATCTGTGGGTCGTTTGGTCCACGTTTAGCCCTCTGATTGATTGAGGAATTTCCAAAGCTTTCGGCAGGTGGACTCGAAAGATCGCTGTTGTTCCTCGGAGTCGCGGTGATGGAGGATGGGGCCACCGTCCTTGATCATCTCGGCCAGAACTTTCTCCACTGGCGCTTTTCTGAGCGAGGGCGTGTAGTTGAGTTCGGTGATGAGCTCTCCTCCTAATGCCCACATGTTGTCGACGTGCTTCTGGATCGTCTTTGGCGACAGATCCGACGTTGCCAAGTACTCCAGGAACGGACGGAACAACGTCACGAGTTGCTCGCCGGGTGGCAGATCTTTCTCCAGACCCATCCACGAGCGTGGCCAACTGTTCAGATCCCGGCAGTAGTGTTCCAGTCCATGGCGCGGCGAGGCGGCGGCGCGGGTTATTTTGGTAGGTTTCGCAGTTGCCATCTTCCACCTCATGCTGCAGCTCATCACAATTCTAAATCGGTGCCACCGCTTTCCGGGATTCGTTTACCAGAGGGCCCGCTTCAGTTCCGATCACAAGAGCATTGAAATCGCCATGCGCCCGCGTAAGGGCTCCAAGGCGATTTGTTCGCGCTGCCACCAGCCCGCCCCCGGCTACGATCAACTCGTCGAGCGGCGTTTCGAATTTATTCCTTTCTGGGGATTTCTGGTTTTTCTGCTTTACTCCATGCGGCGTGTCGATTGCCGCCGCTGCCAGGCGGTCGTCGTCGAGGAGGTCCCTTGGGCCGATGGCAAACGTACTCTCACCAAAGCCTACATGCTGTTTCTGGCCCGCTGGGCGCGCCGGCTGTCGTGGAAGGAAACCGCCGAGGCGTTTCGCACTTCCTGGGACAAGGTCTTCGACGCTGTGGAGCACGTGGTCACTTGGGGCTTGCAACACCGGGTGCTCGGCCAGATTGACGCCATCGGAGTCGACGAAATCCAGTACGCCAAAGGTCACAAATATCTCACCCTGGTCTACCAGATCGACATCGGCATCACCCGCCTCCTCTGGGTAGGCAAAGAGAGGACTATCGAATCCTTCCAAGGGTTCTTCACCGCCGTGGGGAAGGACGTCATTTCCAAAATCGCCTTCGTCTGCTCCGATATGTGGGAGCCCTATCTGAAACTCATCCGCGAAAACTGCTCCGAGGCCCTCCATATCCTCGACCGCTTCCACATCGTCGCCAATATGAACAAGGCACTCGACAACGTCCGTGCCGAGGAAACCAGCCGCATGAAACGCGAGGGCCGCGCCCCTGTCCTCAAGAAGTCCCGCTGGTTGCTGCTGCGTCGCAGCGAGAACCTCGGCGCCGAACAGCATTTCCGGTTGCGCGATCTCCTCCGCTACAACCTCAAGACCGTCCGTGCCTACCTTCTCAAGGAAGCCTTTCAGCAACTTTGGGAATACACTTCGCCCGCCTGGGCCGGCAAGTTCCTCGATGAGTGGTGCCGCCAGACCATGCGATCCCGTATCGAACCCATGAAGAAGATCGCCCGCTCGCTACGAAAGCATCGCGAACTCATCTTGAATTATTTTCGGGCTCAAAAGCTACTTTCCAGTGGCGTCGTGGAGGGCTTGAACAACAAGGCCAAAGTCACCATGAGAAAATCGTACGGCTTCCGCACCTACCGCGTCCTCGAACTCGCCCTCTATCACTCACTTGGCAAGCTGCCCGAGCCGGAGTCCACCCACGATTTCTTCTGACGAGCCTTCTTTTTCAACTACGAGTCCGCCATCGACCATTCCACCGTCACACGTATTGGCGCGACATCGATCGGCCCGCTCACCAGCAGCGATCCCCTGATGCGTGAAGTTCTCAATCTAATCCCCTCCGACCCGTCCGGCCAGTATCGCGGATCGCAAACCAACGGCGGGACGGCTAACATCGGGCTGGCCCGTCTGGACTATCTTCTCTCGGCGCGCCACGCCTTGGGCCTGACTCTCGCCAACCGGGGCGGTTCCGCCGACGATCCCTCCGATTCGCCCGTCTTCGGAGCCCATCCTGCCTTGACCTCGCACGTATCGTCGCGGTTAGTGGCGGCCTACTGGCGCTGGTCTAAGACGCCTCGGCTCACCAATGAGGTCCATGCTGGCGCCAGTTACCTGGGAATCGATTACCGGAATTCGCTACGCGCGCAGTTCGGCTTCATTGCCACCCTGGAAGATCCGAACGTCTCCGTAAGCCAGCCGATGGCCGGCATGGATCCTCAGGGAAGCGCCGAGCGGCGCGCTAGCTTCGAGGACATCGTCACCAGGGTGACTGACAAATACTCCTGGCAGGCGGGGTTTCGGGCCCAACAGTATCAACTGGGCTCTTATGGCTTCAACAATGGGCCGCTGGACTCACTTTCCGTCCCACGATATATCGTGAGTAACGTTGCTCAAGGCGTCATCACGGAGGCGGATCAACGCTTCAACATCCTTTCGCCCACCTCGGGATACTCCGCCGGCTCCACGGCCCGGGGCAAGCTTTCCGCGACGATGGCCTCCGCGTACTTCCAGGTGACGCGCAGGTTGTGGCGCTCGCTCACCATCACCGCCGGTCTGCGCTACGATTTCTTTATCCCGGCCACCCAGGAGACCGGGGCAGCCATCATTCCGATCTTATCCGGCCAGACCTTGACCGGCAGGGCCGGCGATTCCGTGTACAACAAGCAGATGAAGTTCGCCTATGCTTCCGATGGACATGCCTTCTACCGGCCGGACCTCAACAACCTATCCGGTTATGCGGGCGTCGCCTGGAAACCGTCCTCGAAGCTGCCTATCGTTCTGCGCGGGGGCACGAGCGCCAGCCAGATTTATGACGAGTTGCTGCCGGCTTTGAGCATCTTTGCCCTGCGGAACCCGTTCCAGAGCTTCAACGTCTCCGCGGACCTGAGCGGCGCCCCAGTCCCCCTCTCCAGAGCGCCGCTGATCCCCACCCCCGTTATGCCCGCACTCACCCTGCCATCGCTCCTCTCCTTTGCGAATAGCTATGGTCAGGAGCCTGGCACGGTGTACGGGGTCGATCCGGACTACCAAATGCCCAACGTCCGATATTGGAACGTCGGAGTGGAATCTGAGTGGAAGGGATTCCACTTCGATGTGCGGTACATAGGAAACCGCATGGAAGAAGGGCTTCGGTCCGCGGATCGGAACCAGGTCATGTTGTTTCCAAGCTTTCTTAGCTCCTTCCACCAGGTGCAATCCGCTCTGAACAGTGGTGGGCCTACCAGCGGATTCCCATTGATGCCGGGAGGCGGGCTTTGTGCCAACTTCAACCTCCAGAATTGCCAACCCGATTTGTATGCGATTTCCCTGATCCGCACGGGACAAGTGGGCGAGTTGGGTCGATGGTTTGAAGGCCAGGGATACAATCCCAACGGCGACTATGCCTTCCTGGGGAATCCGCTTACTCCGCAGGGCATCGACGTGCTGTCGCACCTTGGCACATCGCGATACGACGGCCTTGAGTTGACGGTGACGCGGCGTGCCGCGGCCGGCCTGAGTCTCACGGCCAGCTATGTTCTTTCCAAGGTCTACAGCACCTTGGACGATTACCAGCCCGGTGCTGTCGATCCGTACCTCGACATAAATAATCCATCGCACGATTGGGCGCCGTCGCCGTTTAACGTGACCCGCGTGGTCAAGGCCGCCGCAACGTACGACCTTCCGTTTTCCGGGCGGCGGACGCCGTCCAGGGGCGCGTGGGGAACGATTCTGCGCGGATGGAGCCTCAGCGGTATCGCCATCGCCCAATCCGGTGCACCGTTCTCGTTGCTCTCCGGCGGGTACGTGGTCGAGCCTGACGGCCGGCAGCAAATGATCACGGGCCTCGGCACCTTCAATTCGCAAGCGAATTCCGCCCAGAATACGGTGGTGACCTCTCTCACCGCCGGCCAGATCGCGCCCTTCTTCGGTATCCGCAAAACTCCGGATGGCGGTGTAAGCTATGTGAGCGCTCCGGCCAGCGCCTTCCAGGAGCCCGGCCCAAACTCCATTGGCAGTGTGCAGCGGCGCATGTTCACCGGCCCGGGCGCATTCAACTTGAACCTCGGCCTGCGCAAGTCGATTCTACTGGTGGAGCGCATCAGGGCGGAATTCCGCGCCGACGCGATCAACGTCTTCAACAATGCCAACTGGCTGGTTGGCGATCAGACCTACCTGGGCCCGGACAATCAAAAAGGGACCGCCGTGTTCCAAGGCAACATCTCCCAGTGGAACCCTCCGCGCACCATCCAGTTCATGCTGCGCCTGCTGTTTTGAGGCTGCGCCTTATTTCTCCCGGGTGTGCGGCATGGACGTGGAACGGCGTGCACCCCAATCAGAGCCGCGACCGTCAGGGAGCGTTTGGCAAAGGCGGCGCCTTGGGACAGATTGGTCTGTCCCCATGGGTGCATGGGTGGAGGTGCGGCGCCGCAGGCTTCAGAACGTCAATCGAAATACCGTTCCGCCGCCTTCCGATCCTCCATGGGCGGCGACGCCATAGATCTTCCCACTGGGTTCGAGAATGAGACGCGGTATCAAGCTGGGTTCCGCGCCATCGGCGGGTCCTTTGAAGGTGTGGAGCACCGTCTCGGTCCATGGGCCGCCGGTCGCCGCGGGCGGCTTCAATTCGAATATCGTGCCAGCCCCCCACTGCCCGCCCGATCGGGTGGCACCATAGAGCGCACCATCGGGGCCGGGCGCCAGAGCCCCGACCACATCCGAACCGTCGCCGTTCAGGCCGGTGAACGGGTGCAGCACGGTCTCGCTCCAGGGCCCACCCGGCGTTGCCGGCGGCTTCAGCTCGAAAACCGAGCCGCGCCCCCGCTCGCCCATGGTTGTGGTGCCATAGAGCGCTCCATTTTTCCCGAACATAAGGCCGCCGCTGGAACAAGCCCCATCCCCGTGTTCGCCGGTGAAGTGGTGCAGCACGGTTTCCGTCCACCCCGTGCCGGGCGTTGCGGGCGGCTCCAACTTGAAAACCACGCCGGCGCCCGGAGTGGCGCAGTTGGTTGTGCCATAGAGTGCTCCGGCCTTGTCCAGCGTCAAATCCGCTTGCGGATTGGCGCCGTCATTCGGTCCGGTGAACGTGTAAAGCACCGTTTCGGCCCAGGGCCCACCGGGAATCGCGGGCGGTGTCAACCGGAAGACGATTCCATCTCCCTGGCCTGGAGTCCCGCCGCTCTGGGTAGTGCCATACAGTTCTCCGTTCTTGCCGAAAATCAAAGTTCCGTCAGGGTCGCAGCCGTCTCCGCCCTGGCGCGTGAAGTGATGGAGCACCTTCTCGGCCCAAGCGCGCCCCGGCGATTCGGGCGGGGTCAACTCGAATACCGTGCCATTTCCCGACGCTCCGCCGAAAGCGGTGGTGCCATAAAGTCTGCCGTCTTTACCCACAGTCAGGCCGCCGGGGCTCGCCCCGTCGGCGCCGCCGGTAAAGGGATACAGAACCCTGAGGACCCACTGCCCGTCGGGAGTGAGCGGCGGATCCAACTCGAAAACGGTGCCGGCCCACGCATCGCCCCCGTTCGCGGTGGTTCCGTACAAGGCTCCGTGCGGGCCGGCGGTCAAACCGAGAGGGCCGGCGGGCCGGCTATCCCTGGCGGGGAAACTCCGGAGGACTTCGTATTTCGTGTCGTTTCTGAATTGGATGTGCCGGCGGACGGCCGAACCGCTGTCTCCTTTTGCCGTGCACAGGACTAGCAAGGCCGCGGCAAATGCACCTATGCGCGCGGCTTTGGCAAGCCGGGGCGAGAGCAGACCTGCGTCCGGGCGAGCAAGCCGTTTCAGATTTCGATGAAGCTCCGCTGCGGATTGCCAGCGCTCGTCCGGCTGCCTCTTGAGACAGCGAAGGATGGCATCGGCGAGACCGGCGGGAACGGCGGCTTGCAGGCTGCTTCGATCCGGGCCCTTGCCCGCCAGGATGGCACGCATGACTTCCTCGGAAGTCCGGCCCTCAAACGCCTTGCGGCCCGTGGCAATTTCGAAGAGCACCGCGCCCAACGTAAAAATGTCCGTGCGGGCATCGACTTCGCGCCGCTCGATCTGCTCGGGCGCCATGTATTGCGGCGTGCCCAGAATCAAACCGGTGACGGTGAGCGAGGAATCGGCGTCCGGCAGCGGGACGGCGCCGAGCGCTTCCGCCTCTTCCGCCCAGCGCGCCAGTCCGAAATCGAGCAGCTTGACGCCAAAGGCGGTGAGCATGATGTTGGCGGGCTTCACGTCGCGGTGGATGACGCCGCGATCATGGGCGTAGGCCAGAGCGCCGGAGACTTCGGTGGCCATGCGCAGCAGCTCCGGATAGGGCACGGGCCCCTGCTTCAGCCGCTTGGCCAGCGTCTGGCCTTCGAGGTACTCCATGACCAGGTAATCGACGCCCGCGTGGTGGCCGATATCGTACAGCGTGCAGATGTTGGGATGGGTTGAGGCAGGAGATGGCCTGGGCTTCGGCTTCGAAGCGGCGGCGGATTCCGGCCTGGTCCGTCAATCGGCCGGCGAGGACCTTCAGTGCGACGACCCGGCCTAGGCGCGTGTCGCGGGCGCTGTAAATTTCGCCCATGCCACCCGCGCCGGCCGGCTCGACGACCTCATAAGGCCCCAGGCGGGCACCCGGATCCAGGCGGAACTTGCCACCGGAATCGCCGGCCTTGCGGGCCAGTGCGGCTTCGAACTCTTGGCGAAGCCGGCTGATGGCGATGCCGTCGGGGCCGAGCGCGATTTCGAGCGCCGGTTGCTCCAGGAAGCTCTCATGCCGCTCCGTAAGCGCCAGCATTTCTTCCACTTCGCGGCGCAGGTCCTGGTCTCCGCCGGAACTCTCCGCAAGGAACGCGGCGCGGCGGGCGGGCTCGCGTTCCAGCGCGGCGTGATAGAGGCGCTCGACGCGCTGCCACCGTTCAGCGTCCATGGGCGTTCTCAGCGGTCAACGAAAGCTCCGGCGCAGTGGCCGGCGCGCTGCCCGCCAGGTAGCGAAGCATCCAGGCTTTGGCCGCTTTCCAATCGCGCATCACGGTTTCCGGCGAAACTTTCAGGAAGACCGCGGTTTCCTCAACCGTGAGGCCGCCGAAGAACTTCAGCTCGACGACCTGGCTCTTGCGGCGGTCGAACTTCTCGAGGTCGTTGAGCGCGTCGTCGATGGCGGCAAGGTCCCGAAACCGGCCGGTGGGGAGCTGAAGCGCTTCGTCCAAAACTGCCACGGGGGCGCCGCCGCCGCGCTTAAGGTATGAGCGCGAGCGGGAATAGTCCACCAGGACGCGCCGCATCAACTGCGCGCACACGGCCAGGAAATGAGCGCGGTCGCGCCAGCGGACGCGCGGAGTATCGACGAGCCGCTCGTAAGCTTCATGGACGAGGGCAGTGGTCTGCAGGGTGTGGCCGGAACGCTCGCCGTTCATGTAGCGGCGGGCCATGCGGCGCAGGTCCTCATAAACCAGCGGCAGGAGCTTTTGCAACGAAGCTTCGTCGCCCTGGCTCCAGGCCAGCAGCATGTCCGTGATGTCGGGTTGTTCCGAGGATGACATCCCGCCCTCCGAGGACGCGTCGTGTGATGTATCTATCCTATGGCCTCGAGTCCTCGCTTTCAATAAGAATTCGGCAGTCGATGCCAGAATTTCGTACCAGTTCCCGCCTAATAGGACAGGTGAAGGTGCGACGGCTTGCGCGGGCCGGCGGCATCGGCGTGCGGTGCGCGAGGAGAGGATATTTGTGTGAACTCATTTAGATGAACTGCGCTGATCAGCCGGTTTTGAGCTCTGTTGGGCGGTACGCTCCGGCAGACAAAGACCGCCTTCATGTGCAGAAAATTGCGGAGTTCTCTATTGCTAAGGAACGCAAGGAGAATAGATGAATACGATTGGTGTAATTCGAGAAGGCGGCGCACTCGCCGCGCCTCCAAACCGGCGGCCGACCCCAAGCAACAAAGGGATCAAGATCCACGGCCACTGGACCATCGAGGTTGCCTTTCGGCGCATCGGCAGCCCGGTTCCACGGTCGTCGCCGCGGATTCTCTCTTAGACAAGACCTACGGAGGAAATTCCCAATGAAGACAGTAGGAGATTTACGTCGTGAACTGAGTTCTGTCAAGCTCACCTGGCAGATTAACCCAAGTCTAAAAGACACCGACCCTATTCCGACCTTCCGGCCAGGGGGCATACCAGTCGCTCCCAAGCCTGAGCAAATCCTGACCGAGGACCAAGCCCTCGCCATCGTGTCCCGACCGACCGTTAACCCATTCTTGGCTCAGCGGCGCATCGAACTGGGCTACCTCGCGCCGGCGGGTGCTCCGAAGCCCGCGCCCCCCATGGTGCCTGGGCGTCCTCCTTCGGGCGCGCCCCTTCCCAGCGTAGTCGATTGGCGAAACCGGTTTGGCTGGAAATGGATCACCTCAATTCAAAGTCAAACCTGCGCCGACTGCTGGGCCTTCGCGACAGCGGCCCTTATCGAATCCATGGTTCGGATAGAGCATTGCGCCTGGGCAAAACTATCCGAGTCCGAGATTCGCGAAGGATGCAATGCAAAATGCAGCGACGGTGGAACCCCTGACAATGCGATACCCTATGCGGCTGCGAACGGCGTCTCCGATCGTGGCTGCGTCCCGTATACGGCAAACAATCCTCCCGTGGTTCTCTGTGCCGACCACAGCGGGAGGACCGTAAAGATCGATTCGGCAAACTACACTCACCTCGCATCGGGAGCCGGGAATGGTTATCGGCTGCAAAAGCTTTGGCTGGATCTGGTCGGCCCTATTATGACCTATCTGATTTGCGACGATGCCTTTAACGTATACGGTTCGAGCGTTTTGACCGATCCTCCTAATGTCGATTGGAGCTCAGGCGCTGGCCATTTCGTCCTCATAGTCGGCTACGACGACACTCAGAATCCGCCAGCGTGGATTATCAAGAATTCCCAGGGAACCACATGGGGCGAACAGGGCTTCGGCTACATCGGGTACGGGGCGGTCCAGTCCGACACGTATGGACAGGGCGGCCTTTACGGCACTAATCCCGATCCCTGGACGAAGCGCCGGCTGCATAGCGGGGGCATGGTCGAAAGCGGCGACGGCGCGGACCACGACAATTTTGAGCTCGTCTCCCTGACGGGCAAGGTTGCGGGTGAAGCGACCGGTCAGATACGTCACTATTGGCGCGATGGCGCGAGCTTGGCATGGGCCCTCGCTGAGACGTTTGGCGCTGGCGCTGCTAGCTTCCCTACGCTGTGCCAGACCACCTTTAACCGAAACTTCGAAACCGTCCATGTCACGACGGGCGGACGCCTCCATCACTGGTACTTCGATCAGGCTTCACAGAAATGGTTCGACGACGGTGACTTCGGTCCGAACGACGCGACCACTCGGGCCGCCTTCATTCAAAGCAACTACGGGAGCCCTGGCAATTTCGAGGTTGTCGTCCGCAACTCTGCCGGTGTTCTCGAACACTGGTGGAGGAACAATGGCGTGACTCCGTATACATGGTACAAGGGAGCAACTTTCGGAGCAGATATCGCATTCAGCGGGCCTGCTTTCGTGCAGTCTCATTACGGCAAGCAGGGTAACTTCGAGGTTGTTGCGATACTCGCCAGTGGACAGATGCAACACTTCTGGCGTGACAACGACGCCGGCAACGTCTGGAAGACCGGCGAATCCTTTGGTGGAAACATCTCGTCGCCGGCGTGTATGATTGAAGGACAATACGGCGCGGCCGATGAGAACTCGGTAGGCAGTTTCGAGTTATGTGTTGCTTGCGCTGGCCAGGCGCAACATTGGTATCGCGACAATCAGAATGCTGGGAATTGGACCATGACAGCAGCGTTCGGGAGCGATCAGAGCCCAGTGCAGGAGGTCATCGCGTTGCTTGAAGGAAGTTACGGGTTTGATCTGGAGGTCATCGCACTCCTACAAAGCGGCCAATTGCAGCATTTTTATCGTGACAGCGCTTTGGTGTGGCACCAAGGGAGCGTTATTGGACCAGCCTGACCCGCCAGAGCTAGAGCTTCGGTTCGACTCAGGAGAACCGGTGACACAGGAAAACCTGTGACTGTCCCCTCAGCCTGCAGTTCAGGCTGACGGAGTTCTCCTCGACGCTCTCGTACGCGCGATCAGTTTTGCAGCGGGAGACCGCCGTAGCAACCACTGCAGCATTCATATATGCTACCGTTGAAACCAAAGGGGTCGTCGCAGGGTCCCACCCACACGCAGCAACATTGCGACTGATTATCTGCCAATATCGAGCAGCAGCCGCTGCATCCAATGAGACAATAGGACCCAGTAACCGTGAGACTGTCGCAGTTGGTCCCACCGCTGCAGTCCTGCGCCCGCAGCACGTTGATACCCCAACCGAGCTGCAGCAGGCCGAGAACTACTAGTGCAATTTGCACCCTTGACTTCTTTAGCACTTTCATTTGCAAACCCCCTTAATGAACTAGCCAGCCTCTGAGCCATTACTTAGTTTGCTGATACGTAGAGGCCGACGGCTCGCGTACTACGGACGGAAACCCCGGGCGAGACAATTCAAGCATTTCGCCTAGCTTAGCAGCGGCAGCTGACTTGCCGCGCTGCTGCAGACGCAGCATTCTTGCTTCGTATGATGCGATGGAAACGGGTAAGGTTACATCCTGGAAGTACAGGGCGCGATCTGGCTCACCAGGCACTACCTGTATCGTCTCTTCCTGAACCACCCCCGCCTTCGTGGTAAACACCGCGCGGAGCGGCTCACCGTTCAGCTCGGGGGCCTCCCAAAATTCTGAGGTTGTGCCGGAGCCATTACTGCCACTATGCATCACAAGCACCCGATAACCCGCGACCCTTTCCTCACGGAGAAATTCTGGTCTCCTCCGGGCAAGTGCCTCAGCATAAGCCGCGGGGTGCTCTGGGGCAAACGATACGTAGGTGACCTTCTGGTTGTCGGCGGAACTCTGAAAGGTGCCCTTCCCAGGCACCGAAAACAAAATGCTGGTCCACACCGTCCCATCGGGCTTGAAGTTGGTAACTATCTGTCGAAATGCCCCGGTACGCGATTGGTACCGGAAGCGCATTGAAGTCAGCGTCGGCTTCCCCGCGCTCGGATAGTTCATCATTTTGCTCACCTTGGCGTAGCCGACAGGAACGCTAATACTGGCGCTGGCCCGATGCCTACCGACTAGCATTGCGGCCGATCCCCCTAGGAACACGGCAAGACAAACAACACCTCGGTAACGCTGAATAATACCTCGCATCTATCAGCCTCCCCATTTAGGAAACGACAGGTTCGACCTGCGGATATTATGGGAAGGTCGGGAGGGGGATGTCAATAGAAAAGTTTGAATTCGATTTCAATTTGTCCTTACGCTGTCTGGAAGCGCGAAAACTGCTTGACAGCCGCTGAAGGACCGGATAGCCTTCCTATAGCGGGGTGCATGAATGGGCAGGACTCTCTTATTCTATTTGTTTGCACAGGTCTTGTGGCCGCAAGTGCCTTCAGTCAAAACCGGCATCGTTGTAGGTCAGGTGGTCAATGCTAAGACTGGCGAACCTATTGCGAAAGCAACCTTGAGGCTAAATGCCTTAGACCGCCCGGCCGGATCCACGGAGCAGCCGATTGAGATAAAGACGGCGACAGATTCACAGGGGCGATTTATCATCGGCAACGTGCCGCCAGGGAGATACGTGCTCATTAGTTTTCAGAGTAGCGGTTTCGAAGCCAGCGAGTTCGGGGCCAAGAGGCGAGGTGGCCCGGGGATGCCGATTCTTGTCCCGGCCGGAGAGCGCACAGACGGTCTGATTCTTCGCCTGGTTCCGCTGGGCGCCGCCACGGGGCGCGTGTTGGACGAGGATGGAGAACCGGTTGAGCACGCAAGCGTGCAGGCCCAGACCTTTCGATTCGAAAGCGGGCGGAGAACTCTGGTTACAGCGGGCCAGGCGACGACCAACGACTTGGGTGCCTTCCGAATTGCGAAGCTTCCCGCGGGGCAGTACTTTCTGGTAGCCGGCTTCTATCGCGTGGCAAAGGAAGCAACGCCTGGCGGCGGATTGGTGGTTCGCCGTGCGGCCGACACGAGCTTTGCTCCGACCTATTATCCGGGCACGGTCGATGCCAGAGCGGCGGCATCAATCGACGTTCCGGCAGGAGAGGAGGCCGGAGGTCTCACTATCAAGCTTCTAAAGAAAGCGGCCTATACTATTAGGGGCAAGGTGACGCAAGACCTGCTGCCCGGCTCGCCGAATCTGAGCGTCGTGCTAGCTCCCCTCGGGTCGGACATTAGCGCGGCTTTGGCCGGAACTCTTTCCGGAATAGTGGACGGGAAGGGCAACTTCGAGATTCGTGGCGTCCCCCCAGGCTCCTATGCCGTCTACGCATGGGTGGGAACTTACCCTAATAACTTTCAGACTCATTGTGAAGTAGGGGTGTATGACAAGGACGTCGATGGCGTGGAAGTCCGCTTCGCTCCGCGGGTCAGGGTGACCGGCAAAGTGCGACTGAAGGACAAAACTGCGCGGGATATGACCGGCATTAGCGTCCTGCTACGGCCCCGGGCGGACGGTTTCGCGCTGGTAAAAGAGCGCGGAACCCACGTTCGAGAGGATGGCGGCTTCGAAATCGAGGACGTGGAAGCAGGCCTCTATGATGTCGAATTGTTTCACCTGCCCGAGGGTTTCTATATGGAAGCCGCGCACAGCGGAGACCGCAATGTGCTTGACCTCGGCTTCGAATGCGCCGGCAAGATCGCCCCACTGGAGATCGTGCTCAGCCCAGCCTCCGCGACGGTCGATGGAGTCGCGCTGGACGACAAAAACCAGCAGCCGGTTGCGGGCGCAACCGTGGCCCTGGTTCCACAGGAAGACGGGCGGCGGAATCGTGAAATGTATTACCGCACGGCGGTAGCGGACGCGTCCGGCCGATTCAGCCTCAGCGGAATCGTTCCCGGCACGTACAAATTCTTTGCCTGGGACGACATTGAGCCGGGAGCCTATATGGATCCGGAGTTCATGAAACAGTGGGAGAGTAAGGTTACGGCGAAGACCATTCGAGAAGGCGCCCGGGAGGCCGTTTCGCTATCCGTGCTTCACTCCGAAACGGCTAAGTAAAGTCGTTCCGCCCCAACCGACGCCGAGCAGTATTCAAGCTGTCGCGACTGGACGCGATTACTCTTCTGCTGCGGCCGGCCTAATAAGGAAAAAGGGACGCCGGCCGGCCGATTTCGACGGATGTCTTTCAGAAGGTGGATCCGAGATAGAAGCCGAGAGGAATCGTCACCCCAGCGTTTTGCGGGAACAGATTGCCGTTGGAGTAATGCGCGATCCGGACTTCGGCGGTGACCCGTCTATTCCTGCCCAAGAAGACTCCGGCGCCTTGGGACATATCCCCTCTAGCCTACGGCACCACCATGATCTGCGCCCGCGTGAAGCTGAACTTCTTCTCGGTGGGGTTCATGATGCTTACCTGGCATTCGTATCTTCCGGGCTGGAGCTTGGCGAGCGGCAGGGAGAAGCGGATCGGCAGGGCCTTGGTCTTCTTATCCAACCCGTCCTTTACCACTAACTGCTCGGTCTGGAAGGCCAGAGTCTTGCCGTGGAAGAAGCTGACGTTGGCCACCACCGGCTCGGTGGTTTCGGCCAGCGGTTCGTAGGTTTCCAGGTAGACGTACATTTCCTGGCTCTTCTTGAAGACGCGCGTCACGCTGGGAATCAGCTTCTGGTTGTCCTGCACCAGGGGATTCTCGGCGAGCAGTTTCTTATCCTTCTCGGCCGAGTACAGCGCTTCGTTTACGGGCTGCCGCTGGTTGCTCAGGATCACGGAGCTGGTGGCCAGGGTGGTCTGGTTAGTGGAGAGGTCGGGGATGACGAACTTCTGTTCGTAGGTCCCGATCATGCCAGTTTCGTTGTCGCGGGCGAGGAATTTCAGCGAATAGGAGCCGGGCGGCAGGGTAAAGCCGGTGTCGTAAGCGATGGAGCGCTTGGAAAGTTCGGCGGCGTTCTGGTCCTTGAGCTTGAGCTCGACGTAGTCGCGGACGTTGCCCTTGATGTCACCCTTGGAATCCTTGACCTGTCCGATGAAATCGAGGCGGGTAGTCTCGGCGCCGCCGTGCATGGCGAGTTCCAGTTCGCTGCCGGGAATCTTGACTTCCACGGGCACGAAGTAGCTGTCGCGCGCCAGGCGGAAATAATCGATTTCGGCGACGACCGTAATATCGGTGATGGGGTCGCCCAGCATCAGGGCTTCGGAGAGCTGGCGTTCCTTGTCCTCGGAGTCGAACTTCTTAAACAGCTTGCCGGCGAAGTAACCGTGGCGGTATTCCAGCTTGGCGGAGAGGTCCTTCTTGATCTTGAGGTCGATCTTGCGATAGTGGCCGTCGAGCGCGGTGTTGGTGCTGTAATAGCCGAGGATGTAGTAGCTGGAAATATCCTTCTGGGCCTGCACGATGCCGACGCCGAGATCGTTGTTATCGAGCAGCGCTTTGCCGCCGGTGTCGGCGGCCAGGGTAGTGAGGGTTTCCTGCTGGCCTTGGAAGCTGGCTTGGGCCGACCGCTGCGAACTGCCGGTGAAGGCGCCCTGGCCGCTAGTGGCGCCCTTGGTGGCGTCGCCGAGCGGACCGGAGGCCACCAAGCCGCGCGCGTCGATGGGGTAGAAGGAGACGTTAGCTTTGATGGCGGCGTTTTCGGTAGCGGTCAATTGCGCCTGGTTGTTGCCGTTTTTGTCTTGGCTCAAGCCGCTGGCGAAGTAGACCAAGGCCTTCTTTTCGGGGAGTGAGCCGAGCATCTTGGCGGCGGTTTCCAACGCGGACAACTGGCGGTCGGTGTTGAAAATGTTGAATTCGGAATCGTCGGCGCTGAACGCGGCGCCGGTATCGGAAGCGGCATCGCTCGAATCGGTGGAGTCGAAACCGGTGCCTTCGCCGACGGTCAGGCCCTTGATGTCCTTGATGAGTTGGTCGCGGTCATCGGTGAAGTCTCTGACTACCTTGACGTCGGCGGCAAAAGTCATGATGGCTACCAGATCCGACGCGGTGATCTGGGTCTTTACGAACTTGACGGCGGAATCCTGGGCGCGGATCTGATCCTGAATGGGCATGGAGGTCATGTCGAAGAACAGGACCATGAGGCGCTTGTCTTTGTACTTGACCTCGCCGGCCTGGGCCGGGGCGATCTGGTTCGACGTGACGGCCTTGATTTCCAGTGTGGCCGGTTTGGGTGCTGCAGCGGCGTCGGGACGCGTTTCCAGAGTGGCCGGCGGCGTGGTGATGGGATCGGACTTCAGCTCCTGGTATTCGCAGACCTTGATGTCCTGGGGCTTGCCGTCTTCGGTGATGGCGAAATCGGCGGCTTTCAAGCCGGGCACGGGATTGCCGTTCTTGTCCTTGGCAAAGACGTCGACCACCACCAATTGCACTGTGTCGGTGAAGCTGTAGACCTTCTTGGCGCCGGGCGCGGCGGTGCCCTTCTTTTGCGCCGCCGATTTCGCGGCGGATTTCTGCGGCGCGGCGGGTGGCTGGGTGGCGACCTGCTGCGCGGAAGCGATCAGCAGCGCAGCAAGGATGGTGAAGAGTGTAACTCGCATTAGAAATTAAACCTCAAGGTGGCGGTGACAGTGCGCATTGAGCCGTAGTTTTGGACCAGCCCGAACTGATTCAGACTTGTGGCGTTCAAGTACCAACTGGAAACGACGGGGTGGTTGATGGGGTTCTGGGACTGGAGACTGAATGTCAGGTTCTTGCGGTCCGCCAGGCGGAAGGTGCGGCTGGCGTTGGCGCTTATTGAAAACTGGCCGGGTCCGGTGAGCGCATCGCGGCCGATATTGCCATACAGTCCGCTGGGAGGCGCCGAGAATGCGGCCGGGTTCAGAGTGCCATCGATATAAGCGGGTTGGCCATTGTAATAGGCCCGGATATTGGCCTGTGCGGTTCCTCCGCCCAATAGCTTGCCGGCGGTGGGAGTGATGGGCGCGCCGCTGGCCACGGTTATGTTGGTGGTAAGCATCCAGTCTTTGATGATGACGCCCTTCCATCCGT
Organism: Bryobacterales bacterium; assembly: GCA_003167255.1. Taxonomy (GTDB): domain Bacteria; phylum Acidobacteriota; class Terriglobia; order Bryobacterales; family Bryobacteraceae; genus PALSA-129. Next base: position 80,495 of record PMTR01000111.1, read on the forward strand.
TGATGAGGGCGCCTCCGCGGGTGCCGACGCCGGTAGAGTAATTGAGTGAGGTGGTAAAGGTCTGGTTGCGCACGCCGGCAGTGCGGCCGCGCTCGCCGGAGGGATCCAGCCAGTTCTGAGCGATGCCGCCGAAAGAGTCATCGATGCTCTTGGCGAAAGAGTAACTGAGGTTCCAACCGAGACCGCCGCGGGTGCGGCGGTTCAACTGAGCCTGCACCGAGTCATAGACGCTATTGCCGTTGGAAGTTTCGTAGGTGTATCCGGCCGGGCAGATAAAGCCCGAGGCGCAAGTCGGCGAGCCGCCGGGCGCATAAGAATTCGGCAGCAACTGCTGCGGAAGCGCGGTGCCCTTCGACGCGAAATACGTGACGGTGGAAACCATGTTCCACTTCAGGTTTTGCTGGATCGCCAGTTGCCAGAGCTGCGCGTAGCCGACGCGGAAGTTCGCGTTGATGGCCTGGGTAGTGGTTGCCTGATTACCGCTGGCACAGCCAAGCTGCGTCAAGGAGGTCAGATTGAGACCGTTCTGCAGCGTGGCGTTGCATTTGTTCTGGAGGAGGAATTCAGTAGCGAACGGTGCTTGCGCATCCAACTGCGCGACTAGACTGGAATATACGGACGGGGAGAATTGGATGCCATACCCGCCGCGAACCACGGTGGAGCGTTTGGCGAACGGCTTCCAGGCAAAACCGATGCGCGGTGAAAAATCGGTCTTCTGGCCGTGCAGCATGGAGTCGCTGTAGTGGATGCCCGTTGCGGGACCGGTGCCTCCGGCCACGACCGCCGCCGCACCGATGCTAGTCGGAACCATGAAATTGCCCGGGAGGTCGATGGTGGCGAGGCGGTTGTACAACTCGGTGGTGGGCGCCTGATAATCCCACCGCAGGCCCAGGCTAAGCGAGAGCCTCGGGCTGAGCTGCCACTGATCGTTGGCGAAAAGATCGTAGACGCTAGTTCGCAGGTAGCGGTCGCCGCCGCTGGGCGTGTTCTGGATGGCCACTAGATTCGCCGGCGGCGAACTGCCGGCCGCAATGAGCGCGGCGCCTTGCGAATTGTTCAACGAGTTGGCGACGTTGAGCGACATGGTGCTGGGAGTGCCGAGCAGGAAATCGGCAAGATCGTACCCGGTTCCGTTGCTGGCGATGCCATTCAGAGCGGTGGCGACGCCGGTGAAGGAGTAAGTGCCGCGCGGGTTGTTCTGGCTCAGGGTGTTGGCCTGGCGCCGGCTGAAATCCCCGCCGAACTGGAATTGGTGCGCGCCGTGTACCCAGAGCACCGTTTCGCCAACCGCGCTGGTCTGGGGATGGTTGTAACTGGCTCTCGCGTCGGACAGTCCGAGGATGCCGCTTCCCGAGAAGTTGAGAGCGGGCGGCCCCCAATTGAGCGGTAACTGGTCGGTGCCGGTGATGCCCAAAGTGCCTTCCACGTTAGTAAGGTTGGCGAAATACGGCGTGGTGAGCTGATGAGCCTTGCTGTAGGTGTACCGGCTGGTGGCGATCACGTGCAGGCTGAAATGGTAGATGTAGGAGGCATTGGCATTGATGCCGTTGTTGCTTGCGAGATCTTTCCAGCCAGGAATGGTGGCCGCGAAGACGCTGGGCGTGGTGGTGTTGCTGCGCTGGTACTGCAGGCCGCCGTTCACCTGGTTCTTGGTATTGAAGCTGTAGCTCAGACGGGCATTGACGTTGTCTGAGTTGGTGGCGCCCGATGCCGAGGCAGCATAGTTCAGCGGTGCATTGGCGGTGCCGCCGGTGAAATTCGGCTCCGGGTAGTATTTCAGCAAGGCAAGCGCGGCTGAGTTAATGCTGGTGAGCGGGATCTGGTTGTTGGAGTAGGGCGTCGCGCCGTTGTACAGGACGAGGGGAAGTCCGTTAGTGCCAGTCACGCCGGCAAAATTCCCAGCCTTCTCTGCGTCGGTGGGCACCAGGTAGCTGTAGGTGGTCCCGGTGCGGGCGCGGCCGAGCGTGTAATTAATGGTGAAGGTGCCCTTGTTGCTGGTGAGCAGATGCGGAATCTTCAGCGGGCCGCCGGCGGTCAGGGTAGAGCGGATGCTCTGCCTATTGGGTTTGGAAACGTCCTGGCCGGTGATGGAATAGTCACGCGCATTGAGCGCGGAGTTGGTCAGAATGCCGCTGGCGCTGAAGTTGTAACGAGAGCGCGGATCGCGGCGATTGTTGCCGAAAGAGCCCACACCGCCACGGCCACCGGGGCCGCCACGACCGCCGCCGCCGCGTCCGCCGCGTCCACCGCCGCCCGGGGACATGGGAATGTTCATGCCACCGCCGCCGCGGCCACCACCACCGAATCCCGCGCCGCCGCCGGGACCACCGCCGCCGGGAGCGCCGCCGCCGCGGCCACCGCGGCCGCCGCCGGCATCACCGCCGGCTGCCATTTGGGTGGGATCGCCGGGCATGCCGTTCATGCCGGGCATCATCATGCCGCCGGGGCCCATGCCGCCCATGTCGCCGCCGCGTCCCGGACCCCAATCGCCGCCCTGGCCCGGCATATTCAGGCCTTGGCTGACGCTGCCGTTGATGGTGAAGGCATCGTTGGCGCTCTGGGAGAGGTCGCTGTTCGCGGCGAGGTCATTGTTCATGGCCGCGTCGGGGGCGGCGACATCGCCGGACTGGTTTACGCCGATGCGCTGAAAACCGCCCTGCTGCGACCCGCCGGGCCGTGCCACGGTGGATCCACCGAGGGCTTGGGTGAGAGAGGGATTCCCGTTGTTTCCAGCGGGCTTGGACGTGGTAGCGTTCTTGGAATTCTTGGAGTTCCCCTTGGCCGGCGGCTTGGCATTGCTGGCCGCGGCCGTGGTGGTGGCAGCGGGCTTGGTATCAGCAGCTTTGGTATCGGTGGCCGCCGGCACCGCCGGTTTGGTTTCGGCGGGCTTATCGGCGGTAGCCGTAGTTGCCGGAGCCGTGGCAGCCGGCACGGCGGGTGCGGCCGGCGTCGGGGGTGGGGGAGGCGGCGCGGTCATGGCTTCCAGTGACTGCATTTTGAGATCCCAAAGCGGGCTTGGCGCGTCGGCGGCAATGCCGATCTCGCGGCTGACCTTCTCGAAGCCCAGCATGTCGACGCTGATGGTCCAAACACCATCGGCGAGCTCCGGGAATGCATAGAACCCATTCTCGTCGGTGGTGGTGAGGACCTTCTTGTCGCCTTGGGTGGCGGTTACGGATGCGCCGGGGACGGGTAGGCCCCCGGATTTGACGTTGCCATGATGTTCCGAAGCCATCAAGCCCATTACGACAACGCAGGCGACCAACAGGAGGCGCCCAATAGAGGTATAGAAACGGTTAGCAGCCATGGGGGTAACACCATGTAGGCGAAGCGAAAACAGGGAATGTTACCGCAGCCGGTCCGGATTCTGCGGAACTCAAGAGCCTGCGGCGGGTTACACGCCGGCCAGGGTCCTGATTATCACCTAATAAACAGGTTGCCGGGAGAGCCGCGCGGGGGCCAAACGGGCGCGGGGAAGTGTAAGCCAATTAACATTCGAATACCGGCCCTTGCTATCGAAAACTATGGTAATTTGACGGAATTTAATCCGGCATAATCAGGGGAAAGTAACGCTATAATCAGCACGGATAGTAGTACTAGTATTAATGAGGCTGCGTGGGCTGCCTGTATTGCGGCAAAGAGATCGGTCTAGTTCGGCAGATGCGCGATCGCGAATTCTGCAGTCCCGCGCACCGGAAGAGTTACGGTGCGCGCCTGGGAAGAGCGATCGAGGATCTGGCTGCGCCTGAACCGCCTCCGGCAGCGGTTGCCGGTTTCCGCATCGACATGCCGCTACAGTCAGGCAATTTAAATCGCTCGGTTGCGGTCTGGGAATTCGGACACAGCAGCAGCGCAACTGAATTGCGCGATGGGTGGCCGGTTTCGATTGGCGGCGTGCGAGGCCAGGGGGCGAAAGCTCTCACCGGATCTCACTGGGCGCCTTTCGCGCCGGACCTCTGCGCGCGATCGCACGCCGGACCCTCGGTATATTGCCCGGACATTCAATTCCCCCGCTTCGAACTGGCGGCGGAAGATAGCATGCCGCCCGGGAGCGGAGAGGTCGCGGAATCGCCGCCGCTGGCGGGGGCCGCGTTCTGGGATATCCCCGAAGCCAACGAAGCGGCCTACATCATGGCCACGCCGGAAGTAGCCCGAAGGACGGCGCCGATTCTGGAACCAGCCGCGATGGCGATGGTGGCAGCACCGCTGGTGATCGGAATCAGGGGCCTGGTAGCGGCTCCGGCGGCGGAAGCGGTGGAGGCGCTATTTCGCCCGGCGCGGTATGCCGAAGACATGGCGTTCCCGGCCGCGGCGGCGTCGACTCAGGCGTGGGTTCTGGAACCGGTCGACGGATTGGCGGCGGCGCCCGAGATCCGCGGCCCTGTGCCAACTCCGGCGGCGGAAGCGGTGGAAGCCCTGCTACCGGTGACGCCGTATGGTGCGGCGATGGCATTCCCCGCGGCGGTCGAGATGGGAAGCGCCTGGACGCTGGAACAGGCCGGCGAATTGTCGCTGGCGCTGCCGGATTGTGGCACGGCGGCGGCTCCGGCGGCGGAAGCGGCGGAGGCGTTATGGCCCCCGGCGCCGTATGCCGGAGAGTTGGCGTTCCCAGCCGCGTCGGCGATGGTAAGCGCGTGGGTCCCGGAGCCGATCTCGGAAGTGTGGCTCGAGTTCGAAGGCTGCGGCATGATGGCGGCTCCGGCAGCCGAAGTGGTGGAGGCTCTGCTTCCGCCCGCACCGTATGCCGATGCGGCGGCCTTCCCGGCTGCGGCCGCACCAGCCACGAGAGTGGCATGGACGCTCGAGCCGGCGGACGTGCCGTCGCTCGTTCTGGAAGGCTGCGGGGCGATGGCCGCTGCGGCGCCAGAAGCGGCGGAGACTCTCTTCCCGGCCACGCCGATGGCTCAGGCGGTCGAGTTTCGATCGAGCGCCGTGCGGTTGCCGGAACTGGCATTGACGGCCGTGCCGGAAGCACAGACGGAAACGGCGGAAGATGTTGCGGAGGCCGTGGAGGCGGTGCCTCCGCCGGAATCCTGGATGACGCCTCCGCCGGCGTGCGAAGTAGAGCGCGAAGTCTGGCCGGTCGAGGCCGCAGCGTTGCCGCTCGAAGCCGCGGTCCAAGTGCCTGGTGCGGCGGCGCTGGCGATTGCCGAGCCGATGATGCGCGAGAGCGCCGGCTGGCGGCTCGCTCCTTTGGCCGAACCAGTAGTGGCTTACGTCTCGGCGCGGCTCGCGGAGAGCATCGCCGAAGTCGCCTTGCAGCCCGCGGCGTTTTGTGTGCCGGATCTGGCGGGCCTGGGCCTCGCTGGAAAACGCCGATCCACGCCCGCGGGGCCGGCGGCGCAACGGATACCGAACCCGGCCTCGCCGGAACGTGGCTCGAGTCTGGCGGCGGAGCCGGCTGCGGCAGCGGGCTCCGGCGTGATCCGATTCCCGGACCTGGTGCTGGCGCAGACGACCGGCAGTTCGACCGGCGCGTTCCGCGTATCGGAAGCGGGCTTGGCGGTTCCCGGGACGGCCGTTCCCGACTGCCGCGCGGCGCGGATCGAGCCGCTCTCCACGATCTCCATCGTGCCACCCACAACGGGCGCCGATCAGCCAGGCGCGGCCTTCCCGCAAGGGCCATTGGTTCCGCTGGAATTCTTCTGCCAGCGGGTTCCCATGGCGCCCAAGCGGAATCTGGCATGGCTGACCAGAAGCATTCCGGCACTGCCGCCGAGATTCGCGATGCGGACGGCTTTCGACCGCCTGGAAGATCTGGCGCTCATCCCGATGAAGCGGGAGCGGGAGACGCCATCGTTCACCGAAATCTTCAGCATTGCGAATGCGGCGCGGCGCACCCAGCACAGCCGTCTGCGCGCGCCCGCGCGAGCGGTGGCGGCGGCCCTGCTGATGGCGGTGGGCTTGTGGTTCGGCGCCGGTTCGGCCAAGATCGGGCGCGAATTGCTCGCGGTGAAGACGGACTGGCCTTCGGTGGAGACGCCATCGTCATCGGCCGGGCGGGATTTCACGGCGGCCTTCGCGCGCGTCCGCTCGGTTTTTGTTCCTCCGGCGCCGCGAGCCTCTGAAGGACCGATCGAAAAGATACGCCGCGCGATTCAAAGCCGCGCGGCGGCGGAGCTGAGCGACACGTTCCGCGGGATGGAAGCCTGGGGCGCGGCGGCCGCGGCTCTGCCGGCCGGATGGTCACGGCATCCCGACGGGTATATACGCACGGGCCAACTGGCGCTGTATCACCCGTCCCTGGGTTTTACCGACTACCGGCTGGAGTTTTTCGGCCAGATTGAAAGCCAGGGCATGGGGTGGGCGGTTCGCGCGTCGGACCCGAACAACTACTACGGCATGAAGTTCAAAATCATAGAGCCGGGGCTGCGGCCGGTGCTCGCGGCGGTGCATTATCCGGTGGTGGGCGGCAAGCAGGGCGAGCGCGTGGAAACACCCCTCAGCGTGATGATTCACAACAGCACGCCGTACCACGTGGCCGTGGATGTAAAAGGCAACCGCGTGACCACATCCATTGAAGGCGAGGAAGTGGATTCGTGGACCGACGACAGTTTGAAGGTAGGCGGCGTAGGCTTCTTCAGCGATGCGGGCGAGAGCGCGCATCTTTATTGGATGAAGATCACCAAGAACCAGGATTGGTTGGGCCGGGTGTGCGCGTATTTTTCAGGCAATGCCGGCAGCACCGAAACGGGCGATCTGTGGCGCGACGACTCTGTGCCGGCGCAACCTCCGCGGCCCTCGCCGCGGCCGTCTCCGGACGCCATCCTGGCGGCCGTCGAGAGCGAGGAGTTCCTTTACCACAGCCCGCACCGGGCCAGGATTTCGACTAACGAGAGGACCGAACCATGCAAGTCGTAAAACAGGAGACCGGCATCAAGCATCCCATACCCGCCGGCGTGACCTCGATCGAGGATGTGCGGCAGCTCAAGCGGCCCAACCGCACGCTTTCGAAAGCTGTGTCGTTGCACCTGGAAGGCAAGCTGGAGAGCGCGGCGAAGCTGCTGTCGAAGGCCATCGAGGCGGGCGAACGCGATCCGGCTCTCTTTTCGGCTCTCGGGCACATCCATTTCGAAATGCGCGACTACGCATCGGCGGCGGCCACCTACACGCAACTGGTGGAGCTGGAGCCGCTGCATCGCACGGCGCACTTCAACCTGGGAGTCTGCCAGGGTAATTTGAAGGAATGGAAGGCGGCGACGGTTTCGTTCCGCGATGCGGCCGACGCGGACGCCACGCGGGCCGACGCGCTGCTGGGGTTGGGGATTTCGCTGATCCACACGGGCGAGCCGGGCGAAGCCCTGGAGCCGCTCGACAAGTATCTGAGCCTGTTCCCGGAGCACGAACAGGCGGTGTTCGGAAAAGCGGTGGCCTTGCAGCAGACCGGGCGCCACGCCGAAGCCGTGGAGCAGTACCGCAAGGTGCTGGCGCGCAATCCGCGCTGCGAGGAAGCGCTCTCGAACCTGGTGGCGATGTTCCTGGAAAAGAAAGACCACGATGCGGTTCGCCGCTACGCGGAGATGCTGGTGGAACTGCAGCCGGAATCCACGGTGGCGATTGAGGCGCTGGCCACGCTGGCATTTGCCGAGGGCGATTTTCCGGCGGCGGCGCGGCATTGCCGCAGCCTTTCGGAGATGGCGCCCGACCGCTTCGAAAACTGGTTCAACCTGGGGGTGGCGTACCACAAGCTGGGCCATCACGATAAGGCCGTGCAGGCCTACCGCCAGGCCACCGGGCTGAAGCCGGATTGCGCGCAAGCCCACTTGAACCTGGGCGTGGCGCTCCAGGAGCTGAGCGACCTTCCGAGCGCGCGCGCCTGCTACGAGCGGGCCCTGCAAGTGGATCCCAACCAGGCGGGCGTTCTGTGGAACCTGGCGCTGGTGCTGGAACAGCAGGGCGAGCGCAACTGGGCGGAGAAGCTTTACGAGCGGATTCCCGAACAGGCGTCGGAATCCTGCGACGCGACTTTCCGGCTGGGATACTTGCGGCTGCTGCGCGGCGATTACGCCGGCAGTGCCCTCGCCTTCGAGACCTGCATCCACGTGCGGCCGGACTGGCCGGAAGCCTGTCTGAACGCGGGGATCGCTTACGCGCGTTTGGGCGAAACCGATAACGCCAGACGGTATTTCCAGGAAGCCCTGATGATCCGGCCCGATTCGTCCGACGCCGTGCGCGGCCTGGCGGCGCTGGCTTTGGAGCAGCAGGATTTCGTGGAAGCGTACGAGCTGCATCGCCGTCTGATCGAGATGGGCGAGCGCGGCCCCGAGCTTTTCTACAACGCGGGCCTGATCTGCCAGAAGCGGGGCCAGAACGAAGAAGCGGTGGGATTCTACCAGCAGGCGCTGGCCGAGGATCCGGAATTCGCCGAAGCGCTGCTCAACCTGGGCCATGCGCTGATGGCGCTGGGGCAGGAAGAGGAAGCGCGGTCGTACTGGCGGCGGGCGATCCGCGAGAAGCCGGAGCTGGCGCAGACGTATTTCGAGCCGGCGGCATCGTAACGCCGTGCGCGCAAAATCGCGAGCGGGTGAGCTCTGCTCCCTTACGCCCTCCGCTCCCTCACGGTCGCGGCTCCGTGAGAGGCTCCGCACCGAGCCGCGACCGTAAGGGAGCGAAGGGCCGGCATACGTCACAGAACTTCAGCACAAATGTACTGTGCGTCCTGACGGCCGCGCTTGCCTGCTCGTCCGTGCCTGCGCAGACATCGGGCGGAACGGCGGCCGTGGCGATCTGGACGCCGGGCGAGGCGGTGCTGGCGACCGATTCGAAAGTGACACTGAGCGGCGGCGGAGCGGTCTTGCCGGCCGAGCAAAGCTGTAAGATCCGCACATCCGGGCGATTCTTCTACGCGATTGCGGGTCTCTACAATCACGCTCCGACGGGCTTCGATGCGTGGCGGCTGGCGGAGGGCGCGATCGCGGGTGCGACGTCCGTAAACCAAGCTGCGTCGCGGGCCGAGCGGCGCATCCAGCCGGCACTGGAGATGGCGTTGGCGGACATCCGGCGGCGCGACCCGCCAGACTATGCGCGCCGTTATGCGGAGGTCTGGCTGGCGATTTGGATTGCGGGCACGGAGCGCGGAGATCCGGTGATGGCCGGGCGCGAGTTTCTTCCGGGCAGAACCGTGGCGCGCGAATTTCCGGGCGCGAGCGGCGCTGGGGCAAAAGGAGAGATCGGCATTGCCATCTTCGGCGAGCGCCAGGCGATTGACTCGGCATATGGCGATGTCCAGGCGATCGGCCGGTTGGTGGAGGCGAAGGGACCGGCGGCCGCCGCGAGGGCGCTGGTGGAGTTGGAAATCGCCGGAGAACCGGAGAAAGCCGGAGGTCCCATTTCCATGGTGCGAATCAGGACGGTGCGAACCACGACAGGCGGGGCGGAGTGGATCGAACGCGGTCTGTGCGCGGGGCCGCGCTGATTTTACAACCTCTTTACACCTCCAACACGACCTTCCGTACGGTTTCCCGTAGGATTGCCATAGGAATAAGGAGAAACCATGGAGATTCTACGGAAGACGGATTCGCAGGCTTCGGTGTACCGCGACGCCCATCTCACACTGGATTTTGACAAACAGGCCGCCACGCTCGATTTCGAGGCGCTGCCGTTGACTCGAAAGGAATACGATCTGCTGGCCTTGCTGGTTTCTTACGCCGGGATGATTGTGCCGCGATCGGAATTGCTGCTGCGGGTATGGGGCTACGGCGATGGCATCCGCACGCGCACCCTGGATGTCCACATCCGGCACCTGCGCAAGAAGCTGGGCGTGTATGCGGACGAGTACATCGAGACGGTGTTCGGCATTGGCCACCGTTTCCAGCCGTACGATACGTCACGGCGCTTCCCCGTGATGCTGGAACGTCCGGTTCTGGCAATGGGAGCGTAGGGCCTGGTGGGGCAGGATGGCATCCTGCGCGCCGGTTGGCAACCGGCGCTGGGCGGCCATTTGCAGACACCGGCAGGCGGGTTACCAACCCGCCGCAGGTTGCCAACCTGCCCCACCAGCCAGCACCTTCCGTCACTGTATTTTGCGAGGTTCAATAATTGCGTCACCGGAGCGGCGCGCCGGAGTATAAGTCTTATATGCGCGCACTTTGGAAAGACTCCCGCTATGCGGTCCGCACGCTGCTGAAGAGCCCGGCGTACACCGTGGTGGCTCTGGTCACTTTGGCGCTGGGAATCGGCGCCAACACCGCGATTTTCAGCGTGGTGAACCAGGTTCTGCTGAATCCGGCCGGCGTGTCCAACCCGGAACGCATCGTGGCGTTGCGGGTGAATTATGACAAGCTGGCGCTGCGGAACATTGGCGTTTCAGTGCCGGATTTTGCCGACGTGCTGCACAGCACCGGGCACTTCGAATCGGCCGCGCTGATCGACACGGAAGACTTCAACTACACCGGAACGGGGGCGCCAGAGCGGCTGCGCGGAGCCAGCGTCACATGGCGATGGTTCGAGGTCTTCGGGGCGCGGGCGCAACTCGGCCGCGTATTCCAGGCTGATGAAGACCGGCCCAACGCGAACCGGGAGGTCGTGCTGTCGCATGCGGCGTGGAAGCGCCTCTTCGGGCAGGACGTCGGCGTGTTGGGACGGTCCATCGAGCTGAACCAGAAAATCTACCGCATCGTGGGTGTGATGGGCCCGGATTTCCGCTGGCCGGTGGATGTGGACCTGTGGGCTCCGCTGGGCCTGGCGGACAGTGCATACGATCCCGGCAACCGCTTCAACGAGAGCTACAACGCCATGGCGCGGCTGAAGCCGGATGTGCGCTTCGCTTCCGGCAACGCGTTCGTTTCGGTGCTCAGCGATCGCGTGAAGAACGGTGGCGGGCGCGCCGGAGAGTACGCCAGGGATTCCGCGTGGGGCATGTTTCTGCTGCCGTTCACCGACTTCATCGCCGGCGATACCAAGACGCCCATGCTGGTGCTGATCGGCGCGGTGGGCTTCGTGCTGCTGATCGCATGCTCGAACATTGCCGGACTGATGCTGGCGCGTTCGTCGGGGCGCAGCAAAGAGATGGCGGTGCGCGCGGCGTTGGGAGCGGGCCGGTGGGAATTGATCCGGCAGTCGCTGGCGGAGAGCCTGGTGCTGGCCGCGGGCGGGGCGGTGATCGGTCTCGGCGTGGCCTATGCAGGCGTGCGCGGGCTGCTGGCGCTGGCTCCGGAAGGCCTGCCGGTAGCGGTGGGCGTGCGCATGGATGCGACGGTGCTGGCGTTCACGGCGCTGGCTGCGATGGCGGCCGGGGTGATCTTCGGAATGGCGCCGGCTTGGCAGATCTCGCGCCTGGACCGCTACGAGTTTTTGAAAGAGGGAGGCCGCTCCAATACCGCGGGACTGCGGAGACAGCATCTGCGCGCCTCCCTGGTAGTGGCGGAAGTGGCGCTGGCGCTGGTGCTGCTGGTGGGCGCGGGCCTGTTCCTGCGCAGCCTGGCCGCGCTGGAAGACGTCAACCCCGGATTCCGCGCCGATGGCGTCATCACGGCGGGACTCTCTCTGCCGCCCGCGCGGTACGCCGATGCGGCTAAGCGGATCGCGTTCTTTCGCGCGGTAATCGGAAACCTGGCGGCGATGCCGGGCGTGACCTCGGCCGCCGCTGCCGTTCCCATGCCGTTCAGCGGAAGCGGAGGCTCGGCATCCTTCCAAATCGAGGGCCGGCCGTCGCCGCCGGGCGACCCGGGACCGCACGGCGCCATCGGATATGTCAGCCCGGAGTATTTTGCGGCGCTCAAGATCCCCATCCAACAAGGCCGCGTGTTCACGGACCAGGACCGCCAGGACACCGGGCAGGTTGCGGTGATCGACGACATGCTGGCCAAACAATACTGGCCGAATGAGAATCCGGTCGGCCATCGCATCGGGCGTGGCGGCTCGTCGGGGTTTGCGACCATCGTCGGCATCGTGGGGCATGTCCGGAACGGCGACCTGGCCGGGGAGGAGGTGAAGGGCAAATATTACTTCCCGCTCTACCAGGCGCCGCCGCCGTTCGGCACCTTCGCGGTGCGCACACCATCGGACCCGTCGCGGCTGGCGGCAGGCATCCGCGAAGCCGTGCGCTCGGTGGATGCCGGGCAGCCGGTGTCGGAGGTGCGCCTGCTGAGCGACATGGTCGCGAGCTCGCTCGCGCCGCGCCGTTTTGTGGTGACGGTGCTGGGAGTGTTCGCCGGGATGGCGCTGCTGATGGCGGTGATCGGGCTCTACGGCGTGATCAGCTACGCGGTGACGCAGCGCACGCAGGAGTTGGGCGTGCGCATGGCGCTGGGAGCGCAACCGGGTGAGATTCTGCGGCTGGTGCTGGGCCAGGGAATGCGGCTGGCGGGCATGGGAGCGGCGGTGGGCCTGGCGGCATCGCTGGCATTCAGCCGTTTGTTGCAGAGCCAACTGTTCCACGTGAGCGCATTCGATCCGCTGACGTTCGCGCTGATGGCGCTGGTGCTGGTGGCCGCCGCGCTGCTGGCGAGTTACATCCCGGCGCGCCGGGCGACGCGCGTGGACCCAATGGTGGCGCTGAGATACGAGTAAGAGCGGCGCGACTTAGAGCGTCGGCGGGCACATCCGCGAGATGCGCGTTAGACGGCCAAGTGGCGGCCGGGCAGGTCCAAGGTTAGTTACCGATGATGATGCTCCATCAAGCTACGCGGATGGATGGACAGGCTGCTCCGAAATGCCGATGCGCGCGGAAAGAACAAACGTCGCATCTCCAACAAAAGCAAAACCAGTTAAGCCGGAGTAAAATCGCTATCGTCCCTTCGGATCTCCGAGTAGAGACAATAGATAGGCCTGGGCATGGTCGTGATTCCTGATGTTCTGCCATGCTTTGAAGGCCGCATCCACTTGGCAATTATCGACAGCGCCTGAACTCTTGTCCATCTTCGAGTATTGTCGTAGTCGGCCGTTTCACGTGCCTGATAAGCTTGATGGAATGCCAGCGAGACCGTGAACAAGTGGGACATGCAATCGGTGTCCGGCCCTGGCGCTGGATTTGCTCCAAGGAACTTGGCGCAAGCTGCTTGCTGCCGATTGGAGGCGTTCGCCATATTCCCGTGTTTGAAATATCGGGCTAGTAAAGGGCGTTGATTTTCCTGCCTCCAGTTCAACGTTACCTGACCCAATAGAAAATGAAAAAGGGCGTAGTAGCTGGTTGAAACGGCTCTTCTGAGGCTGGCCTGGCGCGGTCTCTGGAGTTCGCGCCGTGCAAGATGGTAGGCCTGTTCGAGGAGATCCTCCGCAAATGGCATTTACGGCATTGCAGCCCAAGCGGGATCGTGGATGCGGGCCGCCTCGGACTGGCTCCTGAAATTGAAGTAGGCGTGGACACCGTTTTCATCGGTGTGCAGGTGGTTCATGAGTGTGAGCGCTATCTTCTGGGCGACATGCCGCAATCGTTGAGGCCGGCTTGCTTCGTCGGTGAGAACGATATTAAAGAAAATGGAAGCGAATCCCATCGCGTCGAATCCGACTTCGAAGTTGATCCGGACGATGTCGGGAACGAGCATGGGTGTAGCCTGCCGGATTTGGTCCCGGAGTGCCGGAGTGTTGGTTAGAATGGCAGGTACGATCACGGCAAACTCATTATCGCGCGTCGTGGCGATTCATGCGAGCTGGCCCAGTCTCATCACCTGTACGAAATAGCGGTTAGGCGGATGGAGCGCGTAGGAAGTATAACAAAACTCGACGTTTGCGGCGTGCCAGCCAACGCTCTGATGAGTTTTCAGAATCATCATGCCGCCAAGTTTTCGTAGCGGAGACGCCGCGCCGGCCTTCAGCACATTATCGTCAAACTCGTTCACGGCTGACCGAAGATGGAGATCGAGGGCGTCGCTGTGATTGACGAAAACCAAAATGTTCGGGAATCCCGAAGCGTATTGAGGCTCCTTTTTGATTGCCGTGGAGCACATCTGCTGCCATCCGTGCTTCCCCTCGTCGTCGATCACACTTCCTACCTGAATGAACTCGAATGGGGCTGCGGTCATGGCTGCCGCATCTCGTCGGTCAGTTGCCTTCTCGTTGTAGTGCTTTACTTCGGCGTAAATCGTTTCGCCGTTGAGCCCAAGCCGGAGATCAGGCCTGTCCTGCATTGTTACATCAAGGCCATTTTTCAGGAAGAGAAGCGCGGCGCGGGCCTCGGCGATCAACTCAAATATTTTCTGGTCGTTGCCCCTGAATGATCGAAGCTTGGCTTCGTATTGATCGACCTCAGAGGCGCCATGGCGTCGAAGCTCTCCAATCCACCAATCAATTGAGATCGGCAGGGTAAGCACATTTTACCTCCTTTCGAATTTAGGAGTTGATTATGTGGATTCGGCAGATGTCGTGAAGGTCTCCGAGGTAGAGCATCTCATGGAAATGCTCTTCGGGCTTGGGTGCGGTTCTGGCCTTGCGATCAACTAATTCGACACGGACGTTCTCGAACCGAAAAGCGTCCGTCTTCGTGTACGCGAAACGGTATTCCTGTTGGTAAGCAAACCTCTTGAGCTTTGTGGTCGTGATGAGATCGGGGATTGCCCATACGCTTCCTGGTAGGTCATGGCCGTGGTAGTAGCTAACCCTGCGACATACATATTTTTGATAATCGCCAACTGCACCAGAAGTTACGTGAGCTTCCGGCGGCAACGCTTTTTGCCACCGCTGCATGAGCTTCAGCGGATCGCAGATTTCGACGCATGCCTTGGCATCGAATTCCTTTATAAGATCGTCGTTGAATGCCATGCTGACGCAGTAGACGAAGATTTCGTGTGCCTTAGTGATGAACTCCGCGCCCCGCTGGATGTTTCCCTGCGTGTGCTGCGTGAGATTATTGATCTCTAGGCCGTTCAAAGGCCGATACAGTCGCGTTCCCTCGTATTCATCACCGACAACTTGCGCAGCCTTCGCGTCTTCGTAGTCACGGTAATAAGCGGCATTCCAGCAGAACATGCTTCCATCTAGGAATTGCCGGGCATGGTCTCGATTGTGGAAATATTTGAATCGACTGTGGCGCATGGCCTACAAACCATTTTATCGCGCTTTTGTTTTGATAATCTCCGGATGACTTGGCAGCGCTCCTGCGTGGCAACCGCCGCCCAAGAGACGATTCCGGCCATGTCAGAGCATCT
The DNA here is from genome assembly GCA_003167255.1 of Bryobacterales bacterium. Taxonomy (GTDB): domain Bacteria; phylum Acidobacteriota; class Terriglobia; order Bryobacterales; family Bryobacteraceae; genus PALSA-129. The sequence continues at coordinate 95,578 of PMTR01000111.1, forward strand.
TGGACAATGCGCGGTGGTTCGATGGGCTAATCTGTTCAGACATCTACAATCCCGAGCTACGACCCTGCATGCGATTCCAAATGGCGGGCATCGCCAATGGCATCGCCAATATGGGAGAGCGCACACCACGATCCAATAACGAGCAGGCGTTAAGGCTAGCCCGAGGTCAGACTGATCCGAACGGCACTGCCTGCCTGCTGAACGCTGTCGCAATGACGCCTATGGGCCCGGCGGAGACCGCTAGAAGGAAGACGGACGCACCAGGGTAGCAGGCCCGACGATCACCGTTTTCAGCCGAGTGATTTCCGATAATCGACAGAAGACGGCGTTTATCGTAGATGGACTTTTCATCCGGACCCATAGTCGCCGACCTCGTACACTGGCCCCAAACGGCTTTATACCGACCAGTTCCGGCCCGCCGTTCAGAAGATCGGCTTCAGGACCATGCGGCCGTACGCGATGAACGCCATGAGGAGGCCCAGCACGCCGCTCAAGATGATGGACGTGATCTCGCCGTACTTGGCGTGCACCCAGACGAACACGAGGCTTTCGATTGCCAGGACCGTGGCGGCCACCACCGTGAGCGCCGGCTGCCAGTGGAAGGCGGCGGGGACGATCAGCCCGACCGTGCAGGCGAGTTCGAGGATGCCGAGGGCCATCCAGGCTTGCCGCGGCAACGCACCAAAGGACTTGACCCCCTCGCTTACCTTGTCGAACAGGAAGACCTTCATGACACCCGACGCTCCGTACACGAGCGCGGCGAGGACCTGCAGGACCCACAACAGGATGTTCATCGTGTGCCTCCTCCCGGTTTCCGCATCGCTGACTACCTCATGATATCCAACCGTGCGATCGCCGCTCGCATCTAGGCGCGGTCAGGGGAAGCGCGCCGGATTGCCCGCCACCCAATTGAGCCGGATCGGGCCTGGCCCTCTGCCAATCTACCGCTCGCTATCCAGCATCTGCATCTGGTCGGCGCCGTAGCGCGTTCCTTGGATGCGTTGCGGGTTGCAGATTTCTTCCAGGCGGGCGATCTCGGCGGCGGATAATTTCACTTCCAGCGCCCCGAGCGATTCCGCTAGTTGGCGGCGCGTGCGCGCACCAATCACCGGCACGATGTCGTCGCCCTTGCTCATCACCCACGCGATGGCCAGTTGCGCGGACGGCACTCCGCGGGCCGCGGCCACTCCCGCAAGGTCCGCCACTACCCGGCGGTTGTGCTCGCCATTCGCGCCGCTGAAGCGCGGCAGGTACGCGCGGAAGTCGCCCTTGCCGGCCGGCTGCGAGCCGGTGAGCAGTCCGCGCGAGAGCACGCCGTAGGCCGTGATGGCGATCGAGAGCGAGCGCACGGTGGGAAGAATTTCGCGCTCGATCGCGCGGCTGGCCAGCGAGTACTCGATCTGCAAATCGCACACCGGGTGCGTCGCGTGCGCGCGCCGGATGGTGGCCGCGCCGGATTCCGAAAGCCCCACGTAGCGGACATAGCCTGCCTGGATCAGCTCGCCGATGGCCCCGACGGTCTCCTCGATGGGAACCGCGGGGTCCGGACGCGTGAGGCGGTAGATATCGATGTGATCGGTGCGCAGCCGCTGGAGGCTGTAGGAGAGGAAGTTTTTCACAGCATTCGGCCGGCCATCGAGTCCGATGAAAGCGCCGTTGGGCATGCGCATGCCGCCGAACTTTACGGAGAGCAGCACGCGGTTGCGGCGGCCTTCGATGGCCCGGCCGATCAACATTTCGTTGTGGCCCATGCCGTAGAAATCGCCGGTGTCGAGCAGGTTGATGCCGGCGTCGATGGCGGCGTGGATGGTCGAGATGCTCTCGGCGTCGTCACTGGGGCCGTACATGCCGGACATGCCCATGCAGCCGAGCGCCAGGGCGGACACCGGCGGCCCGCTTGCGCCGAGCGGTCTGGTGATCATGAGTAACAGACTAACAGGTTGCGGAAAAAGGCCGACAGGCCAGGAGGCCTGTCCCACTCAGGCCGCAAGCTGCCGATTCTGTTTTGTGGGACAGGCGTCCTCGCCTGTCGGAGCCGGGCGTAGCCCGACTCTTCCAGGATTGAACGGACTACTTGATTTGCACAAGACACCGGCGGCAAGACCGCCGGCGCTACCAGCACTAGCGCGCCGGTTGCGGCGCGGGCATGGTTTCCTTGGTGAAGCGCGGAATCATCTGGTCGCGGTTGGCGGCGTGCCAAACGGCGGCGGCGATGATGGCGGCGTCCTTCTTCACATCGTCCGGAAGAATGCGTTCGTAGGTGTCGAGGTTGGTGTGGTGAGTCAGGACGTTGTAATCGATGGGGTCCTGCGAGCAGCCCACGCCCGGCAGCCCGGCGTTGTTGAACGATGTGCTGTCGGTGCCGCCGGTGGCGCGGCTGTTGGTGGCGCTGATGCCGCCTACGCCGAAATCGGCGAAATCCATGAACAGCGGGCGCAACGCCGCGGCCGCTTCCGGCGGGCCGAAAACGCTGGCGCCGCGAATGCGCCCGGTGCCGGTATCCACGTTGAAGTAGACATCCAGCTTTTGCCATTCGGGCTTGGGCTCTTCGGCCGTGCCGAAGTGTTGCTTCACGTAGGCCAGCGAACCGAGCAGCCCTTCCTCTTCGCCACTCCACAGCGCCACGCGGATGGTGCGCCGCGGCTTCAGGCCCATGGACTGAATCACGCGCACGGCTTCCATCATGATGGCGGAGCCGATGCCGTTGTCGGTGGCGCCGGTGGCCGCGTGCCAGGAATCGAAGTGGCCGCCCAGCATGACGATCTCGTCGGCTTTGTCGGAGCCGGGGATCTCGGCAACCACGTTGTTACTGGTCTTGCCTTCGGGATAGGTGTGATTGAGGATGTTGAATTCGAGCTTGACGTCTTCGCCATCGGCCAGAAGGCGCTCGATGCGGCCGTAGTCGTCGTTGCGGACGATCGCGGTGGGGATGGTCTTGGTGACGTCGTACGCGTTATGCGCTTGCGCCACGATGATGCCGTTGGGCCGCGCGGCGTCATTGAGGCGCACCAGTGCGCCATTAGCCACCAGCATGGCGTCAATCTGATCCCGCACTTCGTTCGCCGTCATGCGCGTGGGATCCGGCTCGCCGCCTCTGCCGCGGCCGCCACCGCCGCCGCCCCGGCCGCCCCGGCCGGCGTTGGGATTGTTGGGATCGTAGCGCTGCGTGTTCTGCGCATCGTCCACGCGCCGCGCCGGCGACTCGGACATGATGTCAACCGCGGTCTGCTTGCCGACCATGACAATCTTGCCGCGCACCTTGTCTTTGTTCGCGGCGATCCACTGGGCGAACTCTTCCTTGGTGGGCTGTAGCCTCTGAGGCCCGCCGCCGCGCCCGCCGAAGCCGCCCCGCCCGCCAGCGGCAGCCTGGGCATTGGGGTCCACCGGCACTTCCGGCCCCTGCGGCACAATCAACTGGATGGCCGAGCCGGTCACAGTGCCGTTGGTGGAAGGCGTCCACCCCAGCACTTCGAATTTCAAATTCTCTTTGACGGGCGAGGTGATGAATCCGACGGCGCGTTCGTTCATCCAGCCGGCGCGCGCGAAATCCCACGGCTCGGTGTGCGCGTTCTTAAGACCAAACCTGGTCAGCTCGGCCACGGCCCATTTGACAGCCGCTTCGTGGTTCGGCGAGCCGGTGACGCGCGGACCGTAACGGTCGGTGATCATGTGCTCGATGCGCATGATCTGGGAATGTTCCATCTCTTCACTGCGGATTTTGGCGGTGGTGACCTCATCCACTTTTTCCTGGGCGGCTTCCTGGGCGATCAGCAGGCAGGATACGGCCACAGCGGCAAGCAACAGCTTCTTCATAATGGATCAGCATATCCTAAAGCGGCATCCGGGTGGGGCATGCTTTAGCTTGTCAATAAACCAACTGGCAGCGCCGGCGGTCTATGCCGCCGGTGTCTTGTGCGCCTAACCACGCCAATCTTCCGATGCTCAAGAAAAGCACCGGCGGCGGAGACCGCCGGCGCTACCAGAGTCAAAAATCTCAGAACGTGATGCGTCCCGAGAGTTGCAACTGGCGCGGTCCCCAGAGCAGGTTACTGGTGGCCGTGGTTGCCAGGAACGGGGTGGAAGTGTAGGGAGTGAAACAAGCGTTGGTGTGGCCGGCGCAAAGGCCGGACCCGGCCGCGACATACGAGAACGCGGTATTGCTCACGCCGGAGACATTGGTGTGGTTGAACAGGTTGAAGGCTTCGCCGATGAGTGATAGCTTCAGCCGTTCGGTGATCGAGAACTGCCGGCCCACCCGGAAGTCCACGTTGTGGAAACCAGGGGCAGTGGACGAATTGCGCGGCAGCCAGCCGGCGCGGCCTTGGGTAGGACCAGCGTAAGCTACGCCGCCGCTCACGCCGCCATCCAGCGGGCTCGGAGCCCCGGTGATGTAGGGCGTTACCGGCTGGCCGGTGGACATGGTCACGATGGTGGAGAACGCCCAGCCATCCAGGACCAGCCGGGCCGGCCGGTTCGCGAGACCCTTCGCGGAGGGCATCCACACGGCGTTGGCCACGAACCGCTGGCGCTGGTCGAGATCCGAAAGCGCGTATTCGAGCTTGCGGTTATAGGGATCGATGGGATAATCGGTGCCGTTGAACGTGCCGAAGTTTCCCGCCGCCATGGCGCCGTCGAACGCCTTGCTCAACGTGTAATTCATCGTGAACTCCAGGCCATGCTGCATGGGCCGGCGCAGAGTGAGCACCATCGAGTTGTACCAGGAATTGACATCGCTATAGCCGACGAAGATGTCGCCGGTATTGGTGTTGATGCGGCTGGTATAGAAGGGAACGGTATAGGTTTGCGCGGTTTGACCGCTGCTCAGGATGTCATAGCTCTTGGTGGTGGTGGAGGGAGCCAGGTTGGCATCGACGAAGATGGGCAAATGTTCGCCCCGGCTCACCACGTATGCCACCGAGCCGCTCAGGTCGCCCGCCAACTGGCGTTCCAGGGTGACTTCGCCCTCGTGGGCTCGCGGATTGACCCAGTCGGGCGACTGGCCGCGCGTTACCTGGCTGGCGGCAGGCGGAGTGAAAGTGACCACCTGCGGCGTCAGCGCGCCGGAGAACGGCGCGGCTATCTGCGGGCCGGGCGGGGCCCAGATCACGTTGGGAAACGTCAACGCCGGGCAGTAGTTCGAATTGGTCGCGACCGGGCTGCAGGTGAAGGTTTGCTGAATCACGCCGTTCTCCACGCGCGTGGCGTAGTAGGTGCTGTTGGTGCTCTTGGCGTAAAAGAGGCCGTAGCCGGTGCGCAGCACGGTCTTCGGCGTGATCTGCCAGGCCAGGCCAAAACGCGGCGCGAACTGGTCCTTCGGAACGTGGATCGTCGACGTATACAGCGTGGTGAGCGGCGTCAGCGTGTTGGGCTGCGACGGAGCCGTAATCGTAAAGACGTCGTAGCGCAGGCCCATGTTCAACGTCAGCTTCGAGCTCGCCTTCCAGTTGTCTTCGAAAAAGGCGGCGAAATCATTGTTGTGAAAATCGTCCTTGCCGACGTGCGTGACGGGGTCGTTGACCTGCGTGAAGGTGCTGTAATGCTTGCCGGTCAGACCGTCTCCCATGTTGATTCCGTAAATGTCCTCCACCCAGGAGTTGAACGAGGCCTGCGCCGACGATCCGCTGTAGGCGTACTGGCCGGTCCCGTTGTACAGATTGATCATGACTTCGTGGATAAGGTTCAGATCCACGCCGGTCTTGAACGTATGGCGGCCGTGGACTTTGGAAAGCGTATCCGAAATCTGGATGCGGTGTTCGTCCGGTTCGGCTGTTCGCGGCAGCGCGTAGTTTTCGCCGTAGGTCATCAGGCTGGAGAGGTTCACGTAGGGAGCGGGTGCGTTGGAGCCGGCGGCTTCCAGGTCGCGGCCCCACTGGAACCGGAGATTGTTCACGGCGGAGCTGGCGATGGTGGAATCCCAGTTGGCCACAAAGATGCGCTCGTGGAAGACGTAGCTTCCGTTGGTGCCCAGCGAGCTGTTGTTGGCTGTAGGCGAGGTGGTGTAGGCATTGGGCGCGCGGTAATTCATGAAATCGAACGAGCTGCTGAAGTGGTTGCGCGTGGTGGCCTGGTAATCCAGCCGGCCGAAGGCGACATCCTGGTTGGTGTCGCGGGGGAAGGTGCCTTGCTGGCCGAACAGGAAAGCATTGGCTCCGGCGCACTGCGCGGCAGTCACCAGCGCGGGGCAGGAAAGGGCGCTCACGGTCGAACTGTAGACGCTGCTGGTGTACGTGATGGGGTTGACTTTGCGCGAGCCATCGTACGTGGCGAAGTAAAACAGCTTGTCTTTGATCAGCGAGCCGCCGGCGCTGCCGCCGAACTGCTGCCATTGATGGATGGGCTGGCTGTAGGTGCCGCGCGACTTCGGATAGGAATCGAGCGCATTGAAAGTGGGGTAGCGCAGATAGTAGAACAAGTCCCCGTGGAAAGCGTTGGCGCCGGATTTGGTCACGGCATTCACCACGCCCCCCGCGGCCTGCCCCAGTTCCGCGCTGTAATTGCTGGAGCTCACCTGATACTCCTTGATGGAGTCCATGCTGTAGACGTAGGCGCCGCTGTTGGCCCGCCCGCGTGCCTCCGAGAAGAACGCCTGGTTGTTGTTGGCGCCATCCACGGTGTTCGAGTTGTAGAGGCCGGAGATTCCCCGGTAGGAGATCAGCCCGCTGGTACCGTCGGTGGTGACGTTGGGGGTGAGCAGCACGAAGCTGTCCCAACGCCGTCCGGCGATCGGCAGATTGCTGACCGCATTCTCGCTGATTACCTGTGAGACCTCGGTTTTTTCGGTATCAACCACGGGCGCGGCGCCGGTGACCGTCACTTCCTGCTGCGTGGACTGCACGGACAACGCTACGTTGATCGCCAGAGTCTGTCCCACCTGCAGCATCAGGTCTTTATGGAGCACGCTCGCGAATCCCGACTTGGCGGCCTCCAGGCTATAGTGGCCCGGTGGCAGAAACGCCGCGGTGTACACCCCGGCCTCGCTAGTCTGGGTCTTGCGCTCGATGCCGGTTTCGGTGTTGCGGATGGTCACATTCGCCGCAGGCACCACCGCGCCAGACGCGTCAGTGATGCTGCCGGTAATGGTACCTGAACCGGCCGTTTGAGAAAAAGCATGATTCGGACAAGCAATCAGGAAGGCCAACAATCCGCCGGCCGCCAGAAACCCTCGAAGCAAATTTGATCTGCGCATTCATAACCTCCCGTTCAGATTAGTAAGTGCCACGATTAGTTGGACTTGGGCACCGTCACACTACTCTTGTGATCCACCTATGAACAACCGTTTGGGGACGGAACGTCCCATTGTCCCGCTCACCCGGCGGGCGACCCTTCAACATAAACCGCACTCCAAAGCTTTGTGTACCTCACAGCATAACCGAAATTGGTTACGGGCGCATATCTATATCGGGATTTCGAGGATTTCCCTTTGCCCGGCGCGGACTGTGCGAGACTGAAATGTGCGAAAAACCCTTCTCGCACTGCTCTTTTCCGGGGTGGCCGCCTGTGCGGCACAGCAACTGTGGGACCCGGCCGACCTATGGAAGTGGCGGACCGCGTCGGACGCGCGCATCCGGCCGGACGGCCAGTGGGTGGTCTACGTGGAAGGCTGGAGCGACCGGGCGGCGGATGCTTCCTACTCCAACTTGTGGGCCGTCTCCACCGACGGAAAAAGGCGCGTCCGCATCACCGATGGCGAGTGGCGCGACTGGTCGCCGCGCTGGTCGCCGGAGGGGTCGCGCGTGGCGTGGATTCGAGAGAAGGCAGGTGGCGTCGAGCTGCGCGTGGGGCGGCTGGAGGCGCACGAGGAATCGCATCAGGAATCGATGATCGCGAGCGGCCCGATCGAACGCCTAGCCTGGTCGCCGGATGGGAAATGGATCGCCTTCACGGCACGGGCGAGTTGGTTCGTGGCTTCCGTATCTGGCGGCGCGGCGCGGCACATTCCGGCAGGCGGCCTGGCGGCCGCGGGTGAACCGGCCTGGATGCCCGATGGACAATCGATTGTCAGCGCGGCGGCCGATGGTGAAATCTACTCGATTCGCGTGGCCGATGGCGCGGCGCGGCGACTGACCAATGACGCCGCGCGCAACCAGGATCCGGTCGTCTCGCCGGACGGCGCGCGCATCGCGTTCCTTGCCACCGATTCCCGGCCGCGCAGCTACTCCATTCGCAAGTTGATGGTCATGAACGCGGATGGCAGCGGCGCGAAGGTGCTCGGCGGCGCGCTGGACCGCGATTCGACCGGCCCACAGTGGAGCTCCGATTCGCGTACCGTGTATTTCATTGCCGACGATCGCGGATCCACGCACGTTTACGCCGGGCGCAACGACGGCTCCACGCGGCAGGCCACTTCCTCCCCCGAGCGCCTGCGCGGCTTCACCTTGGCCGACAATGGCCGCGCCGTTTCGGTGCGCTCCACGGCGGCGGGAGCCGAGGAAGTGGTGACGTTCGCGGTGGATCTCGCGCCGGTTCCGGTGGTGCTGGCCGCGCCCAACTCAGCTCTGATCGCGGAACGTCAGACGGGCGCGGCGCAAGAAATTGCCTTCCAGTCTGGCGGCAAGACCATTCAGGGTTGGGTCATCAGGCCGCCGGCCTTCGACGCGTCGAAACAGGTTCCGCTGCTGCTCGATATAGCGGACGCGCCGCGCCGCATGTGGGGCGTTGAATTCTCGCCCGAGGCCCAGATCTACGCCGCGCGCGGTTACGTGGTGCTGCGCATCAACCCGCGCGGCACCCCGGGATACGGCGAGGAGTTCGGCTATCTGCTGCCGACGCGCTTGCCGGGCGACGATGCCGACGACCTGCTGCGCGCCGTCGATTTCGTGGCGGCGCAAGGCTCGATTGACGTGCGGCGCCTGGCCGTCAAGGGCGGCTTGCTGGCGGCCTGGTTAATCGGACATAGCGACCGCTTCAAGGCGGCGGTGACACGCCATCCAATCGTCGATTGGGCGCTGGATGTCATGACCGCGCCGGATGGCGCGCGCCACGCAACCGATTGGATGAATGCACTACCGTGGGAAGACCCGGATCAGTACGTCAAGCACTCCCCGATTTACTTCGCGGGCAACTTCAAGACGCCGACGTTGGTGCTGGCGGGAGATCCCGATCCGCAATCCGATGAGTTGTATTTTGCGCTACGCGCGCGCCACGTGGAGTGCGCGCTGGTGCGGATCGCGGACGACCCGAAGGCCAGCGCGCTGGCGATCGAGATGGAAGCGACGCTGGCTTGGTTGAAGCGGATCTAAGTGGGGCGGCCAATCCTGGCCGCAGCCGGCTTCAGCCGGCGCTGCGCGCGCGCGAGTATTCTTGCCGATCCCGAAGAGCCGCCTGAAGGCGGCTGCGGGCAAAATTGCCCGCCCCACCAGGGCGTTACCGCAGGCGCAAACTGTTGCTTACGACGGTCACGCTCGAAGCGGCCATGGCGGCGGCGGCCAGCATGGGCGAGAGCAGCCCCAGCGCGGCGATGGGGATCCCCACCGTGTTGTAGGCGAAGGCCCAGAAAAGGTTTTGGCGGATGATCCGCATGGTGCGCCGCGAAAGCTCGATGGCGTCGGCCACACCGTTGAGGTTGTCGCGCATCAGCGTGATGCCGCCGGCTTCCATGGCGGCGGCGGTGCCGGAACCCATGGCGATGCCGAGATCGGCTTGCGCCAGCGCGGGCGCGTCGTTGATGCCGTCACCCACCATGGCGACGCGGCGGCCGCCGGCCTGCAATTTTTTTACCTCGGCCATTTTTTGATCGGGCATCACTTCGGCGAGAAAGTGCTCGATACCGGCTTGGCGCGCGACGGCCTCGGCGGTCGCGCGGTTATCGCCGGTGATCATCCAGACCTCCAGGCCCATGTCGCGCAGGCGCCGCACGGCTTCGGCGGCTTCGGGCTTGATGGTGTCGGCGATTTCGATGGAACCGGCCACCACGCCGTCAACCGTTACGGTGGCGCCTGGTTTCGACACCACCACCTGGTGCGATCCCACCAGGGCGCGGACGCCGAGGCCGGCCAGCGCGGAGAAACCCGTGACCTCTTGTAGCGGGAGGTGGCGCGACGCGGCGGCTTCGACGACGGCCTTGCCCAGGGGATGTTCGGAGTAACGCTCGGCGGAAGCGGCCAGGCCCAGAACATCATTCCCGGAGAAGCCCGCGGCGGGAATGACACGCATGACGCGCGGCTTGCCTTGCGTGATGGTGCCGGTTTTATCGAGCACAATCGCGTCGATTCGGTAAGCCATTTCGAGAGCTTCGCCGCCCTTGATGAGGATGCCGCGCCCGGCGCCGCGCCCGGTGCCCACCATGATGGCGGTGGGCGTGGCCAGCCCCAGCGCGCAAGGGCAGGCGATGATCAGCACCGCCACCGCGTTCACCATGGCCGTCGAGAGCGGCGCGAACAGCAGCCAGACGCCGAATGTGACGAGCGCGGCGGCCAGCACGGCGACGGTGAAATAGCCGCTCACCACGTCGGCCAGGAGAGCCACCGGGGCGCGCGAACCCTGCGCCTGCTTCACCATTTCGATCATGCGCTGCAGCACCGTGGCGCGCCCCACTTCGGTGGCCTGGTAGCGAAAACTTCCGGAGCAGTTGACGGTTCCAGCGAAGGCCTTCGCGCCGGGGTGCTTGTCGACGGGCAGGCTTTCGCCGGTGAGCATGGATTCGTCCACCGCCGATTCGCCGTCGAGGACCACGCCATCCACCGGGATGCGCTCGCCGGGCCGCACGACCAAAGTGTCGCCGGCGCGCACCTCCGCAACCGGCGTTTCCACTTCCACGCCATCGCGAAGCACGCGCGCGGTAGCCGGCTGCAACTCGATGAGGCGGCGGATGGCGCCGGACGCCTTTATACGCGCGCGGGCCTCCATCGTGCGGCCCAGCAGGATGAGCGCGATGATGACGGCGGCAGCTTCGAAATAGACCATGTGCCCGCCGCGCGCGGTTTCCCAAAGCGAGTAGAGGAACGCGGCGCCGGTGCCGAGCGCGATCAGCGTGTTCATATTAGCGGTGCGATGGCGGACGGCGCTCCAGGCGGCTGTGTAAAACGGCGCGCCGGAATAAAAGATGACGGGCAGCGTGAGAGCCAGTTGGATCCACGGAGCCACGTGCAACATTCCCAACACCATCACCGGCACGGTAAAGATGATCGCGACGATGAGGCGCCGGCGGTATTGGGTTTCGGCTGCGTCCACGGCTGGCTCGGTCTCGGGCACGCCGTAGCCGAGATCTTCGATGACGCCGATGAAATCGGCCACGCGGACGCGCGCCGGGTCAAACTCCACGGTAGCGGTGTTGGTGGCCAGGTTGACGTTGGCGCGCGTGACGCCGCTGGTTGAAGAGAGCGTGCGCTCGATCGAGCGCGCGCAGGCCGCGCAGGTCATGCCGGAAACAGGAAGGTCGATGCGCTCGGCGGTTTTCACGTGGCGCACGCCGGTCCGTCCACCAGCCAGCCGCTCAGAAGCTGTGAAAAAATCGCTTCGATCGCCGGGTTGACAGACGAAAGCGTCTGTCCCACTTTGGTGCTCGAGGGCTTGCGTTTTTGTGGGGCAGGCGCTTTCGCCTGCCAACCGATTCTTTCACAGCTCCTCACCCCGGTACCTCGTAGCCCAGTTGCCGCACTGCGTCGGCCAGGCTTTGCGGGGTGACGATTTCGGCGTCGTACTCCACGGTGGCCTTAGCGGCGCCCAGATCCACCGCCACTTTCGACACGCCCCGCGAGCCGGCCAGTTTCCGCTCCACGCTGCGCGCGCAGTTTCCGCAAGTCATGCCATGGACGGGAAGGCTCAAGGTTTGAATCGCCATACATATATGATGAGACATGTGCGGCAGATGGATGCGATGACTTTTCGCGATGCGCGGCTGGCGCGCCGTTTGGAAGCGGCGGAGGCCGCCAATGCGAAGGGCTGCACGGCCTGGCCGCCGGGGTCGGCGGTGCTCGAAGTGGCCGGCGGCTGCGCGATTTTTGTGGGAGCCGGTTCGCCGCTCTCGCAGGCCGTGGGTATCGGTCTCAATGGTCCCGTCAGCGTGGCGGATCTCGATGGACTGGAGGCTTTTTATCACTGCCGGGGCGCGCCGGTTTCCATCGACTTGTGCCCTCTGGCCGACCCGGGATTGTTGCCGGCTCTGGGGACGCGCGGTTATCGGCCCACGGAATTCAGCAGCGTGCTGGCGAAGCGGCTGGCGGCCGCGGAGATCGTCCTGACGCCGCGCGTGCGCCGGGCCTTGGCGGGCGAGCGAGATCTCTGGTCCCACACCGTGGGAAGCGGCTTCTTCGACCAGCACGAGCTGACCGGCGAGGAAATGGACGTGGGGCGCGCGATCTTCGCCATGCCGGGCGCCATGTGCTGGCTGGCGGTGGCCGGGACCGGCGAGCCGGCCGGCGGGGGCGCGCTGGCGGTATACGATGGCCTGGCGACGCTGTTCGCCGACAGCACCATTCCGGCATTCCGGCGGCGCGGGCTGCACTACGAGATGATTGCCGCGCGGCTCAACGAAGCCATGGCCCGCGGCTGCGATCTGGCAGCCGCCAGCACGCAGCCGGGTTCCACCTCGCAGCGCAATTACGAACGGTTGGGCTTTGAAGTGGTCTACACCAAGGTCACGCTGACGGACGCCGCCGCGAATTCTTGAGAGTTTTGCATCCGATTCGCCACTATTGTGATTCGTGGGGTTCGACCACTGTGTGGCGACGTGTCTGGTTCCGCTCGCGATCTGGATCCTGCTGAGCGGACTGGACGATTTGTGGATCGCGCTGGTGCTGGTTTTCACTGGGCGCAAGCGGCCGCGGCGGCCGGCGGAAGCGGAGTTGGACCGCGTTTCCGAACGCCGGATCGCGATCTTTGTGCCGTTGTGGCGAGAGCATCGCGTCATCGGCCAGATGCTGGCACACAATCTGGCCGGCATCCGTTACTTCAACTACCAATTCTTCGTGGGGGTCTACCCCAACGACCCGGCCACGGCTCGCGCGGTGGCCGAAGCTGCGCAGCGTGACGGCCGCGTACACTTGTGCCTCTGCTCGCATGACGGCCCCACATCCAAGGGCGACTGCCTGAACGAGATTTACCGCTCCATGGTGGAATCGGAAATCCGCGGCGGCGGCCGTTTTGAGATCATCACGACGCACGATGCGGAGGACCTGGTGCACCCCGAATCGCTGCGGTTGATCAACTTCTACTCGCGGGATTATGCCATGGTGCAGATGCCGGTGCTGCCGTTGCCGACGGGCATCCGCGAACTGACGCACGGTCTCTACTGCGACGAGTTTGCCGAATTCCAGACCAAGGACATCCCGGTGCGCCAGCGGCTGGGAGGGTTCCTGCCGGCAAACGGAGTGGGGACGGGGTTTGAGCGCGCGGCGCTGGAACGGCTGGCCGGCGACCGGGGCCGCATCTTCGAGCCCGAGTGCCTGACCGAAGATTACGAAAACGGCTACCGGCTGCACGCCCTGGGATACCGCCAGGCGTTTGTGCCCGTCCGATTTGAGAACGGCCAGCCGGTGGCCACGCGCGAATACTTTCCCCGCACCCTGCGCCAGGCCGTGCGGCAGCGCAGCCGGTGGGTGGCCGGAATCGTTCTGCAAGGCTGGCAGTATCACGGCTGGCGCGGCCCGTGGCGGCAGGTGTATTGGTTCTGGCGCGACCGCAAAGGGCTGGTCGGAAACCTGCTCTCTCCGCTTGCGAACCTGATCTTCTTCTCCATCGCGGGGGAAGCCCTTTGGAGCGCAGCCACGGGCCAGTTACGGCGCTTCGCCGACCCCATTCCGGTGTGGGCGTTGCGGATGTGCCTGGCCACGTACGTAATGGCGATGCTTCAAGTGGCCATCCGGGCCGCGGCGAGCTCCCGCATCTACGGCTGGCGCTTCGGCGTGCTCAGCCCGGTGCGCACGTTGTGGGGCAACCTGGTGAACTTCGCCGCCACACTCGCGGCCTTGCGGCAGTTTGCCGAGGCGCGCATGCGCCGCCGTCCGCTCGCCTGGCGCAAGACCGAGCACGTCTATCCCCGCCCGCGCCTGGGCGAACTGCTGGTGCGGCTGCACGCCGTTCCGATGGGCGAAGTGGAGGACGCGGCGTTGGGCCTTCCCAAGGGAGTGAGGCTGGGCGAATACCTCGTGCAATTGCGCAAGGTGAGCGAAGACAGCCTGTACCAGGCACTCAGTCTGCAAGCCGGCATCCCGCTGGGACGGCCCGCGCGGGCCGAGGTCGACCGGTTGGCCACCCGCGTGTTCCCCGTCGACACCGTGCGCCGCTGGAAAGTGATGCCCTACCGCGTGGAGCCCGGCCGGTTGCTGGCCGTGACGGCCGAGGTTCCCTCCCGCGAGATGGCGCGAGCACTGGCCGGCCTTTCCACCTTGGAGATCCGCTATCGCCTGGTGCTCCCGCGCGAGTTCGAAGAGCTGGCGCACGAGTATCTGCCGGCTGGCCGGTGATGCGTCTTATCGGATTAAAGAAGGGGACAGACTGGACCGAACCTTTTCCAACTTGTTTTGAGTTTTTTCCTTGACTTCCGCGCTGGGGGGGGGCATAATTCAACCGTCGAGTACTAGCAGATATAAGAGTCTTGATTGCTGAATAGTGACAACGCCCTGTGCTTCGTCCCTAGTGTGCTTCGTCCCTAGGATCAAAGGATGGCGCTAGGGCGTATACTGGCAGGCATCCGGGATCTAAGATGGAACTCCCAGTATAAACAAGGAGAATAGAAAGTGCTCAAGAAACTGATCACCATCGCGCTCGAAGTGCTGTTGTCTTTGGTGCTGGTCTTAGTCATTGGGCACCGCATCAGCTCGTTCGCGCAGGTCCGGGTGCCAGTCGGTGGCGTGAACCCAACCTATGTGGGCCTGGACTGTTGCAAAACGGCACCCTCTGTCGACGCGCTCTGGCAAACCTACAGAGACAGCGCTGAATGTGGAACTAATTGCTGTGTGACTTGGTGCTCGTGCATCGCGCCTCCACCGTGCAGTACCTGGGGGTATCAAGACAATTGCGATTTTGGCAACGGCTGCGACAATTGCGGGACATGGGAGGGCTGCTAAGCGTTGGGCTGGCAACAACCACGCTTCCGGGGGAGAATGAGAGGGAAGATGAAACAACTTAAGAAGAGTATATGGTACATCCTGAGCTTCTTACTGGTACTTGCGTTGACGTTGACAACAACCAACCAGATCAAGAGGATCCATGCACAAGCCCTTCTCGACAGCTCGCTCCACAATGCGTTCACCGTCTGGCAGCATACCGAGCTAGCGCCTGCCAGTGATAGCGGTCGACCCACCAGAATCTCGCACCGAAGGATCTTGGCTCATTGGAGCGATGGCAGCACATTCACACAGGTCGAAAACATAGAGACTGGGATGGTAACGAGAGATTTTGTGGACGCAAGTCGCCAACTGCGCAGGTCGGTTGCAGACGGAGTAAGCTCGGTGTCGACTCAGCACCTGAGCGCCCAAGAAACCGCCGCAGCGATTTCGAGAGATCTTCTGCTTCACGACCCATCCAAGGACTGCCTGGCGGGTGGCAACGAGCACAATACCATCCTGGGACACGAAACCATGCTGAACATTGCCGTGACTAAGATCAGAGTTAATGTGCCCGGACCGGTGGACTGGGTGGTGTACGATGCACCCGCATTGAACTGTTCCACCGTTGCGCAAAGAACGGATTGGAGGTCCTCGGCGGGGATTTCAACGGAGACCCTGGACCGCGTATCCATCGGTGAACCAGATCGGAGCCTGCTCGAAGTTCCATCGTACTATGCCGAGTTATCGCCGAGCGAATTAGCGCGGAAGAAGATGGTGTATTTTCAGGGCCGCTTCCCTAACTTCGCCGCCAAGCCGGGAATGATCGACAATAAGGTGGCTCAGATCGCGGAGAAACAAGACGCAGCCTACGTAGCGCACCAGAAGTAAAGGCAAAGGGGACGCATTTTCCATCTTCACTCGTCGCTGCCTGCGAACAAACATCCTTGTAAACCCGCCTCTGGTCCGGCGGGCATGCGGACAGCCGGAGACATGGGGACATCCAGCCTGAACGCCGTCTGCCTTCTTCTCTCCCCAACGCAGACGGACGGCCCGCGCGCGCCGAGGTTCCCTCCCGCGAGATGGCGCGAGCACTGGCCGGCCTTTCCACCTTGGAGATCCGCTATCGCCTGGTGCTCCCGCGCGAGTTCGAAGAGCTGGCGCGCGAGTATCTGCCGGCTGGCCGGTGAACCTCCAGACAGAGCGTCACCTTTTGTCGCGCCTGCACGTATCAGACAAACGACATGAAGATAGCTGCGCTCCTGTCTTCTTTCGCGTTTCTGCTTTCCACGGCGCTGCTCGCTTCCTGCCGCCGTGGGCTACACTCCTGAGACCGGCCGCGGGGTATGCGACACAGAGTGGACCATCAAGGGCCCCGTGCCGAGTAGTTGGTACACACGGAATCACTCAGCTCCTGGGAAATGGCAGCGCCCTCCTTCTATGTCGCACACCCCCGGCCGCGGAGCATGCCAGGCCCTTTGGCAAAATGGGGACGGCCTGAAGGCGGTAATTTTCTCTTTGAGGGATGGTGGCCCAGTCCTTCCCGCGAGATGGCGCGCGAACTGGCCGGCCGGTGACGCGCGCTATCGCGACGCCGCGCCGATCAACACCAGGCCGCCGGCATATCCGGCCAGCATCAGCGCGATGAACTTGCCGGTGCCCGGGCGCGCGCCGCGAAACTCGCGCCAGATCAGTAAGCCCCAAAGCGCCGCCACCAGGGTAGCGCCCTGGCCGAGCGCGTACGAAATCGCCGGGCCCGCCACGCTGGAGGCCAGCACATTGAAGCTCAAGGCGATCATCCAGATGACTCCGCCCAGAATTCCGATGAAATGCAGACGCGCGCCGCCTTTGAAATACCCGGAGTAAGTCTGGCCGCCGGCCCGCATGAAAATGGTGTTCCACAGGATATTGCTCACCAGTACGCCGGCGCCGAAAAAGACCAGCGCCGTGTAAGGCGTCAACATGCCCGGCAGGATCTCGCTGGAGTTGAAGTTGGGGGAAATGGAGCGCATCAGTTGCGGATAAAAGAAGCCCATGATGCATCCGGCGAACACCGAGTAGATCAACCCACGGCGAGGGTTCTTGGCGCCGCCGTGCGGCAGGCGGCTGTGAGCCACGGCCGAGAAGATCATGGCCAGGACAATCAGGGCCACGCCGCCGAACAGCAGAGCGGGATCGCCTTTGGGCGCGCCGATGTAGCTCTCCACCGTGCCGATCACCAGCGCCAGGCCGACGCCCACGGGAAAAGCCACGGACATGCCGGCGGCGTCGATTCCCACCACCAGCAGAATGTTCGACAGATTGAAGATGGCGCCGCTGATCAGCGCCGGAATGGCGAAGCCGAAGTCTATCGAGTGCATATTGGCCCTGGTGCTCATGCCGGCATCGCCGAAGCTGCCGAACGTATGGGCGAACACCAGGCTGAACAGGAAGACGCCGATGGCGTAGTCCCAATAGAAGAGTTCGAAAGGCCACTTCTCCTTGCCGGCCAGTTTTTGGGTATTGGCCCAGGAGCCCCAACCCAACATGGTGATGACGCAAAAGACGATGGCGGCGGGCAAACTTTGCACGACGAACATGGCCCGGATTATAGCTGATGGCGCCGGCGGGCGTGACTGTGGGGCGGACGCCCTCGTCNNCTTGCGCTCATTTAGGCTCAAGCAAGAAGGAACCCGAACCGCCGGCTGCGGCGTCTAATTCAGATATGCACATCCGCATGGCGATCCTGATTCTATCGGTAGGAATCGCCCACGCTCAATCCGGAGTGCCCACGTTTCGGGTGCCTTCCAGCGGTGATCGGCCCGTGCAACTCGTGCCGGGCACGCTGGTCTCGATCTATGGCACGGATCTCGGCCCGCAAGCGGGCTGCATTGGACAGGCGGACACGCAGAAAAGGGAAACGCCCAGTCCGCTCAGGCCGAACCAGGCCCCCGTAGAGACGCTGATCTATCCCAAGGAACTTTGCAGCGTTCAAGTCTTCTTGGGCGCGATGCCTTCGGGGCTGCTGTATGTGCAGGTAGGCCAGATCAACTTCAAAGTGCCGCAGGAGGCCGCCATGGAGGGCACTGCTCCGCTCCGCGTGGTGTACCAGGGCCGCGGTAGCGCCGCCGTGGAGATGCGCCTCGGCCTCGAACCGGCCACGCTTTCGCTGGAACAACCGGCGCGCGTCGGCGGACCGGTCTGGGTTCACATTGGGGCGCCGTCTTTCCCGTCGTACGGCGATGTGCGATATCCCGTGGAAATTGCCCCGGCCGATTTCGGCTGTAACGAAGTAGAAGTACGGCGCAACGGCATGCTGCTCCCGCGAATTCCGATGCAGGCGGCGGCGCGCATCCACATGGGGCTGATGTGCGGCAACATAGGCATTCCCGGCCACGAAATGCAGCACAAGAACCGCCTGCCGCTCCACCTGCAATACCGCTTCGACCAGCCCGGCGTGTACGAAGTGCGGTACACCCGCCGGGTGGGCCAGCCGGAGCCGGTTTTCCAGACGGCCTGGACCCGCATTGAGATCCAGCCGGCGCAACCCACCACACCGGCCGCCCCGCCGCAGGATCCTGCCGAAGCGCTCAGCGATTACCTGCCCGGCATACTGGGCTTCCCCGACGCCGCGCATCTCGCCCTGCTCACGGAGTATCTTTACCATCCGGACGGTACCGTGCGGCAGTACACTTCGCTGGGCCTCGCCTATTGGCCGGATGACGAAATCAGTCGCCGTCTGACCGAGCTGCTGCACGCGCGCGGGCCGAGCGATGTCGTGGTCGAGCGCACGTTTCGCACTCCTGGCGCGGTGGATTTCATCCTGCCGCACCTGCGCTCGGACAACCCGGTGCTGCTGCGCGGCGCCATTACCGGCGTGAATCGACTGCTGTTTGCCGATCCGCCCTTGCTCCCGGCTGAGGCTCGGGCGCGAGCCGAAGATGCACTGATCTCAGCCGCCGAAAACGTGCTGCGCGGTGGCGACCCGCAAACCGGGATCAACTACGCCAGCGCTCTCGGCGGCGTTCACGACCCGCGCGCGCGCGCCCTGCTGTGGGATTTCGTCAAGCGCAACGTACTCACCGAGCAATCGCTGATCGCCATCACCTGGTTGAAGAACCCGGCAGACCTGCCGCGCCTGGCCGCCCTGCTCGAAGCCCCAGCCAAGGGCGACCCCATGCAGCGCACGTACGCCTCGCTACCCTATGCGACCCACCGGGCCTATGGCGATGCGGCGCTCGCGGTGCTGGAGTCGGCCATTCAGAAATCCGGCTATGTCTGGGTGCAGACCAATTGCGCCCGCGAACTCGTACAGGCCGGCCGCAAGTCCGGCTTCGCCTTCATCGCGCAGGCCATTGAGCAGAACAAATTCTACCGGCAGGAGATGGTGCAGTTTGTCCATGACCGCTTCCCGGAACTGCGCGGCGCGGACGACAGCCAGGTACTGGCTTTTCTCAAAGCGCGTCAGTGATCGGCCGAACCGCGCGCGCCCCTCACTGCTGCACCGTAACCGAAACCCCCGTCTGGGTGGTTACACCGCCAATCGCAGCCAGCACCGCGGCGTCGCCATTCGGCAGATTGGGCACCGTCACGTTGAACTGATACAGGCCCGGTGACACCAGCCCGGCGAACGTCGCCGTCGCCGCCACGCCACCGATGCTGATCGCGACGTTATTCGCCAGCGGCTCCGCCACCGTCACCAGTTGAGCGGTGGGAAGCGGCGGGTTGGTCGGGCCGAAGCCGGTCCCATAGATCAGAATCGTCTCGCCCGGCTTGGCCGGTGTGGTGGTCACTCCCGGCAGCAGGTTGGCCACGCCCACCAGGCTATAGTCCGCGTGGCGCGCGGCCACGTAGGCGCCGCCCATGGTGAAGAATGCCGGCGCGAACTGGGTTTTCGGCGCGCTGAAGCTGTTACTGGTCTGCTGCGCCGCGGTCACCTGGACCTGGACTGTGCCTGCGGTCGCATCGTCCGGAGCCAGCACGTTGATTTGAGTGGGGCTGACGTATCCGACGTAGGCCGCCACTCCGTTGATGGTGGCCGATACGCCCTGCAGGGAAGTGGGCAGCAGCCCATTCACGAAATCGCTGCCCTGCCAGGTGTAGGTGGACTGCGACAGGTTCGTGCCAAAGATGGATACCCAGGTGCCCGCCGTGAAGCCCGGCCGGAAGCTCGCCGCGTTCTCCACGCCCGTGATCGCGCCGGCCGGTTGCGTCCCGCTGACTACCAGCGTTACCGAAACCGCGGCCGGACTGCCGGTCGAGCCCGCCGCAGCAATCTGTACGCTTCCCGTGTAAGTGCCCGCCGCCAGATTTACCGGGTTCACTGATACGCTGAGCGTTGCCGGAGCGCTGCCGGACGCGGCGGAAACAGCCAGCCAGTATGCGCTGGTCGAAGCCGTCCACTCGAGCGTGCCTCCGCCCGTGTTGCTGATCGCGACGTTCTGCGCGGCCGGAACCGCGCCGCCGTATGTGTACTGGAACGCGAGCGCCTGCGGCTGGACCCCTAGAGACGCCGGAGCCGCCGTCACCGTGAGCGTAACGCCGATGGATGCCGGAGTGTTGGATGCGCCCGCCGCGGCGATCGAAATGCTGCCGGTGTACGTGCCCGCGCTCAAACCCGCGGGCGAAACCGACACCGAAAGCGTGGATGGAGCCGTGCCCGACGCGGGCGAAACGCTCAGCCAGTTCGCGCTCGATGCCGCGCTCGCCGTGGCCGTCCAGGCGAGCGTGCCGCTGGCGCTATTCGTGATCTGAATCGATTGCGCCGCCGCCGTACCGCCCACCGTGGCGGCGAATTGCAAACTGGCCGGCGCCACCGCTAGCGTGGACTGCGGATTCACCATCACGGTGATGGCGTCGGACCCGAGCGCCGCCAGCACTTGGATGGTGACCAGTCCCGTCAAGCTCGCCGGCAGGTTCGCCGTAATCGAAGTAGCGGCCCACGCTGTTGTGGTCAACTGCTGCCCCGTGGTAGAGCCGGCCGGCGTCGCAACCACCTTGCAGCCAATGCACTGAGATCCAAAGTTGCTGCCTTTGATGGTGATGGCCGCACCGGCGTTCACCGCCAGCACGCCCGCTTCGGCCAGCGGCCCCACCGAGAAAATGTCCGTGAAGATCTTGCAGCGCAGCGCCGAAGTGTAGCCCAACGGTTCCGCCAGCGAGCCGCAGTTGAACGAGCCAAGCGACGAACTGGTGGCCGTAAAAGTGCCCGTCCCCAAGACGAAGTCCACGTAGAAAATGGTTCCCGTATCTCCGCCATTCGCGAGTGACACGGCACCGAACGTGACTCCCGTCAGATCCGTCACGTAACCGCCCGTGCCACCCACCAATGCGAAAAACATTCCCCCGTTCTTGGACAAATAGGGGTCGGCGGACGCTGCGGTGCCGATCGACTTCCAGTCCGTCGTGCCGGCCAGGAAAGAGCGGACGATGAGGCCCGTTTCATGGGTTGTGCTGTTGACGTTGGCAATGCCTCCCGCGCTGCAGGCGAGCGTCCCAAGGGTGGTGTTAATAAAGGCCGACGGGTCCACGTGGCAATAAGGTACGATGCGCGTCACCGTCGCGTCATCGGCCACAAATCCCAAGGAGGCGCTGGTCAGCGATACCAGCCCGTCGCTGGCATTGGCGAGCGCTGTCCCGGAGTATAGGCTGGCGGTATAGGATCCGGCGTTGCCGATCACCGCGATGGCGTCCACTCCCCGCAGATCGTCGCCCCGCTGGTTCCAGGTTGCCAGGTTCCACAGGAATGTGCTGCCCGGCTCCAGTTCGGCGTTTTGCGACCCGGGCGTGATGATGTTCGCATAATTCCCGGCCACAAACGAGCCGAAATTTGGCGTGGCAACCAAGACCAGCTTGCGCACCAGCGTCGTGGTGGGCGGCTTGAGAGTCTCGCCCGGCTGCAGTCCGGCCAGGTAGGCCCTGGCGATCAACCCGCCCATGCTGAAGCCCACCAGGTCGATCTGCGGCACCTGCGCCCCGGTGTCGTACTTGATCGTCTTCAGGAAAGCGGCCAGATCGTTGCCCAGGACCTCAATGGGTTGGCCCTGGTCTTCCAGGCAGTTATCGAACAAATACACCACCGGAACCCCGTCGGTCACCAGGTATTGGGCAAGGTTGCCGAATGTATCCGACGAACTGGCCGCGATGGGGCACGTGTTGGTGAAGCCGGTCTCCCATCCATTCAAGAGCACGACTGGAGGCCGTGTCGCGCTCGATGGCACGGAAACGCGCGGCTGCACTTCGACCGCCAAGGTGGTTTGCCGCTGCTCGCCCGCCGCGCTGGTGGCGGAGAGTCTGACCGTATATTCGCCCGGTTTCGTGCGCAGCGAGGCGCCCAGCAGGATCCGGTCCGCAGCCCGGTTCGGCGCGGCCACCAGCCCGCCGCCCGCGACCGCCGTGTCTCCGGTCAAGATTTCGACCTGCCGGCTCTTGGCATTCGCCAGGAAATCGAGCGTCTCCTGCGGCGCCACAATCTGGACCGCCTCGCCCGCCCTCACTTCATAGCGGGTTTGCCGCACGTCCATGGCCCGCTGGCCCGCGGCAGGGAGAATACAGCACGCCATCGCCGCCGCGGCCAGAATCGCCCGCCGGAACGCCGTGGGACAGGCCTCCTGACCTGTCGGGGCCGGGCGCAGCCCGGCACGCCTAATGCCACATAGTTTTCGCACCACCACGCACTTGCATTGATCGTGGGGCAGTCCCCCTGGACTGCGGCCGACGCCCCCGTCGGCCTGCTCGCGCTTTGCAGGATGCTGATATCGTTGCTCCGGCCGCGGGACGAGGGCGTCCCGCGCAGACCAGGGGGTCTGCCCCACAAACTCTGCAGCATTCCCGTTATTGGGAAAACTATGTGGCATTGGCCCGGCAAGCCCGCAAGGGCGAAAGACAATAGCCCACGGCGTAAGCCGTGTGGAACGGGTCGTGAGTCCGCCTAGCCCCGGAACGGGGCGTAAGACTCTGCCAATCGACGAAATGTAGAAACTCCAGGGACAGGCCTCCTGGACTGTCGTCTTCGATCGGCGGATTGGTTCTTGGGGCTTGAGCTCAGTCACCTGTCGAGCAGTCCGGCGGAAAAGTCGCGTCCCGGACGCCACTTCTGACGAAACATCCACAAGATAAGGACGCGCCACCCCCGCAAAACGCGCAAGCGAATCAAACCGGGTTCCTCAGACCGCGCTTTGGGCAGCCGCAGCTTTCTGCTGGGCTTTCTTCTGCCAGCGCGGCAAGCGGTGCTTATTTTTTTTCTGAAGCTTCGGCTGTTTGGTCGACACCGTATGTGGTGGCGCTGGAGCGGGTTCGGTGACTCCCGCCAGCGATGCCATTTTACCTGCCGCCGTGCCTATTACTTTTGCTGTAGCGGTCAAAATGCTGTCTTCGGTTGCCGGATCGGTGACCTTCTTGCGCTCTTTGCGCTCTTTGGGTTTCTGTTCATCTGCCATAATTCCCTCGCAATGACCCTAGCACGCCTGTGGCCATGTTCCAAAACCGGGCATAGATCCCCCACAAGGCTACTGACGCGTAGAGGACCAGTTGCCAGTCCATGGGAAAGCGGTAGCGCGCTAGCTGGGCCGAGGCCGCATCATTGAAGCGGGATATATGGGGACAGGCCGGGCGGTTGCTGGTCGGGTTCGACGAGCCAAGCCGTGCGGTCGCGGAAATACCGAAGGAGTTCCTGGTTGTCGACGGGGCTCATTTCCCTTGCCCAAACGACCTTGGCGTGGTCGATATCGGCGCGGTTGTAGACCCATTCTCTATTGGGATCATGCTCCGGCCCATAGCGGACGATGACGAGTTGGCGGCCGGGGAGGCCTTCGAGGTGCCGCAGGACTTGGGCGCGCTGGAGGTTGCCGGGATAGGGTGGGTCGGAGTAGGGCGCGATAACCTGGCCGAGAAAGACGGCGCAGCAGAAGAAGCAAACGGCGCGAACCAGGAGCAGCCCGGCCTGGTGGCCCCGCAAGCGCCATTGGCGCATGTGACGCATGGATTGCAGAACGATGACGTAGCAGGCGCCGGCCATGGGCATGAGGTAATGCGGTTGCGTGTAGCGCGCCAGGCCAAGACCAAACAGCACGACCGGCGCGGAGAGCAGGAAGAATCGCACGCGGCGGTCTTTGAAGAGGCAGGGGAACGCAATCAAGGGCACGGTCAAGGCGAAGCCCAGGTACGAAAGCCATGCGCGCCAGACTTTGCCGCGGGCGGCGCGCAGCCAGCCAGCCAGGCTGTTCTGGCCTATGGCGTTCTGAAAGCCGGGCTCCAACTCGACGTAGAACGCGCGCATGACTTCATGGTGGTAGGCGGGTTCGGGGCGGAAGCTTTGCCAGAGGAAGTACGGCGTAACGGCATAGGTTTCGCGGTTGACCAGATATGGCATTCGAAAGGGATCGCCGGTTGCGCGGTAGCAATAGTAGCAGGTGGCCGCGGCGGCGGGCACGACCACCAGGACAAGTGGGAGAATGACCTTCACCACAGCCACGCGGAGCCCCGGTTTGCGGGTGACCATCCAGACCAGTAAAGCGATGGCGACCGGAATGCATGCCAACAGGCCTTCATATGGGCGGGTGTTTGCAAGAATCGCCAACCCCAGACCCAGCAGCAACGCGTGATATGCGCGCGGCCGGCGGAGGATGCGGGGAAGGGCGCCCAAGAGCAGGGCGCCGCCGATCCCAGCAACCGCCGTGCCGAAATAAGAATTCGCCGTGCCCGTGAAAACACCGATGCGCATGGTGACGAGCATGCCGCCCAGGAAGGCCCATCCGGGTGGAAGCCAGCCTTGCAACATCCAGCACAGCACCCAGCAGAAGAGTGCGGTAGTGAGCAGGACGCCGGCCCAAGGATGCCCAAAGACCACTTGGCCGGCCGCCAGGGCCAGGCCCTGGCCGGGAGGGTACATAGAGATGTAAGTGGGTACCTGGTTGATGTGGATGCTTTCGAAGTGCACCCACATGGGATGGGTCAGGTTAACCAGACGGCCGGACGCGAACGTGTCGGCGGCGAGGAGGAAGGAAAACTCGTCGTGGACCCAAGGCTCCGGGACCGGCAGACGCGGGAGTTCGGCAGCCCGCACGAAGAGAACCAACAGGCCGCACAGGACGGCGGCGAGGCGCTGGCGGCGAGCGATGTCAGCGCCGAAGCGCTCCACCCGGGAGAAGAATTGCGCGAGTTGCGCGAGGAGCGGCCCCATCGACTCAATCCGGAATTATAAAAAAGAGGATCAGCGCGAAACGGCGCATCAAGGCCCGAGTATAGCATTGGTGATTAGGCCGCCGATCGCCGCTTGATCGCCGCTTGGTAGGCTGCAAAGAGCGCGACAGAGGCGCAGAGCAGGATTTGCCAGTCCATTGGGTAGCGGTATCGGCTGCTCCAGTGGAGTATATAGTAGACATCGGGAAACGTAATCCAAGTGAGAAGGAATAACCACGCGACGATCGGTTGGTGCCGAAACATCAGCCACAGGCCAGCAAAAGCCAACAGGGTCAAGACGAGTTTGGGCGCCAGGAAGATGGGAGGGTGCGGCGGAAACCACCAGGCAGCGAAGCGTTGCGCCGTCAAGTGAAGGAATTTCCCAGGGTGGGCCCGGACCCAGTCGATACCCTCCTGTAGCCTCATGTGACTGTATTCCACCTCCCCAAGATCGGCTAACTTTGCAGCTTCGGCCGGGGAAGTGCTGGGGTGATAGGTGTCGTAGTTGTGCGGATGGTCGAATGTTCTGTCTGGTCCACCATTAGACACCCAGAATTCGATGCCAAAGTTGCTCCTCGTCATGATCGGCGCGCCTACGCTCCAATAGTTTCGAATCGCCCAGGGCAACAGGAATGCCAGGATGCCAACTACCACCAGTGCCGTTTGGCGCAAATATCGCCTGCGCGCTCCCGCGGGGCAGGCGACCGCCCCGGCCAGGAGGAACCCGCCCATGATCGGGAGAAGACTGGGGCTGAGCAAGGCGCAGAACCCGCAGAACGCGAAAAACCACCACGGCGTCCGCGCTTGCCAGGATCCGTCGCGCCACATCCGCAGGATGGCCCAAACCAGGATCAGCAGGGCGATCGCCACCCATGGCCCGTCGACCCCGCCGCTGATCTCTGTGTCCAGTGCGCCGATATACAGAACACTGATGCTGCCGGCCAGCGCGCCGATCCTGGGATCGAGCCCGGCATCAATTGCGAAGAGAGGCACAAGCCCGCAGCGCAGAGCTGAGACAGCGCAGGTTACCGTGACTTTCACGATTTGGGCCAGCAAACCCGTTCCGAAAATGCTAAATAGCCCGGCGAGGTACAGAGGAAAGACCGGCGTACTATACGCTGTCGGTCCGCCAAAGAGGTCATAGCCACCGTATCCAACAACGTTGAGTGCAATCCCTTCCATTTCAGTGTGGGTGAGCCGGTGGAACATCCCGGATTGCAAGGCAATGGCCAACCTGAATACAAGAGCAAGCACAAAGAACACGACGAACATTCGCCTGCGCAAGATCAGCCTCCGTAAACATCTAAGGATACCCCTTAAACTCGGGGCTACGGAACTCCGCATTTCGATGATAGCTTTCCCTCTTCCTGCCCACCAACTGCCCAGATAGCCGGAATCCCGCGTGTGGTGGTTCCTGGTTGTTGGCGCCACATCACCCAGCGAGGCAACCGCCAGCAGACCGTTTTTTTGGACGACGCCGCGTCTGGGCGGTGAATCCGCTACTCCGCCCCAAACTTCACCACCAACGAAATCCTCCGATTCTTCGCGCTCTCCGGCTCCCGCGCATCCAGCAGCTTCTGGTCCGCGTATCCCCTCACTGCCACCACCTGCTTGGCGTTCAGCCCGTACTTCTGCAGTAGCCGCCGCGCCGCATTCGCCCGATCGGTAGATAGCTCCCAATTGCCGTAAACTCCCGCGGCCCCCGCATGGCGGAACGGCCGCGCATCGGTGTGGCCTTCAATCACCACCGCATTGGGCATTTTCCCAATCTCCACCGCCAGCGATCCCAGCAACCGCTCGCCTGCCGGCGTCGGTGAGGCGCTTCCGGTGACAAAGAACAGCCCCTGCTCGGTCTCCAGCAGGTCGATGCGCAGTCCCTCGCCCGTCATGCTGAGCTGCACGTTGTTGCGAATCTTGGAAAACTCCGGCATGCGGTGCAGTGCGGCCTGGATCTGCTTCTCCACATCCCCGACATTACCGCGATCGACCGCCAACCCTTCGCCCGCCGCCGCCGGACCGGCTCCCAGTCTCTGCGTGTAGCCGCGCGGATCCCGGAAGTATCCGCTCACCGAAGCCTTGACCCGCGCCGTCGAGTTCATCATCCACAGCACGATGAACAACGCCATCAGCGCGGTGACGAAATCGGCGTATGCCACCTTCCACGCGCCGCCGTGCTTCTTCTGAAACATGCGCCGCGTGCGGGGCAGCATCAGCAGACCGCCGGAGCTTTGCAGCGGTTCAGGTGGTTTGGGCTGGCTCGGCTGGATGACCATCGGCTGAGATCTCCCCGGGTTGTGTCCCATCGCCCGGTTTCGGGATGGGTGGTATCCTGGCGTCGCGCCGGATCGCGGTCTCCAAAGCCAGGAACGATGGCCTCAGTTCCACCGGAATGGAACGCCGCGCGTATTCCACCGCCAGGATGGGAGACGCGCCCCGGAAGAAAGCCACCAGGGCGATGCGCAGCACTTGCAGGAATTGCGCCTGCGCCTCGCCGATGATTTCCAGGCGCGCCGCCACCGGGCCCACCAGTCCGTAACACAGCAGGATTCCGAGGAACGTTCCCACCAGCGCCGCCGCTACCTTCTGGCCCACGGTTTCGGGCGACCCTCCGATGGCTTGCATCGTAATGACCACCCCCAGAACCGCCGCCACGATGCCCAGCCCCGGCAGCGCATCGGCCACCGTGCTCAGCGCCGCCACCGGTTCATGACGGCCGCGCCTCTGCACATCGATGTCGAGGTCCATCAATTGATCCAGTTCCTGCGCGGTGGTGGCTCCGATCACCATCATGCGCAACGAATCGCATACCAGGTCGCGCGTTTCCGCATCGCGCAGGAAACCCGGATAGCGGGAAAAGACGGGGCTTCGCGCCGGGTTCTCCACATCCGCTTCGAGCGCCACAATGCCGGCCCGCTGCACATAGCAAAACACCTCATAGAGCATCCGCAAGTGCAGCAGAAAAACCTGCCGCCCGTACGCCGCTGGGCGGAAGGCATCGCGCGAGCCGCGCAGCATTTTGCTTATCAGCGCCGGCGGATTCGCCACCATGACGATTCCCGCCGCCGCCCCGCCCACAATCAGCAACTCGGCCGGTTGCATCAGAACCCAGGGGTTGCCCTGTTCCATCAGGAAGCCGCCGAAAACGGCGAGAAACACGACGGCAATACCGATCACGGCAAGCATGGGCTGTTTGGGCTACATCTTCCCTTATCGGCGCGATCCGCAAGACTGTGAATAACCGTACCGCCGCCCACCCGTGCGTAACCAAACCAATTTGACACTAACTGGCTTGTTTTCTTTCTCCTCTGCACTGTCAGCCCAATGAGCCATTTCTACCCGCTTTGCTGCGTAGATAAAAGACGGCCTTTCAGGTATACTCTCTGGCAGTCTGGAACATATTGCAGGAGGAGCAATGAAACTCAATCGAATTCCGACGATCGCGATCGCCGTTATCGCACTGGCCTTGGCTTTGCCCATCGCCGCCCTGGCCGATGTAACTGGAACCCCAACCCTGGCAGCCAACACCGCTTTGAACCTCGATACCGGCGCCACCGCCAGTTCCGGCGGAGACATCCTGTGGAGCGGCAGCAGTATGACTCCGCAAGGCACCGCAAAGGCCTTTAACATCGGCGGGGGTGGCGCCGCGTCATTCAGTCAGTATACGCAGACGCTCCTCTCTCAACTAGATTCGCTCTTCTCGAATGCAGCGATTCCCGGTGCTTTGCTCGCGAAAGACGACATCTTCGCCGTGAAAACCAAAGCCGGCAACTACGCCAAGCTGCTCGTGACCGGTGTAAGCGGAACCTCGATCAGCCTGCAGTTCCAGACATTCGGAGGTTCCTCGACTCCCGCAGGCCCCACCATCACCCAAATCCTGAACAACTACGGCCTGGTTCCGGCGGGCTTTACCAACTCCGGCATCTCGCCCGGATCGCTCTTCATCATCAAGGGCGCCGGCCTGGCCGATCCCAACGCGCCGGCCGTTCTGCAATCGAGCGCCTCTCCCGGCCTGCAGACCACTTTGAACGGCGCGAGCGTGAAAGTCACATCCAACGGAGTCACGACCACGCCGGTGTTTTACTACGCCATCGCCGCACAACTGGCCCTGGTGCTGCCCTCCAACACCCCCGTCGGCAACGCCACGCTGACGGTGACCTACAACGGCCAGACCAGCTCACCGGCGCCGTTCCAGGTAGTCCAGAGCGCCATGGGCTTCGACGCTTACTACGGCACCGGCAGCGGGCTTGGCGTGGCCACCAATAACGCCACCGGCGCTTTGTACAACTACACCAACTCCATCCCGCCCGGCACCACCGTGGTGCTGTGGGGTTCCGGCCTGGGCGCCGATCCCACCAGAGATACCACCTACACCACCTCGAATATCAACCAAGTCCTTGGCCTTTCGCATATCTACATCGGCGGCCTGGACGCTACCATCGCCTACCAGGGGCCATCCGGCTATCCCGGCTTGAACCAGGTGAATGTCACCATTCCCGCCGGAGCTGCGACGGGCTGCAACGTATCGCTGGTGGGCGTGAACGCCGCCGGCGTGCCCACCAATTTCCTCACCCTTCCCATCGGCAATGGCGTCTGCTCCGATCCCACCTTCGGGACCACCGGCACCCAACTGCAAACCCTCAGCGGGCAGACCAACGTGAACAATGGGGCTCTGTTCGTTTTCCAAACCACATCGCCGGTAAACTCCACCGGCACCGCCTCTCAAATCACCGACCTCGCCGAAGGCATCTTTGACCGTGTGACCGGGTCTAGTGTCGGCACGGCCAGTGGCTCGGTTTCCCTGGGAGGATGCATCGTCACGGAGACCGGTGCTTCCGGAACCACCACTACAACCACAACCACAGCCATAGACGCAGGAACGGTTACCGTGACGGGACCCGTTGGAGGAACGGTCACGCTTACGTCGTCGCCGTTTGCCGGCCTCGGGCTCTACTACGCGCAACTGGCGGCTGGGGCCATCCCGACTTCGGGTGGAACCTTTACGTTCAAGGGCTCCGGAGGCTCCGTCTCGCCATTCATCGGCGCGTTCACGGCATCGCTGACTTTCATATCCTGACGTGGACCAATTCCAACAACGCCGCAACCGTCACCCGGTCTTCCGGACTAGGCGTGTCCTGGACCGGCGGCTCTTCGGGTACCTACGTGATCATTGGTGGGAGCTCGTCGGCGACCGTCTCCGGGCAGTCCGTGAGCGGTTCCTACACATGCATCGCCCCGGTAAGTGCCAGCTCATTTACGGTGCCGTCGTATGTCTTGGCCACCCTGCCGGGCGGCTCGGGTACCACCTCGGTCTCGAATTACACCAACTACCAAACTTTTACGGCCCCGGGTCTCGACTCCGGTGCCCTCTTTGGAGGCACCTCCCAATCAGTCAACACGATCTATAACTGATTTGCCATGGTGGGGCAGGCGGTGCTTGCTCGCCTGCCCTCCGTTCTCCCGGACGCCTCAGTCCGCTAAAATAATCCATTCGTGCCCCACACCACATTCGCTCGCGGCAATTCCTGGAGGGCCGGCGCCGCCGTTCTCCTGCTTGCCTGTGTGATAAACCTCCGCGGCTCCGCCGTTCCCCAGCCGCGCACCTTCGCCAACCCTCTCAACATCGACTACCGCTTCATGACCGAGCCGCCCAGCCGCCGCGAAGCCGCCGACCCGGCCGTGGTCCTCTTCGGCGGCGACTATTACCTCTTCGCATCCAAATCCGGCGGCTACTGGTATTCCAAGGACATGGCCGAGTGGACTTTCGTCACACCCCACGGCCTCCCGATCGAAGCCTACGCGCCGGCCGTCATGGCCTACTCGGGCGCCCTCTATTACACCGCCGGCGACATCGGCCTCTACCGCACCACCGACCCCAAAGCCGGCCAATGGGAGCTCATCAACGACGCCTTCAAAGTGGGCGATCCCGATCTCTTCGCCGACGACGATGGCCGCGTCTACCTGTATTACGGCCTGTCGCACAACGGCGCCATTTCCGGTATGGAGCTTGATCCCAAGAGCAACCTCCGTCCGCTCGGCCAACCGTTCGAGTGCTTCCGCGCCGATCCCGCGCTTCACGGATGGGAGCGCCGCGGCGAAGACAACCTGGGCGACGGCCCGTGGATCGAAGGCTCCTGGATGACCAAACACAACGGCGTCTATTACCTGCAATACGCCGCGCCGGGCACCGAATACAAGACCTACGCCGACGGCCTCTACACGGCCGCATCGCCGCGCGGGCCGTTCGCCTACGCGCCTTCGAGCCCGTTTTCGCACAAGCCCACCGGCTTCATCGGCGGCGCCGGCCACAGCGCCACGTTCCAGGACAAGCAAGGCCGCTACTGGCACATCGTGACCATGACCATCTCCGTGAAGCACCAGTTCGAGCGGCGGCTCGGGCTCTTCCCGGCCGATTTCGATTCCGATGGCGTGCTGCACGCGAACACCCTGTTCGGCGACTATCCGCAAATGCTCCCCGCCGCGCGCTCCGGCGCGGGCGCGAACAACTTTGCCGGCTGGATGCTGCTTTCCTTCGGCAAGCGGCCGCAGGCCTCTTCCAGCCTGGACGGTTTCCCGCCCGAAAAGGCATTCGACGAAGACGTCCGCACCTGGTGGAGCGCGCGCACCGCCCATCGCGGCGAGTGGCTGAGCGTCGATCTGGCCAAACCCTGCCTCATC
The DNA here is from genome assembly GCA_003167255.1 of Bryobacterales bacterium. Lineage (GTDB taxonomy): Bacteria > Acidobacteriota > Terriglobia > Bryobacterales > Bryobacteraceae > PALSA-129. The sequence goes on from PMTR01000111.1 coordinate 127,395, forward strand.
CACGCCGTGCAGGTGAACTACGCCGAGCAGGATTCCACCGTCATCGGACGCCAGCCGGACCAGTTCAGCCGCTACCTGCTGGAGGCCTCCACCGACGGCCGCCGCTGGTCCACTCTGGCCGACCGGAGCGCCGCGCGGGACGACGCCCCGCACGATTACGTCGAGCTGTCATCGCCCGTGAAGGCGCGCTACATTCGCATCACCAACGGGGCCATGCCCGGCGGCGGTCCATTTTCCATTCGCGACCTCCGCGTCTTCGGCAATGGTGGAGGAAAGCCGCCGGCGGCCGCTCCGCATTTCGAAGTCCACCGCGACGCCGCCGACCCGCGCACCGCCGTCGTCCGCTGGCAGCCCGCGCCCGGCGCCGAAGGCTACGTTGTGCGCTACGGCATTGCGCCCGGCAAGCTGTACCAAAACTACGAAGTGCGCGGCCAGATGGAGATCACGCTGCACGGCCTCAACGCCAACGTCGATTACAGTTTCACGGTAGACGCCTTCAACGATTCCGGCCGTACCCCCGGCACGATCGTCCTGCCCGCAGCCGCGAACTCTCGCTAAACATACGCCAAAGCGAAGTGGGGCAAGCGCTTTCGCCAGCGCTTTCGCCTGCCAACCCTAAATCAAGCAGGCGGCTTCTTCGAGCTGAAAGAGATCGCTCGCACCCGGCAGGCGCCGGCTGAAAGCCGGC
>PMTR01000084.1 GCA_003167255.1 Bryobacterales bacterium
CACCAAGCCCGGAGGGCGAAACAATATAGCCGTCGCGGGCTGCGAAGAATTGGCAATGGTGTAATACGGAGCAGCAGAGCCGCAACCAAAGGACCGAAGAAAAGACTTCAACGCAGAGGCGCGGAGCAGCGGAGAAAGGCAAAGAACAAAAGCCAAGACAGGAATTTGGTTGCGGCTGTGCCGCTTTGTTTCCTCGCGACGAAGCTTAACTCCGATGGAGCCCAACTCCAAACAAAATCGGACCGTTTTGTTCTATTTCAGCCGCTTAACGCAGTTTTGCAAGAGGCTCTTGTGAACGAAGAATTCAGGGCGGTTGGGAGGCTCGCTGCCTGCCTGGACAGGCCAGGAGGCCTGTCCTACAGTCCGCCGCCGGCATCCCGGCGTTTCAGGGTGGGGCGCTCGTCCGAATCGGTCTTCGGCTTGGTGCCGTCGTCGTTGGCGTCCACGGGTCCCGTACCGCTGCCCGGCGCACGGCGTAACTTCGGACGGTTGGGGTCGTCCTGGGTTACCTTGCGGCGGTTGTGCAGCATGTTCAGCCGCCCTCTGACGTCGTTGAATTCCGACGTGTTCACCACGTACTCCGGCTTGGGCGCGAGGATGTTCTGGATCTCCTCTTGCGAAAGCCTGATGCGGTCGTCGGTCATCGGGTGCGTCGAGAAGACCTTGGAAATGCTCCCGGGCTTCTTCTTTTCGAGCGATTCAATCTTTTCGAAGAAGTCCACAAAGGCCGTCGGATCGTAACCCGCCTTGTACATATACTGCAATCCCAGGTAGTCCGCATCTTTCTCGAAGGCACGCGAGAACTGCAGGAAGCCCAGGGGAATCGCCAGGCTGACTCCCTGCCGAATGGCATAGCCAGTCCAGCCGCCCATGAAGATCAACGGGATGGTGGCGATCTGCGCGATGTCGCCGCGGGTCGCCTGGCGCGTGCCGTGGCGCGCCGCCACGTGCGCAATCTCGTGCGACATCACGCCCGCCAGTTCGGCTTCCGTCTCGGCCTTGAGGATAAGCCCGGAATTTACAAAGAAAAAGCCGCCCGGCAAAGCGAACGCATTCACTTCCTCGGAGTCCAGCACCTTGATGGTGAAGGGCACTTTCGCGTCGGAGTTCCGCACCAGGTTTTGCCCGACGCGGTTGACGTACTCGGCGACAATCGGATCGTCGACGATCTTGGCCTGCCGCTCCACTTCCTGCGCCATCTGCTTGCCCAGGGCGATTTCCTTGTCGAGCGAGTAGAAGTTCACACCCTTGCCGATGTCACGATTGCCGATGGCGTCCGGATCTTTCTTCGTATCCGTGGGTTTCTTGGTGTCTTTCTTGGCCTTGGCCGGGGTTGTCTGGTCCTGCTGGTCGGTGGTCGTCTGGTCCTGCGCGAGTGCGGCGAAAGAGAACAGACTGAGTGCGGCCAGGATTGCCACGGGCGTCTTGCATGGATGGCTCATAGTCCGGGACTCCTGTATAGCTACACTATACGCCCTTTCACTGCGGGGCGTATGGCCTATCTATATAAACGCCCGGGCCCCACCGCCGGTTTCGGATTCTTGAGAATAATTTGGAGCGATTGTGCCGCCGCCTTAGTACATACCCAGGCTGATGACCTTACCGCTGGGGTCGACCAGGACGTCCATGCGGCGGTTCAGGTACGAATAAAATGTTCGCCCTTTATTCGCCGGCGTGGCCCGCACATTGGTCCCAAAGGTCTTCCGGCACTGCATCCAGGTCATTTGCAGGGGATACACGAACACCGTCCGCAACTGGCCCGATTTGCTGTCGAAATCCAGTTCGAGCTGTTTGAAGTGGCCGGTGGGGTCGGCATAGGCGTAGATGCGGCCGTTGGCGGCTTTGTCGTCATCATAGGCCGGCCTGGAATTCAGCTCTTCACCCAACAGTTCCTTCGCATCTGCTTCGGTCATAACGCCCAACCGCTGGTGCAGGTACTCGGCGGCGTCTTTTTCGAAGCTGTCCGGGTATGTCCGTTTGGGCCGCCGCAAGATGGGCCGGTCCGCATCGACCGGCGGAGGAGTTTTGCGCACGATGGTAGCGGGCGCCGGCGCCGGGACAACCGCGACCGTCACCTTGGCAGGCGCGCCCGGCAGCGTGACAACCACATCGTCACCCGGTTCGGTGGGACGCAGCACCGGCGGCAGGGTAACGCTCGCGCTCGCGTTGGTCTGGCGACTGCCGTCGCCATCGGGGGCGCGTTTGGGTTGATCCTCGCCCCAAATCAACCCGCCTGCCAGGGCCGCCAATGCAATGAGCCGGAAATATCTCATAGGGTGCCTCTATGAATTCCTTGGAATTCAGAAGTAATATACCCGAAGTGCTGGGCCCTTTAAAACCTGCATTTAGGGAGTGTTTTGCTGCTTTCCTTAGTACATCTGGTGCACTCCGCTCCCTTACGGTCGCGGCTCGGTGGGCGAATGGCGGGAACGGATCGGAGTCGAACCGATCAGCGGCTTTTCGGCCGCTCAGTGGTTTTGAAGACCATGCCCACCACCGGATGAGATACGCTCCCGGATTCAGTCTACCAGCCCATCATCCCAGGTGAATCACAGGATAGACCGGAACCGGTTGGCCGGATTCAAGCCGGGCCAGAGCCTCGCGCGCCTCCCGCTCCAGACGGGCCGTATCGATGGACTCATGAACGGGCAGGTACCCAGCCAGCTTGCGCAAGCCCTTGCGGAGTTGACGCGCGGCGCCCACGGGATTGCCGCGGCCGTGGTGATAGAAGCCCACGGCCAGGTGAATCAGCGATTGGAGGAACAGCCGCCGCAAACCGCGCTCCGTTGTCCAGGCTTCCTCCAGCACCTCGTGGCATGCAAAAAACTCGCCGTGGTTGAAAAGCGAAATGCCGCGCTCGAGCAGGTGGTCCATGCCTGACGCCGGCCTTACCGGTCCAGGAAGACGGCGGCGAGCGACTCACAGCCGGCGCGGTCGGCTTCGTCGAAGCGGCCCACCGACGGGCTGTCGAGGTCCAGCACCCCCACCAGGACACCGTTCTCGACGAGTGGCACCACCAATTCCGACCGCGACGCCGTATCGCATGCAATATGGCCGGGGAAGGCGTGAACATCGGGCACCACCGCCGATTGCAGAGTTTTTGCCGCCATGCCGCACACTCCCTTGCCGATGGCAATCCGCACGCACGCGGGCTGCCCCTGGAATGGTCCCAGCACGAGTTCTCCCTGCTTCAGGAAATAGAAGCCCACCCAGTTCACATCCGGCAGCGCGTGGTAGAGCAGTGCCGCGGTGTTGGCGGCGTTCGCAACCTGGTCGCTCTCGCCTTCGAGCAACGCGGCCAGTTGGCTGCGCAGTTCCGATACAGCTCTGCCTTGCTGCCGTACGCGGTCCACGTCCTCATGGCATTCGCCGGAACAGTCATGGACATCTCCTCTGTTCACAAAGTATCATGCTCCGATGAAATCCATTCCGCGTTGGATGATGGCCGCTTCGCTCGCGGCGCTTTTTGGCCATGCGCAGCCCGCGGGCCCGCGCCTGGTTCTGATCGATCAGGACGGCGCCGGGCCCGGAGGCTCCGACCAGATGTCGATGATGGCGCTTCTCGAATCGCCCCAGGCCAGGGTGCTCGGTATCACCATGGTCACCGGCGATGTATGGCGCGATGAAGGCGTCCAGCACACGCTGCGCATGCTCGAGCTCACCGGGCATGGCGATGTCCCCGTGGTTCCCGGCGCGGTCTTTCCGTTGGTTCGCACAGAGCGGGAAACCGCTCTCGCCGCGCAGCTCATCGGACAGGTGGCCTACCTGGGCGCCTGGGGACCGAATTCCCATGGCCCTTGGGAAGTGCCGCCGCTGGCCGAAGGCGCGCCCCACACCAAAGCGCTCGACCAGGACGCCGCCCACTTCCTGATCGGCCAGGTGCGCGCCCACCCGCGCGAAGTCACCATCTACGCGGCCGGCCCACTCACCAACATCGCGCTGGCCATCGCCATCGAACCGCATTTCGCCGAGCTCACGCGCGGCATCGTGCTGATGGGCGGCAGCCTGAACCCGCAGACGGAGGATCCCGAATTCGCCACCAGTCCGCGGCACGAGTTCAACTTCTGGTTCGATCCGGAAGCCGCCCACATTGTGCTGCATGCGCATTGGCCGCGCATCGACGTCACCACCGTGGATGTCTCCATCAAAGCCAGCTTCACCCAGCCGATGCTCGACGCCATTGCGCGTTCGAACAATCCGGCGGCGCAATACGTGGCCAGGTATTCGGCGGAGCGCGGCTACCTTTGGGACGAGTTGGCGGCCTGCGCGTGGCTCGACCCGGCTATCATCACCAGGGAGCGCGCGCTCTACATGGATGTCGATCTCAGCCGCGGCCCCGGCTATGGCGACACGCTCACCTGGGACGAGAAGTCGAAGCCCGCGAGCGATCCGCAACTGGTGCACGCGCAGGTGGACCTGGATCTTCCGCGATTCACGAAGATGTTCGTCGGGCTGATGGCGGCGCCGGCGAAGCGGTAGCGTTAGCGCCGGGTTAGCTCCAATACTGTTAACTTAAGCCGGCGTAGAGGGTGGGATATCGGTTTTTGTCGTCAGTTGCTGAGGGCCTTCGGGCCGCGGGATTTCATGAAAGAGTGGGGGAGCCTGGATGACGACGGGCGGGCTGGGCAGCACAGGAAGCCGGCTGAAGCCGGCTGCGGCCAGAATTGGCCGCCCCACTTGATCGGCCCGGTCGGGGAGCTACTGCTGCGCCGGGCAGGCATACTGGCTGGCGGCGGTGTCCGCGAGTCGGCGGGCTTCGGCGTACATGCGCGCCTCGCGGTGGGCCGCGATGAGTTCCGCTGTCGCGCGGCAAAAGTCGCGCGCCACCACGGGACACTGCAGATTGAGTTGTACTCTCTCGCCCTGCTGCAGTAGGGCACACGTGCCTTCCGGGACCTTTTGGTACAAATCGGCGAGCCGGTTGACCGTGCCCGGCCGGAAGCCTTCCATCAACCCACGCTCTTCGGCGGCGATCGCGGCCTCCTGCGGGCGGCCCATTTCGCGCCAGGCCACCTCCATGATGATGTAGGCTTCGATGCGGCGCGGGTTCAAGCCCAGGGCGTAGCGGCAGGCCTCCCGTGCTTCGGCATATCGGCCCAGGCCCAGAAAAGCCGCGGCAAGGTTGATGTACAGGTTCTGATAGGCAGCACGGGCGGAGAGCGGCTTGCCGGCCGCGCGCTGGGTTTCGTCGAAGGCCTTCTCGGAGGCTCGCGATATCTCCCGCCCGCGCAGCAGGATGGCCACGGACTGCTCGTACCAGGCGCGGCCCTGGGGTGTCCGTGGGCCGCCGGCGGCATCGCCTTTCGCGCCGTAATAGGCGCCGAGATTCGCGGGGATGAGCTGCGTGGAGAGGTGGGGCGGAAGGGGATCGAGGATGGCCCAGGCGCGCTCCTCTTCGACGATGACATGGTCCAGGTTGCGCTGCGGGTCCTGGTCGTAGAGCGATTTGGCCAGCATGTCGTGCAGCTTGAAACTGGCGGGCGCGGTCTGGACATCGGTGGAGGCGAGGGCCAGGTCGTCGTGCCACGCGAAGTTCCGGGCGAAGGTGCGGGAGCCGCAGAGGACGACGGCGGCGGCGAGAAGGATGGTCGCGGTCTTGCGCGAGGCGGCACGCTGCACCAGCGCCACTACTGCGATGGCAAACCCGGCGGCGGGCAGGTACAGGAAGCGCTCGGCCATGATGGAGCCGATGGGCATGACCAGGTTCGAGGTGGGAAGAATAGCGATTCCAAAGAAACCGGCCGCGAAGAACAGTACGCGGTCGCGCCGGTAGCGCACGATGACGGCGGCGAGGAGAGACACGATCAGCGCGAGCGCGATCCATGCCACGAAGTCCGATGGCCCTGCCGGTGCGATCTGGCGATAGGAGCGGTCGCAGGAGAGACGGGCGGGCCAGAGGAGCAACCCGAGGTTCATGGCGATCACTTTGATGGCGGTCCATCGCGCAACAAAGAATTCAGTGGCCCGCAGGGGATTGTCAGTGTAGATCACTTCCGGAGATGGCATGGCTCCCAGCACGGCACTGCGCACGATCCACAGCAGGACCAGGGACCCGGCCACGGCTGCGTATGCCGCGGCGCGCCGTCCGCGGGGCAGACCCGGCGGTGTGGCGCGGCACAGGTCCCAGAGCACCATGAGGCCGAGCAGGACGGCGGCATTTTCTTTGGAAAATACCCCCGCGGTGGCGACGACGAAAATACCGGCCACCGACGCGCGCGTGCGCCAGCCTTGCAGGTCTTCGAGACGGGCGTAGAGCAGGAGTCCGCCGAGCACGGCCATGGCGGCCAGCAGGTCGGCGCGGCCGGCGATGTTGGTGACAGCCTCGGTGCCGATCGGGTGCACGGCCCACAGTGCCGCGGCCAGGAAAGCGGCCCGCGCATCCTGGAGCACGCGCCGCGCCAGGGCATACACCAGCCAAGCGTTGCCGGCGTGCAGCAGGAAGTTGACCGCGTGGTACCCAGTGGCGTTCTGGCCGTTGCCCAGCACCGTGTAGTTGAACAGCAGCGACAGGGTGGTGACCGGCCGGTAAAGCCCGTCGACCACCTTGGGCCACCAGTAGGTCTTGTCGAAGATCAGCCGGAGGTTCGCGACCGTCAGCGCGCGGATGCGTTCATCGAGCATGAGGAACATTTTGGCGTCTTGCACCAGGCCGGACGAGAACGAATTGGCGTAAGCCAACAGGGCAAAGACGAAGAGGGCGGCCCGCGCTTTCCAATCCGTCAGGAGACGGGCGGCCGGATCGGGTGGTTTGGCCGGTTCTTTCGGTGTTTCCGGTTTCGGACGAGTCAACCCTCAGCCCTCCTCCACCATCCCCAGACGGAGTTCCCGCAGGTTTCGCAGGACAAAGTCGGGACCTCCGGCATGTTGACTTCGATGGAGAAGATGGTGAAGCCCATTTGGGCCGAATTTCTCATTTTGGACTCCTGGGTCCTGGTCATTCTATACGCAGCCGCCATCCTTGAATGATCCTGCGAGTTGCATTTTTTCTCCAGGAGCCGTCTTGGCCCCGCAAGGCGTAGTTGTTGCCCTGCCTTTCTCCTCCGGGGCGGGCGGCATGGACCCTGCCCCGCCGCATCCGGCGGGAGGTTTTTGTTTCGCGCTGTGGGCTTCTTATTATAGCGGCCGGTCAAGATCGCTGCTCCGGCGAACCTTGGCCGGCGAACCTTGACGGTTTCGACAATCGCCTCTACTCTTCACCGTAGTTCCCTGCCGTAAACCCTGCTCTGCATATTCGTCCCGAGAATCCCAAAGGAGGCAAGCCATGGGAGAAGCTGCGCTCATTCCGCCAGCCGGCACGGTGGCGCGCCAGCCCATCACGCCGCCGGCAAGTTTCATCAACCGCATCGCCGCCCAGAGTGTAGGCCGGCGCCACATCGGCATCGAAATGGATGCCGACCACGCCGAGGTCGCCCAGGCGCGGCTGTAAACCCGAGGGCAGGACTTCCCTGCCCTCTTTTTCTTGCCTTTTTTTCGCAGAGACCGCGCGGCGATTTGCCGCACTCCCCTGCCTGGCTTACAATTCACACACTTCCCCTTCCATGCTCGACCCCATCCCCATCGGCACCAAGCAGGCCTCCGACCCGCTCGTCGCCCGCGAGTAGGCCTTCGCCATCATGCCCGACGCCAGGCGCAAGCACATGGCGATCTTCGGCACCACCGGCGCCGGCAAGAGCACTTTGCTGCGGAACATGGCGGCCTGGGAGACCTGATCCTCAACGATCCCTACCGCGAGGTCCGAACCACTGTAGGACCGCGGCCTTTCCGGCCATCGGGGTTCGCGGTGCGCGGGCCGGCTATTTGCTGAACTTGTTGGCCGGGAACTTCGGATTGAGCCGGACTTTCTTGATGTCGAATCGCTCGGTTTCATTCCCGTTCAGCATCCAGCTCAGCAAATGCGGCATCAACACGCCGCCTTCATCTTTGTATTTCGAAATCCAAAGTTGCGTGATGTTGTTGCCGGTGGGATAGGCCATCATGCGCGGCAGGTGGGTTTTCTGGTCGATGAACAGGCGGATCTTGAAGTCGCCCGGACCGGCTCCGTCCAACGCGTCGGCCAGGCCGCCTTCGGGCTCCGGCATCTCGCTAAAGTAAGTAAACTCGACGCGGAAATCGGGCCGGTCAGCCAGCAAAAGCGCCAGCAGAAAGCGCGTGAACGTGCGCTTGAAATCCTTCTGCCGCGCTTCCAGTTGCGACTGCACGCCGCGCCCCAGAGACGCGATGTCCACTTGGGAATCGGGCGACATGCGCAGCGCCGACCATTGCTCCTCGCCGTTGAGCCCATCCACCGCCGTAGGCCGCCCCAGTGCCGCCATGGCCTCCGGGTTCATGCCCTGCATCCCAGGGACGGCGCCGCTCATCATGGTGAGGGTCTGTTCGCGAAGAAACTTGTCGGGAAGCTGGATGCTCAGCGTCAGGTCGGTGAGCAGGGGTCCGTTGGCCGATTCGCCCGAGACCGTCAGGCTCTCGACCGCGGCGAGCTTGCCGCCGCCCAGAGTCTCTCGCGCGGCCTTGAGTACATCGCCGGCGGATGGTTGGGCGAACAGCGTGGAACTGCAAGCGCTCAGAGCCAAATACCAACTTGTCGAGAGGTGCATAGGCTGAATATAACGCGTGGCGACCCGGCGGCGGCCGATGCCTGCCCGCCGCCCGCGGACGGAATTAAGCGGACAATGGTCCTATACTTGCTGTGTACTCGATGCTTGCTTAGTGTAACCTGCGGGTGTACCATCATGTGGTCGCGAGGCAACTTCTTTCCTCCCGCTCCGAGCGGCGAGGCGATAGTGGCCTGAAATGTGCTGTAAGAATTGGCAGCAGGAGGAAGAGGAGAAACACCATGAAAATGATTGAACGGGCCGCGCTGTTGTTTTGTTTCCTGACGGTAAGCAGCCTATCGTACGCCGGTACTATTAGTTTAGGAACAGCGGCTGGGTTCGGGGTCCTGGGTGCCTCGACGGTGACCAACACCGGACCGAGCGTCATCAACGGCGATTTGGGCCTCTGGCCCGGCAATTCGATTACAGGGTTTGGTCCGGGCATCGTGAACGGAACGATACACAACAGTGACGCCGTCGCGCAGGGTGCGCAGCACGATGCCTCGACTGCCTACGGTGTCTTGGCGGGCATGGCGTCCAATGGCAACTTCACTGGCCAGGATCTGGGTGGACTAATATTCCTGCCGGGAGTCTATACATACAACTCCTCGGCGCAGATGACAGGAGCGCTGACTCTCAACTTCGAGGGCCTTTCCAATCAGAACATCGTTTTCCAGATCGGGAGCACGCTGACCACCGCGAGCGCCTCGTCCGTTCTTATTACCAATCCCGGTAATAACGACGGCGTGTATTGGCAGGTCGGCAGTTCGGCGACTCTCGGTACAACCACTGCGTTTTACGGAACTATTATCGCCCTCGAGAGCATCACTCTGAACACCGGCGCGACCATCACCTGCGGAAACGCTATTGCGCTGAATGCCGCCGTGACGATGGATACGAACACCGTGTCCACTGATGCTTGCGAGACCCTGCCCGAGGGCGGCGGCGGTACGCCCGAGCCGGGAACCGTTCCACTGCTTGGCACGGGCCTCCTGGCCCTAATCTTATACAGTTGGCGATCGCGAAAGCGCGTGGCGTAAGGTCGACGGCACACCGCAGAAGCGCTGGAGAACAGCGGCTGACGCGTAGCCGGGCGGGAGGCCGCGAGCAAGAGCTGCACGTTCCGTGACAGAAGCTGCATTTGCTGGTAGGCGCTTGGCTCTTCTGTCGGCGCTGGTAGCCTCAGAGCCTGTCAGCAAATAACCGCTCCGCGTGGCCGCTCGCTGAGAAGCTGTGAAAAAAACGCTGAGATCGCCGGGTTGACAGACGAAAGCGTCTGTCCCACTTTGGTGTGCAAGGGCTTACGTTCTTGTGGGGCAGGCGCTTTCGCCTGCCAACCGACGAGCGTCAGCGAGTGGCGATGTTGAGTCCCCAACGAGGCCTTACTTAGCCGAGCAGCGTGGCACCCTCCGTGCGAACAAGCCCTGCGCCCCGGATGGGACAATCCTAAAGCCGACCGCCCGGCAATCAGTTTGCCGGCGTTACCTTTCGATGCCGAGAGAGTCGGAGATCCGTATCAGGGTGGCCATGAGACGCTCGACGTGGGCCTCGGTGTGCGCGGCCGTGCAGGAAATGCGTAACAGGTTTTGCGCGGCTGCGGGACGAAGCACGGGATTGATGTAGATGCCTTCTTCGAGGAGCGCCTTGCAGAGGCGGCAGAGATCCAGCTCCTGATCGATGACCACCGGAACGATGGGGGTCTCACCGGGGAGAACGGCAAAGCCGCGCGCGCGGAGTTCTTCGCGGAGGAGGCCGGCGATGCGCAGGAGGCGCTGGCGGCGCTCGGGCTCTTTCTTCATGATCTGCAGCGCTGCGCCGACGGCCGCGGTAGAGGCGGCGGGCAGGCTGGCGGAGAAAACGAACGGGCGGGCGGTGTGCTTCAGGTAATCTACCACGGTGCGGTCGGCGGCGATGAAACCGCCGACGGAGGCCAGGGATTTCGAGAACGTGCCCATGACGATATCGATTTCGTCGAGGACTCCCAGGTGCTCGGCCGCGCCGGCGCCGGTGGGTCCGAGTACGCCGATGCCGTGGGCTTCGTCGACGTAGGTCCGGGCGCCGTAGGGCTTGGCAAGCTTGAGGATGCCGGGCAGGTCGGCGATATCGCCTTCCATGCTGAAGACGCCTTCCGAGACGATGAAGATTTTTTCTTCGGGCGGGCAGTTTTCGAGGCAGCGTTCGAAGTGGTCGAGGTCGTTGTGGCGGAAGCGGACGGTGCGGGCCGGCGAACGGAGAGCGCCTTCGACGAGGGAAGCGTGGAGGTTATGATCGCAAATCATGACGTCGCCCTTTTCGGTGAGAGCCGAGAGGGTGCCGTAGTTGGCCTGGAAACCGGTTCCGAAAATGATGGCAGCTTCTTTATGAACGAAGGCGGCGAGTTCCGCTTCGAGTTTGACGTGGATATCCAGGGTGCCGTTGAGGAGGCGCGAGCCAGAGCAGCCGGAGCCGTATTTCTTGATGGCCTGGGCGGCGGATTCTTTGACTTTAGGATGGGTAATCAGGTCGAGGTAGTCGTTCGACCCGAACATGAGGACTTTGCGCTTGCCGATGCGGACTTCGCCGGCGCCGCAGCCTTCGCGATCGCCGAACACTTCGAAATACATGTAGAGTCCAGCATGTTGCAGATCACTCGGACGAGTGAAATTGCGGCATTTCTCGAAAATGTCGTTCGATGCGCTGCCCTTCTTTTTGCCGGTGATGTCGCTAGTCGATAAGCGCATAGTGCTCAATTCCATTCATAAATTCGGTAAGTCTTGTACCGCTTTGCCCCCATCACCTCAAGGGAGCGATTCATCAGTACATTATCTTCCAACACCCAGGACATTTCGCATGCTTCGTAGCCCAGCTTCCTGGCATTGCGGACGAGCGTGGCATAAAACCCCGCCGCCAGACCGGAGGCACGGTACTCCTCCACCACCCCGAGCGCAAGCACTCGTACACTTTTGATCAAACGTTGATAATACAAGATTTTGAGGAGGCCCGTGGGGAGCAGGTTTCCGCGGGCGTGTTTGAGAGCCTGATTCACGTCGGGTAAAGCCAGCGCGAAGCCCACCACTTTGCCCGCCACTTCGCCGATGAGGACGAGCTCAGGCTTGACGATCATTTTCATTTCCTTGCCCATGGCGGCGAATTCCGCTTGGGACATCGGAACGAATCCCCAGTTGTGAGCCCAGGCGCCGGTCGAGGCGCCGTAGACTTCCCAGACGCGGGCGACTTCGGCCTCGAAATCTTTCATGTTGATGGGACGGATGGTGACGCCGCTGTTGCGGACGACGCGATCGGCGATGCGGTTGATTTTGGGGGAATCGATATTGCGGGCGTCGTGGCTGTATGCGAAGAGGTCCTTGGCTTTGCGGAGTCCGAGCTGGTCCATCAGGGCCGGGTAGTAGGGCGGATTGTACGTCATCATGACCATGGGGTCGGAATCGAAGCCGTCAACAAGCAAGGCGCATTCATAGTTCGTGGATGGATTCACGGGGCCGCGCAGAAACTGGGCGCCGCGCCCGGAAACCCATTGGCGTGCCTGACTAAGGAGGGCGCCGGCGACGACGGGGTCGTTGACACACTCGAAGAAACCAAAGAACCCGGCATTTTCCCCGTGAAAACGATTATGCGCCTTATCGACGATGGCCGCCACCCTTCCCACCACATTTTCGTCCCGGCGGGCCAGGAAAAACTCGGCCTCGGCGTCGAGGTAGAACGGATGCTTCTTGCGATCGAGCAATTCCTTAACGGCAATGCGCAAGGGCGGCACCCAATGGGGGTCGTCGCGGTGAAGCGAGAACGGTAGTTCTACGAACTGCTTCAACGCTTTCTTGCCGTCAACCGCAACGACTTCAACGCCTTCCAAATCTTAAGCCCCTTTAGACAACTTCCGGTACACTGCCGGAGTAGCCAGAATCAGCAGGAGTGCCGCAGTGGCACCCGCCAGCAAATCAACCGTGTAGTGGTATCGAAGATAAACTGTAGCAAAAATGAGGAACGGAGTGTAAGCGAAATAGATGGCGAACCACCGTTTTGATACCAGGCGGCTGCCCCACCACGCGAGGATGGTGAGTTCGGTATGGCCGCTGGGGAAGCAATCGTAGTGGTAAGATTCGAGCCTGTCGAGGCCATCCTGCAAATACCTGGTGAGCCACAATCCCTGTAAAGGTATGTGCTGTAAGTCTTTCAGGAGGTAACGTGGTCCACGAGCCGGAACCAGGATGTAGCCAACGTACGAAACCATGTATCCGCAAGCGATTAAAAAAGCATAATATTGGAACTCTTCGAAACGGCCCTTGTGCCAGAGCAAGACGGCCACCAGGATGACCGCCGGGATGAAGAGCGAGTACACGATTTGTTCGAACTCGGTGAGGGCCGGTGTCTGGATGCGTTCCAGCCAGACGCAGGGGTTGGCGTGCCAGAAACGGAAATCGATGTTGGCCAGCCAGCGGTCGGAAAATTGCCGCGAGATGTCGCTGTGCCGGACGGCCGGAATGAGCAGCGCCATCTCCCTGTAAAAGTAGCCGACATAAGGGAGCGGGTACCAGTGGCGGAAGATCCAGGTGGCTCGGTTGGGGCGCTTGATCTGGTAAACGATGAGGGCGGGGCCGAGCAGATGCCAAAGGAGCAGACCGGGGGCTTCGGGAAGGCTGGACCACCAGCCGAGGACCACGATGCCCGTGAGGACGAAATAGCCGAGAATCACCTTGTCCACGGGACAGAAGCGGGTGGTGGTCATGCGCCCGGGCGCCACCGTCAGAATTTCAGCCAACCAGCCTCCTTGTACCATGCAAGCGTCTGGGCCAAGCCGGCTTCGAGCGGCGTCGGCGCGATAAAACCGAGTTCGGCGGCGGCGCGCCGGGGGTCGCAAATCCAAGCCCGGCAACTGGCTTCCGCCACCTTCTCACGCGAGATGATACCAGGATTACGAGCGAGATGCGACCACAGTTCCGCGCCAAAGCCAATGGCGCGGGCGATGGGAACGGAAACGCGAACCAGGCGGGGCCGGCAGCCCATGATGCGCGCGGCGGTGGCGCTCAACTCAGACCAGGCAAACGGCGTAGCAAAGGACAGGAAATAGTCGCGGCCAGGGGCATTCGGGTGGCGGGCGGCGTTGAGCAGGCCGTCGACCAGGTCGTCGACGTAAATGGCGGAGAAGAAGCGATCGCCGCCGGAGATTTCGAGAACCAACCCGCGGGCGATGGATTTGAAAATCTGGAAAAGGCCGGTATCGCGGGGACCGTAGACCACGGGAGGACGCACAATGACGCAATCGGGAGCCAGCGAGCGGGCGATGCGCTCGCCTTCCAGCTTGGAACGGCCGTAATTGGTGAGGGGGTGCGGGATAGCGTCTTCGGAGACCGGAGCGCCATCCAGGCTTGGCCCTACGGCTGCGAGGCTGCTGACGTGCACAAAGCGCACAGAGCGCCCCTGAAGGGCACTGGCGAGGGTCTGGGTGGCGTGGGCGTTGCCCTGGTAGTAGGCGGCGGGGGAAAGAGCCTTGGTGACCCCGGCGAGGTGGATGACGGTATCGACGCCATCGAGAGCGCCATCGAGTCCCTGGCCGGTGATGAGATCGCCGGGGGCGGCTTCAATACCAGGCGGGAGGCGCCGCGGAACCGGAGTAGGACGGAGCAGGCAACGGGCCGGCTCACCGCGCGCGGAGAGCGAATCGAGAAGATGGCTTCCCACGAAGCCGGTGCCGCCAGTGACGAGGATCATCGGGGAGTGCTGCTGAAGGCGACCTCGCCGAAGTAGCTTTCGGCGACGGTGCCGGTGTGTTGGGAATTGATCTGGATGCGGAGCCCGCTGACGCGAGGGGCGGGCTTGGAGTAGGCGCGCTCATAATCGGCGGCGAGATTGCGGTTTTCCAAGACCCACCCGTTGGCTTGGGACGCGCCGGACTCACAGACTACCGCGAAGATGTGGACAAAGGGGATGGCGCTGGCGCTTTGGGCAGTACCCTTCGGAGCGGAGGTATCCCAGATGTAGGTGAGGATGCGGCGGTCGGCGAAAGCGACCAGCACCTGGGCGGCCTGATCATCGGAGGCGGGGTGGCGGAAATCGCCGCCCGCGGGAAGCTGGGTCACTTTCCAGCGCCAGGTGAGGAAGGGCATAGCGGCGGCGTCGATATCGACGCGACGCTCAAGGGCGAAGGAAGCCTTGATGCTCTTGAGATGGAGGCAGGGGCCGAGCGAGTCGGAGCAGACGGAGAAATCGGGGCGCCCGTGGTTGACCTTGACCTGCCAATCGGAGGGCAAACGTGTGGGGTCCCAGCCGGCCGTGTTCAAGACGATAAAGGCCAGCGGCGCGGTGCGGGCTTGGAGAATCAGCACAAGGATTGCGCTAACCAGAACCAGCTTCTTCAAAAAACCTCTCGGGGACCTGCCTCAACCTCTAAATAATTACTATCGCACTAACGGGGCGGGTTTTGCCACAAACAGGAGCCGATTTCGGGGCGCGATTTAGATCGGAAGGCTGCGATTCGTCAACGGCGGGCCTGGATTCGCCCGGCGGTGAGGGCGGCCTGCCGCGCGACGGACTCGGGCATGCCGGGGACCGGGTGAGTGTAGCGCTGGACGTCTTCGAGATCGGGGGGCTGGCCGATGAGGTAGAGGGCGCGGAGGGCTTCCCAGACGTGATGAGGATCGGCGGAAAGATCAGCGAGTGGATCACCGGGTTTGACGGGATTGCCGTCGCGGGAGTCAAGCTCGCGAATTTCGCCCGGCACGGGAGAGCGAACTTCGAAATTGCCAATGCGGGAGATGAGGGTGCCGGGATTGACGTAATCGCCGAGCTTCAGCCGGTACTTGAGTGTGCCGGCAGTGGGAGCGTGGATGGTGAAGGGACGCAGCATAGCGGTCAATTCGGACCGGGCGGCGGGATCGCCGAAAGCGGCCAGGCCGAGCGCGGCATTGCGGCGGACCCCAGGCTGCGAATCGTGCAGGAGGCCCAGGAGAGCGTCGTGAAAGGGGGTGTAGCGAGAGTCCTGCCCCATGATCCAGGCGGCCGTCTGGCGGAGCTCAAGGCTGGGGCTGGCAGCCTGCTGGAGAACGTAGGGGTACCAGCGCGCGACGTCTTGATGGCGGGAGAGGCGTTCGCCGAGTTGCACGAGGGCATGCTGGGCGTGACGGGGCTTGGAGGTGTCGGCAAAGTATCGATCGATCTCGGAATCGGAGAGTTTGCGGCCGAACCAAGTGTAATACCAGAAGAGGAACGGGAACAGGACCAGGGCGAGGGCAAATAAAGTGATCAGCAAATATGCTTTGGGGCCGGGGCGGCCGGAAGTGCCTGACGACATGCGAGTTTCATGATAGCGCGGCGGCAGTGGGGCAGCCAATCCTGGCTGCTGCCGCCTTTCAGGGGTTGATGAAAAAGTCCGAAAAAGATACTTATAGCCGCCGATGAACGCTGATGAACACCGATAAGCCAATTCTTTTCAATCCGCGTTTATCCGTGTTCATCGGCGGCTTGTAATGTTTTGGCTTTTTTCATCAACCTCTTTCAGGCGGCGTCTTTCAGTGCCGCAAGAGTTCGAGATAGGCGCGGCGGGCGTCGGTATCGCCGGGATAGGGATGCTCGAGATAGAGCTCGAGAGAGCGGCGGGCGCGTGCGGGGTCGCCGGTACGGAGGAAGAAATCGCCTAGAGTGCGGGCACACAGGGAGAGATCGGGGTCGTGGGAAATGTGGAGGCGGCATTCGGCGTCGAGGTGATCGAGAATGCGGGGCGGCGCCAGGATGGAGATGCCGGGCGGAACCTCGCGGAGGAAGAGGAGCGACTGGGGATCTTCATAAACCAGCTTCCAGGTTGCAGCGCCGGGCTGGGCGAGCGCGACGACCAGGGGATAGAGAGTGCCGGCGTTGTACTCGAAGGCGTTCACGAGGATGGCGCCGGCGCTCCACCGGGCGAGCAGCGCGAACCGGGCGGAGTCTGCGGCGGGGGCGCCGAGGATGGTGCGGTAATCCTGGAAGACGGATTCGCTGAGGGCGCGGCCGTCGATGAAAACGGGCAGATCCTTCCAGATGAGATAGCCGCCATATTCGTAGGTGTTGAACAGCGGGGCGGAGATATTGTGGGCTTTCAGAAAAGCGGCGGCGCCGGCGGGATAGCGCCATTCGGCGGCCCGGAGCTGGAAGAAAGATCCTCGGACGGCGCCCCAGGCGGTGGCCGCGGCGAGCACTACGGGCAGGGCGGCGTGAGCAAGCGCGGGGAGCCGACGCCTCCAGGGGAAATAGGCAGCGATAAGGATGGGCGCCAGAAGGCCGATCAACATTTCGTTGCGGAAAGCGGTGAGCGCGGCGGCGCCGAATGCGGCGAAGAGGAACCAATCGGCGGGGCGGACGCGTCTCCAGGAGAGCAGGAGCGCGATCGCGGCGGCGTAGAGGAGGAGGTCGAAGGCGTAAGGGGAGCCCCAGAGATCGGCGGCCGACCATTCGATGAGAGTGGCTTGCAGAGGGCTCTGCCGGTAGCGCAATACCGTGGCGAGGGTGGCAAAGCCGTTGGGATTGAGCCCGGAGAGTAGGATCGCGAGGCCGCTGATCACGAGGACGCGACGAGTGTCGGCGGAACGGCGCAGCAGGGCTTCGGCGCAGTAAGCGCCGCAGACTATCCAGCCGAGGAAGAAGCCGCCGTGGCAGTTGGCCCAGAGGATGGAGAGCACGGGCAGGAGCCAGAGGCGGCGGCGGCTTTCAAAGATGGCGATGAAGCCGGCGGTGAAAACGTAGGAGAGGATGCTGGGGCGGTCTTTGGCGAACTCGATCGAGAGCGAGGCGGCGGCCAGCGCCGCGGCAACTCCCCAGAGCCAGGAGCCGGTGCGTTGGCGCGCGACGAAGCCGGTGAAGCCACAGAGGGCGGCGAGCAGCAGCGCTTTCCAGAGAACCACGCCCGGGAAGCCGCCGGCGGCGTAGACCAGATACCAGACGGCTTGAGCGAGCCATTCATGGGTGAGGTTGAAGCGGCGGGTGGCGGCTTCTTCGGGGGACGCGGGAGGAGCCGAAGTAGTGGTGTAGGCGAAGGGATCGGGCGTGGGAAGGCGATGCTGGGTGACGATGTACTGGCCGGTCTTGAGGTGCCACCAGAAATCGGGGTCGGCGATTTCGGTGGAAAAGAGGCCGATGAGGAAGACGGCTGTGAGAGCGAGCAAGGTGGGGATCAACCAACGGGGTGGAGTTTTCGCGGGAGGTTCAGGCTTCGGCAAACTTCGAGAATAGCATCGGGGCCTTACCTTGCGGACTGGGACTAGAATGAGGATCTGGCAACAGATGCGGAGGAGATTTTCCGCGAGGCGCTGAACCTGCCGCCCGAGGGACGTGCCGCCTTGGCCGGCTCACTCCTGGAGAGCCTCGATGAGGAATGCGACTCCGATCCGGAAGAGCGGTGGCGAGAGGAAGTCGCCCGTCGTGTCCGCGAGATCGATTCCGGCGCGACACCCCTGATTCTTCGAGAGAAAAGCGGGACGAGGGCGTCCCGCGCGGACCAGGGGGTCCGCCCCACAGAAGAGGTCGCCCATCGAGTAAGTGAAAACTCAGGAGTGAGCTAAGGGCCGACGCAAAGATAGTTTCACATCGGCTGACTGGCACGCACTCCTGCGTGCCCGCAATGCCACTTAGTTTTCGCGACAGCGGGGGTTCGGACGTAAGTTGGAGGGTAGTGGGGAAAACCAAGTGGCATTGCGCAGGAGTGCGTGCGCCACAGACTGCAACTGCGAAGTTATTCTTGCGTGGTGCCTAAGACAAAAAGATAAGGAGCGGATCACCGATCCGCTCCTTTTGTAAGTCACTTAGCCGACTAGTTACTAAGTCAGTTACTCGGCCAAAGACTCTTCGCCGGTCTCTTCGGGCAACCCGCCGGCGTACTGCAGGCGGGTCTCTTCGTCGTAACCGGGAATCACATCGGCGGCTGCGTCCGCGGGTGGTTCTTCCACCACGTCCTCGCCGGCGATCTTCACCTGCCGGTAGTACTCCATACCGGTGCCGGCCGGGACCAGACGGCCCATGATCACGTTTTCCTTCAGGCCGCGCAGGTAGTCCACCTTGCCGTTGATGGCGGCTTCGGTGAGAACACGGGTGGTCTCCTGGAAGCTGGCCGCGGAGATGAACGAATCCGTAGAAAGCGATGCCTTGGTGATGCCGAGCAGCATGGCTTTGCCCTGGGCGGGACGCGCGCCGGCTTCCATCACCTTCAGGTTTTCGGCGCGGAACTTGAACTTGTCGACCACCTCTTCGGGGAGAAATTCGGTGTCGCCGATATCTTCCACCTTCACCCAGCGCATCATCTGCCGGGAGATGACTTCCAGATGCTTATCGTTGATATTGACGCCCTGCAGGCGGTAGACTTCCTGGATTTCGTTGACTAGGTACTTCTGCAGTTCCTTTTCGCCGAGCACGGCGAGAATGTCGTGCGGGTTGCGGGGGCCGTCCATGAGGGGCTCGCCGGCCTTGACCCGCTCGCCTTCCTGGACGTTGATGTGGACGCCGCGAGGCAGCGAGTACTCGCGTTCTTCGCCGTCGTCGCCTTCGACGAAAATCTTACGCTGGCCCTTGGACACTTCGCCGTACTTCACCACGCCGTTGATTTCCGCGATGATGGCGGTCTCACGCGGCTTGCGGGCTTCGAACAGTTCCACCACGCGCGGCAGGCCGCCGGTGATGTCCTTGGTCTTGGTGGTTTCGCGCGGGATCTTGGCCAGCACGTCGCCGGCGTGAACTTCTTCGCTGTCATGCACCATGAGGTGAGCGTGCGTGGGCATGAGGTACTTCTTGGCTTCGGACCGCGAACCGCCGGCGCTTTCAGGCCGGACGTTGACCTGGGGCTGCCGCTTTTCGTCGGGGGAATCGGTGACGACGAGCTGCGACATGCCGGTGACTTCGTCCACCTGTTCCTGCAGTGTGAGGCCGTCGATGAGGTCCTTGAAGTGCACCACACCGGAGACTTCCGTAAGAATGGAGAAGGTGTAAGGATCCCACTCAAGCAGGATCTGGTTGCTCTTAACGGGATCGCCGTCTTCCACCAGACAGCGGGCACCGTACACGACGGGATAGCGTTCTTTTTCGCGGCCCTTGTCGTCGACCACCGCCATGATGCCGTTGCGGTTCATGGCGATGCGTTCGCCGGTCTTGCTCTTGACGGTCTGGATGCCGATATAGCGGGCAAATCCATCGGACTTGGCGTCCTGGGTGGATTGTTCGCTGACGCGCGTGGCGGTTCCACCGATATGGAACGTACGCATGGTCAACTGGGTGCCGGGTTCGCCGATGGACTGGGCGGCGATCACGCCGACGGCCTCTCCGCGCTCCACCAGGCGGCCGGTGGCCAGGTTGCGGCCGTAGCAGGCCACGCACACGCCGCGCTTGGATTCGCATGTGAGCACGGAGCGGATCTTGACGCGCTCAATGCCGGCGGCCTGAATGGCGGCGGCCAGATCCTCGGTGATCTCCTGGTTGACGCCGACGATGACGTTGCCTTCGTAATCCTTCTGATCTTCGAGCGCCACGCGGCCCACGATGCGGTCGCGCAGGGGCTCGATGATTTCGCCGGATTCGATGATGGGTTCGACGTAGATGCCTTCCACCGTGCCGCAGTCGTTTTCGCTGATGATCACGTCCTGGGCCACATCCACCAGACGGCGCGTGAGGTAACCCGAATCGGCCGTCTTCAGAGCGGTGTCGGCCAGACCCTTGCGGGCGCCGTGCGTGGAAATGAAGTACTGCAGCACGTTGAGACCTTCGCGGAAATTGGCGGTAATGGGGGTCTCGATGATTTCGCCGGAGGGCTTGGCCATGAGGCCGCGCATGCCGGAAAGTTGGCGGATCTGCTGTTTGGAACCNNTGCGGTCGTCCTCTTCCATGGCGTTCATCATTTCCTCGGAAACGCGTTCGGTGACCTTGGACCAGATTTCGATGATCTTGTTGTAGCGTTCGCCGTGGGTGATGGCGCCGTCCTGATACTGGCTTTCGACGTTGACGACTTCTTTTTCAGCCGCCTTCACCAGGCCGGCCTTCTCGGCGGGGACGACCATGTCGTCGATGCCGATGGAAATGCCGGCGCGGGTAGCGTACAGGAAGCCCAGCGCCTTGATCTCATCGAGCATGCCAACCGTGACCTGGAGGCCGGCCTTCAGGTAGCAATATTGCACCAGTTGGCCCAGGCCCTTCTTCTTCATCAGGCCGTTGATGAAGGGCATATCCTGCGGCAGGTTGTCATTGAGGATGACGCGGCCGACGGTAGTCTCCATGTACTGCTTGTTAAACTCGATCGGCTCGGTATGGAGAATGTTCTGATTATCGAAAGCGTGCACCAGGTCGATGACGCGGCCGGTATAGCGCAGCTTGATGGGCGTGAGGGTTTCGACCTCGCCCATCTCGAGCGCGATGAGGACGTCATCGGAGGAGGCAAAGGTGCGGCCTTCGCCTTTGGCGCCGGGGCGGGCCTTGGTGAGGTAATAGCAGCCCAGCACCATGTCCTGCGTGGGAACTGCAATCGGGCCGCCGTGGGCCGGCGAAAGAATGTTGTTGGACGAAAGCATCAGGGTGGATGCTTCGATCTGGGCTTCGGGCGAAAGCGGAATATGGACGGCCATCTGGTCGCCGTCGAAATCGGCGTTGAAGGCGGTGCAGACCAGCGGGTGAATCTTGATGGCCTTGCCTTCCACCAGCACCGGCTCAAAGGCCTGGATGCCAAGACGGTGCAGCGTGGGAGCGCGGTTCAACAAAATGGGGTGGTCTTTGATGACCTCTTCGAGAATGTCCCACACCACCGGATCCTGCTGCTCGACCAGTTCCTTGGCCTGCTTGATGGTGGTGCAGTGGCCGCGCTGCTCGAGGCGGTGATAGATGAAGGGCTTGAAGAGCTCGAGCGCCATCTTCTTGGGAAGGCCGCACTGGTGCAGTCGCAGCTCGGGGCCGACCACGATGACGGAGCGGCCGGAGTAATCGACGCGCTTGCCGAGGAGGTTCTGGCGGAAACGGCCCTGCTTGCCCTTGAGAGTATCGGAGAGGGACTTGAGCGGGCGGTTGTTGGCGCCGCGCAGCACGCGGCCGCGGCGTCCGTTGTCGAACAGGGCGTCGACGGCTTCCTGGAGCATGCGCTTTTCGTTGCGCACGATGACATCGGGAGCGTGCAGCTCGATCAGCTTCTTGAGGCGGTTGTTGCGGTTGATGACGCGGCGATAGAGATCGTTGAGATCGGAGGTGGCGAAGCGGCCGCCATCCAGCGGCACCAGCGGACGGAGTTCCGGCGGAATCACCGGGATGACGTCGAGGATCATCCATTCCGGCTTGTTGCCGGACTTGCGGAAAGATTCGACGACGCGCAGCCGCTTGGCGAACTTGAGCTTCTTCTGAACCGACATCTCGGTCTTCATCTTTTCGCGGATGTCAGTACTGAGGAACTCGACGTCGACCTTCTTGAGCAGTTCCTTGATGCCTTCGGCGCCCATCATGGCGACGAACTTGCCGGGGTATTCCTGGTCGAGCTGGCGCTTCTTCTCATCGGTGACGACATCGCCGGAGCTGAGGCCTTCCACTTCACCGGGATCGACGATCACGTAGGCTTCGAAATAGAGGACGCGTTCCAGCTCGCGGAGAGTAATGTCGAGCAGGTGGCCGATACGGCTGGGCAGGCCCTTGAAGAACCAGACATGCGAGCAGGGGCTGGCCAGCTCGATGTGGCCCAGGCGTTCGCGGCGAACACGGGCGAGCGTGACTTCGACGCCGCACTTATCGCAGATGACGCCGCGGTGTTTCATGCGCTTGTACTTGCCGCACAAGCACTCCCAATCCTGGGTGGGACCAAAAATACGGGCGCAGAACAAGCCATCGCGTTCCGGCTTGAAGGTGCGGTAGTTGATGGTCTCCGGCTTGGTGACCTCACCATGGGACCAGCTCCGGATCTTTTCCGGAGACGCCAGAGAAATGCGGATGGAATCGAAATCCGCGATCAAATTCGCTCGATCATAGGGTGAAGATCTCAAAATACCCTCCAATTCGAAGAACGTTCACCGCCGAGACGCCGAGACGCCGAGAAGAACAATAAGTGTTTTCTCAGCGCCTCAGCGCCTCTGCGGTTAATTCATTACTTAGTCCGCCGCCAAGGCCGTATCCGGCACTTCGCGCGGCTTCTTCATCAACTCCACATCCAGACACAGCGACTGCAACTCGCGGATGAGCACGTTGAACGATTCGGGGACGCCCGGTTCGATAGCGGCTTCACCTTTGACAATCGCTTCGTAAATCTTGGCGCGGCCATACACGTCATCGGACTTGGCCGTAAGCAGTTCCTGCAGAATATAGGCGGCACCGTAGGCTTCGAGCGCCCAGACTTCCATTTCGCCGAAACGCTGTCCGCCGAACTGGGCCTTGCCGCCCAGGGGCTGCTGCGTGATCAGCGAGTACGGGCCGATGGAACGGGCGTGGATCTTGTCGTCCACCAGGTGCGAGAGCTTCATCATGTAGATGTAGCCCACGGTGACGGGCTGCTCGAACTGCGTGCCGGTCATGCCGTCGTACAAAGTGGTCTTGCCGGAGCTGGGCAGCTTGGCGTCGCTCAGAGCCTTCTTGATTTCGCGCTCGGTGGCGCCGTCGAAAACCGGGGTGGCGAACTGCACACCCAAGGCCTTGGCGGCCCAGCCGAGGTGGGTTTCGAGAATCTGCCCCACGTTCATACGTGAAGGCACTCCGAGAGGGTTGAGCACGATTTCGACGGGCGTGCCGTCGGGCAGATAGGGCATGTCTTCGTCGGGAAGAATGCGGGCGATGACGCCCTTGTTGCCGTGGCGGCCGGCCATCTTGTCGCCGACGGAAAGCTTGCGCTTCATGGCGATATAGACTTTGACCAGCTTGATGACGCCCGGAGGAAGTTCGTCGCCCTTGCGAAGCTTGGCGACCTTTTCGTCGGTGATTTTTTCGAGAACCGCGATCTGGCGCGACGTCATCTCTTCGATTTCGTCGATCTGTTCGTTGAGGCGCGGATCTTTGTTGGCCAGGCGCATGCGCTTGAGATCGCGCGATTTCATCTTCTCGATGATTTCGCGATTGAGCTCGGTATCTTTGGAGAGCAGGCGCTTGTTGGTCTTTTCGTCGTGCAGGTCGGCCAGCAGCTTCTTGCCGTCCAGCAGCGCGGTGAGGCGCTTGGCGCGCTCGTCGGTGAGGATGCGGATTTCATCCTGCAGGTTGCGCTGGAGGCGCTGGATCTGCGTTTCCTCGATGGATTTAGAGCGCTCGTCCTTTTCCTGGCCCTTGCGCGAGAAGATCTTGCAATCAACGATGGTGCCTTCGATTCCGGGCGGGCAGTAAAGCGAAGCATCCTTGACGTCGCCGGCTTTCTCGCCGAAGATGGCGCGCAACAGCTTTTCTTCGGGGGTGAGCTGGGTTTCGCCCTTGGGGGTTACTTTGCCCACCAGGATGTCGCCGGGCTTGACGGTGGCGCCGATGCGGATGATGCCGCTTTCATCCAGGTTGCGGAGGAAGGAATCGGCGATGTTGGGGATATCGCGGGTGATTTCTTCGGGACCGAGCTTGGTGTCGCGGGCTTCAATTTCGAACTCTTCGATGTGGATCGAAGTGTAGTAGTCTTCTTTGACCAGCTTTTCGCTGACCAGGATGGCGTCTTCAAAGTTGTAGCCGCGCCAAGGCATGAAGGCGACCAGAACGTTGCGCCCGAGGGCCAGTTCGCCGAAATCCGTGCAGGGGCCGTCGGCCAGCACAGCGGTCTTCTGAACGCGCTGCCCGACGCGAACGATGGGTTTCTGATTGATGCAGGTGTTCTGGTTGGAGCGCTTGAACTTGGTGAGCTGGTAGATGTCGGCGCCCACCTCGCGGGAGAGCTGGCCTTCGTGGGCCGCGCCTTCCACGCGCACGATAATGCGCTCGGAATCGACCGAATCGACGATGCCGGGGCGTTTGCAGAGAACCACGGCGCCGGAATCGCGAGCCGTGACGTATTCCATGCCGGTGCCCACGTAAGGGGCGTCGGCACGCAGCAGGGGCACTGCCTGGCGTTGCATGTTGGAACCCATCAAGGCGCGGTTGGCGTCATCGTTCTCAAGGAACGGGATGAGGCTGGCGGCGACCGAGACGAGCTGCTTGGGGCTGACGTCGATGTATTCGATTTCGTCGCGGGATTTCAGGACGAAGTTGCCGGCCTGGCGGGCGTTGGACAGATCGGGGACGATGCGGCCCTTTTCATCGAGCTCGACGTTGGCCTGGGCAACGGTCCACTTGTCTTCTTCCCACGCCGAGAGGTACTCGCAGTGGGATTCGAATTCGGCGGGCTGCTTCTTGGGGCCGAGCTTGCGGTTGGTTTCCTCGGCTTCAGCACGGCGGACGATGTCGCCGACTTTATAATCCGCGTCGCCGGGATTGAGGATACGAACTTCGTCAATGACCACGCCTTTCTGGACTTTGCGATACGGACTTTCGATGAAGCCGTACTCGTTGATGCGGGCGAAACAGGAGAGCGACGATATCAGGCCGATGTTCGGGCCTTCCGGCGTCTCGATGGGGCAGATGCGGCCGTAGTGGGTGGGGTGGACGTCGCGAACTTCGAATCCGGCTCGCTCGCGGCTGAGACCGCCTGGTCCCAGTGCCGAGAGACGGCGCTTGTGGGTGATTTCGGAAAGCGGGTTGGTCTGGTCCATGAACTGCGAGAGCTGGCTGGAGCCGAAGAACTCGCGGATGGCCGCCATCACCGGCTTGGCGTTCACCAGATCGTGGGGCATGGCGGTCGACATTTCCTGGTAGACCGACATTTTTTCTTTGATGGCGCGCTCCATGCGCACGAGGCCAATGCGGAACTGGTTTTCCAGCAGCTCGCCGACCGCGCGGACGCGGCGGTTGCCGAGGTGATCGATATCGTCGACGTTGTAATTGGAGCCTGGGATGGTGGCGAACTTGCGAAGCTTCAGCAGGTACTTGATGGTGGCGCGGAAGTCCTCGGAATCGAGGGTGCGCTTGTCCAGGCTGGTGGCTTCGGACTTATCGTGCAGCTTGATGTTGAACTTCATGCGGCCGACACGCGAGAAGTCGTACTTGCGCGGGTCGAAGAACATCCCCTGGAAGAGTTGCGTGGCGGTGTCGAGCGTGGGAGGATCGCCGGGACGGAGCTTGCGGTAGATTTCGATGAGCGCTTCGTTCTGCGCCTTGACCGGGTCCTTCCGAATGGTCGCGGAGACCACAGTGCCTACGTCGTCGCGCTCGGGGAAGAAAATCTCGAACTCGGAGATGCCCGCTTCCATGAGCTTGGCGAGGTCGGCGGCGGTTAGTTCTTTGTTGGCGTCGATGAGGACTTCGCCGGTGGACATATCGACCACGTCGGCAACCACGTAGGCGCCTTCCAGATCGTTCGACGCGACTTCCACCTGTTGGATCTTAGCCTTCTGGATTTCCTTAAAGAGGGACGGCGTGATTTTCTTGCCCTGCCCGACCACCGTTTCACCACTCTTGGTGGAGATGGCGTAGGAAAGCTTGAGGTTCTGGAGGCCTTCGTCGACGTTCCAAAGGAGTTTCTTGTCCTTGATGGTGATCTTGCTGACGCGGTAGAAAGCGCGCAAGATGGCTTCGTCGG
Source organism: Bryobacterales bacterium (assembly GCA_003167255.1). GTDB lineage: Bacteria > Acidobacteriota > Terriglobia > Bryobacterales > Bryobacteraceae > PALSA-129. The sequence continues at coordinate 26,137 of PMTR01000084.1, forward strand.
TTTTGAGGCCGAGGGCTCTCAGGAAGACGGAGCCGTAGAATTTGCGTTTTCGGTCGATACGGACGTACAGGATATTCTTGGTGTCGTACTCAAATTCGACCCAGCTTCCGCGATAGGGAATGATCTTGCCGAGGTAGTAGCCCTGCGCCGCGACACGTTCGAAGAAAACGCCCGGAGAGCGGTGCAACTGCGAAACGATGACGCGTTCGGTGCCGTTGATGATGAAGGTGCCGTTATCGGTCATCAGCGGAATTTCACCGAAGAAGACTTCCTGCTCCTTGATATCGCGGACGCTTTTCTTCTGGGTCTCGGGATCCTTGGAATAAACCGTAAGGCGGATGGTGACCTTGAGTGGAGCGGCGTAGGTCATGCCGCGCTCCTGGCACTCCAGCATGTCGTACTTGAGCTGAAGGCCGACGGGGTCGCCGCACTTATTGCAGAAGGTGACGACGTTCTTGTTGAAGGTGCCGCAGTGGTGGCAGAGGATGTCGCCGGCGTGGAACGGGTCGGTGCGGATGGTGGCGCCGCAGTTGCGGCAGGTCGAACGGAGGTGGTGCAGGCCTTTGAGGTTGCCGCACTTGCACTCCCAGTTGCCGATGGAATAGTCGACGAACTCCAGATCGCTGACGCCGCGGAAGTCCGAAATGGGGAAGACCGAGTTGAAAACGGTCTGCAGGCCGATGTCCTCGCGCTCGTTGGGCAGCAAGTCCATCTGCAGGAACCGCTCGTACGACTTTTTCTGCACCTCGATCAGATTGGGGATCGGGATGGAGGTTTTGATTTTAGAAAAATCAACTCTCTCGGGGGCAGCGCCGTTATGTTGAATATCCATTCTTAGACTCCTGACGGCCGAACAGCCACAGTAAAAAAACTGCGGTTAACAGTACAAAGCCAACAGCGCCCTGGGGGGAGATGATTCTCCGGGCGCCGAATGATCGAACAGAGGCGGGAATCGAACCGGTACGGAAGAAACGCGCGCGATGACGGGGCCGGCGGAGGTACGGACGCAAGAATCCTGTGGCGTGCATATGGGCAGGCAAACGCGCAGAGATTCCCTCTCTGCAGTTTCGCTCGAACTGCAATTGAAGTGCCAGAATTCTGGAATCACAGTCACCAATGGGGATCGAGTCCGCTGAATCGAAGGCCCAACTACTAATATTAACAGGACTTATGCCCTGCGTCAAATGGCTAAAAGAAATCCCAAGCCAGGAGGTGGAAGCCAGAATGGGCCGCAGCCGGAATTCCGGCTCTTGCCTCCTGACTCCTGACTTCCCAATTCCGTCTACTTCACTTCCACGGTGGCGCCGGCGTCGACGAACTTCTTCTTGATCGTCTCGGCCTCGTCCTTGGTGATACCTTCCTTCACCGGCTTGGGCGCGCCATCGACCAGGTCCTTGGCTTCTTTCAGGCCCAGGCTGGTGACTTCGCGAACCGCCTTGATGACGTTGATCTTGTTGGGGCCGGCCGCCACCAGGACCACGGTGAATTCGGTCTTCTCTTCGGCTGCCGGAGCCGCCGCAGCCGCTCCGCCCGCCACCATGACGGGAGCCGCAGCAGCCGCCGAAACGCCCAGTTTCTCCTCAAGCAGCTTGACCAGTTGGGATGCCTCCAAGAGGGTCAAACCTTGAATCTGTTCCGCAATCGCGTTAATGTCCGCCATCTCTACTCCTTGCTAATCGAAAAAATCGTTTTACTTCTCGGTTTTACTTTTCGAGAGCCACCGCGCCGGGGGAAGCCCCCGGAGCCCGGCTACGCCTCGAACTTGTTCTCTTTGACGCCCTGATCGATGACCACCGCCAGGTTGCGTCCGACGGTCGCGATGACCGTTGCCAGCCGTTGCGCCGGAGCGTTGATCACGTACAACAGCTTGGCAAAGATTTCTTCCTTGGACGGCATAGCCGCCAGGTCGTTGATCGACTTGATGTCGATGACGCGGCCTTCCACCAGGCCGGCCTTAAACGTAAATGTCGGGTTGAGCTTGGCGTACGCCGTGAGGGCCTTGGCCAGCGCCACGGGGTCGCTCGCAGTGTAGGCCACCGAAGTCATCCCCCGCAGATCCTTCAACACTTGCTCGGCGGGCGTTCCGGCGGAAGCTACTTCGGCCAGGTTGTTCTTCACCACGCGGTATTTGCCGCCGGCCCCGCGCACCACCTTACGCAACTCGAAATCCTGTCCCACTTTGAGCTTCTCGTAGCCCGTGACGAACAAGTTACGGGCCTGCTCCAGATCCTGGTGCAGAGCCTCGACATCTTTTTTCTTGTCTGCCTTCTTTTTCATGGAAACACCTGTTTGGCGTTAAACTGCCGTCTTTACGCTGAACGGCGCCGTGTCGATGGCCAACCCGGGGCTCATGGTGGAGCACAGGGTCGCACTCCTCACGTACTTGCCTTTGGCAACCGCCGGTTTCGCCTTAATCACGGCGCTGATCAGGCTGGCGGCATTCTCCACCAGCTTGACGGCGTCAAAGCTGATCTTGCCCACCGGTGCGTGGATGATGCCGGTCTTGTCAACGCGGAATTCCACTTTGCCGGCTTTGATTTCCCTGATAGCCTTGGCGACATCCACCGTCACGGTACCGGTCTTGGGGTTGGGCATTAGGCCGCGAGGGCCCAGCACCTTGCCCAGTTTGCCGACCGAGCGCATCATGTCGGGAGTTGCGATCACCGCGTCAAAATCGGTCCAACTCTCCGACTGGATCTTGTTGACCATGTCCTCGCCGCCGACCAGATCGGCACCGGCTTCGGTTGCCTCGCGCTGCTTGTCGCCGCTGGCGATGACCAGAACTTTCTTGGATTTGCCGAGCCCGTTGGGCATCACGACGGTTCCGCGCACCATCTGGTCGGCGTGCTTGGGATCGACGCCGAGACGCATATGGATTTCGACAGTTTCGTCGAACTTGGCAAATTTGATTTTCTTCAGGAGCGGAACGGCCTCTTCCAACAAGTACTCTTTGGCCTCAACCTGCTTCCGCGCGGCTTGATATTGTTTACCTGGGTTACGTGCCATGTTTCCTCATTGGTGCAAGCGGTCCGTCCCAAAAAAGGCAAACGAACCTCCCACTGAGCGTTTTCTAAAGGGACAGCAAGTAGTGTACCAAACCGCCGGACGGTCTGTCCACTGCCCCGCCACGGAACCACGGAACCCACGGAACGTCGGCGAGCACTGTTATGACGGGATGGGAGGGTCGAAGAAGCGGGGCGCTTGCCAACGTGGAGCGGGCTTCCAGCCCGCAACGCCGACATTCCGCCGGCGCTAACGCCGGCTGCAAGCGGGCGTTGCGGGAACGAAGCCGGGTGATGCCTAGCCCGAAAAAGTGGGCTAATATAAAGTCATGGCTACGGTTGTCAATGTGCACGATGCCAAGAGCAGTCTCTCACGCCTGCTGAAGCGAGCCGCCTCCGGTGAGGAGATCCTGATCGCCAGAAACGGTAAGCCAGTGGCGCGGTTGACGCGGTTGTCGAGCCGCAAGACCAACACCCTGATCGGCGCGTTCGCCGGCAAGCTTCACATGGCGGACGATTTTGACGCCATCCCCGCGGAGTTCGGGCCGTATTTATGATACGGCCGATCCTCCTCGACACCAATGTGCTGATCTGGGCGCTAAACAACGACGGTTCCCTGACCCGGCGCATGAAGGCGGCCATCTCGTCCCCCACCGCTGACGTGCGCGTGAGCGTGGTCAGCGCCTGGGAAATCGCCATCAAGCACCAAAGCGGAAAGCTCTTGTTCGACGTGCCGGTGGAGGAAGTGCTCTCCCGAATCTTGAGTGGCACGGTTTGGCCAGTGCTACCGGTCTTGCCGGCGCACATCCCAGAACTGCTGGCCCTTCCGATGCATCATCGCGATCCTTTTGACCGGCTGCTCATTGCGCAAGCGCGCGCGGAGGGGATGGCAATCGCCACGGCAGACGAGAACATGCGAAAGTATCGGGTGCCTATGGCGGTGTAAGCCGGGTGGTGGAGCCGGGAGGAAGTGCTGGCGCCCATTCCCCTGGTGATTCCGGATGGCGACATGATCCGTCGCGCAGTGGAGGCCCGCGCCTCAAATTGACGCCATTATCTGAACATCTTGAGAGGCGGCAGCAGGCTGCTCCCGATCCGGGCCAGATCGTGATCCGCCGTCCAGCCCGTGCCATTCCCGTGGGCACACGAAAGGAAACAGCGGTCGCCCAACGACACGTCCCGGGCGACGTAGGCCGCCGAAAGCACTGCCTCCGCCGGCTCGAAGGCTGCCACTTCCAGATGAAGAGCGCCAAAAGCAGCTACGGCCGCCTGCTGCGGCATACCTTTGCTGATCAGCTTCGCCAGGACCTCCGCCACCGTTACTGCGCTCACCATCGCATCGCTCCGCACGCGATCCAACCGGCCGGCCCCAGTCTCGTTCTGCATCAAGGCCAGAACCGCGGATGCGTCGAATACCGGCCTACCCTTGTCGCTCACGGGCTGCCTCCGCCCGGTGGTCCGCGACGATCTCCTCGGATAGCCGGACTCCTTCCGGGATATACCGCCGCACCAGCGCCCGCGCGCGGCGCAGGCCTTGCTCACGGGTTTCGATTACCAGGCCGCCACCCTCATTGACTGTGACGCACAGCTCGGTCGACGCCTTAACCTGTTGCTGCTTGCGCCAGAAGGAGGGTAATAGCACTCTCCCCTGATCATCCACTCGCAAGGTGAATTGTTTCATATTCACCAGAATAGCATCGTATCACCTGCGGACTGGTCCCTGTGCGGCCGGGCCCTTCAACCCAATGCCCTAGTTTTCGCGATAGCGGGGTTCGGACGTAAGTGGAGGCGGACCCCCTGGTCGCCCTTGTCCCGCAGTCGGATCAGCCGGATCAGCATTATGCAAACGCCAGCNNACCAGGGGGTCCGCCCTCCAGCTCGTGTAGATGTCGGGTAGTGGCGAAAACTAATTGGCATTGGCCTTTCACTCCCAGCGCAGCGCCACCATCGGATCCACGCGCATGGCCCGGCGCGCCGGCAGGTAACTCGCCAGCGCCGCCACCACCGCGAAGACCAGCGCGCAGCCCGCGAACGTAATGGGATCGGTCGAGCTCACGCGATAGAGCTGGCTTTCGAGCAGCCGCGTCAACCCCAACGACGCCGCCAGTCCCACCCCGGTCCCGCTCAACGCCAGCAGCAGCCCTTGCCGCAGCACCAGCCGCACGATGTCCGCGCGGCCGGCGCCCAGCGCCAAACGGACTCCCAATTCCCCGGTCCGCTCCGCCACGGAGTAGGCGATCGCGCCGTAGATGCCCACCACCGCCAGCACCAGCGCGATCGCCGCCAGCGCGCTCAGCAGCCAGGCCGTGAAGCGGGGCTGGGCGGCGGCTTGTTCCATCACTTCATCCATGGTCGCGACCGCCGTCACCGGCTGGTCCCGGTCCACCGCCAGCACCCGCCCGCGCACCGCCGCGATGAATGTGGGCGCGTCTCCCGCCGTCCGCACCACCAGGTTCATGGAGGCCCACGGCAATTGCGGAAAGGGCAGGTAGATTTCGGGGCTGACGTCGGCCGCCAGGCTGGCATTGCGCACATCGCCGAGCATTCCGATCACCTCGGATGGCGTTGTCGCCCGGCCCACCAGGATGTGTTTGCCGATCGGGTCTTCTTTCGGCCAAAACCGCCTCGCCAGCATCTGGTTCACCATCACCACCTTGGGCGCCTGGGCGTCGTCGCGCTCGCTGAATTCGCGGCCCCCGAGCAGCGGAACGTGCATCGTCTCCACATACCCCGGCTCGAAGGTCTGAATGTTGAACAGCGGCCGCTCCGCCAGCGGCACCACCGGCTGGCCTTCCGGCAGCGCCGGCGAAAGCCGGCTGGGATTGAGCGGCAGCGCCGAAGAGACCGTAGCCGCGCGCACGCCGGGCACGCTGCGAACTTGCCGCAGCAACTGGTCATAGAACGCGATCATCGGCGCGCCTTTGCCGTAGCGCGCCGGCGGCAGAGTAATATTCATGGTGAGCAAGTGGCCGGTGTCGAAACCGGCGCTCGCGCCGCGCAGTTCGAGAAAGCTCCGCACCAGCAACCCGGCGCCGATCAACAGGACCGTGGAGAGCGCCACCTGCGAAACCACCAGCAAGCTGCGGAACCGGTTGCGGCGCCTCCCCGCCGTCGAGCCGCGCCCTTCCGACCGCAACACCGTATTCAAATCCGGACGCGAGACCGCGAGCGCCGGCGCCAGGCCGAACACCAGCCCCGCCAGCACGGAGACAGCCGCCGTGAATCCGAGCACCGTGGCATCGGCGCGGATTTCGCCAGCTCCCGCCAGGCTCTTCTGCGCCATGCCGCCCAGCACGCGCGTGCCCCACACGCTGAGGCAGGCGCCCAGCGCGCCACCAGCCAGCGCCAGCAGCAGACTCTCTGTGCAAAGCTGGCGCACCAGCCCGGCGCGCGAGGCGCCGAGCGCCAGCCGCACGGCGATTTCCCGCTGCCGCCCCACCGCGCGCGAAAGCAACAGGCTCGACACGTTGGCGCAAGCGATCAGCAGCACCAGCCCCACCGCGCCGAAAAGAATCAGCACCGCCGCGCGCAGGCCGGAGACCGTCTCGTCCCGCAGGTTCCCCACACGCACCAGGAGGTTGGGATCGGCATCCGGAAACTTCGCGTTCTCACTTCGGTATTGCGCGGCCAGCGTGTCCATTTCAGCCTGCGCCCGCCGGATCTCCACACCGTCGCGGAGGCGCGCGACCAAGGTGAGAAAACCCGTGCCGGCCTGCGCCTGCGCCGGTGTAATCAGATTCAGATCGATCACCCGCGGCGCATAGATGTCGACGTCCGCGCCCAGCAGACTGAAACGAAATGCGGCCGGCGTCACACCGATGATCGTGTAATCCTGCGAATCGAGCGTCACGTGCCGTCCGATGATGCCGGGCGAGCCCGCGAACCGCCGCATCCACAGGCCGTGACTGATGACGATCACCGCGTCGCCCGCCGGCTTGTCTTCTTCCGCCCCAAACCAGCGGCCCGCCGCCGGCCGGACTCCCAACACGCCGAAGAAATTCCACGAGACCCGTGCCGACGCCACCTGCGCCGGGTCGCCGCTGCCGGTCAGGTTGAACGTCTCTTTGGTGAACGCCGCCACCGCGCGGAAGGAACGCTGGTTGGCGTCGATCATGGTGTAGCGCGGCCACGAGAGCGGCTCGCGGCCGGCGCGGCCGGCTTTGCGGCCCGCCGAAATCAGCACCAGGCGATCGGGCTGAGCAAACGGCAGGGGCCGCAGCAGCAGCGCGTTCGCCACGCTGAAGATCGCGGTGTTCGCGCCAATCCCCACCGCCAGCGTGAAAATCGCCACCGCCAGAAAACCCGGGCTCCTGGCCAGGATGCGAATGGCGTACCGCAGGTCTTGCGCGAAACGGCTCATCCGGCTTTCCGCCACGCCGGCAGCACCGCCCAAGCGACGCCGAGCGCGGCCACCGCCGCCACCATCCATCCCTGTGTCTGGAGGCCCGCGTTTCCGCTGCCGAACAATTCCAGCAGACCGGACCGCAACGCCATCACAAAAAACACCAGGGCGTAAGCCAGGTAGTTCCGTCGCCCGAACCAACGGCAGAAGACCGCCGCGCACGCCACACTCAGCAAGGCCGGGCCATATTGCAGCGCCAACTCGCCGGGCGTGCGGATCTCGTTCGAAAGACCGGACGCAGCCGCCACCGCAACCAGCCCGGCAACCATCCACCGCTTCCGCAGCATTCCCACCAGCACCGCCACAATCGTGATGATCGCGGCATTCATGAACAAGGGCCCGATAACTGCCGCCACGGCCTCCAGAGCCGGCGCCGGATCGCCGATCAGGCTTGGCGCGCCCACCGCCAGAATGGCCTGCGCGTGAAAGCGGCTGGTGAGCGCGGCGGCCACACCGCGGCTGATGCCCCATAACCCGGCCGCCGCCGCCAGCGCCACCAACGCATCCGCACCCAACAGGCGCCGCCGTGCCGCGCGGAAGGCTTCCAGGCATTCCGGATAGGACGACGTCAGCAGCGCGCCCGCGGCGCCATACATCACGTAGCCGAACGCCAGCGCCATCGCCAGGCCCGCCAGCAGCATGGCCTGCCAGGTTTCAAACGGCATACTCGTCTGGTATTGCCGGTTCATGTTGATGGAAAGGGAGAGCGCCGCCGTCACGGCGATCCCCACCGTCGGAAAGATGGCCAGCAGCAGTACCCGGCGCCAGGCCACCAGACCCAGGCGAACATTGCGGATCAACATCCACAGGCCAAACACGATCGCGCCCGCGATGGCGCCGATCTTGAACGCCAGCACCGCGATGGAAATGAAATTCTGCTGCTCGCGGCTGCGCTCGAAACTTTCCGGGATCTTCCAGTACACACGCAGCGATGCCACGCGGTCGCCATCCACCTCCACCGCCACGCGATAATGCGCTTCGTTGACGTTCCGCGGGTCGCCGGGCCGCGCTTCCCACTCCAGCGTGTGATCGCGCCGTGCTTTGCGCTGTTCGGAGGAGTTCTCTTTCAACTCCATCGCCGATACTTCCAGCCCCTGCGCCGCGGCGAACGCGGTCGAGATCTGGCGGGCCGCTTCGTCGGAGACGTCGGCCCCCGGGCGATCCTCCGGAATCTCGTGCAGGTAGCCCATCACCTTGCCGGTTTCCGGATGCACCGTGACTAGAAACTCTTCCTTGTCGAGAGACTTGAAATAGCGCGTAGCCCAATGTTGCACCGGGCGGAATTGCTCGAAAAGTTTGGCGGCCGCGCTCTCCGGCAGCCGCTCCATAAAATATTTCCCGGCCAGGCTGTCCTCCCCGCCCCAATGTACGGCCGGAAAAGTGACGTGGCGGAATGCTCCCGGGTCAAATCCCTGCGCGCGCACAAACGCGGAGGCGTTGGCTTCCGCTTGCTTCGCCGTGAGTTTGAATCGCGGGAATTCGCCGAAGTGACTGGCCGGGATGAAGAACGCCGCCACCCCCACCACCAACAGGACCGCCGTCCACAGGCGCAGCCGGCCGCTCAACGGCCGGTACGCCGCGTTCTCTTCCACCGCCGCTGGCGCGGCTTCCGGCGGCTCCACGGCCACCGGCTCATCCGCATTCAGCAGCCCCGTCGCCGGCTCGAATCCTCCGCGCATCCAGTACGCCACCAGCGCTACCGCTACCGGCAGCACGACGATCCCCGCGCTGGCCGCGCCCGACAAGCGGAAATACAGGCTGTGCGAGCGCAGCAGCAGCATGGCGCTATACATCGCGTCCACCGAGTAATGCCAGACCAGCGTCGGCAGAATGCCCCAGCGCAGCATGATGATGCCCAGCGCCACGCCACCGATTCCCACTTCGAGGCCGCGGATATAGAACGGCTGGTTCGGATAACCGGTGTGCCCAAACCCCCAGATGAAACCCGCCAGCACAATCGCCGCCGGCAGCCACCGCGTCAGTCTGCGCAGGAACGGAATCGCGAACATGCGAAAGACGAATTCTTCGGAGACGGCCGGAAAGAAGCCCCCGAACAGCACAAACAACCACGGGAATTTCGTATTGAGCAGATCGCTATAAGGCACGTCCGCCGGCGACCACGCGCCATATTTCGACGCCGTGATGTAGAACACCGTCTGGTACGCGATAAAGATCCCGGTGAGCGTGATGCCCAGAATCGCGCCCAGGAAGAAGCGCTTGGTGCCGAGGCCGCGCGGCCGGAACAGGTTGCCCAGCGAAATCTGTTGCGGATACGCCTGGCGATAGACCGTCTCCGCGCCAGCGGCGATCACGAACAGCAATCCGCCCAGCGCCAGCGCGCTCACCAGCGCTTGCAGCAACTGCGTGGTGAGGAAGCTGCCATACGCATCCGTGGTGGGGTAGCCGAATTCGTTCAGCGGGAATTCGTTCAGCGTCGACAAGAACGAAAGCGCCATTCCCGTCACGCCGATCAACGCCGCGCTGCGCCAGCGCACGTCCTGCCGCCGCACCCGCATCACGATCACCGCCGCCAGGCCCAGCATCAACGCCACCATCACGGCCGTATCGAGCGTCTGCGCCATGTTGTTCTTGGAGCGCAGCCGCTCGTAGTCCCGCGTCCACTGCTCGGGGATTTTGAGGTACTCGCGATACCCGCCGACTTCGTTGCCCTCCACCGTCACCTCGCGCCGCAGGGTCGCGTCGTGCAGGTTGAAATCGTGCTCCTTCCACGTGAATACCCGGTCCGTCCGCTTGGGCCGCTTGGCCGTCGAGCTTTCCACGAAATCGAGCGACGCCGGATCCGTCTTGGCGCGCGTGCGCAGAAAATCCTCCGCCAGGGAGCGCGCCTCGGCATCGGTCGCGCCGGGGCGCGCGGCATCTTCCGCCAGCTCATGGCTGAAACCCGCGAAGGCGCCGCCCGCGGTGATGTCGGCGCGGAACTCCTCTTTCTGCTGCGGCCGGAACCATCGGTACGACCAGCGCCACATCCGCAGGCGCGTGCCCATCAACTGGTTGGCTTGTTCCAGCCCGGCTTCGCGTTCCAGGAAGGTTTTGGCGTCGTCGTCGAAGGTGAAACTGGAGGCTTCGCGGTAGCCCTCCGTGCGATAACCCTGTCCGGCAAGGAAGCGTTCTGCCAGTTGCCGCCCGTCTTCGCGATTCACCCGAAAATCGATGGAGGCTTCGGGAAAGGCGCGGTAGAAATTGCGCGCGGAATACCACGTGGTCCCCGCCAGCAGCGCCACGCAAA
>PMTR01000049.1 GCA_003167255.1 Bryobacterales bacterium
CGCATGAGTGCGTGCGCCACGAAGAACGGGCTCGGCCGCGTGAACGGTGGGTCCTGGTCCCACATCGCCCCGCTGCTGCGCGAGAAGATTCCGCTTTTCGCGATGGCTGCCGCGGCGGCCATCGCCACTTACCTGGTACAACAGGCCGGCGGAGCCGTAAGGTCGCAGGATGCATTTCCCCTTGTGCTCCGCTTTGAGAACGCCTCGGTCTCCTGCATCGTCTATATCGCCAAAATGTTCTGGCCCGCCCGGCTAGCGGTGTTCTATCCTTATCCGCCGGGAGTGCCTGCGTGGCAGGCCGCCGCGGCCGCCCTGGCGATTGCGGCCGTTTCGATTCTGGTGCTGCGCTCGCTTCGAAAGCGTCCCTACCTGGCCGTGGGATGGTTCTGGTACCTGGTTACGCTGGCGCCCGTCATCGGCTTGGTGCAGGTGGGAGCGCAGGCGCGCGCGGACCGCTATACCTACATCCCCATGATCGGCCTGACCATCATGCTGGCGTGGGGTGCGGCGGATCTTTTCGGCCGTGTGCCGCGCGCCAGACCAGCCATCGCCGCGCTGGCTGCGGCCACCTGCGCGGGTTGCGCGGTGCTCACCTGGGTGCAAGCCGAATACTGGCATGATAGCCGCACCCTCTTCCAACACGCCGTGGACGTGACCGAGGGAAACTACCTGGCGCATCACAACCTGGGTGTCGCGCTGGCCGAAACGCCGGGCGACTTGAACCAAGCCATCGCCCATTATCAAGCCGCCCTGCAAATCAAACCGGATTACGCCCGCGCCCACACCGACCTGGGAAGCGCGCTCGCCAAACTGCCCGGCCGCTTGCCCGATGCCATGGCCGAATTCCGCGCGGCCCTCGCCATCGACCCGGATCTGGCCATCCCCCACAACAACCTCGGCAACACCCTCGCTCAAGCGGGCCGTTGGAGCGAAGCCATCTCCGAGTATGAAACCGCGCTCCGCATCGATCCGGATTATGCCGACGCCCGCCACAACCTGGCGGAAGCAGAATACAACCTGGGCCTCGTTCTGGCGAAAGCGGATCGTTCGTTCGAGGCCATCGCTCACCTGGAAGCCGCGCTCCGCCTCCGTCCGGATTATCCGGAAGCCCACAACAACCTGGGAGTGGTATTGTCTCAGGCGCCTGGCCGTATCAATGAGGCAATTGCCCATTTCCAGGCCGCCCTGCGCATCGACCCCAATTACGCCGACGCGCACGTCAACCTGGGAGTGGCGTTATCCCAGATACCCGGGCGCATTCCCGAGGCGATCACACAGCTTGAGGCCGCCGAGCGCATCCAGCCCGATGCTGAGGTCCGCCAGATGATCGAGCGCCTGAAGGCCCAAAAATAAATAAGGGGCCGGGTGAGTTCCACCCGGCCCCTTCGATGATATTCAAAACGTCCCGATCATTTAGATCAGAACGATACCTTCAGTCCCAACTGCACCGCTCTTCCGCCGCCGGTGCCGTTGACGCCTGTGCCGCTGCCTTGCGTCCCGGTCACGAAGCCGAAACTCGAGCTCGTCAGCGAACCTTGCGGGTTGCTGAACTCCGGGGTGTTGGTGAGGTTGTACGTCTCGGCGCGGAACTCTATGTTCAGGCGCTCGCGAATCTTGAAGCTCTTGAACAGCGAAGCATTCAACGCGAACAGCCCCGGACCGGTCAGGATGTTGCGCCCCGACGAGCCGAACGTCACCCCGGTCGGCTGCGTGAAGCTGGCCGTGCTAAACCAGGGGTTGCCAGTGTTGATTCCGTGCAGAATCTGCACGCCCGAAACCTGGTTGGCGGTCTGCGTTTCACCCGGCGTATTCAGGCTGCTGCCGCTCGCCGAAATATAGAACGGAGTTCCCGACAACAACGACCAAGAGCCGGCAAGTTGCCAGTTACCCAGTGCGACCGCGACCGGCCCGCTCTTGAGGAAATGCTTTCCCACGCCCCACGGCAACTGGTAGACGAAACTCTGCACGAAATTGAACGTGCGGTCGAAATCCGCGCGGGCGTAGTTGCGGCGCTGATTGATCAGCCAGATCGGGTTGCCATCGTCGTCCGTCTGGAAATCCATGGCCTTGCCATAGGTAAACGAAGTGTTCACGACAAAGTCGCCGAAGCGCCGGTCGAGCCTGGCCTGCAACGAATTGTAGCTCGAAGAATAACCTACCCAACGCTCCGTCACACCGGCTGTTTTGCCATAGGCGATATTGAGCGGCTCGCTTGCCGTGCCCCCTCCCAGGGTGCTGAAGGGATTATTGATGTTCACATTGGCCTCCGTGTCCACGCCGTGCAGCCCAACATAGGCCACGTCCAGGGTCCAGTGGCCCGGCAGCGCCCGTTGCATGGCTATGTTCCAGGATTCCGAGTACGGGTTCTTGAAGTTCAGGTTGATCAAATCGAAGCTGTTGCTCAGCAGCGTACCAGTGGCCGGAAGGATGCCGTTGGAGGGAATCGTGACCGCTACCGGCAGCGGGAAACCTTGCTGGAATGCCGCCGGCTGGCCGGTGGGAAGCATCGCGGTGGCATACCCGTCACCCACGTTGTTGTAGAAATTATTCGCCCGCACCGGATAATTGTACGCGTAGGTATTGTCCCCAAATGGTGTGTAGCTGGTGCCGAATCCGGCGCGGATGACGGTCTTTTCGGTCAACCGGTACGCCAGCCCGAGGCGCGGCGCAAAATAGTTGTAACGCGTCTTCATCCCCAGGTTCATCGGATTGCTGCCGACGCCCGCAATCACCAAATTGTTGGTGGTCGGATCGTAGTTCGAGAAGCCGCCCGGGAACGCGGGTTTGGCCGGCGGATAGAATTCCCAGCGAACCCCGATGTCCACCGTCAGCTTCGGCGAGACCTGCCACTTATCGCCGCCGAACGCGAAAAACTCCCACGCCCGGAGGGCCGGGAAGTAGGTATTGATGTCGCGCCCGAGTTGATAGGGCACATCCAGCAGGAAGCTCGCCATATCGTTGGCGATTCCCAGCTTGGACGAGTTGCAGCTTGTCGCCAGGCCGTTGGACCCAACGCCCACCGGAGTGCACAGCGCGGTCTGCTCGTTGCCGAAATAGTAGATTCCGCGCGGGCTGTAGGTCTGGTCCTGAAGCAGATTGTCGCGCAGGCGCTTCAGATCGAAGCCCCATTTGAAGGTGTGGTTGCTCTTGGTCTTGGTCCACGTGTTGACCAGATCCACGTTGACTTCCGAACGGATCCACGGCAGGCTTGCCGAATAGCCGACCACCGGGTTCGAAAAGCCGTCGTTGATCTGAATCCCTACGAGGCCGCTCGAGAACGGGCTGATGTTCACACCCGGAATACCTATGTTGGTGGAATCGTTGCTCCCGTAATCCGAGGGCAGGGCTTCATTGTGGTAATACGAGATCCCCAGCCGCAATTCCGACACCAGCGTCGGCGAGAAAATGCGGTCGTAGTTCAGCCCGGTGCTGTAGGTAGTCTGCGTCGCGGCTCCCATAAACGCGCCGCCAGGCCCATCGCCGCCGGCCATGCCGAATAGGGGAGCCTGAAACACCACAGGCTTCGAGTAACTGAAGCGTTCGCTCAGGCGGTCCTTGTCGGTGATGTTGTAATCGATCTTCTCGTCGATCGAGTCGGCGGTCTTCTGGTACGGCAACGCCGCGTAATAATTGTTGGTCGGGCTGGCGAGAGTGAAGTTCTGGTTGGTAGGCGGCAGCAACGCCAGAATACTCTTTGAGACTGCGTTGATGCTCGTGGACGGAATCATATTCCCCGGGAAGGGCGTCCGCCCGGTGCCGTCCAGCGGGTTGCCCGATTTCGGATCGTAAATGATGGTTGCCGCGCCGCTCAAATCGCCCGTCCGCCATGTGTTGGGCGGAATGGTCACCAGATTGGTGTTGCCTTCATGGTCCATTACCCGCAGGTAATCGGTGAAGAGAAACAGCTTGTTCTTCTTGATGGGCCCGCCGATGTTGCCGCCCACGTAGTTGTACGCCAAATGGCCCACCGACGGATTGAAGTACGAGCGGGCATTGAAATCGCTGTTTTGCAGGAATTCGTACGCCGCGCCGTGAATCGTGTTGGTGCCCGATCTCAGGATAACGTTCACCACCGCACCGGTGGCGCGCCCCAATTCGGGGTCGTGGTTGGTCAACGATATGTCCACGGTCTGGATGGCTTCGATCGGCGGAATGTAGATCTGCAGCAGACCGGTGCGCTCATTATCGTCGGTCCCCTCGATCATGAAATTGTTCCCCTCCCGCATCTGGCCGTTCACTTCCGTTTGCAGCGAGCTCGACGCGTTGAAGAACTGCGAGTGCTGCTCCGCCACCGGCGCCACTCCCGGCGCCATGTTCAAAAGGCTTTCGAAATTGCGATTCGAACTGATCAGCGGGACGTTCGCCAGCACATCCCTGTCGATTTTCTGCCCCGTCGAGGCGCTGTCGGTCTGCAGGATCGGCGGCGCGCCGGTCACTTCGATGCTCTCGGTGATGTTGCCCGGCGACAACCGCAGGTTCACGCGGCTGGTCTCGTCCACCCGCACCTCGATGCCCCTCTGGACTTCCTTCTTGAAGCCGGCGAATTCCACTGTCACGCTATAACGGCCGGGCGCCAGGCCCGGGAAAGTAAAATTGCCGCTTTCATTGGTTTGCATGGTATGGGAAACCGCGGTGGTTTCCTCGGTGATGGTCACTTTAGCGTTGTTCACCGTGCCGCCGGAAGCATCTGTAATGCTACCCAGCAGTGTGCCGTTGACGGCTTGCGA
This sequence comes from Bryobacterales bacterium, assembly GCA_003167255.1. Classification (GTDB taxonomy): domain Bacteria; phylum Acidobacteriota; class Terriglobia; order Bryobacterales; family Bryobacteraceae; genus PALSA-129. The sequence continues at coordinate 4,728 of PMTR01000049.1, forward strand.
GTGGGCTAGACTGGCGCTGAGGCATACCATCAGAACCAGAACGGAAATCAAACGTAGACGAGACATGGTCATTAACTCCTTCTCTATCAGTGAAGTTCTGGGATTCGGCGCTGCGATCATTCCGCCAGACCCGGATCTGTGAACCCAGATTCGAGCACGACATTCGCCTATCCTATTTTGTTTCCTATAACTTGCCAGATTTGCCCGGAGAGACCGCCGGGAGCTTTACTGTGATTTGCTATTGACTTATAGGTTATTTCCCCGCAGCCTTCAAAAAAAGGCAATTCACAGTAATTCTCGTTAAGCAACCAGGTCTCCCAGCTACTCACACCTCCATATTCCAAGAGCTGTAGCGCCACACGAACGCGCCTCCGCAATTTGGGAGAATTCGATCTACAAAGCCGAGAATTGGCCGGCTTGCCCGTCAGCTCTTGTGCGGCCGGTAAGCCACCAGTTCGAACGACGGAACGGTGTTGTTGACGATTTTCGTGTGCAAGAGCACTTCAAAATAGGGAAACGGCTCGCCCGCCTTCAAACCCAGTTTCTGCCGCAGTTGCCGCATCCATTCCTCGGACGTCACGAACCTCGCCCCGGCCTCGGTCGAAATCACGTCGCTACCCGAAACCAGCAGCGCGACCCCGGTGCGCTTGGGATTCGACCGGTACGCCACGCGGCAATATCCCTCCCGCCGCCATTCCGCCCGGTACCAGGCCTGTTCTCCGGCCAGCGGCGACCGGTTGATGAATCGCACACTCGGCGGCGTTTCCTGGTAATCCGTCTGGAAAGCCATTTGGTCTTCGAATAATCCAACCCACGGATTCCCTCGAAAGCTCCCCAGCAGGATGATATTCTGCGACTCCGCCGTGGAAGATGATAAGTCGCGGGCGCTGATGATGTTCAGCGGCACGTGCCTGGCCGCTGCAATCACCCCCAGATCTCGCGCCATCAGAGCGTCGGGAAGGGCAGTCGGCGCCCGGTTGATGAACCTCTTCGCCAGCGCCCGTTGAGCCGGATCTGGAAGGTATTGTTCCGCCAGTTGGTCGAATTCGTGCCCCTCGTATTCGGGAAGCGGTACCGAATGCCCGATCAGGTTCTCAAATTCCAGCAGGTTGACGTCCGACATCACCAAATCCGTGGCTTGCCCGTTGCCCAGAATTTGTCCCCAGAATGCTTCCACATTGGGCCGCCCCCCGGCGTTGCGTTGTCTCCTCGATTGCACGGCGCTGTACGTGCCCCAGGCCAGTCCCACCAACGCCATTCCGGCCAGCATTCCCGCCAGCAGCGGCCGCGCGGCGAATGCCGGCTTCAGCAGCGCCGGCTCCGTCCCCGGAAAGTCTTCCGGCCGCGGCCGGAACACCGGGACGTAGCTTCCCTTGGGAATCTCGATGATTATGGGCTCGTCGTGGCCCTCCCCCGCGAAGTGCTCATGGAGCTTCTTGCGAAGTTGCGATACCAGTACCCGAACCAGCGTGTCGTGGCTGGTGTCGTAATCGGGCGGACGCCCCAGCACGTCTACCCCGATCTCCTGCTCGTGAAGAGTGCAATTCGGGTCGTGCAGCCCGCGTTCCCCCAAATAGAGGAGGAGATCCCGCAGGCGCTTGGATTTTTGGAATTGCGGGCTCGCTGCCGCCCGCTGTAAAAGCTCGTGCGACCCAACCGGCGCGACCGTTCCGTTGCCCGTTGCGTGATTCACCAAAGCCACCCTGTGAGATGACAGGATTATAACACCCGTCCGCATCGCAAGAATGGCTTGTACTGGGGGACGCATGGGAATACTATGTGACCTTAGCAGGGTGCTGAAAAAAGCCGAATCAACACTAGACGCCGATGAACGCCGATAAACGCAGATTGAAAAGAATTGGTTTATCCGTGTTCATCGGCGTTAATCGGCGGCTCAAAATGCCTTTCTCTGACTTTTTCAGCAGCCTCTTAGAAAGGAAGAACGAAGTATGACACGTCGAGAAATGATTTCCAGCGTCGGGGTGCTGGCGGCGGCGAGGTCGCGAGCGGCGTCGGCGGCGAGCGAAGCGGCGCCGGCGGGCTTCCGTATCGGGGTCGCATCGTATTCCCTGCGTGAGTTCCAGCGCGGGCTGGCGATCAAAATGATCAAGCAATTGGGAGTCACCGAGGTCAGCGTCAAGGACTTTCATCTGCCCTACACTTCGACGCCGGCCGAGATCACCAAGGCGGTGAGCGATTTCAAGAAGGCCGGGCTGACGATTGTGAGCGGCGGCAATACGGATATGAAGTCGAGCGACCCGGCGGAATTGAGGAAGCCCTTCGAATATGCGAAGGCGTGCGGCATGCCGATGCTGGTCACGGCGCCGCTGCACGAGAACCTGCGGGCGATCGAGAAGCTCGCGAAGGAATTCGACATTCAGATCGCGATTCACACGCACGGGCCGGAAGACCCGAATTTTCCCAGTCCGAAAGTGGTGCTGGACGCGGTGAAGGGCATGGACCCGCGAATGGGGCTGTGCCTGGATGTGGGCCATTCGATGCGCACGGGAGCGGATGTGGTTCAGGAGATCGCCAACGCCGGACCGCGACTGCTGGACATGCACTTCAAGGACCTGAAGGACGGCAAGGTCAAGGAGAGCCAGTGTGACGTGGGGGACGGCGTCATGCCGGTGGTGGAGATCTTCAAATTGTTGCGGAAGATCGGGTATCGCGGCTGCGTCAATCTGGAGTACGAGATCAACTCGGACAACCCAGTGCCGGGAATGCTGCATTCGTTCGGCTATATGAAGGGTGTGGTGGCGGGGCTCGCGGGCTAGACATTCCGTGGTGACGATGTGGCGCACGCACTCCTGCNNGCGTGCCGCGTCGGCACTCTTGCCGACGCCCGCTGCCCCAGGGCGCAGGGCGTCGAGTGGAAATTCTGACGCTGCACGCACTCGTGCGCAGTGCCGCTTAGTTTTCTCCCCCACCGCACATCTGTATAACCTCGCGAACTTTTCGCGGGCGCTTAGCGAGAATTACTGTGAATTACCTATTCCCGCGGCCTGCCGCGACCTAAACTCAGGCTAGATCTCAAGAAAAACGCCGGACGGCACGTTTCCGCCCGGCCACGTGGGTGAGGAGCGCTACCATGAGTTCCAAGACGCGTATGTCCGAAATTCGATCGTTCGTCTTCGTCGCCGCGGCCTGTCTCGCCGCCGCGGCAAATAGCGGGTGGAGCCAGGAGGTTCGGGCCACTATCGGCGGGCGCGTGACTGACCCGCAAGGTTTGGTGGTGCCAAACGCCCAGGTGCAGGTTGTCTCCGACGATACCGGCGTCATTCAGCACGCCGCCACCAACGAGCAGGGCAACTGGCTGGTGCGGTTCCTGCTTCCCGGAAACTACCACTTGACGGTGTCGGCGCCGGGCTTCAAAATCACGGACCACAAGGGAGTCACGCTGCAAACCGCGGACAGCAAGACCGTGGACACGGCGCTACAGATCGGCCCCACCTTGGAATCGGTGGAGGTGACGGGCGACGCGCCGCTGATCGATACCGCCACCGCCTCGTCCGGGACGGTGGTCAACCAGCGGGAGTTAAGCGAGATTCCGTCCGTGTCGCGCGTTCCCACGCTACTGGCGGCGCTCTCGCCTGGGGTGGTGCAGCAGGATCAGAATAACAACCCGCTGCACGGCTGGTCGTACTACGGGGCCTCGCAGTTGACCGCGGACGGCGGCCGCAACAATATCTATTCGAATTACTACACGCTCGACGGTTTCCCCAACGTCAAATCGGGCGGCTACGTGGCGTTCGTTCCGTCGATGGACCTGGTGAGCGAATTCCGGGTGCAGATTAACGCCTACGACGCCTCGATCGGCCGGCAGGCCGGCGCCACCATCAACATGACGAGCAAGAGCGGCGCCAAGGACTATCACGGCAGCGCCTACGAATTCAATCAAAACAACTTCTTGAACGCGCGCCAGTTCAATCTGAACCTCACCAACGCCGTCAACCCGCCGATCCGCCTCAACCAATGGGGATTCACGTTGGGAGGCCCGGCCTGGATTCCGAAACTCTACAACGGGAAGCGGAAGACGTTTTTCTTTATCGAGTATGAGGGGCTGCGCAATAAGAATCCGCAGGGCGGGTTCGCGTCGCTGCCGAATCAGGCGGAGCGCAATGGCGATTTCAGCCAGTCGTTCACTTCGCAGGTGACCAACGGACAGAGGCAGATCATTCCTTACACCATCTACGACCCCAAGAGCATCAACCCGGCGACCGGCAACCGCACGCCGTTTCCGAACGCCACGATTCCGACGGCGCAGTTGAACCCCATCGCGCTGGGTATATTGAAATATGTGCCGCTGCCCAACACCGGCAACGACGGAACCAGCACCGACAGCAACGACTATGTCAGCCCCGCGTTCCGGCAGGACAAGATGGCGGTTTTTTCGGCGCGCGGCGACCAGCAATGGAACGACGCTCACCGGAGCTACGTAGTGGTGCGTTGGGACACGAACCATGAACTGCAGGGCAACTCGTTCCAAAGCGCGGCGACCGGCACGTACTCGATCCGGACTCCCAAGAACCTCGGCGTGGACCATGTGTGGACCATCAGCCCGAACAAAGTTCTCGATCTGAAATTCAGCGTGAGCCGTTACGAGGAGCTGACTACCGACAACGGCGTGGGCTTCGATCCCACCACGCTGGGCTTCTCCTCAAGCGTGGCTTCGCAGTTCCTGACGAAGGAGTTCCCAGCCATCGGCGGCTTCGCGGGCGGCTTCGGAACGAACACGAATACCTACACCATGAACACCTACTACACGCTGACCGCGGGCCTCACTCACGTGCATGGCAATCACGCGCTGCGCTACGGCGCGGAGTATTGGGTGCTCCAACAGTCGAACGCGAACTACGGACCTCAGCCGCAGATCGACTTCAGCAGCGTGGTTTGGACGCGCCAGAATAACCTGACGGGCAGTGGCGTGCCCGGCAATGGCAACATGACATCGCAGTTCCTGCTGGGTCTGCCCAGCGGGGGAAGCACGCCGTTCAATGCATCCATGATGTGGAGCCAACGGTTTACGGCCCTGTACTTCCAGGACGACTGGCGCGCGACGCGGCGGCTGACGCTGAACTTCGGCCTCCGGTGGGATTACGAACGGCCGGTGACGGAGCGCCACAACATAATGACCAGCGCCTTTAACGCCACGGCGGTGAACCCGGTCAGCGCTTCGGCGCAGGCCGCATATGCGCAGATCGCCGCCACGAATGCTTCCAATACCGCCGTCCAACAGTTGTTGAAATACGTGCCAGTCAGCTCATTCCAGGTGCTTGGGCAACAGAGCTTCGCGGGAGTGAATGGCCAATCCACCTACGCCACCCAGCCCGACTATCACGAAGTGCAGCCGCGCGTGGGTTTCGCGTACCAACTCGGCTCCAACACGGTCATCCGTGGCGGCGTGGGACGCTTCGCGCAGGCGACGTGGGAAGCCGGCGGGCAGAACGGTTTCAGTATTTCGACCAGCCTGAATGCGTCGAACGACAACTACATCACGCCCGCAGCCACGCTGGCGAATCCTTATCCCGGCGGCTTGACGCTGCCGACCGGTTCCTCGCTGGGCGCGTTGACCAACCTGGGCAACGGCGTAAACTGGGTCAATCAGAGCCCCAATCGGCCATACTCGTGGATTTACAGCCTCACGCTGCAACACCAGATCAAAAGCTGGCTGTTCGAGGTTGGGTACACGCACAACAAGACTTACGATCTTTGGATCAGCCAAAACCTGAACATGCCGGCCTTTTCGGTGTGGCAGCAACTGAACCAGGTGCAGTTCGACGCCAACGGCAAACCGCAGGCGACACTCTGGTACAACACGCCGGTGCCTAATCCGTTCCTGAACCTGGCGGGAGTGTCGTCGGCCAGCACCATCAGCAAGAATTCCACTGTAACGATCGGTCAGTTGGCCCGTCCGATCACAATTCTGGGCGACACCAGCAAAAGCGACCTCCCCAACGGCACGAACCAGTTCGATGCCATGCTGGCGAAAGTGGAGCATCGCTTCGGGCACGGCTTGACGGTGATCAATTCCTTCACCTGGTCGAAGCTGCTCGAGGACATGACATTCCTGGGCCCGCAGAACCTGGGCCTGCTGGAGCACCGGCTGGGCGGGGAGGATCGTCCGTTCCATCTCTCCATAGCGCCGGTTTGGGACGTGCCGGTCGGCCGCGGGCGGGCGCTCGGCCATAACATGTCGAAGGCGCTGGACTTCATCGCCGGAGGATGGGAGCTGGCGGGCCAGTACACCATTCAGTCGGGCACGCCGGTCTACTTCAACGCGAACACCACCAACGGCAACTTCTTTTTCAGCGGCAAGGATTTCAGCATCGCGCGCAACCAGCGCACCTTCGCGCAGTGGTTCGATACTTCGCAGTTCGCCGTGTATCCGAACCAGAACAGCATCCTGGCCACCTATCCGGCGTGGACGGGCGTTCAAAGCCTTCCTGGCGCCAGCTATGTGCCGCAGGCCGGGGACACGATCAAGAACGGCGCATACCAGGACTTCGCCAACTGGGTCCGCACCATCCCGACGGCATGGAGCGATGTTCGCGTGAGCCGCGTCAATGAGATGAACCTGGGGATCTACAAAAACTTCCAGGCCACCGAACGGCTGAAGATCCAGTTCCGCTTCGAAACATACAACACCCTGAACCATCCGCGGTTCCCCGCGCCGGACTCGAATCCCGCCGACGCTGCATTCGGGACCGTGCAGAAGAATCAGCAGAATTCCGCCCGCGCCATTCAACTGGCCCTGAAAGTGTACTTTTAGCGAGAGCGAGATGAGAATCATCGGGCTTCTGGCGGCGGTGGGCTGGCTTGCCTCCGCCTCTTCCGCGGCGGAGCAACCCGCGCTCATTCAGAACGTCCCCGGCCGTCAGACCATCGATCTGAACGGGGCTTGGCGGGCGATTGTCGATCCTTACGAGGCAGGATATCTGGACTATCGCTACCGGCCCTATGCGGACGGCGGGATGGGAGCGAACAAGAAGCCGAAATCCCCGGGCGAGTTCGTGGAGTACGATTTCGACACCGCCGGCGAGCTGATGGTGCCGGGCGATTGGAACACGCAGAGGCCGGAGCTGCTGTTCTATGAAGGGACCATCTGGTACAAGAAAGACTTCGACTGCACCCGCAAGCCCGGCCGCCGGCAGTTCGTGTGGTTTGGAGCAGCCAACTATCGCGCCATGGTGTTCCTGAACGGGACCAAGCTTGGCGAACATGTGGGCGGCTTCACGCCGTTTCAGTTCGAGATCACCAACCTGGTACGGGAGAAAGGAAACTTTCTGATCGTGAAAGTGGATAACCAGCGGCAACGGGAGGGTGTGCCCACTTTGATGACCGATTGGTGGAACTACGGAGGGCTGACGCGCGGCGTGAAGCTGGTGGACGTTCCGGAAACCTTCGTGGAAGACTACTCCGTGCAGCTCGCGAAGGGGTCGCAAAGCCGGATCGCCGCATGGGTCCGCCTGAACGGCCCCGGCAAACAGCAGCCAGTGAAGGTAAGCATTCCCGAAGCGGGTGTCTCGAAGAACCTCGTCCCCGATTCCAACGGCTATGCGCAACTGACTTTCGATGCGCGTCTGGCGCTATGGTCTCCGGAGACTCCCAAGCTGTATGAGATCGCGATCGAGACCGGGACCGACCGGGTCGCCGAGCGCATCGGCTTTCGTTCGATTGAGGCGTCCGGCCGGACAATCCTGCTGAACGGCCGGCCTTTGCGTCTGCGCGGGGTTTCGATCCATGCGGAAGCGCCCATTCACTCCGGACGGGTGTTTTCGGAGGCTGACGCCACCACGCTGCTGCAGTGGGCCAAGGACCTCGGCTGCAATTTTGTCCGCTTGCCGCACTTTCCCCACGATGAAGTGATGACCCGCCTGGCGGACCAAATGGGGCTGCTGGTCTGGTCTGAAATACCGGTGTACTGGGCCATCGCGTGGGAGAGTCCGGAGACGCTACGAAATGCCAGGCAGCAGCTCGCGGAAATGATCGCGCGCGATAAGAACAGAAGCTCGGTGATTCTGTGGTCGGTGGCCAACGAGACGCCACAAAGCGAGCCTCGATTGCGATTTCTTGCCGCGCTGGCCGCGGCGGCGCACGAGCTCGACCCGACCCGGCTGGTGACTGCGGCGCTGGAGACCCACCGTATCGATCCCAACACGATCATGGTGGACGACCCGTTGGGCCAGTACCTGGACGTGGTTTCCTGCAACGAGTACATTGGGTGGTATGACGGCCCGCCCGAGAAAATCGATCGCACCGCGTGGAAAACCGCTTACGACAAGCCATTCCTGATCAGCGAGTTCGGCGCCGACGCGCAGGCCGGCCGCCATGGCGACAGCGGGACCGTGTGGACCGAAGAGTTCCAGGCGGACGTCTACCGGCGGCAAATCGCGATGTTCCAGCGAATCCCGTTCCTGAGCGGAACCATCGCCTGGGTACTGGTGGATTTCCGGTCGCCGCGCCGTCCGCTGGCCGGGATTCAGGATTTCTTCAATCGCAAAGGACTCTACTCGGACCGCGGGGAGCGCAAGGCCGCGTTTTACGTTTTGCGCGACTACTATCACTTCCTTGCCGCGGGTGCGCCGCAGCCCGAATGAGTGCGAGAATCGTTCCATGATATCGAGAGCGTGTTTCGCGCTGGCGGTTTGCGCAGCGGGTGCGTTTGCACAAACGGCCGAATGGAAAATGGTCTGGCACGACGAGTTCGAGGGCTCCCGGCTCGATTCTTCGAAGTGGGTCTACGTGGTGGGAGGCGACGGCTTCGGAAACAAGGAACTGGAGTATTATACGGACCTCCCACGGAACCTCTACCTGGATGGGGGCATGCTGGTGATGAAGGCCATCAAGGAGGATTATCGCGGCGCGGACGGCGTGGGGCGCGGCTTCACTTCGGCGCGGATTCACACGCTGGGCAAGTTTTCGCAGGCCTACGGCAAGTTCGAAGCGCGCATCAAGGTGCCGTATGGACAGGGGGTCTGGCCGGCGTTCTGGATGATGGGAGAGGGCGCCGCCAGGTGGCCGGATCGCGGCGAAATCGACATCATGGAGAACATCGGCCGCGAGCCTTCCACGGTGCACGGGACAATCCACGGTCCTGGCTATTCTGGGTCGAAGGGGATCGGCGCGCCCTTCGTTCTGCCTCCCGGGCAGCGATTCTCCGACGATTTTCACATATACGCCGTGGAATGGGAACCGAACGCGATCCGCTGGTACGTGGATGGCAAGCAGTATCAATCGGTCAGCCCGGCCAATTTGCCCGCCGGAACCAAGTGGGTTTACGACCATCCGTTCTATCTATTGTTGAACCTGGCGGTAGGCGGCAACTGGCCGGGCAACCCGGACGCAACCACATCCTTCCCGCAAATGATGGTCGTGGACTACGTGCGCGTCTATCAGCCGGTCACTTCAGAAGTTCACTAGCCTGCTCTGTGACGATGTGAGAATTGCGAACTTACACCTTATCTGGAATCGTGAAATCGGGGCGATAGCCGCGGTCGGCGTCGCGCAGCATCCGGTTGGCCTCGTCGTCGCCGATTACCTGCTCGGTCTTGGGATCGAAGTTCAAGGTGCGGCCGAGCCGATAAGAGACATTGGCCAGGTGCACCAGAGTGCATGAGATGTGCCCCTCTTCGACCGGCGCGTTGAGGTCCTCCTTCTTACGGCTCCGGACACAATCGATGAAATTGGCGAAGTGGTTTTCCTTGCCGCGGCTCACCGGACTGGGTTCCTGCTTTTCGCCCAGCCAGTATTTGTAACTTTCGTATTCCTGGATCGCCAGGTAACCGCCGGGACCGTAAAAAATGTTGCCGATGGTGCCGGGCTTGCCGCTGGCGGGGCCAAGGTTAGCCGCTTGCTTGGCCGCGGCTGCGGGCGCGGCCGGTTTGGCGTTGGTGGTCAGGCCGGCCGCCGGCAGCACGCTGGCGCCGCCGAATTGGCCGATGTCGGCCTCGTGGTTGGTCATCCAGTGGCGCACTTCGAATTCCATCAGCTTGCGTTTGCCGTCCGCCATATCGAACTCGAAGAAGCAGTTGAGGACGTTGGGCGTTTCCTGGTCGTCGTCGAACATCACGTGGCCGCCCATCGCGGAAACCTTGTTGGGGAATGTGACCCCCAGGCCCCAGCGCGCCGTATCGACTTCGTGAATTCCCTGATTCCCCAGGTCCCCGTTGCCGGTGTCCCAGAACCAGTGCCAGGTGTAATGAAAGCGGTTCATGGTGAAGCCGCGGTCGGGCGCGGGGCCGAGCCACAAATTATAGTCGACGCCGGCCGGCACCGCCTGGCGCACCTTGCGGCCGATGGTATCGCGCCACTTGTAGCAGAGGCCGCGCGACATGTAGACATCGCCCACCAGCCCGCCCCGCAGTTTTTGAATGGCTTCCTTGGCGCCGAGGCTCGACCGGCTCTGCGTGCCGTGCTGCACGATGCGATTGTATTTATTCGCCGCGGCCACCAGTTGTTTGCCTTCCCACCAACTGTGGGAGAGCGGCTTTTCCACGTAGGCGTCCTTTCCGGCCTGGCAGGCCCAGATGCCCATCAGCGAATGCCAGTGATTGGGGGTGGCGACGGTGATGGCGTCGATCGACTTGTCCTCGAGCATCTTGCGGATATCGACAAACGTCTTGGGCTTGCCGAGCCCGAGCTTTTCGATATCCCCAAGGCGAGTCGCGATGACGTTCTCGTCGATGTCCACCACCGCGGCCAGTTCCACGCCGGGAGTGTCCTTCACCTTTTTGATGTGGTCGAGGCCGCGGCCGCGCAGGCCGACCACGGCGACGCGTACGCGATCGTTCGCTCCCAACACTCGTTGGGGCACAAGCAGCGCCGCGCCGGCGGCGGCTTTCAGCATATCCCGGCGATTGAGATCTGATGACATTTCACACCTCTCTATAGGACTTTGAACAAACCTTCCAACGATTCGCGCGTGCTCTCGACTTTATTGCCGTCGGGCCGCTTGTAGTGCGTTTCGAGCGACATGGTTCCCTGATAGCGGTCGCGGTGCAGCGCCTGAAACTGGCCTTTGAAATCGATGGTACCGCCGCCCACCGGCGCCCATTCGAGCTTACCGGTTTCTGCGTTCTTGCGGGAATCCTTGACGTGCATGTGCGGGAACAGGCCCTTCACCGCCTGGTAGCCGTCGGGATAAGGAACCTCGCCCAGCATCGTGGCGTTGCCGGGATCCCAGACGCCGCGCAGGCTGGGCGAATTGACCTCCTTCAACAGACGGCCCAGTTCTTTGCCGGTGCCGACATTGCACGAATGCTCGTTTTCGACGTTCAGAATAATTTTGGCCTTGGCGGCCACCTCGGCGGCTTTAGCCATGCGGTCGCGAACGTAGGGGTAGGCCTTGCCGGGATCCTCCACGCGCCAGTAGGTGAAGATGCGCACCATGCGCGTGCCGAAGAAGCGGGCCAGCTCGAAAGATTGGTCGAGAAGCTTTTCCGCGTCCTGCTCGGTGAAGCTGGCGCTGAAGGTGTCCCGCTTTTCGTCGGCCTTGGCCGGCATCTGCGGGCAATTCCATTTGAAGAGCGGGGAACCGATCTCGCTCACCTGGATGGCGTGTTTGGCCAACAAGTCGCGGGCGCGATCCAGGTCCTCCTTGGGGGAGTTCATGAGGTTCTTCCCAAAGATCTCGCGCAGCTCGCACCACTGCAGGTGGTAGCTGGAGATGAAGTCGAGGGCTTCGTCCAACTGGGTAGTCAGCTCATCGGTGATGATGCCGAGTTTGAAACCCTTGGTGTCCATGGTGGAGTCGGCTGCCAGCCGCGAGGCTGCGGCGGCGGCCAGCGACAGTTTCAGGCAGTTTCGCCTGGTCAGGCTGGTTTGCATAATTCCTCCTTTGCTGTCCGATTTGTTCACACTATACGTTAGCGCTAATGGGAACGCTTCGCCAGCCCGCTGAGAAGACGTGAAGAAATCGGTTGACAGGCGAGAGCGCCTGCCCCACAGAAACGCAAGCCTTGCGCACCAAAGTGGAACAGACGCTTTCGTCTGTCAACCCTTTCATGTGACCCCCCCCAAACTCCCCAAAAGGCCGTTTGACTTCCGCGCCGCGATCTGGTGTAAACTAAAACTGACGTAATTGCGCTTGTCTTTCACTCGCACCATACCGCTCGACCCGAGAGCTTTCCAGGGCGCCCTGCCCTTGTCTCGTCCCTTCCGCAATCCGCAACCAATCGCATAACATGTATCCAGGCAGAAACTTTCCTCCTCGCAGGCAGAATCGCAGAGAGAACGTAAATGAATCCATCCGTGCACGGGAAGTGCGCGCGGTGTTCCCCGACGGCACCTCGGAAATCATGCCCACCGCCCAAGCCCTGCGGAAGGCCCAGGAACTGGGGCTCGATCTCGTATTGATCGCCCCAACGGCAACCCCACCCGTCGCCAAGGCCATCGACTACGGCCACTATCAGTACGAGCAGAAAAAGAAGCAGCATGATGCCAAGAAGAAGCAGCACGTGGTCCAGGTCAAGGAACTCAAGTTCCGTCCCAACACCGACGATCACGACTACGACTTCAAGATGAATCACGCCATCCGCTTTCTGGGTGAGGGCAACCGCGTCAAAGCGGTGGTACAGTTCCGCGGCCGCGAAATCGCGCACGCCGATCTCGGCAAGAAATTGCTGATTCGTTTCGCGGGCGACTTGGCCGCGCACGGCACCGTGGAAGGTCAGCCGCGCATGGAAGGCCGCAACGCTCATATCCTGATCAGCCCGGTCAAGGCCGCCGCCAAGCCAGTCAGCGAGAAGCCGCCCAAACCTTCGCCGCCGCCATCCTCGCCCCAATCCTGATCACCGTGCCAGTACTCCCGGGGTTTGGCCGCCCATACGGCTGCATGCTAAGATGCGAGGAGTCCTTCCGGGCCGCAGCCAGTTATGTATAACGCCTTCTTCGGCTTCACGCAGAATCCGTTTAACATGAGCCCGGACCCGTCGTTCCTGTTCCGGAGTGCGCAGCACGAAGAAGCCCTCGCCAACCTCATCTACGGCGTGCAGAGCCGCAAGGGCTTTATCGTCCTCACCGGCGAGGTCGGCACCGGCAAGACTACCATGCTCGAATGCCTGCGGGATTTCCTCAACGCCCAGCAGATCGCCTTCGCATCGCTCTTCAACTCGCGCCTTTCCGTGGAGCAGTTTTTCGAGCTCCTCTCTTACGATCTGGAGCTGCGCTGCGACCGCCATTCGAAGACCGAAGTGCTTCTCTCCCTCAACAATATGCTGCTGGAGCGCGCCTCCGTTGGCCGCACCACCGTGCTCATTGTCGATGAGGCCCATAACCTCGATTGGGACGTTCTGGAAGAGATTCGCCTCCTTGGCAACCTCGAAAACCGCCGCGGAAAGCTGCTCCAGATCATCATCGCCGGCCAGCCCGAACTCGACCGCAAGCTGGAAGCCCCGGAGTTCCGCCAGCTAAAACAGCGCGTCGCCCTGCGCTGCCTGCTCCGCGGCCTCGACCTCCCGGACTCCGTCGCCTACATGAATTCCCGCATGGCGCGCGCCGGTCTAAAAGATCAGACTATCTTTTCCGGCCCGCTCATGGAAGAAATTCAATTCCGTTCTCAGGGAATTCCAAGGCTGATCAACGCCATTTGCGATAACCTGCTGCTCACTTGCTTCGCCATGGAAACCAAGGTCGCCACCATGCAAATGCTCGACGAAATCTCGGCCGATTTGCGCCTCGATTACCCCGCGGATCGGCCCCTCGAAAACTCTCCGGCCTACACCGAAGACCTCGCCCAAGACTCCCAAATCCCCTACCGGATAGACTAGTTTTCCCTTTGCCATTCGGAATCCCTAGCATCCCTCTAGGGTATTTACCCTATTACGTCCGGCTATAATTGCCATTCATAGTACTAGCAGGCCCCATCTGTCGGCACATATTCGCTTACGACTTCAGCGAAGTGGTTGATCGAGCGGTGGCAGCCGTGTGCTCTCGGATAGCGGTAACGCCAGCCGGGTCGAGTGTCAATCCCAGGGCCCTCCTGGGGTCCGGAGAACATTTGAATAGGAGCGTTTTGAAATGAGGAACTTCTTGGAAAACAAATTCGCGCCGCTCGCAGTTCTTTCGTTGTTCGTGTTTGCCTCCGCGCTGAATGCAGGGACCCCGACGCCGTCTGTTACGCCGGCTATGATCAACACCGTTTCCATCTCCCACGGTCCGACTATGCCGCCCGCTTCATGGGCCGGTCTCGCCGTAGTAACCGGACCGACCATGCCGCCCGATCCGTGGGCCGGTTTCGCCGTGGTAACCGGACCGACCATGCCGCCCGATCCGTGGGCCGG
>PMTR01000127.1 GCA_003167255.1 Bryobacterales bacterium
GTCTAAAAGGGGGTCAGCCTGAACTGCAAGACTTCCATTGGCACCCTCGGCAATCTTTCAGCATCCGCAACGAGGGTTGATCGCGCTGCGACCGGTAAACCGAAAGCTTTAGGAAATCGCGCAGTTCAGGCTGGCCCGATTTGCCCCCCGGGCGGTAATGCGCAGGCTCCAGTTGGCGCGCGCCGGCGGAAAATCGGCGCTCAGCAGAATGCGGCAAATGCGCGTAAAGATACTTATAGATTCGCAGTGGGCACGTGGGGGTGGGTAGATCGCGGCTCCATACCGTGCCATGGTAATGCTCTAATCAACGAGCGACCGCCAGGGGTCCCGTCCAAGTTATACTGGTTCCGATGACGGTCCACCTTTCACCTCACGGACAGGAACTGCTCGAGGCGGCACTCGCCCGCGGTGCGGGCCGGTCGCCTGAGGAAGTCGTCGAACGGGCTCTTGAAGCGGCCAGCGGTATGGCGAGCACGCTTTCCAATGAAGAGCTGGAGCGGCGCCGTCAGGCTGTTGCCAGCATGGTAGCTTTTCGGGAGGAATACCATCTCACCCTCGGGCCCGGCGAGCGCATCCAGGACCTGATCCACGAGGGCCACAAGTATTGACCGGTCCGTTCGTCCTCGACGCTTCGATGACTCTGAGTTGGGCCTTTGAAGGCGAGGCCACGCCGTTCACGGTGGCGGTCCTCAAGTCGCTGGAAACGGTTCACGCTATCGCGCCCGCATGGTGGGCCTTTGAGGTCGCAAATGTCTTGAGCATAGCCGAACGCAGGGGCCGAATGAATGCGGCGGCGCAGGCCGCGTTTCTGGAACGCCTCAGGCTGCTGCCGGTCGCAATCGAGCATCGCCCCGCCACCTGGCTCGCTCAGCAAATTCTTCCATTGGCGCGGACATACCACCTTAGCGCCTATGATGCCGCCTACCTCGAGTTGGCAATTCGCGAAGGTTTGCCGCTCGCCACGCTTGATGACGACCTCCGCCGTGCTGCCTCCGGCGCCGGCGTAGCGCTGGTCGGCGCGAAGTGACAGGGGCGCCTACATTTTTGGCGTAGAGCCTACAACGAAAATGGTGGGCCCGTGGCGACTCGAACGCCAGACCNNTGTCAAGGTAGCGCTCTAACCAACTGAGCTACGGGCCCTTCCAGGTGGGAAAACCAAGTATACCATCGCGACGCATGGCCCGAAAACTGTGCGTTCTGGAGCGCTTGTGGAAATTCTGCGGCTGCGATTCAGGCAGGCTGCGGCGCACTCAGCCGAGCGCCGCCTGCGCCTCGGCCACCGTCGCCGAGACCGTCAGCACCGCCGTCATCTGTGTCAGCTTGAGCATTTCCAGCACCCGCCCCGAGCCCGACACCACTACCAGCTTCCCGCCCGCTTCCTTGGTCTTGCCGCTGGCCAGCGCCAGCAGGCCGATGCCCGCGCTGTCGATGTATTCCACCTGGTGAAGGTCGAAGATCACTTTGCGCGCGCCCTTCTTCGCCAGTTCGTCCACAAGGGTCTCGATCCGTTGGCTCTCCCGGCCCAGCGCCAGCCTGCCCGACATCGCTACCAGCGTGATGCCCCCGTCCAGTTGATGTTCTTCAATTTGCAGCAGCATAAGAGTTGTGGTTAAGCATATCGCGTCTCCTAAGGTTCCACAAGCGAGAGGATCGTCAGCGGCGCATTTCCTTCCAGCCGGTTGTTCACGAACAGAAACAGGAATTGCTTTTCTTCGCGCGCCCGTCCGATCAGCACCCGCATGGAGTCCCGCGCTTCCGGGTTGGGGTCCTGAATCCGGGTGTACGGCGCAAACAGACCCACCGCATCTTCGTACACCCGCCCGTGCCGCAACAGGGCCCGGCACACCAGGAAACCGGCCGTCGCCGAATCGGGCATGGCCAGTTGGTGGCGCAACTCCGGCATCTTCGACCATGCGTTGTAAACGTGCGCTGCGCCGTGGCTGCGCAGGCAGGAGAAGTAGTCTTTCTCCAGAAATTCCGGATTGCGGATCTCGATGGCGTAGCGGAATTCCCGCGGTAGCGCGCTCAGGAACGGGTCCAGGCGGTCCAGAAACTCCGCCAGCCCGGCGAAGCTTCGCCGTCCGAAGGCGCCGAATTCGAAAATCAGCAGCGCCGTCTTTTCGCGATACGGTTCGAGCGGCCGCAGAAACATCTCGTGCAGCATCCGGGCGTCCAGAAACCCCTCGTTCTCCTTGCCCGCCTGCTGTCCGTAACGCGCATGCTTGGGAAACACTTTGCAGGTGATTTGTTCCGGCACTTTGAAGGCGAAGCGGAACCCCTCCGGCACGCGCGAAAACAGCCGCTGCCAGAATTCCGCGTTGGGAAACTGGTAGAAGGCGAAATCGCCGCACACCGCCGGAAAGGTCTCGGCGTACTCGCGCAGGCACTCCGCCTCAAACAGCTTGCGCGAAAAGCGGCCGCGCGCGAGGTACCGCTCGCGCGTGTACACCTGCCCGAGCCACCCTTCGTACTTCCACGAGCTGCCGCCGATGTAGATGTTCTCTCGCGCCAGGCCGCGCAGGCGCGCCGCCAGCGCGTCGCGGTCGAAGCCGCCGAAATCGTCGAAGAGCGGGCCTACCACGCTTGTGCGAACCGGTAGTAGAACGGATCGGCGCCCGCCTCGATCGCACCGGTCGGGTAGAAGCGGATGATCACCGGCGCCGATCCGCTATCCGTGCGCGGTCTGATTTCCACCAGGTGCCCGCGCCGTTTTAATTCGGCCACTACGGCGGCCGGAATGCGCTCGTCGATCAAGAGAACGCCCGGCTTCATCTCGTGGTTGTCGAAGCTGAACACGTAATGTTCGGATTGGAAGCGGGGCCGCTCCACCGACAATTGCGCGTTCATGCCGAACTCCATGGCGTTGTACAGCACCTGCAGCAGCGCCTGGTCCTGCTGATCGCCGCCCGGCGTGGAAAGAGTCACCAGGCTCTTGCCCGGACCCACCACGATGGTCGGGCTCAGCGTCACCCTGGGCCGTTTTCCCGGCGCCAGCTCGTTGGGATGCCCGGGAATCAGCAGAAAACTCTGCGCCCGCTGCGTCAGCGGAATCCCCGTGTCCCCGGCAATGTACTCAGGCATCCAGGCCCCCGAGGGCGTAATCGAAATCGCCACCCCATCCTTGTCGATGGCGTCCACGCACGTCGTGTCATTGGCCTTGAGCTTGGGGTCTATCTGGTAACGCGCAATCTGCGAAAGCGACGGATGCTGCGGCGGATGCTCGCCGATCTTGCCCGGCCGGAATTCCAGCGAGGCATTATCTCCAATCAGCTTGCGCCTCTCCGCTCCATACTCCTTGGAGAGCAGCCTCTCCTCCGGAATGTGGCTGAACTTCGGATCCCCGTAATACGTGTCGCGGTCCGCGTACGCCAGCTTCAGCGCTTCCACCAGCGTGTGAATGTACTCGGCCGAATTCACCTGCATGCCTTGAAGATCGAAGCCTTCCAGAATGTTCAGCGCTTCAATCATCGAAGGACCCTGGCTCCAGAACCCCGGCTTGTATACCGTGTAGCCGTGAAAAGTTGTCGAGACCGCGTCTTCCGGCTCCACGTGGAACGCCGCCATGTCCTGGTAGCGCAGCAGCCCGCCGTTCGCCTTCGAGAAGGCATCGATGCGCCGCGCGATATCGCCTCGGTAAAAGTAATCGCGCACCGCGTCCATGGCCTTCGAGCGCGAGGCCCCCGCCGCCCGCGCCTTCTTCTCCACGTCGGCCATGTTGCGCAGCGTCCGCGCCAGGTCGGGTTGCCGCAGAATTTCGCCTGCCCTCGGGTACGTTCCGTTCGCCAGAAAAACCCGCTTCGAGGCCGGCCACTGCGCCAGGTACGGCTCGTAACCCGCTAGCGACCACTCCCGCATTTCATCGATCGGGAAACCGTCCGCCAGTTCGATGGCCGGCTGCACCGCTTCCGCGAAGGTCTTCGTGCCATACTCCTTCAGCGTCACCAGCGCCGCGTCCACCATCCCCGGCACCAGCGTGGAGAGAATGCCCGCCGTCGGAACCCAGTCCTTCAATCCGTGCAGTGCCGGCGGGTCCCTGATCTCCAGGGCACTGATCACATGATTGCGGTAGAAATCCGCCGTCCCCAGGCCGGGCATGGTGCCCACGCCCGCGATGGCGTGGACCTTGCCGTCCTTCGTGCGCACCAGAATCGGCGCTTCACCGCCAAACCCGAAGTTCGAGAACTCCGCCACGGCGGCCGCCAGCATGGTCGCAATTCCCGCGTCCACCGCGTTGCCGCCGGCGTAATACATCCGCATCCCGGCTTCGGTCGAGCTCTCACAGCCGCCTGCCACCGCGCCGCGTGTGCCGCGCGCCGCGAACTTGATGGGCCGCACCCGCGCCTGGCTCCATCCGCCCGCCGCCGCCAACACCATCAAAACCGCCACTTTGAATTTCATAGGGTAGTCCCATTGTATGGCCTTGCTATAATCGCTTCAATCGTGGAACAGAGGCGAGCTCAGAAAGAAGCCGGGAGGGAGGCTCCGCAATCCGCCCAACTCCGGCCCAAGCAGGAAGACGAGCCGATGCTCTGGTGCCCCGTCTGCTCCACCCGTCTCACTTCGCGACAGTGCAAACTGCTTTGCCAGAAGTGCGGCTACTATATGAGTTGCGCCGACTATTATTGAAACCTATATGTCCGACCTTCCCGCATTGCTCGAACGTTACCGCCGCGGCGCCGAGCTGCTGGCCATGGTGCTCACCGGCGTCTTCGGCGAGGAAGAGGATTTCGCGATTGCTCCCGGCAAATGGAGCGTCCGCACCATCGTCGCCCATGTCGCCGATGCCGAACTGGTCGGCGCCACCCGCTTCCGCCAGGTGATCGCCGAAGACAACCCGGCCATCAACGCCTACGATCAGGATGCCTGGGCGCGCAACCTCGAATACGCGCGCCGCAAGCCCAAGCAATCGCTCGAAACTTTCCGCCGCATCCGCGCCGAAAATTACGACCTGTTGAAGGACCAGCCGCCCGCCGTCTTCGAGCGCACCTGTATCCACTCCGTGAACGGCGTGATGACCCTGCACGAGATGTTGGAAGGTTATGCCGGGCATGCCGAATCGCACGCCCGGCAGTTGCAGGAAATCCGCGAAGCCTACAAACAGGCCAAGCTAAGACCGAGCCGCGACCGTTAGGGAGCGGAGGCCCACTCGCTCAAAGCACTTGCCCCTACTTCCATGCCCACAGCTTGCTGTGGGTGTTGCCCTCCGCATCGACCTCGAATTCAAATACGCCTGCCACCGTATTCAAGGATGCCCACTTGGCGTAAGCCGTGCTGTAGTAAATCGCCCCGCGATAGCTGACCGCGCCGGTCGGCAGAATCTTGCCCACGCCGCCGCCTTTCCACGTGGCCATGCCGCCGTCCGCCGTGAGCACCACCCCGTATCCCTCGCCATACAGACTGCCGTCCGCCCGCGGCTGCGAGCAGTAAGTCCCAATCTCGTGGGTGTCGACGCCCAGAACTTTTCCGGTGCTTTCAAATGACACCTCGATCGAGAATGTGCCGCCTTCCGCCGACACCACTTTCCGATAGCTACGTTTTCCGTTTCCTTCTCCGATTAGTTCGCCCAACATGATTTTCCCCTCACAATGTTTTGAGATCTGCCGCGGCCCGAAGTGGCGCTGTGGCTCAAAGCAGTATACAGGATTTGGCCGAGGGATGCCCGGACCGGCGTCAGGAAGAGAGCCGGCGGCAAAGACCGCCGGCGCTACAAATCAAGTAGTACCTTCAACCCTGGAATGTTCTCCAGAAATGTAGAACTCCAGCGACCGGCCAGCAGGCCGGTCCCACTTGGCCGGCTTCGCCAGAATGGTAGACAAGCGGAGTTAACCCGCACACTCGCGTTACACTGGGTTTTCTATGCCGCAAAAATGTGCTCCGTTGCAGGCGCCGCGCCGCCTGCTGTTCGGCCCCGGCCCCAGCATGGTTGCCCCACGTGTTTACCAGGCCATGTCGCAGAACGTAGTCGGCCACCTCGATCCGTTCTTCTTTGAAGTCGCCGATCAGATCCGCACGCTCCTGGGCTACGCCTTCTCCACCGGCAATTCTTTTAACATCGCCGTTTCCGGCACCGGTAGTGCCGGCATGGAGGCCGCCGTCGCGAATTTCGCCGAACCTGGCCGCAAGTTCGCCCTCCTGTCCAACGGCTTCTTCGGCGACCGCATCGGCGAAATGGCGCGCCGCCAGGGCTCGACCGTGGTGCGCCTCGCCAAAGATTGGGGCGAACCTTTCGACGCCCAGGAAGTCCGCGATTTCATCCGCCGCGAGCAGCCCCACATGGTCGGCTTCGTGCAGGCCGAAACCTCCACCGGCATGTTCAATCAGGCCAAGCCCATCTGCGAAGCGGCCCATGAGGCCGGCGCGCTCACCATCGCCGATTGCGTGACCTCGCTTGGCGGCATGCCCGTCCTGGTGGACGAAAACGGCATCGACATCGCCTATAGCTGCACGCAGAAAGGTCTCGGCTGCCCGCCCGGCCTCGCGCCCATCACCCTCGGCCCGCGCGCCCTCGAGCGCCTCAAAGCGCGCACCGCGCCCGTGCAGTCCTGGTATCTCGACCTGCAATTGCTGGACACGTTTTACACCGGGCACCGCTATCACCACACTGCTTCCGCCACGCTCTTCTACGCCTTGCGCGAGGGTCTCGCCATGGTCGCCGAAGAGGGCCTGGAAAACCGCTGGGAGCGCCACCGCCGCAACCATTTGGCCTTCGTCGCGGGCATCGAAGCCATGGGACTGAGTATGCACGTCGAGGATCCGGCCAACCGCCTTTGGACTCTGAACACCCCGCGCATCCCTGCCGGCGTGGACGACGCCCAACTCCGCCAGTATCTCCTCACCGAGCACGGCATGGAGATTGCCGGCGGTTTCGGCCCGCTGGCCGGCAAAGTTTTCCGCATCGGCACCATGGGCTACGGCTCCACGCGCGAGAACGTTCTGATGGTTCTCGAAGCCCTCGAAGCCGCGCTGAAGCAGCAGGGCTACCGCTCCGCCGGAGACCCGCGCGCCGCCGCCGAAAAATCACTGTCGGCGTAGCCTTGGTGGGGCAGACCCCCAGGTCTGCGCGGGTCCCCCTGGACCCGCTGTTCGCTAGGAGGATCAAGCCGCTTGTCATTCGCGAAAAGCCGGCCGGGGGGCCGGCTGCGGACGAGGGCGTCCGCCCCACAAACCTCAATCCGCCGCCTGTGCCGTCGCCAGCGCTTCCGCCACCAGCCGAACGCCCAGCCGCCCGCAACAGCACGGCCCCGCCTCCACCAAACCCGCCGGCGGCGCACACTCCGCTAGAACGTGCAGCCCGTCCTGCGCCTCGCATTCATACCCCAACACCCGGCCGTCCCAGTCGAGCAGTAAACCGTAAACCGGCGCCCGGAACATCTCCCACAGCGCGTCCCGCTCGCCTTCGCTCAGAAACGGCCGCCCGCTGTAATGCAGCACGAATACCCCGCGCCGCGCCCGTGCGCCCGCGGCCCGCGCGCGCGCCAGTTCGTCAAATGATCCCGCCAGCGCGGCATGCTCGCCCTTGGCCACCGCTGCCCGCGCGGCCGTCAGACCCGGATACAGTGGATGCCGCGGTGCCCCGCGGACTTTCCGAATCTTCAATCGCATAGCGTCGGAGGGGTAGTGTCTCCGCGGGACGAATCCTCTCAGGATTTTGTGGGACAGGCCTCTTGGCCTGTCATTCTGGTCTGCCGCACGCGCTTGACCGCTGGGGATCAGATGGACAGGCCAGGAGGCCTGTCCTACGCCCCCTCCAGCACGCGCGCCAGATTCTCGCCCAGGATCAGGCGTGCGTCGTCCACCGTGACTCCCAATTCCAGCAGCGCCCGCGTCTCCACTTGGAAAACCGCGTCGATCCAGCCGCGCGGAAAGAAGGACGAGTCCGTACCGAACAGCAGCCGCCGCGGGCCGGCCACCTCCAGCGCGCGCCGGAATACCGTCGTCAGATTGAGTTCTTCGTATCGCATCCAGGAATTGCTGCTGGACGTGTCCAGGTAGACGTTGGGGCAGAGATCGGCCAGCATCAGCGCTTCGCGAAAACACCCGGCGCCGAAGCTCGGAACAATGAACCGGACGCCCGGGTGCCGTTGCGCCACCGCGTGCAGGTCGAGCGGATTGGAAAACCGCATGTCGAAACGGCACGGAAGCCCCAGCTTCTTGCGCACCCCTACCGTCAGCACGCCGCAGTGTACGAACACCGCGCAGTGCTGCGCCGCGGCCTGTTCCAGCAGCGCCTCCACGCGCGCATCCTGCACCGGGTATAAGTGCATCGCCGGAAACAGGCAGATGGCGTTGAGCCCGCGCTCCACCTTGGCCCCTTCGCGCAGCGGGTTCACCATCGCGTAAGCGTAAAACCGGTCCGGAAATGCCGCCTTCGCGGCCAGCACTGAGGCTTCGTCTCCCGGAATGCTCGCGATCAGCGCCGCGCGTGCCACGCCCTGCGCATCCAACTCCGCCACCCAGCGCTCGGCCAGCCCGGTTGGATCTTCGGGCGGCAATTCCCATCCGAGCGTCGCGGCCACCGCTGCGGCATCTTGCCCGGTTTCGCTCGCCAGCGCATCGAAAAAGCGCCGCGAGAAAAAATGCGTGTGCGCGTCCGCTACCGCGCAATCACTCCACGGTGTCTGCATCCGGCTTGTTCCAGTGGGTGATCCCGGCCGCCAGCGCCAGTTGCGTCAGGCCCGCCACGTTGTTCACCCCGAGCTTCTTCATCATGGTCTTGCGGTAACTGCGAATGGTCTGCAAGCCCAAGTCCAGCAGCACCGCGATGTCCTTGCTGGTCTTCCCTTCGGCCACCAGCCGCAGCACCTGCAACTCGCGCGGCGAGAGCGATTCCAGCGGGCTCCGGTCATGCGTGTCCAGATCCCCGCGCTGGATCCGCGCCAGCAGCCGGTCCGACACCTGCGAGCTCAAGTAGGAACCGCCGCGCGCCACCGTCCGCAGCGCGTCCAGCAATTCCGCCGAGGATGCCTTCTTCAGCACGAACGCCCGCGCGCCCGAGCGGATCGCGCTCACCACGGAGTTCTCATCGTCGTACATCGAGAGGATCACGACCTTCACTCCCGGGCAGTGCCGCAGGAGTTCGGTGGTGGCTTCGATCCCGTTCATCCCGGGCAGCCCGATATCCATCAGGACCAGGTCGGGCGCCGCCTTCCGGCAAAGTTGAACGGCGTCGGGCCCGTTTTCGGCTTCGCCCACCACGTGGAACTCCGTTCCGCGTTCCAGGATTCCCTTGACTCCGTCGCGTACCAGCTTGTGGTCATCGACAAGAACAATGTCGAATGGCATATTCCTCTCTCACTCATCCCTAAGTGCGGTGGCCTGAATGGTGGTCCCCGCTCCCCGATTGCTCGTAATCGAAAGATCCAATCCCGCCTGTGCCGCAAAGTGCTCCATGCTCAGCAATCCCAATCCTCTGCGCCCCTCCAGCACGTCCGCCGGGTCGAACCCGTGTCCATTATCCCGAACGTCCATGGTAAGACCGGTACGTGTGGACTTTACCGCGATTTCAATCGAAGAGCAACTGGCGTGTTGCACGGAGTTCCCGACTGCCTCCTGCGCAATCTGGTAAAGTGCCGACGCGATTTTCGGATCGATCTTCAAAGACGGGTCTACATTCACCCGAAATGCGCCCGTGTAACGATCCCGGATCCGGATCGCCAGGCGGTCCAGCGCCGATCGCAGCCCGGCCCGCTCCACCGCCGAGGGATTCAGCTCGTAGGTGTACTCGCGCACCTGCTCCATGATCGGTTCGAGTATCTTCTGGATCTCGGCGATGCGCCGGCACGTCTCCGGCGAAATCGCCTCCACGTCCATCCGCGCCAGGTCCAGTTGCAGCCCCAGGCCCGTCAGGTTTTGCCCAACCGAGTCGTGCAGGAATTTCGAAAACATGCTGCGCTCGAATTCCTGTGCCCGCAGCGCGCTCAACACCGTGTTGCGCAGTTCCTGCTCGGCTTTGTTCAAGAGGGTAACTTCGGCGGCCATCCCACCCGCCATGGCCGGGCCGCCTTCGCGGCGGATTGGAAAGAGCCTGATATGCCAGGCCGCGTTTCCGCGCCGCTCGCGCAGCAACAGCGTCTCTCCCGCTATCGCCCGCGCCATGCGGTCGCTCCACACGGGCGCTGCTTCCTTGTCGAGCGCCTGCTCGACGCGCCGGCCCACCAGTTCAGCCGCCGCTTTGCCGAAGACCGGAATCGAATCGCCGTACACGCGCTGGAACTCGGATTCCGCACTGACAATCCAGGAACACGCCGGGCTCTGCTCCAGAAACGCTTCGGCGAGGCTCGCGTTATCGGGCATGGCGTGGGGCGGGCAATCTTGCCCGCAGCCGGCTTTCAGCCGGCTGCCCTGCCTGGCGCCAACGGCTTACAGACCGCATACTAGCTCTTGCGCCCTACCACCCGGCGTGCCGCCGCCGCTACATCGCGCGCCACCAGCCCGTATTTGTCCATCAACTCGTCGGGCTGCCCCGATTCGGCGTAGGTGTTCCGGATACCCACAAACTCCATCGCGCACGGCCTCGTCTCCGCCACCACCTGCGCCACGCGAACGCCCAGGCCGCCATCCACCAGGTGCTCCTCGGCCACCACGATGGCCCGCGTTTCCGCCGCCGCCCGTGCGATGGTTTCGCGGTCGAGCGGCTTCGCTGTGTGCATATCCACCACGCGCGCCGAAATGCCTTCGCCTTCGAGCACGTCGGCCGCCAGCAGCGCCTGCGCCACCAGCAACCCGTTCGCGATGATCGTCACATCGCGTCCCGCCGCCACCTCGATGGCCTTGCCGATCTCGAAGCGTTGATCGCCGCCGTACACCGTCGGCGCCTTCGGCCGCCCGGTGCGGATGAAAACCGGTCCCACGTGCGCCGCCGCCGCGCGCACCAGCGCTTTCGTCGCCGCTTCGTCGGCCGGGGAAATCACCACGAACCCGGGCAGGGAACAGGCCAGCCCGATTTCCTCGATGCTCATCTGCGAAGGTCCGTCTTCGCCGATCGAAATCCCGCTGTGCGTCCCCACCACTTTCAGATTCACGAAAGGATACGCCGCGCACACGCGCAGTTGTTCGAAACCTTTGTTCATCGCAAATGCCGAAAAACTGGAAACGAACGGAATCTTGTCCGCGAGCGCCAGCCCCGCGCCCACCGCCGTCATGTTGGCCTCGGCGATTCCCAAAGAGACGAACCGCTCCGGAAACTCCTTCGCGAAATACACCGTCATGGTGGATTTCGAAAGGTCCGCATCGCACACCACGATGTCCTTGTTCTCGCGACCCAGCTCCACCAGCACGCGCCCGAAGGCCTCGCGCGTGGCGGCGCCCAGTTTGATTTCGAACTTGGTTTTCGCGGCCATTTTATTGCAGCTCCTGGAGCGCCAGTTTCACTTCATCCGCCGTCGGCGCCGTGCCGTGGAACTTGGGATTGTTCTCCATAAAAGAAACGCCTTTGCCTTTGATGGTGTGCGCCACAATGCAGGTGGGCTTTCCCTTGGTGGCTTCCGCTTCGTCAAACGCCTTCTCGATGGCCGCGAAGTCGTGGCCGTCGATCTCGATGGTGTGCCACCCGAAAGCCCGCCATTTCTCGGCCAGCGGCGCCACTTCCATAATGTCGTGCACGAAGCCGTCGAGCTGGATCCGGTTATAGTCCACAATCGCCACCACGTTGTCCAGCTTGTGGAACGCGCCCGCCATCGCGGCCTCCCAGATCTGTCCTTCCTGGACTTCGCCGTCGCCCATCATGGCGTAGGTGCGGCTCGCCCGCCCGTCGAGGCGCGCCGCTATGCCCATCCCCAGCGCCAGTGAGAGACCTTCGCCCAGCGACCCGGTGGAGGCCTCCAGCGACGGTATGAACCGCATGTCCGGGTGGCCCTGGTATACCGAGCCGAGCTTGCGCAGCGTGTTCAGTTGATCGAGCGGCGTATCGGCGTACCCCGCCTCCGCCATGGCGGCATAGAGCACCGGCGCCGCGTGGCCTTTCGAGAGGATAAAGCGGTCCCGGTCCACCCACTTCGGGTTCTTCGGATCGATCCGCAGTCGGTTGAAATAAAGTTCAACCACAATCTCCACGGCCGAAAGCGAGCCGCCCGGGTGGCCGGACTTGGCCGCGCCAATCATTTCTATGATTTCCCGCCGGATCCGCTTGGCGGTGATCTTCAACTCCTCTATGGATTTAGGCATGGTGAGACGAACCCCATTCTACCAAATCGCTGGAAATCTCCACCGTACGCTCATATCCTCGTAAGATAACTTCCTGTTAACGAAACGCGGTATTGTTCCCCACTGCCCAACCGTCTATGCTGTATGCACGAACAGAATCATGAGGGCCAAACCGGAAACCGACGGCCACGTTGTCCCCCAATTCCTCCGCCTTCTGGCGGTGCCACGCGATCCAGGTGCCTCCTTGGAATCGCCCGGGCTCTTCCGTGCCGGAGCCCGTGTTCTGTATGCCTAGCGAAGCCATCCTGGTAGTCGATGACGCTCCCGTCAACCTGAAACTCACCGGAATCCTTCTCCGCAAGGAAGGCTACGACGTCCATTCCGCAGTCGACGCCGAGCAGGCCCTCGATCTGCTCCAAACCTTCCGTCCCGATCTCATGCTGGTCGATATTCAACTCCCGGGCATGGACGGCCTCGAACTGACCCGCCGCATCAAGCGGGATGATCGCACTCGCGACATCGTGGTCGTCGCCCTGACCGCCTGTGCCATGAAGGGAGACGACGAGAAGGCCTTCCGGGCCGGCTGCCAAGGCTATATCACCAAGCCCATCGAGAACGGCACGCTCGCCGGCCGCGTTCGCGAGTACCTCGACCGCCGATCCGCGCCGCCGCCCGTCCCTGTCGAGGTCGAGATCCCTCCACTGCGCGTCACCGTCGAGATCCCTCCGCAGCCCGTCACCGTCGAGATCCCTCCGCAGCTCGTCGCCGTCGAGATCCCTCCACCACCGCAATGCCTTCCCGGCGGCCTGTCCTTCACCCCTGCCGAGATGGAGAGCCTGCGGCGGCGATTCCTGGAAGAGGCCACGCTCCAGGTCCGCCACATGATGGAATCCCTCACTGGCTCGCTCGACGTGCCAAGCGCCCGGCGCGCCTGCCGGGATTGGGCCGCCGCCGCCGCCATCCTGGACTACCAGGCCATCGCCACGTTGGCGAGCCAGGTGGAAAGATACCTGAGCGCCTCCAGCCCCGATCCCGCTTCGCTCGACGAAGCTCTCTCCAACCTCATGATCGGTCTGATCGAGACGCCCGAGTCCACCACCGGTCCCGTGCCAGATCCCATCGTCGCCGCCCTCAAAGGGAAGCGCGTGGCCCTCGTCGGCTTCTCCGCCGACGATGCCGAACGTCTCTGTGCCTCGCTCGAACGCGCCAGCGCCAAGCCGCGCTATTTCGACCGCGTCGCCTCCCGCGATTCCAACCCCATTCGCGAGTGCAGTCTCGTCCTGGTGGCCGTCACCCCCGCAACCAAGGACACTTTCTTGCTCGCCGCGGGGCCCGCCGCCTTCTCCGGCCCGCTCTTGGTCCTGGCTGGAGTCCGCGACCAGATCCTGGCGCTCGATTACTCCGTCCAGCTCCGAGCCTCCGAGCTTCTCATCGATGGCTGGCAGCCCGAAGAAGCGCTCATGCGGCTCGCGTTGGCGTTTTCGCGCAAGGAAGCTGCTCCGGCCGTGGCCGCTCCCGTCCGCACCGCTGCTCCTCAGCTTCCGGTCAACGGGTCCAACAACCACACCAGCTTGGAAGTGCTCGTGGCCGATGACGATATGACCGTCCGCCTGGTAGTGCGGAGTGCCCTGGAGAACGCCGGCATCAAGTGCCGCATGGCCTCCAACGGACCCGAGGCTTTGCAGATCCTCCGCGAACACCGCCCGTGTGCCGCCGTCCTCGATATCAACATGCCCGGCATGGACGGCTACGAAGTACTCTCGGCTGCTCGCCTCGAATCTATCCCCGTGCGCGTCCTGCTCCTCACCGCCCGGCAGCAGGAAGCCGACATCACGCGCGGCTTCACGCTCGGCGCCGACGACTATCTGGTCAAGCCCTTCAATCCCCCCGAACTGGTCGCCCGCCTCAGGCGTTTCGTCCGGCCCCGCATCGAGCAGCGCGCGTAAGCGGCTGTGAAAAAAATCGGAGATCGGGCGGCGCCGCCTGCGCCACATACTTGTCCCAATACCGGGGAATGCTGCGGGATTTGTGGGGCAGACCCCCTGGTCTGCGCGGGTCCCCCTGGACCCGCNNCGCCTGTCGAGAAATCAACTCCTTTGACCACCGCGAGACGCCGACGCGGGCGTCGGCCGCAGTCCGGGGGGACCGCCCCACGATCAACGCACGTGTGCGGTTGTGCAAAAAGTATGTCGCATTAAGCGCCGCCTGCGAGAGCGCCTGCTCACTGTACACTGGAACATGTCCCAAGCGGCCGAATCGGGGACGGGCCTCAAGCGCGAGATGGGGCTCCGTGACGTCACGCTCTTCGCCATCGCCTGCATTGTGGGCACGCGCTGGATCCCCGCGGCGGCGCACGCCGGGCCCGGTTCCGTCATGTTGTGGCTGGCCGCGGCACTGCTCTTCGCTTTGCCGCTGGCGGTGGCCGTGGGCGCCCTGGCGGCAAAGTACCCCGGCTGCGCGGGCGGCTTGTATGTCTGGACGCGCGGCGATTTCGGCCGCTGGCACGGTTTCCTTTGTTTCTGGGTGTACTGGATGGGCATCGCCTTCTGGCTCCCCACCGCCGCACTCTTCTATATGGGCGCCGGCTTCTACGCGCTGGGTCCGCGGTACGCGCATCTTGCCGACAACCGCGCTGCCCTGCTGGCGGCGGCGCTGGTGGCGATTTGGGTGGCGTTGACCACCAACATGCTGGGCGTTGGCATCGGCAAGTGGACCGAAAACGTGGGCGCCGCGGCAACCTGGGTGCTCGGAATTCTGCTGGTCGCGTTGGCGGTGCTGGTGGGGGCGAAGCGCGGC
This sequence comes from Bryobacterales bacterium, assembly GCA_003167255.1. Lineage (GTDB taxonomy): Bacteria > Acidobacteriota > Terriglobia > Bryobacterales > Bryobacteraceae > PALSA-129. The sequence continues at coordinate 14,938 of PMTR01000127.1, forward strand.
GTGGCCACACGGATCGACGTGATCCCAAAATGGGACTGGGGCACCGTGAGTTTCTGGTCCAGCATTGCCTATGCCATGTCGGGACTGGAGATGGTTGCCATGATGGGAGCGGAAATCCACAATCCCGTGCGCACGCTCCGCCGCGCCGGCTGGATTGTCTCGGGCTTCGCCACGGTCTTCTACTCGGCCACCACGGTGGCGATGCTGGTGTTGCTGCGGCCGGAGAAGATCAGCGAGTTGAATGGGCTCGCGCAAGCCGGAGAATCGGCCGGCATGGCGCTGGGCGTCCTGTGGCTCCCGCCGATTCTGGCGGTGCTGGTGATGGCGAGCGCGCTGGGGCAGATCGGCGGGTTGGGAAGCTCCGTCTCGCGCCTGCCCTTCGCCGCCGGCGTGGACCATCTGTTGCCGGAAGCCTTTGGAAAAGTGCATCCCCGCTGGGGCACGCCGTACGTTTCGATTCTGACATTCGGCGGCGTGGCGTCATTTCTGTTGGTGGTTTTTCAACTGGGCGACAGCTTGCGCGCGGCCTACCAGGAGCTGATTTCCCTGATGGTCATCACCGGCTTTCTGCCGTACCTGTACATTTTCGGCAGTGCCTGGAAGTGCGGGAAGCGGTTGAGCGCGCTCTCCGGATGGGCCATCACCATGCTGGCGATTCTATGCTCGGTTGTGCCGACGGCGGAGATCACCAACGTCTGGCTCTTCGAAGGCAAGCTGGCGATGGGGACGCTGGCGGTGGTGGCATCGGCATGGCTGGTGTATCGGAGAAGCGCGGCGCCTCGGTCCGCCCCGGTCCGCATCGATTCCCGATGAGCCGCGCTATTTCAACTGGATCATCTGGCGGCCTTCGAAGGTATAGATATAGTCGGTCTCGGCTAACTGTTGCTCGGTCAGTGGACCCTCGGCGCGCACGTGGACCTGTGTGTTGAGATCGTGAACCCATAGTTCAGCCAGACGCCACATATCGATACCGGTTAGCGGGTCACTCAGAAACGCCACCCGGCTGCCGGGACGCGGGCGCTGGAACTTAGGAAACTGCTGGATCAAATCCCAAGTCTCGAACCCTTGCGAAGCCATCGAGTCTCTCACTATGCCTACTTGTAGATGGCGGTTCTCGCGCGCCCACGAAATCGCGATCGCCGCTATCAGGGCCGCTTCCAGGATGCGGCGTGTCAGGTGATTGAAATGCGCGTAACGCACCATGGCGCGGCCAATCGTCTGGGTCGCGTCCACCAAACTGACTGCCACGAAGATTGCCCAGCCGACCATGAGCAGGCACAGACAAGCTTGGGCCTTGCCCAGTAGAAACTCGATGGGTATTGGCACAATTAAGAGGAACCAAAACAGAAAACGCAGAACCGGAAGGTCGCTCCGTACCCAAGCGACCAGAGCCAGCGCGACCCATATCGCCAGGATTGCGCCCCTGCCCGGGGACCAGATCCCTGCCGAGAACAGGTCCCGGAAAGACATGCTCTGAAAGGCGTAGATGCGGCTCAGTGTAAATACCGGATGGTAAGTCTCCGCCTTGGTCATGGCATCGGGTCCGGATATCTTCCCGTAGACATCCAACAGGTCGAGCACAGCGGCGATCAGCGCCATTCGTGCCGGACCGCGGACCCAAGCCCAAAGATGCTCTGAGGTCAACGCCGCGGGACGGTGATAGCACCATTCATACGTCAGCACGATCAGAGGGATGGTAACCGCCATTTCCTTGGAGTTCAGAGCGCAAAGGAAGAGAGCCAGGAAGATCGCTGTCTGACCTGGGCCCGGGAGGCGATTGTGATTACGAATGCTGAGATAGTACGCCAACGTGGCCAGAAAAAAGAAGCAGCACAACACGTCGAAGACGAATGCTGCATTGTAGTACAGGTTGGCCAGCCCCGCGTGATAACAGACGGCCAGAGCGGCCAGCAGCGCGGCGGCCTCACAGCACCCCAAGAGCTTGGCGACCCGATAGACCCAGTACACATTGGCCAGCAGGAGAGCGAGAAGAACCGCTTGATAGGGGACCGGATTCAAACCGGCGAAGTGGTAAATCGGAATGTAGAACAAGCCTCCCATCGGCCGGGGGTCGCCACGCCAGGGCAGAAACTGAGCAAGCACCAACCGCCAGGGAGTGATGTTGTGGTAGTGGTCTATATTGCCCACATCGTCGAGCGCAAAATGGACCTTGAGACTGCCCAGGTTGAAGTAGAGGAAATAGGCAGTCAGCACAATCGCGGACGCAATTCTGATTAGCCGGTTGGTGGGTTGCGGTCCGTCGCCGGCCCTGTCGGATGCTGCTTTCATTTCTGAGAATGCTAATGCTAACAGGAATTCGCGTACGGGCCGGTGAAGTGGCGGCTTCTGCCGGTGAGCCGTTACGTGTAATGCAGCCGGCGCGCCACATCCACACGAGCTGCCCGCCACGCCGGCACCACCGCCGCCGCGAATGCGATCGTCATCACGGCGAGAGCGGCGGCGATCATCGTAGCGGGATTGCGCGGCGGTATGCCGAAGACCAAGTCCTCCAGGGCGCGCGCCGCCGCCCATCCGCCCACCACGCCCAAAGCCACTCCGATGAGCGCCAGCCGCAGCGCGTGGAAGCTGGTCCAGCGCAAAATCCTGGAGGGGCTCGCTCCCAGCGCCAGCCGTAGCGCAATCTCCGATTCGCGGCTGGTCACCCAGTAGCTCAGCAGTCCGTAGATACCGATGGCTGCGAGCACGACCGCCAGGCCCGCGAACAAAGTGAGCAGCAGCGTGGTGAAGCGGCGACGCGCCAGGCCGGCGCCCAGCGACTCTTCGAGCGTGCCGAACCGCTGCAGAGGCAGATTGCGGTCGAGCGCCAGAACGCGGGCGCGGATGGCGGTCATCAGGCTGGCGGGATTCCCCGCGGTGCGGATCACGATGGCCATGGCGCTATAGTTCTGTTGCGCGGCGGGCCGGTAGATCTCGGTCACCGGCTGTGAATCGAGTCCGAATTGCCTCACGTCCCCTGACACACCCACAACCTCCAGCGTGTCGCCCTTTTGGTATGGGCCGCCGACCTTGATCTGGCGTCCAATGGCCGACTCATTCGGCCACCACCTGCGCGCCATCGCCTCATTCACGACTGCGACCTTCGGACCTGCCGCAAGGTCCGTCTGGTTGAACTCGCGCCCCTGGAGGATGGGAATGCGCATCATCCGAAAATAGCCCGCTGCCGCGCTATCGAAGAGCGCGATCGGCACTTCGTTCTGAAGGGGCAACGGGCGTCCGGAAATCGAATAGAACCAGTCTCCGCAGTCACCATCGCCGGGCAGGCAGCTAACCGAGCTGGCGTCCACAACACCGGGCAGCTTATGCAGATCGCTCAGGAGCCCTGTGTAGAAGGCGCTCACGGCCTCCGGAGTCTTATATGCCTTGGATGGCAAGCCCAGTAAGAAGGACAAGACACGCTGTGGATCGAAGCCTGGATTGCTTCGTTGTGCGGCGATCAAGCTGCGCAACAGAAGTCCGGAGCCGAAGGCCAACACGAAGGTGAGCGCCACTTCGGCAATCACCAGACCATTGCGAAATGCCTGGCCCTGCCGGCCCCCGCCAGCCATTCGCGCACCTTCCTTGAGCGCCGTTGTGAGATCGATCTTGCCAGCCACCATCACCGGCGCGAGACCGGCTAGCAGTCCAGCGGCAAGCGTGATGCCGCACGCGAACAGGAGCACCTGTAGATCGACCGTGGTTCCGGCGAGGCGCGGGATATCGCTGGGCGCCACGCCGATCAGCAGGCGCAGTCCCCAGTAGGCGAAGGCCACACCGGCGGCGCCGCCCACCGCCGCAATCACCACGTTCTCCGTGATCAACTGGCGCACCAGGCGAAGGCGCCCCGCGCCGATGGCTTTTCGCAGCGCCAATTCGCTGGCCCGCGCGGTATTGCGCGCCAGCAGCAAGCTCGCCACATTCGCGCAGGCGATGAGCAGAATCAGCACCGCCGCGCCCATCAGCACCAGCAGAGTTCCGCGGACATTCCCGGTGATATTTTCCGTGAGGAAACTGCCGGAGCTGCGGTGCTCGCTCTCCGGACCGGGATCGACCTCCGCCAGGTGACGCATGATCGCATCCAGATCCGCGCGAGCGGCCGCCAGGGAAACTCCGGGTTTCAAGCGCCCAAGAGCGCTCATGGATCCGTGCTGCTGCCGGCCCACGGCAGGCCCGGCAGCCCAGCCCAGCGGCAGGTAATAATCCACCAGCCACGGTTCCCACAGTGGCGCCGCCACGCCGGTCACCTCGTAGGGAGTACCGTTGAGCGTGAGCGTCGCGCCGACGACGTTCGGATCTCCGCCGAGCCGGCTTTCCCAAAAGCGGTGATCCAGCACGATGGTGGCGGCCGCTCCAGGCTGGTCATCCGACTGGTCGAACAGGCGGCCCAGCAGCGAATGCATGCCGAGCAGCCTGAAATAGGGAGCGGTCACCAACATGCCGCGGGTCACCAGAGGGTCGCCGCGGCCGGTCAGCGTGCGCTCGGTGAATTGGTACGCCGCCATGTCCGCAAAGGTGTGGTTACTCTCGCGCCAATATTTGAAATTGCCCCAGGTGACACTGAAAGACGACTTGGCGTTGGCCTCGCGGAACCGAACCAGGCGCTCCGATTCGGGGTAGGGCAGGGGCTTCATCAGCACCGCATGAACCACGCTGAAAATCGCGGTGTTCACTCCGACGCCCAGCGCGAAGGTCAGAATCACCACTACCGAGAAAGCCGGCGCCCGGCGCATCGCGCGGAAGCCGTAACGAATGTCGTTGAGAAAACTCTCCAGCGAAGGAAATCCCCAGACGTCGCGGGCTTGTTCCGCTACCAGGGTGCTGTTCCCGAAGTGACTGCGGGCCGCGGCGCGGGCTTGCTCAGGGCTCATGCCTCGCTCGATGTTGCTCTCCGTTTCGATCTCGAGGTTGCTGCGCATTTCTTCCGCGAGCTCCTCGGCGATTCCCCGGCGCCCCTTCATCCAGGCGCGAAATCGGGTCAACCATTGGCGCATACCGTCATCCCTCCGGGCTTAGCACGCGGCTCATCGCGACCACGAACCGCTGCCATTTGGAACTCTCTTCCACCAGTTGTTTGCGGCCGAGCGGCGTTAGCCGGTAATACCTTGCGCGGCGCGCATTCGGCGACATCTTCCACTGCGCCGTCAACCATCGGCGCTGCAGCAGCCGCTGCAAGGCCGGGTAAAGCGAGCCGTTGTCCACCACGAATTCATTCCCGGATTGCTGTTCGAGAAACTGGCCAATCCCATAGGCGTGATTCGGCTCCGCCTGGAGACTGCGCAAAATGAGCACCTCGAGCGTACCCTGCAAGAATTCCATTCGTTCCAGTGGATTGTCTACCGTAGACATACTACCTATATATCCTCGCGCCCGGCTGCTGTCAAGAACAAACTCCCGCCAGGCACGCACGCAGGCCGCGTCACATTGTAGAATTGGGGAGCGGAATGCGAAAGACCATTTGCAAACGCCATGGCTGACGACCGGACGGCGCTCGAGAAAGAAGCGCGCTATTTCCACGCCCTGTTCTTCCGACGCCCGTTGCCCGGTCCGGTTGTGGAGCGGTACGTGGCGGCCAACCACCTCTGTTTTCCCGCGCTGGACCCTAGAGCGCGGCAAGTGGTGGCGACCATCGTAGCGCGGCGGCTCGATGCGGAGGCCATCGAATTGGCTCTGCGCCTGCGAAAAGGCAGCGGCGTGTTGACCCGCAAGATTCAAATTCTCTTTTACCTGGTGGAGGTCCGTTCGGAATACTACGGGTACTTCATCAACCAGGTGCCGGGATGGTGGCGCGCCGTGCTTCGGCTATTCGGAGCCGTTGTGCGCACGGGTTGGAAATGCGTCAAAGGCTTATACCTGGTCTGGAGATACGACTTTGTATGATGCGGTGATCGTGGGCTCGGGCCCCGCCGGCGCCTTCTCGGCCTATGCGCTGCAGGGCCGCAATGTGCTGGTTCTGGACGTGGGTTACCGGCCGCCGGAGATCCCCGATCTGGCAGGCAATCTGTACGCCTTGCGGCAGCAGCGCGAGGATCTCTTTGAAGAATTGATCGGCTCCAAATTCGAAGGGCTGCACAACGTCTATAAGCGGAACATCAGTCTCAAGCTCAAGTCGCCGTACATGTCCTACATCGTGCGGGACTGGGCTGAGCTGATGCCGGTGGAATCGCGAAACTTCGAGGCCGTCGCCAGCTTCGCACTGGGTGGGCTGGCCAATGCCTGGGGTGCGGGCGTCTTCCGCTTCACCACGAAGGATCTTGAGGGATTCCCCATCAACGTCGCGGATCTGGAACCCTTCTATGACGAAATCTCCAACCACATGGGGATCAGCGGGGCGAACGACGATCTGGCGTCCTATTTTAGCGTGGAGCCTCACTTGTTTCCGCCGATGCGTCTCACCAGGCTTGCCTCCGATATACTGGACCGGTTTCGCATTCGCAAAGCCGATTTTGAACGCCAAGGGATTACCATGGGCCGTCCCCGCCTGGCGGTGCTCACCGAGCCGCATAACGGACGCGCTGCTTATCAATACCATAATCTCGAGTTTTACCGCCCGTATGATCCCGCTATTTACAATCCTGCTTTCACCATCGATGAGTTAGTAGCTCGGAATCAAGTCACTCTGCGTACCGGGTATCTGGTTCGTGAGTACAGAGAGCAAGAAGGAGGCGTCGAAGTCACTGCGCGAAACCTAAGCACCGGCAGTTATGAGACGTTTCTTGGCAAGAACCTGATTCTGGCGGCAGGTACACTGGGGACAAGCAAGATCGTGCTGGAAGCCAACCGGGATTACGAGAGCCGTCTGCCGATTCTGGACAACCCGATGGCCTGCATTCCGCTGTTTCGGTTGAGCCGCATCGGCGCTCCCCTGGAGATCCATGACAGCGCTCTAGGTCAGCTCAACCTCATCTACCAGGACGCCAACAGCCCCGGCCTGCTCCAGGGCACTATCTACGGGACCACCGGCCCGCTGCGCTCCGACGTACTCTTTGAATTCCCCCTGAGCATCTGGGCAAACCTGACGTGGGCGCGCTACCTGTCTCCGGCCATGGCGCTCCTGATGCTCTTCTATCCCGGCTCGAGCGATTCGTCCAACTATGTCCGCCTCAAGCCGGATGGCACGCTCGACATCAACTACGAATGGAAGAGCAACCAGGTCGCGGAGCGCCGGCTGATCCAGGCTTTTCGCCGGATCGGTTACCTCAGCGCCGCCGCGCTGTGCCAGTATCCCGCCATGGGCAGCAGCCTGCATTACGCCGGCACGCTTCCGATGCAGAGCAATGCAGGCCGCTATCAGACCGGCGCGGATGGACGGCTGTACGGGACCAAAGCGGTTTATGTCGCCGATGGCGCCTGTTTTAGTGAATTGCCGGCCAAGAATCTGACTTTCACGATTATGGCCAACGCGCTCCGCATCGCTCGAAAAGTGAGGGATTCGTTGGAGTGAAACTCTTTCTCACTGGCGTGGGCGGTTTTCTGGGATCTCATCTGGCGGCGCACTGGACGGCGTCGGGGCACCAGGTCTATGGCGCCAGCCGCTCCGGTGCTGTCGTGCCGGAGCTACGCCACGTGGTGCCATTCACGCTCGGGCAGCCCCTAAGTCCGGAAGATTTGGCGGCCATGGATATCGTGGTGCACCTTGCCTACGACCGCCAGGCCGGCATCGCCGTGAACGTGGAGGGCACCAAGTTGGTGTTCGCTGCCGCCAGGGCCGCTGGTGTGCCGCGCCAGATCTTTGTCAGTTCTTATTCCGCTCGACCCGAGTCCATCTCCGAGTATGGACGATTGAAGCGTCAACTGGAGACGTATTTCCTGGATCGCGGCGAGACCATCGTGCGTCCGGGCTTGGTAGTCGGCAACGGCGGTCTGTTTCTTCGCAACGTGCGCAAGATCCTCACGAGTCCAGTCATGCCGTTGCTCGATGGGGGGCGTGACTTGCTCCCCGTGGTCGCGGTCGAAGACCTCGGCGTCGCCATGACGATGCTGCTCGAAAGCCGGGTAGGCGCCTACAATCTTTTCAACCCGGACCTGGTGACCATGCGGCAGTTTATCGAAACAATCAATCGCGCAGGAAGGCATCGGGCTCTCTATTTCAACATTCCGGTAAGTTGGGCTACCGGCTTGTTATCGCTATCTGAGAAGTTACGGATCAAGCTGCCGATCGATTCGGACAACCTGCGGGCTCTGAAGCAGAACCAAGAGTGCATTCACAAGTCGGACCTTCGGATGCTGGTGCCCGAGTACCGCTCTTTTGAGGAGATGATCGCGGCGGCTATTGCGGCTACCGCTCACGGCCCGACACCGAGCCGCGACCGTAAGGGAGCGGAGGGCCCATAGCACGCAATCACTCGGTCAAAGCGCCTATTCCACGGTGAAGGAATCCAGGTCGATGAACACACCCGTGGATTTCGGATTGGCCCGGCCCACGACGCGGATCACCGCCACGTGTTTACCGGCCGCAAAGCAGCAGAAGCGCGTGTGCGTTTGCCATTCGATGCTGGGGGAGTAGAGATCGATGGTGCCTTGGCTGGTGCCATCGATAATCACTTCCGCCAAGCCGCGATTGGGCGCCTTGGTGTACTCATACGTCAGCGCCTTTCCCTCAAACACGATCTGCGCCTCGCTACCCGGGATATCGGAATAGCTGATGGTATGGCGGTCCGGACCGTCGAATGAGCTGCTTTTGGTCCAGTCGCCGCGAAAGAGCAGCGCCGGATCGTAATCGTCATAAAATCCAGGCGAAACTACCACCGGGGCACGTTCCTGTTGAGGGCGGCAGGTTGCTTCCAGACGCGCCAGGTAGTGATCGCCTAATTCGTACTCTACCTCTGTGCAACGCTCCAACATTTCCCGTAACGCGGCGGGTTGCACATCATCTTTCGCGGACGGCTTGGAAGCGATGAAGTACTGCACGCCCCAACTCTGCATCAAGCGCACCATGTCGGGCACGTTCAGTGTATGGCGGATGCTCATCAGCGTATCGTACTGTTGCCAGTGGTTCTCGTAGATTGTGCCGTTCAGGCCGGCGATCGCACTTTCGCTTGCCATCAGGACCGTGGAATTCGGATGGCTGTGATTGTAATAGGCAATCACCTCCCGGACGGGCGCCGCTTCCGCCCGGAAGCGGTCTCTTTCCGCGCGCGAGAAGGGCAGACGCAGGCAGAAATCGCGATGGTAGTAACTGGATGAAGGCAGGAAGTAAGTGTTCATCGCGATGCACGCCACCACCAACGCGATCAACGCGCGATAGAGCCGGCGCTGGTCCGCCGCCCATCCCAGCAGCGCCGCGAACGCCACGGTAAGCAGCGGCAACGCCGTATAGAGGTACCGGGCATTCGGCTGCGAGCGCATGATAAGGAACGAGGCCCCCAGCGCCACCACCGCCGCGCTCACCGCAGCGCGCCTCCGCAGGAACAGAATCGCCACCAGACCTAGCGGCGCCAGTAACAGGTACTGAAAGCCGAAAGAGCCGTCCCGTCCCTCATAGGTTTTGCTGGAATGAAAGGTAAGATCGTACGGCGTGTTCCAGGTGAGCGGCCTCTGGAAGCGCGCATCGGTCAGGCCGGCATCGCGAGGCAGCAAGGGCGACGGAATCTTGTCATACAGAAAGGGGAACAAGGGGTTGCCCGTTTTCGAGTACGCGATGACATAGGGCGGCAGCGCAACCGCGAGCAGCAGCGCCGCCGCGAGCCCGCAAACCACCGCCGGCTTGGGTCCGAGCGACTTGCGGTGGCTCGCTAGCTCCCACGCCGCGAAGGGCAACGCCAGCGCCACGAAGGGGATGGATCCGAACTTGGTGGATAGTGCGGTTCCGCCCAACACCGCGGCAACGTAAAGGAATCGCTTCTCTCCGGTGTCACCGAAGCGCCAGATGGCTGCCATCAGGCCCAGGATCATGGCGGTCATCAGGTTTTCCACGAAGAGCGAGCCAGTGACTAGTTGTACCAGCGGAGTGGTGGCGAACAGCGCCATCAGAAGGAAGGCGGCGCCGCGTGTCAGCCAACGGCGCATGGCGTAGTAGAGCAGAGCCTCGATCGCGAGCAGCATCGTGAAATCGATCAGACGCGCTGCGTACTCGCCACCGAGAAGATAAGTGATGGTGTAAGTGAGGTCGGCGCCCATGGGCATCACCGCCCACAGGAAGCGGTTGGGCTGGTAAGTCAGTGCATGCTTGGCGGCGATGTTGGCGGGAATTGCCAGGTGCATGGCCAGGCCATCCGCGCCGGTTTCGGGCATAAGAGCCACGAACCAGTGCGCCAGCAGAAAAAAGACCAGGATCGCGAAGGCCGCGCGCTCGCCCGGGCCACGCAGCTCGGCCGTGCGCAGGAGGTCCACCCAACGGGTCAGTCGCCGCCATGCGCCGCCAAGGTCCATCAGGATAGGAATGGCGAGCAGGCCCGCCCAAGCCGCCGCGTAATTCACGGGAAGCCGCGCCAGCAAGTACATCGCAAAGATCCACGCGCCGATTCCGAGTAGCGTGGAAAAGAGCTGCGACTGCGGGTCGTCGCCATGTTTGCGGCCCAGCAATCGAGAACCGACAGCGCACGAGGAGACCAGGAAGAAGGCCACCGCCAGCAGCGCCTGCGGGCCCACCGACACGGCTGTGCCGGCCGCGGCGAGCCCGGCGATGAGACCGGCGAAACTCCAAGGCACTAGTAGCAGGACCGGAACGGACACTCCCAGGTACATGCCGATGAATCGCGTGAAGCGCTTGATCCCGATGGGCAGCCAGATCTCCTGCGAGAACAGATTGCCGGTGCGGAAACCGTAGGCCTCCATCGCCAGCACGCCGAGCGAAATCAGCACCACCACCGTGGAAACCAGGCGGGCCGGAACGGCGCGCGCCGGGCGTGGTTCGGCAGGAGCCGCCGCGGCGCCGTCGGGCTTGAAAATGAACAGGCGCTGCACCGCGAAATTGACGAAGAAGAGAACCGTCTCCACCACCAGCTTGGCGGAGACCGGGTTGATGCCAAACGCGGCGGAGAGCAACCGGATGCCGCCGTAGGACGCCGTTCCGCTGGCCAACACCAGCAGCAGGTATTTCGGCAGAACCGTCTTGTGCTGCTGTCGCGTGTAAAACACCGAGCTGCGCACCATCGAATAATTGAAGCTGACGGCGAACACGCGGCCCAGCACCTGCGAGGCCAGGATGTGGCCCCCGTGGCGATACGCCAGGTAGAAGATCAGGTTGTCCAGCAGCGCGGTGAGCAGCGAAACCGAGCCGAACCGCAGCAGGACGAAGTAGATCTTCATCGAATCCACGATGGGATTGAAGTGCGAGGACCGGTTGCCCGGTTCGTAGATGGTGCGGATGCTTTCCTCCACCACGCGGATGCCGAGCTGGTGCGCGGCAATCAGCATTTCCAGCTCGAACTCGTAGCCCGTCGCTTCAATCTTCAAAGTGCGCAGCGCGAAAGACACGGGAAGGCCGCGCAAGCCGGTCTGCGTATCGGCCATCTTGCGGCCCATCAGGGCGTGCATGATGGCTCTGGTGAGAATGTTTCCGAAGCGGCTGCGCAGCGGCACGTCTTCATGAAAGGCGCGGCACCCCAGCACCAGGCTCTGGGGATGCGCCAGCAGCGCTTCGGCCACGCGCTCTATATCGACGGGGTCGTGCTGGCCGTCGGCATCGGCGGTAACCACGCCCGCCAGATCGGGGATCGTACAGAGCGCGTGATTGATGCCGGTCTTGAGCGCGGCGCCCTTGCCCAGGTTGGTGGCATGGCGCAGCAGTTGGACGCCGGGAAGCGCGCCGGCGTCCGCGAAAATCTCGTGGAACTCCGGACCGCTGCCGTCGTCCACCACCAGGATGGCGGGGAATTGCCGTTCCGCCAGCGCGCGCACCACCTCCACCAGCGCGGCCGACGGCCGGTAGGCGGGGATCACGACTGCGAGCCGGTTGGCTTGTTCACGAACCATGTGCGGAGAACTTCAACTACAGCATGTGAGGGAAAGTAAATGCAACCTTGTGGCCTGGTCCCGCGGCGACACTATTTCACCGCGACGGTCACCCCGGCCTTGCTGGTCGCCCCGCCGATGGTCACATCCACCGGAACCGCACTTCCTGGAGTGACTCCCATCGGCACCAGCACATTGATCTGCAGGACTCCGACGATGATTCCGGGGGCTTCGCCGGCATACCACACTTCGGCGGAGATTCCACCCACGCGCGCCGAGACCTGCGTCGCTGGAAGCTGCACATAGGGCGGCTGCGCCAGCGTGCCTTCCACTGCTCCGGGCATGGCGCCGCCGCCGGTCGCGTAAATCTGGATCACCGATCCGCGCGTCGCCGGGCTGGCCCCCGAATTCACCGAGTAGTCCTGATTCAGAATCGCGCCTTCCCCGGTGCCGGATGAATCGTAGGAAAAGATTCCCGGTAGCGATCCCACCACCGGCAGCGTCGTGGTGTTGGAAATCGTTCCGAGGTAACTCACCTGCACCTGCGTGCTGGATTGGCCTTGCAGGGCAAACGGCGCTACCGCCGCCACCTGGCCCGCCGACGCGTAGACCATGGGAGCCGCTACGCCGTTGAACAGCACGCTGGCGCCGCCCGCCACCGCGCCCACCACTCCAGTTGCACTGACCAAAGGTTTCTGCAGAACCGCCGGTCCTAAATTCGAGCCGAACAGGGTGACTAACTCTCCCGGAGCCACGCCGCCGCCCTGGTAACTCGCTGCGTTCACGGTTCCCTGTGCTGACAATGTGGGTGGCTGTATTACCGTCACGGATGGCGCAGTCACGCGGGTCCACCACGTCCCCCATTGGCCGCTCTGGCCTTGGGTCGGCACCACCGAGTACTCCTGGATCGTCCAGAAAGTGAGATCGTCCGTCGGGTCGGTCCATGTGCGGCTAAAGTCCCCCCAGCGATTGCTCCCGGTTTTGGTGCCCGCCGCTACGTACGAAGATTTCCCCGCCAGGAACAGCACGTCCGGCTCGAGCGCGCTCGCCGGGTCGGAAGCCAGCCGGAATGAGAATTCCGCGCTGGGGTAATCCTGAGCGCTGAACCGGTTGTAGCCGATCAACGCGTCGCTGTTCTTATTGACGGCGATGGTCGGGTACGCGTAGAAGTAAGTGTTGCTCGGGTCGTCAATGCGCCCGCGTTGCAGCACCGTGAGATTTGATGGGTCCACCTGGAACCACTGCACAGTGGAGCGCGTGGGGTTCGACAGCGGAAGAAAGATTGTGTGCGCGCACCAAATACTACCGCCCCGCAGCAGGCAGTTCTGGACTCGGCTGTCGCCCGCGTCGATTTTGCGCGTCGAGCCGGCCTGCGGCGCGAAATCGGCGCCGTTGGCTCCTGCGTCGGCCCACGCATCGTTGATCACGATTTCGCCGGCGTTGCCGCCGGCAAATGTCTCCGCCCCTAGCGGCCCCTGCAGTTGACTGATTTCAATCGTGCCCACTCCGTCGTGCACTCCCACATCTCCGGCGAAAGTCCGCACGAAGTAGAGATGATTCGGCTGGTTATCGAAGTCCGCCGCTGGAATCAGTTCCCCCAGGTCATCGGAAAATGTTGTGTAGGAGCCCTTGCCGTTTTGATAGAGGTCCGACTTGCCGAACACATACAGCGTCGTGTTGACGTAGTTGCTGCCACGAATCGTGAAGAAGTTGAGAGACACCACGACCCAGTTCCCGTTGAATCCCAGCACCGGATAATCGCCCCAGTTGCCCGACGTCCCGACATTGATCTTGTACAGGTTCCACGTCCCGCCCGGATCGCCGGTTTGCGATACCCCCACCAGCATCGCCGATGTGGACTTTTGGCTGTCCACCACCGCGCTGGCGATCCAGCGGTCGTTCGCCGCATCGTAGCGAATGTTCGGGTCGAACACATCGGTCGAGGTGGTCGCCGCCGACCAGAAGCCGCCGGTGCCGCCCAGGTTGATCGGATAATTCGCCCGCCACGTGCCGTCGCGCGATTGGATCAGCACCTGCGAATTGAGCATCGTCACCACGTGCTGCGGCCCCACGGCGCCTTCGGTATCCGGTGGAATCACCGTGAAGTTGTCCAGCAGCCCCTGGAACCCGGAATAGACCGGTGTTGCCGCCGCCGGTGCCGGTCCCGGCACCGCGGCCGCACGCGGCAGGTTCAGGTTCACGCCGGCGTTGGGCCGCCGCCGGATCTCCATCTCCGGATCGAATACTTCGCGCCGCGGCCCGCCCGCCACGGCGTGGCTCGCCGGATTCTTAGCCAACTCATCCAGGTTGACCGTGGCGCGCGTGTCCGCGGGGCGGCGCGCCGGCGCCGCATCCAACGCGGCCAGCAGCGCGAAACAGAGAATCGGCAACTGGGCAAGTCGGCGAGTCATGGCGTATCGGTCACTTTCCATTATCCCGATTCCTTGGTGGCTCTGGCATACTGAAGATCTGCCTAAATGAACCCGTCCCCATCATTGATGTCGCGCGCGGCGCTCTGGCTGACCTTCGCCGCGGCCGCGTCGATCGTGCTTTCCATCGCTGCGTTCAACATCCTGATGGCCCTGGCCCTCGCAGCCCTGCTGTTTTCCGGCGAACCGCTGCGCCTGCCGCCCATCAAGCTGCCCCTTGGCATCTTCCTGCTTCTTACCCTGGCTGCCTGGATCTTTTCCCCAGATCCCTGGATGGATGGTTTTCCCCAAATCCGAAAGTTTTGGATCTTTTGTATCCTGCTGCTCGTCTTTTCCACCCTGCGCAGTCTATCGGTGCTGCGATGGCTCTTTCTCGCCTGGGCCGGGCTGGCCTCCATCGCCGCTCTCCGCGGCTTCGTGCAATTCTTCACAAAAATCGAACAGGCGCACCAGGCTGGAATTGACCTCTACCAATACTACGTGGCGGAGCGCATCACAGGTTTCACCAGTCATTGGAATACTTACGCGGCGGAAGAGATGTTCGCCCTCCTGATGCTGGCCGCCATGCTTTTTTTTGGCCTCCGCATGCGCAAATCCTGGATTTGGATCTTGTGCGGCGTTCTGATGGCCGTGGCTTTGTACCTGGGCTGGACGCGCGCGGTGTGGCTGGCGACCGCCGCCGCGGGCCTCTACCTCGCCTGGTTTTGGAAGCGCTGGATGGTGTTCTCGATTCCGCTGCTCGCGGTGGTGGCCTTCTTTGTGTCGCCGGCCGTGTTGCGCGAGCGCGTCACGTCCGTGCTGCGGCCCCAGCAGGTGGATTCCAACACGTTTCGCATCATCGCCTGGAACGCCGGCATCCAGATGATCGAGAAGCACCCGCTACTCGGCCTGGGCCCCGAAGGCCCCAAGTATCACTTCAAGGAGTATGTCCCGGCGGATATTTGGGCTACCCGGCCCGCGGGCTTCTATGAGCATCTCCACAACGTCTACCTGCAATACGGCGCCGAACGCGGCATCCCTGCGCTGCTGGTTTTTCTCTGGCTGATGATTCGGATTTTGGTCGATTTCGCGCGCGGCCTTCGTGCGCTCCCGCCCGGTCCCGGCGACCGCCGCTACCTGCTGCACGCCGGCATCGCGGTCGTGATTGCCGCGATGGTCGAAGGTGTCGCGGAAGTGAACCTGGGCGATTCCGAAGTTCTCACCATGTTTCTGGTCGTGATCGCCGCCGGCTATCTCGCACTGGAAAAGGACCTGGCTACCGCCCCATGAATCGTGCCGTGCGCTGGCTCTGCTCGAGTGGCAGCGAGTAACCAATCAGGCAGAACTGATCCAGCGCAAACAGCACCATCGATTCCAGACGCGCCCCCAGCGCCATCCGCCGCTCTTTCTGCCACGGCGTGGTGGGATCGCCGATGCCCACCAGGTGGCTGCTCTGCGAGGCCCCAAACCCGAGCTGCATCGGTAAGTGAATCGACTGCGCCGCGGCGTTCAAGTCCCGATTGCCTGTGTAGGTGAAGTTCTCCGTCTTCAGGCACGTCAGATTCGCCGGAGTCCAGTCGCTCTTCGGAAAGTTTACAAGCTGGTTCAGTGCCGTGTTGTTGACGTCCGGCGGATACAGAACCTCGAACCGCGCGTTCGCGTGCGTCTGCCGCACAAAGCCGCGAATCGTCCGGGTGAACGTGCCGATGAGCCCCGGCAGAAACGCGCATTCCTGCTGGAGCGATGCCGGATCCGCGTACTGGTTTGGGATCACCGTCATGGCTCGCCCGTATGTGGTTTGAAAGGTCGAGGTGGTGTAGGCGTCATAGAACGGCATGCCGGGCTCGGAAACCGTCGTGCCCGACGGGCCCGGAAAGTACCACCACTCGACTTCGCCAAATTGCAGGTAGGGCGCCACGCCCGCGTTGGCCATCACGTCCGCCATATCCAAATAGACCTGCTGCCAGAAGGCCGTGCTGGCCGGGCTGAAGTTGGTCTGCAGTGCCGGCGTGTTCAGCCAGGCCGCGTCGCCATTTGGATAGCGCTGTGCGATGCCCGCCTGCGTACTGTCGTCTCCATGCTGCAATTCCATGCTGAACGACGCCGCCACGTCGATGCCGTATCCCTTCAACGCCTGGAAGAACGCGCCGCTCCAATCGCGCGCCGCGCGGTTGATTCGTGGAGCCGCCGTGAGGTCCGTCAGCCACTTGCCGTCATTGCCGCCCGCGAGCAATCCGCTCGATTGCGCCGTCAGTGGCGTGGTGTTGTTCTGGGAATTGTCGGGCACCGCCGAAATCGCCATGCCGCTGCCCGCGCTTCCGATCGTGCGCGACATGATCGTCAAGGTGCTGCCCGCTGCGCTCGCCCATACCCCCGTCGA
This sequence comes from Bryobacterales bacterium, assembly GCA_003167255.1. GTDB lineage: Bacteria > Acidobacteriota > Terriglobia > Bryobacterales > Bryobacteraceae > PALSA-129. Next base: position 31,615 of record PMTR01000127.1, read on the forward strand.
GCCCGCGTTGATCAGCAGCGCGAAGCACAGGGCCATGCTGTCCGCCGTGTCGCCGATCAAGTTCACATGCTCAATCACGGTCGGCCCCAGGCAGACCTGCGTCGTCTTCCCGAACTCCGGATTGCCCCCGAACGTGATCTCCCCCGAAGCATATTGCTGCGTCGGGTTGCACAGCTCGTAAAACCACAAAGCCCCCGCGTAATGATTGGCGCGGCCATGAAATCCTAGCGTGCCGATCAGCCACGCCGTGCGCTCCGGCGCTAGGGCGATCGAGTGGTCCGTATCCCAGTCGGTCGCGAGAGTGGTTGTCGGGATGGTGTTGAAGGTGGGCAATGTGCTCGTGGGTAAAGCCAGTTCCAGGAAATCGAAATAGAAATACGAACCGGCGGCTCCGCAATGCGTGATCTTGACAGTGTGTTGCGTCAGCCCCGGGAACTGGCCCAGCGAGACGCGCACTAGCACGTCTTCGCCCGGGAGCGCCAGGACCACAGTCTGCGGAGCGTCGCCGTCCACTTGTACCGAGACCTGCGCGCCCGCGTTCGCGCGCCGCGTTCCCAGGTAAAGGGTGTGGTCCGCCCCGGCCGTGTAGGAGCAGGTGAGTGAAGCACCCGGCGTCGTCGTCCAGTGGATCGAGCCACCCGAAAAGTTGCCCCGTCCCGGGCTCCACTGGTCGAGCGGCGAATATGCGACAACCGAGGCGTCGTCCTCGATCCGCCGGCTTCCCCCGCCCGCAACCTGGTACACAAGGTTGTTTCCAGTCACCGTCCAGTTGGTGACTACCACCGAATACTCGCCCCGCTGGAAATCTCCAGGCTGCAGATTGGCTGCCCACGTCCAACGCAGTTTTCGCACGCTGGTCGTAGGAACCGGCGCCAATGTCGTGCGGTCCGGGTCGATGTAGCCTGTGAGCGCGCTGAAGTTCAGGTTCACTTGCCACTGCCGGGGCGACGCCCCACCGCCGAACGTCGCCGAGGCCGGCGACCACATCTCCGTCCCCGCGCCGTGCACCGTGCCGTACACCCCAATCCGATTGGCATTCTCGCCGGCTTCCGCCGTGTAAGAGAGCGTGATCTGGGCGCCGCTGGCGGCTGCCGTCACCGTGCCATCGCCGAACTGATTGATGGCGCCGGCCAGCGCGCTCGCTGCGCTCTGCAGCGTGTCGCCTCCCACCAGGCAGTAGTTGTAATGTTGGTTCAGCCACGCCAACTCGATGTAATCTCCCGCTGCCGCCACACCCTGTAGCGTGAATTGTACCGTCGCCGCGACGTAGCCTCCCTCCGCGGCCGTCGCATAGTTTTTCAGCGGCACGTCGTACAGCGTATCGGTGCCGTTGGTTTCCGTCCAGATGCGCAGATAGGGCCACTCCACCGTTGGGTAGAGCGTGGAGTCCATTGGAACGCAATTTGTGCGCGCTTCCTGATAGCTGAGCTGAACGCCGCTCAAATCGCCATCCGGAAAATTGCGCAGGGCGGGATGCTCGAACACGTTGTCGCGGTTCCATTCCACCACCGTCCAATCGAACTGCTGCCGCCAACTGCCCGACACGGTGAATCCGTTCGCGCTGACCTGGCTAAGCGCCGCCGCCGCCGTCGGTCGCTGGAAATAGCATTGTAGGTCCCGGTCGGGCCGCAGCTTGGTTAGTTGTTCCGCCATTAGAGTCGTACCAGTACCGTGAGATTGGCGCCCGGATTCGTCTGTCCCACCGACGTAACCGCCGCCGTAACCTGTGCTCCCATGGTCAGGGGAGACAGCGTATTGCCATTGACACTGGTGGAGAGCGTCGCTCCAGGCTGAAACGTCAGCGCACAGTACAATGCGCCGTTCACGTTCACCTGCACCTGGACCACCGAATCCGCCGCCGTTCCCAGAACCGCGTATACGTCACGCACCGCGTGCGACGCTTCCATCACAATCGGTGGTGCCACGCACTGTTCCACCGCCAGGTATCCATCCACCTGGATCGAGTACTGCCCGCCCGAAAGCGTACGCAGCCCGTTGTCATCGTTGTGGGTCAGGTTAATCGCGGCTGTCGTGCTGTTTCCTACGTCGTTGGTCACGAACAACTCCGCACATGCCACGCGCACGTCCGGCAGTGCCACCGGATAGCTCCAGTTCCCGCAATACGGGCTGCCAAAAAAGTTCGCGGGAAATGGCGCGATCACCGTCTGGCTCGCCAGGTGGTAAACCGCCGCCGCCGCCGCGTGGGTGGCCCAGGTGGATCACAACGAGGGAGGCTTCCTCGTTCCGGGCCGCGGTCGTGCCGTCGATCCCGCGCGCCACGCTGTACTCGGCGCCGCCGTTCTCGACCGCCGTCACTCGAAGGATCTCGCCGTCGATTTCGAGAGTGCTCCCCACCACCGCCGGACCTGCCGCCCCCAAGGTCAGCGTCTGGTCACCCGCTCCCATGGCGCTTGCCAGCAAAGTTGTGGGCGTGCCCAGCAGTTCATTCCAGTAGTACAGAGTCAGTGTGCCCGAAGAAATCGAACTCGTATTCGTCAGGTCGGTGAATGAAACGCCGCTCAATACCGCGGAGCCGCCGGCCGTTCCCGGGCCCATTCCGAAGAACGGCTGCGGCGGCACTTGCGTGTCGGCTTCGCCCGAGCCTCCAATCGTCCAACGCGTTACCGTCGAGAGCTCCGGGGAACACTCCACATCGTTGACGTTGGCCGAGCGCCCGGTAATCTGCACCACCTCGCCCGACCGGTTGGGAATCGCAAACTGCACCGGGCTGCTCTTGGCCACCGCGCCGAAATGCCACCCCGCCTCGGCCACCGTGAAGAAACTGGTTGCGCCCGGCTCAACGGTCCACGGCGGGGAAACCGTTAAGCTCGTCGCGTCGTTCGCCGTTACCGTGCGCTCCTGCCCTGCGCCTGTGCCGCGGGTGATCCGCGCCGTCATCCCGCGGTAACCGTTCGCCGCCATCTGCAGCGTTCCGTTTGCCACCGAAGCGGGCGTATGCGCGGTCACCGCAATTTCCGGCTGCAGTTCCGAGCGCCAGTAGAAATTGGCGTGATCGAAATTCGCATCGGGCGGCGCTATCAACTGATCGGCAAGACCCGTATCGGTGAACTGCGCATCGAGCGGTTGGTTCGAGGCGATTCGGAACATCTGTGCCGGTGTCGTGCCCCGATACACATGAAAAGCCGCGGTCCCCGATGCAAAGCTCAGGCCGGTCAGCGTCACGGAGCTGCCGTCGTTCACCAACGCCGCGCGCACCAGGAAAGATAGCGGGCTTTCGTCGCCCGCGCTGTCCTCGCCGGAAACGGCATAGTACAGCGTCTGCCCGCCCTGCAATGTTCCGCCGCTGCCAACCGCCGGTGAAAGATTCAAGAGCGGCATCCCAGGTCCGGCGCCCACAGCGATGGCCGGTGGTACGAAACTGACCGTCACGCTCGTCTCTACCGTGCCATCGCTACTCGCGGTCGCCGTCTCCTCCAATCCAAACTGAATGTTGCCATTGGCGTCCAGCACGCTGCCCACCAGGGGCCGCGGCACGCCCACTGCGGAGTTGCCGCCCTGGCTCGTTCCCGATCCCGAGGTTACCTGCCCGTTGGTGTCGTCGTACCAGGCATCGTCGTGGATCTGCGCCGTGATCGTCGTCGTCCGGTAGTTGGTTGCCGGCGAAATCTTCAAAACCCGGAACGGCTGGCGGTTCAGTCCTTCCTTCTGGTACGTCACCGTGATCAGGTCGCCAGGCCGGACTCCGAATACCTTTATGCTCGTCTGAAACTCGATGTAGGTATTCCCGTGAATCGATTTGTCGAGGTTGAATTTCAGCATCCGCGCCGCCTGATCGTACTGCGGCAGCCCCAGCGCCATCAGCGTCGAGGAAACCTCCTGCCCCACCAGCGCGATATCGTCCGCGTCTACCATCTCGTAGCTGTCCTGCTGGTAACCGTTGAGCGCATCCTGAAACTCCACCGTCAGGCGGTTCGGAGTGTCGGCGATGCTGCGCGATGTCAGGGTCACGCTCGGTTCCCCGTTCGCCTTCCGCAGAATGCCGGAGAACCCAGTGCTGCCGTCCCCGAATTCGTAGCTCGGCCACCCGCCATTGAGCGGCTCCGTGCTGTTCGACCCCACCGCTTTGGTCGGCATCTGCAGCGCCGCCGTATTTTCCACGTTGAGCTGCAGCGCGCCGCCGGCTTCATAGGTCAGGTACAGCCGCGCGCAAGTGCGGACGCCTCGCACCAGGTCGCCCGCGCTGCGCCGGTTCTGCAGCACCAGATTGCATTGAAAACGCGGCAGGGAGATCGTGTTCCCGTTCGGGTCGATGACGTTGATCGCTTCATCGCAATACGCCGCCGTCCGCGCGAAGCTGGCGATGTCGATTTCCGCCGCCGCCCAGCCGCTCCGCCGCAGCACGTCCAGTAGGATCCACGCCGGGTTGCTGGAAAACTGGTCGCTGCTGTAAGTCCCGTCCGCGCCGTAGACCGGCACCAACAAACCCTGTACCAGCACTTTTACACTGGGCAGCGAGTCCCCGTTATTGAGCTGGTTCGGAACCACCACCGACAGGTACGCCATGCTGCCGTACGGATCGCCGGCCGGATTCCCGCTGGCGTCCGTGAAGTTGGGGTCGAGGCAGCCATCCCGCGTTCCCAACGTCTCGATGTTGTACCAGCCCGAGCCCGTCATATTCTGTCCGTTGACGCCTCGCGGAATCTCCACTCCGCTCACCAGCACCGTCAGCACGTCTTGCATCTGCCCGATGCCCAACAGCACCTCCATGCGGGTCAGGTTTCCGTCGTTGCGCGCAAATACCACGTCCGGCGCACACCAGGCCGTGCCGTATACCATCGGCACATAGTCGTTGTAACGTGCCTGGTTGACGGACAGGTTGGATGCCGTCCAGTCCTTGCCGTATCCGCGCACTTCGATCACCGGAGGCACAAACTCGAGGCCGCCGAATCTCGTGAACATTCCTCGCGCCTGGCAATCGGAACGCGTGTACCCGCACGTCGTGTACGGCTCGCCGCCGTTCATGCTCCCGCTGCCTCCGGCAATGTCTGGCGAGTAGCCGCAGCGGTAATACATCGAGTACTTGCCGTTGGCTCCGCCGCTCAAGGCTTCTGCCCGTTGATCCGCCGTCGCCGGAAAGTCCCACGGGCAGCGGCGCTGGATGCGCACTTCCGGCAGCATGAGCCGTTGCAGGTTCATCCGGTTGTTGGCCGTCAACCGGAAAGTCGCTTCCTGGATCTGGTCCGGCGGGTTGCAGATCCCCTGGAACACCACCGCCGCGTCCGTCAGCGGAGCGTTGTTGCGCAGATCGTAGAACAGGAAGCTCACCGTCAGTACCGCGCCCTTCCAGCCGCACGAGCGCTCGATCTCCGAAAAGTGCGAATCGGCGTTGGCCAGCACAACCGAAATACGCGGGCTGCCGTCAACCCCCTGGTCGGAGGCCGTCTGGATGTCGAACGCGCTGTGCTGCAACACGCGCGCCGCGTATGCCGTCTGTCCCACGGTCACTGCATGGGTGCTCCAGCTTTCAAGCTGCCCGTTGCACAGCCTGCAGTCGAACACCATCAGCGGCGTATCCACTACCGCCTGTTCTTTGAGATCAGAGATGGCTTGCATAAATGATATTCACCGTGGCGGAATGATTATTCACGTCCTCCGTCGTGAAGGTGAGCGTATCGTCGCGCAAGCGCGCGGCTTCATAGACGCCCCCCGTGGTACTTGCTTTGTACTTGGAAGGAGCGGCCTGCGGCTCCGCCTGCAACCCGTACACATTGATGGCCGCCCCGGCCGGGAGTTCCAACCCGAGCACGATTGACTGCGCTGACGCGTCTCCGCTTCCCGTGAATGCGATGCGATTCCAACCCGCCTGGACTGGTTTTGTGGAACGGTTCGCTCCGATCAACATCGTCACGGTTGTGGCCGCGGCCGCTTGGACCCACGCGCTGAGACAGAACAGGTATCCTCCCGGCGCCGCCAGCGTCTGCGTGATGCTCTGCGCACCGGTGCCGGAGTTCGTTAATTGCCAGGCGTTAATCCCGCCCGCGGGGTCGGCCACGCCTCCGTTCTTGGCGAGGAAAGAGCCGAGGCTCCACACCGCGTTCTCCAGGTGGTCGCTCCACGCGAAGAGATTGCCGGCCGGATCGAGGAAAGTGAAGCCGTTGAGCGTTCCTTCCGCCGCCGCGAAGAACTGCTGGAGCGCCACCAGTTCGCCGTCGCTCAGTCCGGCGTACTGCAACTGCCACTCGTTCAGTAAACCGTTTGGGTCGGCCAGCTTGATGACGCTTCCATCGGCCGCGGTGTTCATCACGGTCCGCCGGCGCCGTCGCTTCAGAATCGGAAACTGGCTCAGCGCCCCGGTTGTCAATTGTGGGTATACAAGCATGCGTCTATCCCCGGTTCTCCACCACCGTCAGCGATGTCGTGCCGCGCATTTCTGCCTGCCAGGTCAAATCCAATTCGTCGCTCGCCAGGCTGCAATCCGGGTGTACCGTCCCATCCCACGGATCGGTAAACGCGAAGCTGCCGAACTGGCCCTGGTTATCGGCAAAGAACTGCTCGATCGCCGCCATTTCGCTCTCGTCCAGCTCGTTGAGCTTGATGATCCAGCGATCGAGCGGCCCGGCGGAATCGCGATACCGTTGCTCCGTACCGTCCAGGAATCGCAGCGCCTGGTTCTGATACCGCGCCGTCTTCGACGCCGGGTACTGCGCCACGGCGCTCGTCTTGAGCGTGGGAAAGGTCGCCATATCAGAGGTCGCTCACCACGTCGTTTATCGAACTCATATTCAGCATGGCGTTGCGGACCGCTTGCGCAATCTCGCTGCTGTGATCCAGGAACGATTGCGAATCCATCGCCTGCACGTTCACGGTGATCTGCGACGCTGGCCACGCCGGCGCCGCCGCCACCGGCGCCGCCGACGGCGAGGCTGGCGACGGCGAGGCTGGCAACGGCGAGGCCGCCGGCGGCGAGTCTGGCGACGGCGCCGACGAGGCCGTCGGCGACCAAGCCGGCGCCCCACCGTACGGCCTCGGCGTGCCCATTTGGTCGTAATCCATGTCGCTCGTTCCGCTGCCGGTGTCCGCGCCCTCGAAGTCGATCTTGTCCGGCATCGCGTATTTGGTCAGCGGGGCGGGCGTGCTGTCGCCGCCGCTGAACAGGCCGATCAGCCCGGTCACCAGCGGGATCACCCCGAGCCCGCTCTCCAACACCGTGGTGGCAATGGATAACGCCTCGCTCGCCGCGCTCTGCGGCGCGTTCGAACTGGTTTCCGCGGAGTCTTGGGGCGAGGTTCCGCTCATTTGCTGCGTTACCCCCTGCAGCGATTCCGCCAGTTCGTCGCTGGCGCTGGCGATCGGTTCCAGGGCTTCTGCCTGGCTGCCGGCTGCATTCGAGAAAACATCATAGAGTATGTCTTGTGTTGTGCTGGCCATCTTCCATCTCCGCCGCAAGCGCCTTTTCTAAAATGACGAATGCCTCTACCTGCCGCGCGCTCAGCCCTTCCCAGCCCAGTGCTCGCAGGCGCCGCCGCACCAGGAACTCTTCCACCAGGCTCTGGCTCTCCGCCGTGATCGTCGACTTCGGACACGTTTCCAGCGCGATGTGCTTGCGCGCCCACACCGGCGCCACTTGCTTTCGTTCTCCACGCGGCAGCCATCCGCAGCCCCGCTTCTTTTCCAGGCCGGATCTCCGGCAGATATCGCACTTCCAACCGGCCTGGTTGGACAACTGAAAATGGAAGGCGACGATCAGTTTTTTCGTTCGGCCCCGTTGAGTCCCGTCTCCGCCCTCACGGCCGTCAGCGCTTCCCGAAAAAGGTCTTCCGGACCCGCTTCGGCCAGTAATTCCGGCGTGGCCTCGACGCCGTCCAGTTCGAGGCCGGATACCGCTCGCAAACCCCAGGTGAGGTACAGGCGGTCGATTTCCACCTGGAGCAGGGCCGCGTCCATCTTCTCGCCGGGTTCCGGGCCAGCCTCCAGAAACTCCATGCGGCCGGCCAGTTCCCGCACCCGCCGCATCAGCTCCGTGCGCCTGCCGAACGACATTCGGGCGACCGTGTATGAAACACCGCTCGCCACGCGCGATTCCACCACCGAGACGCTTTCGTAGTTCATGGCCCTATCCGAACGCCACGGCGATTTCGTCGTCGACGGTTCCCTGCGCGCGCGACGGCTGGAACTTCCACTGCAACCGGTTCTTGCTGTCATCGAACTCCGGCACCACCGGGATCACGCTCTTAAGGTAGACTCCCATAAGCTGTCCCGGTGCATCGCCCAACTGGAACATCACGCTGATGGGCGATTGCTGGCGCGCCGCCTGATAGAGCGCCGCTGTGTTGCTGTCATCCTGGCTGTAGAGTTCGAAGGTGGCCGTCGCGCTGCGCTGTCCCGGAGAGATGGCCCGCGGCAAACTGGAGCCGAACTCATTGGTGCGCGCATCCAGAGCGTTCTTCAATACGATGGAAGCTTTGGTGACCGTGAAAAACTGCGCCGCCGAAGTGCCCAGCCACGCCTCCCCCAGGTTGCCGGGTACGATCGAGTAGTCGAACGAACCCAGCGCCGGTTCCGCCGGGAAACTGGTAAGCTGTTGCGCCACTCCCGTGCCTGACCCCACGCTGCTGCTGTCCACCACGTCCTGCGCCAGTCCCTTGAACTGGAATTCGTGGTAATCGCCGTTCACATCGATTGTCAGTTGGTCCACCGCCGCCCCGCACAGGAGCCGCTGCACCGCAGTTGCAGGACTCCAGTAATCGAAGATCCCAACGCTGGGCAATTCGGTTGCGGGCACATAGGTGATGGCCGGGGCCACCGTCGCGCCAGCCACCGGAAGCGTTGTAAACGGCGCGTTCAGTTGCACATTCTGGGCATCCACGATCGCCGCCGCGAATCGGATCTCGCCGCCGCATGTCACGGCCTGCCCGGCGCTCAGTCCATGCGCTGCCGCGAACCCCAGCCGGCCGCCCGCCGTACTGGATGCCACCGAGCCGCCCGCAAACATCAGCGGTTCGCCGCCCAGCGCGGCCTGAAACAGAGGCCCGTAACCCGGCCCGCCGCCGCTGGTTTGCCAGGAGGTCAGGTAAGTTTGCAACTCGAAATTGGTGCGGCGTCTGCCGCCTATCGGCAGGCCCGCAAACGTGCGGCTGCCGGTCTTGTCCTTGCGGGTGGCTACGTCGAGTTGCTGCTGCACAGTCAGCTTGACGGCCGGTATCCGATTGCCGGACGTGATCGTTGGGACCTGTCCATACGCGCTTTCCAGCGCTGTGTAGAATCGGTTCGCGTTAGAGGAAATGTAGGCCATATCAGTTTTTACTCACTCCCATCTCAAAGGTGATCTTGGCTATCTGAATGAAATTCTTGCCGCCGTGCTTCACGGCTCCGAACGCTACCTGGTATTCGCCGGCGTAAAAGTCGCCGTCGCCCCAATCGCCGCGATTGGCTGCCAGAACCTGCATCACCGCGTCGGCATAGAGCTCCAGGTTGTCTTGCAGTCCGTCCAGCCGATCCTGCGAATGACGAAGTTCAATTGCCATCTGGACGGTGCCGGAAAAACTGCGAAATTTTTCCGCCAGGCTGTTGCTGATTTTTTCGCAGTACACATTCAACGATGGGTACTGCATGGTGTTGCTGAGGGCCGCCACGTCGGGCGCTGCGTTTTGCGAGCGCACTTGCGCCGGGCTGAAGGAGCTCGGCGCGGCCACGCTCCCCTGCGTGAGCGCGGCCAGCACGGAGTTCACGCCCGCTGGGCCGGTGATCCGTTGCAGCACTTTCGCCGAAATCGCGCTTCCAATCGTTGTAGCCATCAGCCCCTCTGGATTATCCTCGGCGCCGGCCTCAGGTAGCTGGGTGATTGTCCGCGTCCTGGTCCCCTGCCGCCCGTCGTCACGGTGTTCGGTTGCAGCCAGGTCTGGCCCACCGCGATCGGCGAGCCGTTCTGCAACTCCAGGCCGTCCAGGTCGGTTCCGGCGTAGACATTCCATCCTGCCGCGTTCGCTGGAGGCGCCACCGGTTGCACCAGCAGTGTGCTCTGCGAAGTGGTGATAGATGAGGTGACGGCGGGAGCGCCTTCGTCGTTGGTGGAGTTGGTCCAGCTCATGGTCACGTAGTAAGTGTTGTCCGGCAGGCTTCCGGCTGCCGCCACTACGCGTGGCGCCGCCGCCTGCGGCACGGGCATCCAGGCGATGCCGATACCGGCTGCCGCCAACTGATCGCAGGCTTGCTTGGCCTGCTCGTGAAACTGATCGCGCCTGGCGGCATACCGGTCGTTCAATTGGCTGGCGAATGCGTCCGCATACACAAGCTCCAGACTGCGAAATGTGTGCCACAACTTCAGCGCTGGCGTCACCACCACGCTGCCCAGCGATGGCGGTGCCGCCAGCCAGAACACTTGGTGGACGAAACTCATCCGAGCCAGCAGAGTCGTGAGTTCCAAAGCCAGTTGGTCCTGGGCCAGCGCCAGCTTCTGCGTCACGTCGATCCCCTCGACGTTCGCCACGTTCAGGAGCTGAGAGTCCTGTGCCGTCAGATCTTCGATGCTCGAGACGGGACCGTCTGTGAACAGAGCCATGTGAGCCGCCTATTCCTTTCCGGGCTTGCCGCCCCTGATCCGCTTGAATTCCTCGGTCGTGACCACCGTGACTTGTACCTTGGCCGCCTCGGCCGCCTCCTGGGCCAGCCGCAGCACCTCCGCCTGTTGCTTGCGGAACTCCCTGGCTTGCTCTTCCGAAGCCTCCTGCGCCGTCCCGTCGACCACCATCCGGGCGGCGATCTGGCGCGTCACTTCGGTGAGCACGCCAACCTTGCCGCCATCCCCTGTCTCCCGGCTGACCAGCACCGGATACGGATCCTTGAAGGCCGCTTCCTTCTCACGAATTTTTTGGTAGTACTGTCTCAGGTCCATGCTGTTCTCCTTTTGATTCTGGCTCCTAACTTCTAACTTCTAACTGGGGGCGGGACTGTCTTGCCAACCCCGCCCCCCGAGTCACTATGTATTCACCTGCACGCCGGCGGCGTTGCGCAACACGCCGCATCCGTACAGAATGTCGACCGTGAATTGCTGCGCCAGCGTATTCGGCTGGTAGCTCATCACGACGCGCATTCCGAAATTGCCAAACTCGGCATACTCCGCGATCGCGCCGGTGCCCGGCAGCGGCTGCGGCAGGCGCCGGATCACCAGACCCAGCGCGTCGCGCGTGAACGCGAGGTTGTGCGTGGTGATGTTGGGGCTCGTGCCCGTCTTCTTGACCAGTTGCGACCGGAACACGAAGAAGTCCTTGATCTTCCCCACGCTGCCGCCGATCAGCGCCATCAAACCGGCGTCGCCGGCGGTCTGGAATTCGCTGAACCGCGGAATCTGCCGCCAGGCCGAATAAGCCGCCGCGTCCACCACGATGTATTTCTGTTCCGTGGGCGGAACCTTCGCAAGGAACAGCGCGGTTTCCGCCGCGTCGATGGTCGGTTCGGTGATGGCCGTGCCCGCCGTACCCACCGCGGCGTTGGCCGTAAAGCCGGCATACAGGTTCAGAAGATCGCTTTCGACCTTCTCGGCAATCGCGATCACGGCCGGCTGCATGTAAACCTTCAGCAGGTCGGGCACCGCCAGCACTTTGGTCACGTCCGGAATCTGGAATGTTGCCTCAGCGTGCGTGTTCAGCACGATTTGCGCGTTCCCCAAACTCGGGTTCTGCGCCTGCACCGTTCCGCCCTCCAGGATGTTGTTGGCTTGCATCGCCGGCGCAATCGGCACATTGACCGTGTCTCCGGCATTCGCCAGGACCGGCTCGTAATCCCGATTGACCAGGTTCCCCATCACCAGGTTCGACACCAGTGCCGGCAATGCGTCCGCTGCTACCAGCTTCACAATCGCGCTGGCCACGTTGTTTGATGTAATTGCTCCCATTCTTTCTCCTTATTGACTGTTTTTGCCGGCCAGTTTGCCGGTACTGCTACATGCCCCGGAGGGACTGTGATGCAACCCGCACGATCTCCTCACGTACCCGCTGCATCTGTTCCGCGCTCATACCTGGGCGGATTTGGTCGATACTCACTGCTTCTCTGCCCACCACCGGGGCCTTCAGGGTTGCCGTCATCCCGGTTCCCCCCGCAATCCGAGCCGGCAGAAACTCCGGATTCTCGTTGACGAAATTGGTGAGGTATTCCTTGACCGGTATTTCGCCGCTCTCGGCCCGCGCCACCAGGCGTCCGTCTTCGGTACGCACGATGCCGTCCTGTACCGCTTTGAACGCCAGATCGATCTTCGCCACGCCGAGGCGTTGCAGTTCGGCTCTGACGGTCGAGCCGCGTTCCGCCTCTTCCGCCGCCTGCCGGCTGCGTTTGTTCTCCGCCACCAGCTCATTCATCCGGCGTTCCAACTGTTCCCGCCGCTTGCGCTCTTCCAGCAGCTCCGCCTTGTAAGCCGGCTCGCTCTTGCTCTTTTCGTCTTTGACGAATTCTTGAACCGCTTGGCGCACGATCGCTTGAATATCCGTTCCTTCCATAGGTCTCCTTATTGCTGTTCGATCTCCTCGGCGACCCGGTTTTTGATCTCCTGTCGCGCATCGCTGAGGTACTTGAGGGCCAGTTTCTTGAAGACCTGCTTTTTCAGCGTCTCCGACCCGATTCCCAATTCCAGCAGCTTCTTGGCATCGTCGAGCTCTGTGCCGAGATCGTTGATGTCGAACTCGTCCATGCCCGCGACGTCGATCGTGACGCCGTCCTGCCGCGCGGCCGCCACGGCCCACAGAATCTGCCGCAAGGTCTCCTTAACCGCGTCTCCGTAGGCGCGCAGCACTTCCTCGGTAGTGCTGAATTCCATCTGCTTGCTCAGCGCGGACTGGCGCGCGTTGCCGCCGTCGCCGGCCTGGCTCATCAGATAGCAGACGCGATAGATTTCGTCTTTCAACTGCTCCAGGTTGTCCGCCGCGATCTGATAAACCTTGCCCTCCGGCTCGGTCCATCCGAAGCGGTCGTTCGGCCCCATCTGGATGTAATAGGATTCGCCCACAATCTGGTTCCACTCCCGGTCGGAGTAGATCACGGGGGTGGCGAACAGCCCCATGGTGAGCGCCCATGCCAGCGCGTTCGACTTATTAAAGTGCTCTAACTGCAGCAGCGCTGACTTATTCATCAGCCACAGGCCTTCCGTCACTTTCACCTGGAAAACCGGCACGCGGTGGAGCGAAGCCAGAGCGTGGGGCCCTTGGTCGATCAGTTCGATCGGGCTCTTCTCGCCGGCCTGGCGGAAGATCCGGAAGTTCTCGCGGTCGTAGTAAATCCACCGCGTCTCGCTCTCCCACCGGGCGTCCGTCACCCGCGATTGCTGGAGGCACGATGTCCGAATGACAATCCATTCCAGTCCGCCTGTCTGGTTGAAGTTCCAGTTGATGACTTCGTCCGGGCCGTAATCCACCAGGTAGGCCCGCGACTGTCCGGAGGCGTCCTCTTCGGCGCGGGACCGCGCGGCGCCCGCCGTCTTCGGGAAGTCCACTACTATGTAACTGGACCCGCAGACCGCCATCTGGACGAACCTTTGCCGGAAGAATTCGGGCAGGCTGGTTCCTTTTAGGTCGCAGTCGTCGTACAGCAGGCTGTAGAAGTCTTTGGCCGCCGCATCGTTGCCCTCGAACATAAGGACTGGTTCGCGGTGCATCAGCGTGGCCGCGTACCAATCGATGATCGAGCCAATGTAATTCTGGTAGAAGACGCGGCTCAGCCGCTCCTGGTAGATTGGACCGGGCTCCTTGTGGCGGCGCATCAGGTAGTCGAAGGCGCTCAAGCGAAACTGCTCGCCGCCTGCATAGAGGTCCTTGTACTGTTTCCACATCCCCTTGCGGGCGATGTATTCAGGATGTTCCCGGTTGATGTTTTCCATGGCTAAAAAATTCGATTCTGCTTCTCACCGATCGTGGGCCCGATCATGCACTCCTGCCACAGCACGTATCCCAGGGCATCGGAGGAATGCGTTCGCATGCGGTCCCGCTCTTTGTCCACATGGGTGGAATCAGTCTTGTAAGAAACCTGCTCAAAATCCTGGATGAGTTCCTTGCACTTCGGGTCCACCAGTAAAGTAGTGTTGCCGGAGGCGGACTTTAGCCTGGCGTTGGTCAGATTGATGCGGTCGCGAACACCCGGGTTCGAGGGAGGTACCTTGTAGTTCACGTTGGTCATGCCCTTTTCCTTGAATCCATCGCGGACCATCTGGTAGTCGGTAACGCCCGACGTCTTTAGGTTTTGGCCCGAAGCATCCCCGTACACCGTCACGCCCAGTGCATGCGTGGGGTACCGTGCGGTGAACGCCTCCACCGCCTCCGGTGTAGTCGCGTGCCGAAGCACGATTTCATCCAACACCCGGAATATTCCGCCGTTGTACTGCGCGACGATCGAAGTCATCGGGTCCACGTTGAAGTCCAGCGCCCACAGCAGCGGCACGTTCAGATCGACTGCCAGAGGCTGCACGTGCACCTTACGGTCGAACGCGCCGTACACCCGGCTGCCATCCAGGCTCAGGTAGTCGCCCAGAGCTTCCTGGGCGAAGAATCGCTCGTCGTAGATGTCTTTCAGCCGCTCATAATAGTCCGGCACCTGCGCCAGCAGATGTTTGTTCTCGTTCGGCTGGGCCAGGATGGCGACGTAGTTGGCCACCTTCGTGTGGTCGATGAACCGCCGGTAAACCCAGTCGTAGCCTTTCGGGGTCCAGGCGGCAAAGCCGCAGAGCCGCTGCGCCTTGGGGTCCCGTAGCCGGGCTAACATTCGCTCCCACGCTTCCTCGGCCGTGTAAGTCAGCTCGTCCAGGCCGAACCATGCCAGGTTCGATCCCCGCAGCCTTTCGTAGTCCTCCATCGAGCGAAACAGGATCTTGGATTTGCTGTCTTTCAGGATCAGCGTGTTTTCGCTCTTGTTATGCTCGAATGGGATCTCGTTTTCGTCCAGGATCTCGAACAGCGCGGACTGCGTGGCATCGCGTAACATCGAATAAGTGGGAGCGCCCAGTAACCCCGTGCGCCCCGGATTCTGATATGACAGCCGGATGGCCTCCTGGCAGACCGCCTGGCTCTTGCCGCTTCCCACCGGTCCGGAAAACCCCTTGAACCGCGCTCCACATTCGTGAAACAACTTCTGCGAGGGCAGCGGATCGTACTCTATCTCTCTTCTTGTAATACTGTGTTGGGTCCGACCCATGTGACTTGTACCTCCGTATCCTGTAGTTCGTCTTCTAAGTCTTTTTCAAGTTGGAGAAGTTTGAGGTATTCCGCGATAGTTGGCTTAAAGTCCACGTCCTGTAGTTTCTGGTCATAGCTGGCGATCGCCTTGTCGAGCAGTTCCTGTACCCTCACGTGCTCTCGAATGGCGTCCCAATTGCTGCATTGTTTGCAGTCTGGTTTTCGGTCTGTCTTGGATTCGGTCTTGCTCATAAAGAGTCCGTAAAATGCAAACGGCCTCGCGTTGTTTGCGCGAGGCCGCATAATTCTTTACCCGATTTGAGAGTAGCATCCGCCCCGAACCATCGAGGCTAAGTCAAACTGCTAAGTATTTGAAAACAAACCGAAGATAGTGATTAAAAATTTGTGAACAGGTATTTGCCGCCCGATTCTTTTACCGGAAAGAGCCGATTTCCCGCCAGTTTGCTGAGGCGCGTCACTTGCGGAGCTTCCGCAACCAGGTAATAGCGGGCAGGGGAGGCCCAGAGCCGTGCGAAATCACTGTCGGCGATGAAGACATCCTGCGGCGCATCCGGAGCGTAAGAGCCGTAAACCAGGTTGTTGACGCGTCCGTTGAGCAACAGCGCGCGGCGATTGGTGTAAAAGAAAACGGAAGAGAATGTGTAATACTGATCGTCCACAATCAACTTGCCGGGAGGCGCATCCAGCAGCGCCTGGGCCAGCGGGCGGGACCCCATATAGGGATCGAATACCACCAGCGCGATGCGCGCCGCGTGAAAGAACAGAACCATCATCGCGGTGAGTGCCACCACCGGCACCACGCCGCGCCGCGCGCCGCGCCACGCGCCGATGGCCCCGATGCTGAACGCAATCCCCGCCACCGCAAGCGGCAGCCGCAGATAAGCGAAGGCGCGCAGAGTGAGGTCTGCCATGTGGCCCAACGAGAGCGTATAGAGTTCCGGATTCTGGTTGAGCGCCACCGCGATATCGCCCGGCGCTGGCATGCCGCGCACCATCCAGAGAATCGCGCCGATGACGATTGCAGCCAGCGCCGCCACCGCCGCAATCACGCGCGTGCCGTAGCGCAGCCAGGGGTGGCCCCGGTCGATCGCCCAGCCGAGCAGCAGCGCCAGGGCCGGGTAACACGGCATCGAATAGTATTCCTGCGTGGTGGAGAGCGTGAAGAAGACCAGAATGAAACCGGCCCAGCATAGGATCAGCAACCGCGTGCGGGATGCGCGCGTCTGCGCCGCCTCAGCGGCGCTGCGCCGCCACGCGCACGCCGGTAGATAGACGCTCCACGGGAACAGCCAGAGTAGGTGAAACAGCCAGAAGTAGAGCCGCGGCACCGTGTTGTAATCGCGCGGGTACCGCAGGTTCAGGAACCGCAGCACGTGCTCGTTGATGAAATAGAACCAGAAAAAGCCGTGGTAAGAGCCCCGCTCGCTGTGCATCGTGAAATCGAAATACGGCGGATTCCGAATCGTGGCCAGCACGTGCCACGGCGCGGCGACCAGCAGGAAGAGAAGAATTCCCCAAAACAGTCGCAATCGCGTCCAGGTCTCGCGCCGCAGCAACTGACGGCTGAAGCCCAGGTATAGCAGACCGCCCGCGATCGGGAAGAGAGCGGCGATCAGCCCCTTCAGGAGGAGTCCAACCGCCATCGAAGCCCACATCAGCATGGCCCAGCGCGCCGGGTGCGGCTCATCTTTGTCGAGCGCGCGCAGCAGGCTCCACATCGCCAGCGTGACGGTCAGCGTAAGGCTGGCATCCGGCAGCAGGATACGCGTAAACAGAAACAGTCCGACGCAAGTGGCCATCACCAGGCCGGCCAGCAGTCCCGCGCGCCGCCCGAATGCCCAGGCGCCGAAGCGCGCCGTAATCCAACACAACGCCACCACCGACAACGCCACCGGAATCCGCGCCGCCCAATCGTACGGCCCGAAGACCAGGAACGAAACCGCGATCATCCAGTACTTGAGGGGCGACTTTTCAAGATACGCAACGCCATCCAGGCGCGCCGTCGTCCAGTCGCCCGATTGCACCATGTTGCGGGCAATCTGCGCCTGCACGGAGTCTACGTCGTCCATCAAAGCGGGCGGACTGAGGATGCAACCCACGAAAACCAGGACTGCGATTGCTATGACGATTACTTGATAGCCACCAGCCGCGCGGGCCCTGCCTGTGCCCTTCTCGCCATTGGCTGGGCTTGGACGTTCCACCGCTTCATCCAAAGGAAAAGAGTCAGCAGGCCCCATAGGTGATATCCGACATTGATGCGCCTTTCCATATGATCGCGAATCAGCGAATGGATTGCTCGCGAATCGAATACCCCGGTGGCGTCGATTGCCTGGGGCGTCAGCGTATCCATGAGCAGAGTGCGCAGGGGGCCGCGGAACCATTCGTGCGTGGGAATGTCGAACCCCGATTTCTTGCGATCGAGAACGAAATCCGGCAGTTTGCCCCGCATCAGTTCCTTCAGGATGAACTTTTGCTTGAAGCCTCGGATCTTCAGCTTCTGGGGTAGCGAACGCGCAAATTCGACGATTCGGTGGTCGAGGAACGGCGGACGCACTTCGAGCGAGTGCGCCATGCTCATGCGGTCCGTCTTATATAAGATGTCGTCCGGCAGGTAATAGGCCTGGTCCACCTGCAGGTAGCGATCGATTGTTCCGCTCCGCTCAATGCCCAGACGGTCCACCAGCATGCGCAGACCGCTGCCGTTGGCGCCGGGCCGAATCTGTTTGCGCTCCGCGGAAGAAAATGTCCCATTCCAGAAAAAGTGCGCTTCGTCCGGATGCAGAAAGCTTCCATCCACCCAACGCTTCAATTTGTATTCGAGGCTGATTTTGTCGTCCGAAACCGGCAGCCAGCGGTCCATCACCCCCCGCGCCAGGTGCCGCAGCGGCCCGGGCGTCGCGCGGAACGGCCGCGCCAGTCGGTCCGCAATGTAAGTGAGATAGCCTCCGAACAATTCATCGGCGCCTTCGCCCGACAAAGCCACCGTCACCTGCTGCCGGCACATCCGCGAAAGGTACCAGATCGGCAGCGCGCCGGCATCCGCACTGGGTTCATCCGAAAAGTACGCGAAGTCCTCGATGGCGCTTTCCAGCTCCACCGCGGGGTTGAGATCGAACTCGTGGTGGTCCGTTCCGTAGATCCGCGCGATTTCCCGAAAGTAGCGGCTCTCGTCGCACGACCGCCCGGCGAACGAGACCGAAAAGGTCTTCAGGCGCCCGGCCGTTTGGCCTGCGGCGTAGTGCAGGATCGTCGAAGAATCGAGGCCCCCCGATGCCCATACTCCCAGCGGAACATCCGACACCAGGTGCTCCCGGACGGAGTCGCTTAGCAGCCAGTCCAATTCTTCTTTCGCCGACTCCAGGGAACAGCCCTTCCGCCAGACCGTCGCCGGCTTGTACCAAGGCTCCAGCCAGAGCTTGCCGTGGCGCCATTCCAGCAATTCTCCCGGCCGCACTTTCTTGATGCCTTCGATCAGGGTGTGCGACCCCGGCACATAATTGACCGAAAGATAGCTGTCCAGCGCGTCCAGATCCAGTTGCCGCGGAATCTCGGAATGTTCCAGAATGGCTTTCAGTTCCGAGCCGAAGTAGACGTCATCGCCGTGCCGGTAATAATACAGCGGCTTGATGCCCATGCGGTCCCGCACCAGCACCAGCCGTTTGCGCGATTCAGTCCACAGCGCCACCGCGAACATGCCCCGCATGCGCTCGAAGCATTTCGTGTCCCATTGTAGAAAGGCATGCAGCACGGTTTCCGTGTCGCAATGCGAATGGAAACAGTGGCCCAGCTCTTCCAGCTCCGCCCGAATGTCCAGATGATTGTAGATCTCGCCGTTGAACGCAATCGCGGTGTCGCCATCATCGCTCACCACGGGTTGATCGCCGCCTTCGAGATCGATGATTTTGAGGCGAACCGCGCAAAGAGTCGCCACGCTGCCCTCGTAGATACCCTGTTGGTCGGGACCCCGATGGTACAGCGTTTCATTAATCCGGCGGGCCAGATTCCAATCTAAATTGCCATTGAGATGTGTAAATCCTGCAATACCACACATTTACGGCATAATCCCCGTTCCTTCGACCAGGAACCTCACATTATCCATACCGCTGATGGATTTGTGAACGACTATAACATAAATAGCTCTAAAGAGTTTTGGCCCAAGCCGTATTTTTGGAACTGCGACCGGCGAATCACGGAATACCCCATCACACCGCGCCGTGGGTTCCCAGTACAATCCCGCCCGAAAATCCTATCAACCATTTCGCGCGTTTCGGCGTCTAACCTCCGAGAACCATTATGAAGCGTTGGATTTGCGTCCTTGCGACAGCGGTTTCGGCCGTGGTTCTTGTTTCCTGCGAACGTCCGGCGCCCTCGGTCCGAGCAGCCACGACCCCCGCTGCAACAGCCGAGGCGCCGGACGTAAAACACGAGGCTCGCGTCACCGGCGTCGTCCAGGCCGTGCACAATTCGAAGGTTTTGGTGCCCCAGATCACCGGGAATTACAACAATATGACCCTGACCCGGATCATTCCCAACGGGACCCTGGTCAAGGAAGGCGACCTCATCGCCAGTTTTGACGCCACTGCCCAGATGGACGCCGCTCGTGACGCCCAAGCCAAGGCTGACGACCTGGGCCACCAGGCCGACCAGAAGCACGCCCAAAACCGCGCCGATCTGGAGAAGCGGGCCACCGACCTGAAACAGGCCGAGGCCGACCTCGCCAAGGCCGAACTGGAGTTGAAGAAGGGCCCGGTGCTGAGCGACATCGATCGTCTCACCAACGAAGAAAAGGCGCGGATTGCCAGGCTCCACGTGGAAAGCGTCAAGAAAGCCAATGCCCTTCGCGACAAGTCCGATGTCGCGGCTTTCCGCATCCTCGAACTGCAGCGCGACCGTCAGAAGGTGGCCATGGACCGGGCCCAGGCGAACATCTTGAAGCTTGAGGTCAGGGCTCCCCTTGCCGGAATGGTGGCCCAGGACCTGACACGCCGGGCAAATTCCATGGGACATGCGCAGGAAGGGGATCAGCTCTATCGCGGCCAGCCGCTGCTCAGCATCTTCGATCCCTCCGAAATGCAGGTGCGTTGCATGGTGGGTGAGCCCGATATCGCCGCCGTCCTGCCCGGGACCAAAGCCACGGTTTACCTGGACGCCTATCCCGATCTGGCCCTGCCGGCCCACGTCGAATACGCCAGCCCGGTGGCTTCGGCTGGTCTGGGCAGCCCCATCAAGTCGTTTCCCGCAGTCTTTAGGATTGATAAATCCGACTCGCACCTTCTCCCCGATCTCTCCGCCGCCGTGGTTCTTGAGCCAAAACGCTCCCCAGGAGGCTCCAAGTGAGCGCGCGCGGCAAGCGCATCCGCTTCTGGACCACCTTGGTGATCGTGCTTCTGGTTGTCAGCGGAGCGGGCGCCGGAGTCTACCGCTTCAGCCAGGTTCAGGCCAGCGTGACGTTTCCCGTGGCCCAGGCTCGCCAGGCCGATTTCCTGGTGATCATTCGATGCCGCGGCGAATTGCGGGCCCACCGCTCGGTTGCCATCTATACTCCCATCGTTCCCGGGTTGCGCATCGCCTGGATGGCCCCATCGGGAGAAAATGTCAACGAGGGTGATTCGATCATCCGCTTTGACTCCAGCCAATCCCAACAGCAACTGGCTCAGAAGGAAGCGCAACTTCGCCAGGCGCAGGCGGCGCTGGACCAGTGGGTAGCCCAATCGCGCATTACGGTGGAACAGGACAAGAGCGACCTCTCGGACGCGAAGTTCGCGGTTGAGCGCGCGCGCCTGCAGGTCACCCGGATGCAACTCAAGAGCCAGATTGATGGAGACGAGGCCAAGGTCGATTTGGGCCTCACCGACCAGAAGCTGAAGGTCGAGGAAGCCACCATCGCCCTCCACGCCGTTGCCGACCAATCCAAGTTGGCTTCCCTCACCCGCGTGCGCGATCAGGCTCAGGCCGATGTGGAACTCACCAAGTCGCGTATCTCCCAGATGGAGCTAAGGGCGCCCATTACCGGCTTTCTCAGCTTTAACATGAACTATTCGGGCGCCATGAGCATGAGCGATGTCAAACCCTATAAGATCGGTGACAACGTCTTTTCGGGCATGAATCTGGGCGAGATACCCGACCTCAACACCCTGGAACTGGAGGGCAAGATCGAAGAAACCGATCGCGGCCGCATCGCCCTCAAACAGGACGTGATCGTCCGTATCGATTCGCTCCCCGAACTGACCCTGCAGGCCAAGGTCAACCAGATTTCTCCCCTGGCGGAGGTCAGCTATACCGAATATCCGTACACCCGCAGTTTCCGGGCTTCCGCCAGCGTTCTGCACCCGGATCCGCGCTTGCGTCCCGGAATGAATGGCGGCATGGACATCGTGATCAGTCGCATTCCCAAGGCCATCAGTATACCCGCTAAGGCGCTCTTCACGCGCGCCGGAAAGCCCATTGTGTATCTGGCCGGGAGAAACGGTTACAAGCCCGTGGAAGTCAAAGTGGAAGCACGCAATCCCGACGAGGTAGCTATTTCGGGGATCGCCGCCGGATCCACTATAGCCCTGGTGGATGTAGAGAGGAAGGACCAGAAGAAATGAAGCTGCGCCTTCTCCTGTTCGCCGTGTTACTGGCCGTGCTCGGTGCCATTGCCTGGGGCGCCATGCGGCTGGTCAAAGCGGCGTCCACCACGGTCGCCGCCGAACTGCCCACCACCAAGGTAAGGCGCGGCCGGGTCAACATCTCGGTGGCCGCCCGCGGGGAATTGGTTGGCGGCAACACCGAAATGCTGGTAGTGCCGCCCACCGGCGCCGACAGCGCCGCCATCACTTTCCTCCGCGAACCCGGCGAACACGTGGAAGCGGGCGATACGGTTGTAGAATTCGATACCACCCAGGCTGACTACAATTTGCGGGAGGCCCAAGCCGACCTGGCCGAAGCCGAGCAGCAGGTGATTCAGGCGGAAGCCACCGGCCAAGCCACCGATGAAGAAACCCGCTATTCGGTGGTGTCCGCGGAATCCGACGTCAAGCTTGCCGAACTTGCCGTTCGCGCCAATAAAGTGAAGTCTGCCATTGAAGCGCGCCAGAACGACATCGCTCTGGAGGCGGCGCAAGGCCGTTTGCGCCAGGCCCAGCAGAATCTTGCCAACAAGAACGCCACATCCGCGGCCGCCGTCAACATTCAAAAAGCCGTGCAGATGAAAGCTAAAGTGACGGCCGATATGGTCCAAAAGCTCATCGAAGGCATGACTGTCAAAGCCAAGACCTCCGGCTATGTCAACATTCAGCCCAATCCCAGAGTCAGTTTCATGTTTACCGGCATGACTCTGCAGCCGGTTCAGCTTGGCGATACGGTGTACTCGGGCATGCCGGTGGCGCAAATCCCGGATCTGGAAAGCTGGGAGGTGAGCGCCCGCGTGGGAGAGTTGGACCGCGGCCACCTCGCGGTGGACCAGAAAGTGACTATTTCCGTTGTGGCGCTTCCCGGTAGATTGTTCCCCGGCCATATCAAATCTTTGGGCGGCACCAGCGGTCCTAACTGGGACCGCCGCTTCGATTGCCGGATTCAGTTG
The DNA here is from genome assembly GCA_003167255.1 of Bryobacterales bacterium. Taxonomy (GTDB): domain Bacteria; phylum Acidobacteriota; class Terriglobia; order Bryobacterales; family Bryobacteraceae; genus PALSA-129. Next base: position 54,310 of record PMTR01000127.1, read on the forward strand.
GAGGAACCGGCGCTTGAGATGCGTCCGGGCATGACTTCGAACATGGTCATTACCGCCGAATCCCTCGACAACGTCACCTGGGTTCCATCCCAGGCTCTGTACGAGAGCGACGGCAAGGCGTTCGTTTACCTCAAATCGGACAAGGGTTTCATGCCTCGCGACGTGAACCTGGTCAACCGTAGCGAAAGCCAGGCGGTCATCAGCGGCCTCAACGAAGGGGACGTGGTAGCCATGTCCAATCCCACCCAGCAGCAGAGTAAGCCCGGCTCCAGCGGGCAGAATGGCGCCATGAAGGCCCTCCAGAAATGATCTTCTCCGATGTCGCCCAGGCGCTGGCCAACTTGCGCGCCCAGAAGACCCGCACCATGCTCACCGCGCTGGGCATGGTGTTCGGTGTTGGATCGGTCATCGGCATGCTGGCCATCGGATCGGGAGCCAAGGAGGAGTCCTTGCGCTTCATCGAACAACTGGGCGTGCGCAACGTGCTCATCGACGCGCGCCAATCCGCCAGTCAGGAGGAGTTTCAGCAGCGTCGGCGCTCGTCGCCGGGTCTCTCCGAGCGCGACGTCCGTATCCTGCGTGCGAACATCGAGTCACTGGAGCTGCTGTCCGCGCGTCGCACGCTGCACCCTGCCCGAATGCTTCCCAAACCCGCGCGGGATATTCCCGAGCTCTATGGTGTGGATCCGGCCTTCGCCCCGATTCACAGCCTGCGCATGGCGGAGGGCACCTTCTTTACCGAGACCGATAACGATTCGAGCGCCACCGTCTGTGTGCTGGGAGAGGGCGCCAAGGTCAACTTGCTGGGATATGGTCCCGCCGTTAACAAGGCCGTCAAAGTGAATGACACGTGGCTCGAGGTAGTGGGCGTTCTGAACGAGCAACTCATGGCCGGCTCCACCAACACCGGTGGCGCCATGCAGGACATCAACAACATCGTCTACATCCCGCTGAATACTTTCCAGTACCGGTTTTACGACAGCAACTCCTACATGAAGGACGATCTGGACGGCATTGAAATACGCCTCAAGCCGGATGCCGATAGCATCGAAGTGGCCAAAGTGGTGACTTCGGTCTTGAACCACACGCACCACGACGTGCAGGACTTTTCGGTGACCATCCCCGCCGCGCTGCTGGCGCAGCAACAGCGTACGCAAACCATCTTCACCTACGTGATGGTGGCCATCGCGGCGATTTCCCTGCTGGTGGGCGGCATCGGCATCATGAATATCGTTCTGGCGACGGTCATGGAGCGGACGCGCGAGATCGGCATCCGCCGCTCGGTGGGCGCGCGCCGCTTCGACATCGTCCGCCAGTTCCTCACCGAATCGGTCCTCATATCGATGGGCGGCGGCCTCATGGGAATCGGCTTCGGTTTCTTTCTTGCCTGGCTGATCGCGCGTACCGCGGAGTGGAAGACCATCGTGACCACAACATCCGTGGTGATCGCGTTTGGCGTTTCGGTCTTCGTAGGCATCGTCTTCGGCATCTACCCCGCGGTAAAAGCTTCGCGCATCAACCCCATCGACGCCCTGCGCTACGAATAACGCCGCAAAACCGGGACTGCTACCAATTCCGGCCTTTGGAATTGGTAGCTGTACCGGCTTTGCCCCCCGTGCGTACCGCCCTTGCCCCTAGCCCTCCAACACGGCCGTCAGCGTAATATTCGCCTTATACAGCTTCGACACCGGGCAACCTGTCTTGGCCGCCTGCACCGCCGTGTCGAACGCCGCCTGGCTCGCGCCGGGAATCTTGGCCTTCAGGTCCAGATGGCTCTCTGGGATCCCGAATCCATCCGCACCCTTTTCCAGGCTGATCGTGCAGGTCGTCTCCAGCTTTTCGGCGGTCAGCCCTGCGCCCGCCAATTGAGCGGAAACAGCCATGGTAAAACAGCCCGCATGCGCTGCCGCCAGCAGTTCCTCTGGATTGGTCCCCTTGCCATCCTCAAACCGCGTGTGGAACGAATAATTGGTGTTCGAAAGCACGCCGCTCGCGGTGGAGATGGTGCCGGCCCCGGATTTGAGATCGCCGCGCCATTGCGCAGTAGCTGTACGTTTCATCATTGGCCCTCCTGAGGCCCGACGATTGGATGCACCCGGCCTGGGAAAAGTGGCAGATTCGCCGCTATTCTGGAGTCATGCCGCATCGTAAGGTGGAAGAGGATATCGAGGCCCTGAACCGCCTCCGCGAAGCTACAGCCGCCGATGCTGCGCCGGCCTTGCGCAAAGCCCTGGCCGATCGCGTCAACCTGATAGTCGCCAAAGCCGCCAAAATCGCCGCCGAACGCCAACTCCGCGACCTTGTCCCCGATCTCCTGTGCGCCTTCGACCGCCTCTTCGAGAAGCCCGTCGCGCGCGACCCGCAATGTTGGGGCAAAAACGCCATTTCCCAGGCGCTGGTCGCCATGGAGCACCGACAGGTCGCCCCCTTCCTCCGCGGTCTGCGCCACGTCCAACTGGAACCGGTCTGGGGCGGGGAAGAGGACACCGCCTCCACCCTGCGCGGCACCTGCGCTCTGGCGCTCCCCGCCTGCCTCGACATCGAACGCGGACTCGTGCTGCGCCACCTCGTCGACTCCCTCGCCGATCCCGCCCTCCCCGTGCGCGCCGACGCACTTCGCGCCCTCGCGCAAATGGAAGGCGACGAGGCCATCCTCGTATTGCGCCTCAAGGCCCGCCTGGGTGATGAAGAATCCCAAATCGTCGGACAAGTCTTCGACCACCTGCTGCAACTGGAAGGCCGGCAGGCGCTTGATTTCGTTGCCGGCTTCCTCTTGCATAAGAGCGAAACCGTGCGCGAGGAAGCCGCTCTGTCCCTCGGCTCGTCCCGCCTGCCGGAGGCGGTCGAACGGCTAACCAATGCCTGGAACCGCGAGCGCGATCCGCAATTCCGCCTCGTGCTGCTGCGCGCGCTGAGCGCGACCCGCCAGCCGGATTCGCTCGAATTCCTCTTGAATCTGCTGCGCATCGGCCGCATCCCCGACGCCGCCGCAGCCGTGGAAGCGCTAGGCCTGCATCGCGATTCGCCGGAGATCCGCCGCCAGGTGGAAGAGGCCGCCCGCCTCCGCGAGCCCGAAGTACGCCGCCAGCTCCAACAATCCTTCGCTCGCCCTGAGCAGGCCTGACAACGCACCGAGCCGCGACTCCAATCCGAGCCGCGACCGTAAGGGAGCGAATTCCACCGCAACCTCCGGATAGATCGAAAATGAAAAGTGCGCCAAGCTGGCAATATGATCTCAGAAGAGCAATGTTGGAAAGCCCGCGAGAGCCGCGACCCTAGTTTCGATGGCCGCTTTTTCATCGGCGTGATCACCACCGGAATCTACTGCCGTCCCTCCTGCCCGTCGCGCCGCGCACTGCGCCAGAATATCCGCTTCTACCAAACGGCCGCCGAAGCCGCAAAGGCCGGTCTGCGGCCCTGCCTCCGTTGCAAGCCCTTAGAAAGCCCCTCCGCGGTCATCCAGGATCTCTGCCGCTACATCGAAAAACATTCCGGCGAGCCCCTCGACCTCGCGGCCCTCGCCGCGCACGCCGGCCTCAGCCGATTCCATCTGCAGCGGACCTTTAAGGCGGCCGTCGGATTGACCCCCAGGCAGTACCTCGAGGCCCGCCGCCTGGAGAAACTCAAGGCCGGACTCCGCCACGCCAAAGATGTCACCGAGGCCGTCTACGCTTCCGGCTTCGGTTCCGGGAGCCGCGTCTACGAGCGCGCCGATACCCGTCTCGGCATGACGCCCGGCCAGTACCGTCTGGGCGGTGACGGCGTCACCATCACGCACACTACCGTGAAATCGCCGATTGGCCTCATCATGTTGGGAGCCACCGACCGCGGCCTCTGCTTCGTCCAATTCGGCGACTCGCCCGAAAATCTAATGGATCTCCTGCGGCGCGAGTATCCTGCCGCCCGCCTGGAGCCTATGCGCAAGCCGCACGCCGCCGGCTTCCGCCGATGGATCCAAGCCCTCAACCGTCATCTCGCAGGCGTCCAGCCCGGCTTGGCGCTTCCCCTCGACATCCGCGCCACCGCCTTTCAGATGCGCGTCTGGAACTACCTGCAGACCATTCCCTACGGTCAGGTGCAGTCATACAGCGAGGTTGCCGCCGGCATTGGCCAACCCGCCGCCACTCGTGCCGTAGCGCGCGCTTGCGCCGCCAACACGGTGGCGCTGGTCATCCCCTGCCATCGCGTGATCCGCGGCAACGGCGAACTGGGCGGATACCGTTGGGGCCTCGATCGCAAGCGTGCCCTCATCGATCTGGAGCGGTCTCGCCGCGCCGGCTAGATGTATTTCCCCCGTGGCGCACGCACTCATGCGTGCCGCGTCGACTCGTGTCGACGCTCAGTGGGGCAGGATGGTATCCTGCGCACCGATTGTCAATCGGTGCAACCGGGCGAAGCCCGGTCCCCGCTGTTTTACCCCAGCGTATTCACCGACCCCACCCGCCGTGCCTCGTACCCCGCAATCGCCGCTTCCTGGCTCAGGATGTACCCTAGCTCATCCACGCCCTCCACCATGCAGTGCTTCGAGAAGGCATCCACCGGAAACTCCACCCGTCGTCCGCCCGGCGTGGTCAGCGTCTGCCGCGCCAGATCGATCTTCACGGTGGCCCCGGGGTCCTTCTCCACCGCCCGAAACAGTTCCGCATGGACATCCGCCGGCACCACAATCGGCAGCAGCGAGTTCTTCAGCGAATTCTGCGTGAAGATATCCGCGAACGAAGTGCTGATCACCGCGCGGAAACCGAACTGCGTCAACGCCCACAGCGCATGCTCCCGCGAACTGCCGCAACCGAAGTTGTCGCCGGCCAGCAGCACCTGCGCCCCTTTCACTCGCGGCTGGTTCAACAGGAAGTCCGGCTTCGGATTCCCTTGCGCATCGTAACGCCAGTCGTTGAAAAGATGCTGGTCCAGGCCCTGCTTCGAAGTAGTCTTTAGAAACCGCGCCGGAATAATCTGATCGGTATCCACATTGTTTCTCGGCAATGGCGCCATCCGGCTTTCGAAATTCGTGAATGGCTTCATAACAAGGTCCTCACATCCGTCACCACTCCAGTCAAAGCGCTGGCCGCCGCCGTCATCGGGCTCGCCAGGAACGTCCGCCCTCCCGGCCCCTGCCGTCCTTCAAAGTTGCGGTTGCTCGTCGACACGCTATATTGCCCCGGCCCAAGCTGATCGCCGTTCATCGCGATGCACATCGAGCAGCCCGGCTCGCGCCATTCGCAGCCCGCCGCCCGGAAAATCTCCGGTAGCCCTTCCGCTACGGCCTGCCGCTTCACTTCCTGCGATCCCGGTACCACCATCACCCGCACCTTCGGATTCACCTTCCTCCCCTTCAACAGCGCCGCCGCGCTCCGTAAATCCGAAATCCGCGAATTCGTGCAGCTTCCGATGAAGACTACGTCGATCGGGTGCCCCAGCAGCGGCTTTCCGCCTTCCAGCCCCATGTACTTCAGCGCCTTCGCGATGGAATCGCGCGCCATCGGGTCCGCCACATTCGCCGGGTCCGGCAGCGCCGCGCCGATCGCCATCCCCATCCCGGGATTGGTGCCATAGGTAATCATCGGCTCCAGCGTGTCCGCCTCAATCGTCGTGCTGCGATCGTAACTCGCGCCCTCATCCGTCGGCAGTTCCTTCCACCGTGCCACCGCGGCGTCCCATTCCTTACCCTTCGGAGCGTGCGGCCGCGTGCTGAGGTATTGGAAAGTCGTGTCGTCCGGCGCCACCATCCCGGCGCGCGCCCCGCCTTCAATCGACATGTTGCACACCGTCATGCGCTCTTCCATCGTCAGTGAGCGAATGCCGCTGCCGGTGTATTCGAACACGCTGCCCGTGCCGCCGCCTATCCCGATCCGCGCAATCAGCGCCAGAATAATGTCCTTGGCCGAAACGCCGGCTTTCAGCTTGCCCTCCACCCGCACCTGAAAGCTCTTCGACTTCCGTTGCAGCAGGCACTGCGTCGCCAGCACGTGCTCCACTTCGCTTGTCCCGATGCCGAACGCCAGCGCGCCGAAAGCCCCGTGCGTAGCGGTGTGGCTGTCGCCGCACACCACCGTCATCCCCGGTTGCGTCAGCCCCAGTTCCGGCCCGATCACGTGCACGATCCCTTGCCCTTCGCTGTGAATCCCCAGGCAGCGGATTCCGAATTCCTTGCAGTTGGCTTCCAGTTGCGCCAGTTGCTTCGCCGCAATCTCATCCACAATCGGCAGCGAACGGTCCGTCGTGGGAATGCTATGATCGGCCGTCGCGATCGTCAGGTCCGGCCGTCTCACTTTGATCCCGCGTTCGCGCAGCCCCTGAAACGCCTGTGGCGAAGTCACCTCATGCACCAAATGCAGGTCGATGAACAGCAGCGTCGGTGCCCCCGCCTCTTCATGCACCACATGCGAATCCCACAGCTTCTCAATAATCGTCCGCCCCATACTTCTGACTCCTGACTCCCAACTCCCAACTCCCAACTCCCAACTCCTCCTATCCTCTCTCTTCTCCGCGTCTCCGCGCCTCCGCGGTGAAGTCTTTTCTTCACCCGATCGCCGCGCACACCGCCCCGCCCACTTCCTCCGTCGTCGCCGGCACACCCGCCGGCCGCAAGTCCGCGGTAACGCGTCCGCTCCGCAGTACCGCTTCGATCGCCGCTTCCACCGCCGCCGCTTCCTCCTGCAATCCAAAACTGTACGACAGCATCGCCGCCACCGACCCGATGGCCCCCAGCGGGTTGGCTTTGTTCTGTCCCGCGATGTCCGGCGCCGAACCGTGTACCGGCTCATACAACCCCACCCACGCTCCCGACGGCCGCCGGTCGCCGATCGAAGCCGAGGGCAGCAGCCCGATCGATCCTGCCAGCACCGCCCCTTCATCGCTCAAAATGTCCCCGAACATGTTCTCCGTCAACACGACATCGAACCGCCGCGGGTTCAGGATCAACTGCATCGCGCAATTGTCCACCAGCATGTGGTCCAGTTCGATCTCCGGATACTCCGACGACATTTCCGTCACCACCCGCCGCCAGAGCTGTGAGTTCTCCAGCACGTTCGACTTGTCCACCGACGTCACCTTCTTGCGCCGCGCCCGCGCCAGGTGGAAGGCCATGCGGCTAACGCGCTCGATTTCCGCGCGCGTGTAGGTCATGGTATTGACCGCCCGCTCCTCCGCGCCGGTACCGGTAATACCGCGCGGAGTTCCGTAATAGATCCCGCCCGTCAGTTCGCGGACGATGATCATATCGGCGCCTTCCACTATGGTGTTCTTCAGGGGCGAAGAATCGAGCTGCGACCGATAGGCGCGCACGGGGCGCAGGTTCGCGTAAACCCCCAGCGCCTGGCGAATCCCGAGCAGTCCTTTTTCCGGCCGCTTTTCGGGCGG
>PMTR01000089.1 GCA_003167255.1 Bryobacterales bacterium
CGATGCCGGGGCGGAGTTCGCCGGCGACACCCGATAGCGCATCGAAGCGGCCCAGCAGGGCGTTGACGAGGGTGCCGGTATGTACGCCAGCGCCGGCGTGGACCACCATGCCGGCGGGCTTATCGATGGCAACCAGGTCGCCATCTTCGTAGAGGATGGAGAGCGGGATGGATTCGGGCGTGGCGCGCAAAGGGGGCGGATCGGCGGGTTCCACTTCGATGGTTTCGCCGGCGTGCACGGTGTGGGAGGCGCGGCTGGGAAGGCCGGCCACCAGGACGCCGCCGGAGCGTATCCACTCCTGCAGGCGGGCGCGGCTGAACTGGGGAAAGCGTTCGCGGAGCAGTTGGTCGAGCCGCTGGGAGGCGTCCTCAGGCGACGCGGTGAAGCGGAGCGGCGGAATCATGCATCCGACCGGGCGCCAGTGGGAGTTGCAGTCTCGGGTTCGGTGGGTTCATCGGCCGCGTCGGTAGCGAGCCTGCGCCGGTCGTAGAACTGGATGCGGCAATAGCGGCAGTGGTGCAGGCGGCCGCCGGACAGTTTTTCCAACAGGTTGAATAAGCCGCTGAACATGGGGTCGATGCGATCGGGGGCCTTGAGCCGCACAATGCGGAAGGTGCCGCACTTCGGGCAACGGGCCTTGGCGCCGAAGTGGAGGCGGAAGCGGCGGGGAACGAACTCCTCCACGGAGCAGGTCTTGCACTCGTAAATCGCCATGTAACTGAAACGTTCGAGGAACGTTCGGTGGACGCGTCGTAGGTGCGCTCCGCACCGCGCGCATTTGTTCATGACTGACCTCTTTATAGCGCAATTTGCGGAACCGGCACAAGTCGCGTCACAATAAGAGATTCGCCCTTTCCACTCGTAAACCACTATGCTGGACCGGATCACTGTGCATGGCGCGCGCCAGCACAACTTAAAGAACATCGACGTGGAAATACCCCGCAACAGCCTGACGGTGATTACGGGGCTGAGCGGGTCGGGGAAATCGTCGCTGGCGTTCGACACGATTTATGCGGAAGGGCAGCGGCGGTACGTGGAGACGCTTTCGACGTACGCGCGGCAATTCCTGGACCAGATGGAGCGGCCGGATGTGGATTCGATCGACGGGCTGAGTCCGGCGATTTCGATTGAACAGAAGACCACCAGCCGCAGCCCGCGATCGACAGTCGGGACCATCACGGAGATTTACGACTACCTGCGGCTGTTGTACTCTTCCATCGGGACGCCCCACTGTCCGGTGTGCGGCAGCGAGATTTCCCGGCAGACCACCGAGCAGATTCTGCAGCACGTGGTCGCCTTGAAGCCCGAGGACCGGATCATGGTGATGGCCCCGGTGGTGCGCGGGCGCAAGGGCGAATACAAGAAAGACCTGGAGAAACTGGCGCGGCAGGGCTTTGTGCGGGCGCGGATCGATGGAGTGCTACGCTCGCTGGACGAAGATATACCGCTCGACCGGCGCCGCAATCACACCATCGAAGTGGTGGTGGACCGGCTGCTCGTAAAGCCGGGGATCGAGAAGCGCCTGGAAGCTTCCATCGAAACGGCCACGCGTCTGGCCAATGGGCTGGTGTTGATCGTGGTGGTGAACGGCGAGGAGCGGCTGTACTCGCAGAAGCTGGCGTGCATGGAGTGCGGCGCGAGCATCCCGCAACTGGAGCCGCGCTCGTTCTCATTCAACAGCCCGTACGGCGCGTGCGAGGAATGCCACGGATTAGGAAGCACGTGGACGTTCGATCCGGCGAGAGTGATTGTGGACGCGTCGAAGCCGCTGCTGGACGGCGGGCTGGGACCGGCGGCCAATTCGTGGACGATGCAGAGCCAACTGGAGGAATTCGCCCGGCGCGCGCGCGTGAATTTGAAGAAGCCGTTCGAGGATTTGCCGCGGAAGACGCGCGACCTTCTGCTCGAAGGCGGCAACGGGTTCGAGGGGGTCCTCAAGATCCTGGACCAGATTTACCGGGAAGCGCCGGAAGGTTACCGCGACTGGCTGACGGATTACATGTCGCCGGTGGAGTGTCCGGCCTGTAAGGGGAGGCGTCTGCGGCCGGCGAGCCTGTCGGTGCGGGTGAAGAATTTCTCGATTGCGGAGTTCACCGCCCTGCCGGTGGCGCGGGCGCTGGTGACGGTGCGGAATTGGGAGTTCCACGAACGCGAAATGCAGATTGCCGGACGGGTGCTGGATGAGATCCGCAGGCGGCTGGAGTTTCTTTCGGCGGTGGGGCTGGATTACCTGAGCCTGGAGCGATCGGCGGCGACGCTCTCGGGTGGCGAGGCGCAGCGGATACGCCTCGCGACGCAGATTGGCTCGAAGCTGCGGGGCGTGCTGTACGTGCTGGACGAGCCTTCCATCGGGCTGCACCCGCGCGACAACGGGCGACTGCTGGAGACGCTGGCGCACCTCCGCGATATGGGGAACACGGTGCTGGTGGTGGAGCACGACGCGGAGACCATTGCGCGGGCGGACTACGTGATCGACCTGGGGCCGGGTGCGGGACGGCTGGGCGGGGAACTGGTGGCGGCCGGCGAGCCGGACGACATCCGGCGCGATGCGAACTCGTTGACGGGCCGCTATCTTTGCGGAGCGCTGGAGATTCCGGTTCCGGCCGAGCGACGGAAGCCGGGCTCCAAGAAGCTTATCATTCACGGCGCCACAGAGCACAATCTGAAAAACATCGACGCCGAAATTCCGCTGGGACTGCTGACGGTGGTGACAGGGGTTTCGGGCAGCGGCAAATCGACGCTGGTGAACGAGATCCTGTATCGCTCGCTGGCGAGGGAGATTTACGGGTCGCACGAAGAGCCGGGCGCGCACGAGAGCATCGACGGCGTGGGAGAGATCGACAAAGTGATTCGCATCGACCAGGCGCCCATCGGCCGGACGCCGCGTTCGAATCCGGCCACGTACACCGGGCTTTTCACGCCGATTCGCGATCTCTATGCCATGTTGCCGGAATCGCGCGAGCGGGGATACAAGCCCGGGCGGTTTAGCTTCAACGTGAAGGGCGGGCGGTGCGAGGCGTGCCAGGGCGACGGGCTGAAACGGATCGAGATGAATTTTCTGCCCGACGTCTACGTGACGTGCGACGTGTGCCGCGGGCGCCGCTACAATCGCGAGACGCTGCAGGTGAAATTCAAGGGCCACTCGATCGCGGATATGCTGGATGCGACGGTGGAAGAAGCGCTGCCGCTGATGGAGAACCTGCCGCAAATTCGCGCCAAGCTGCAAACGCTCTTCGACGTGGGGCTGGGGTACGTGCACCTGGGACAATCGTCGACCACGCTTTCGGGCGGCGAGGCGCAGCGCATCAAGCTGGCCAAGGAACTGAGCAAACGGCAGACCGGGCGCACGTTTTATCTGCTGGACGAACCCACCACGGGGCTGCATTTCGACGATGTGCGGAAGCTGCTGGACGTGCTGCAGCGGCTGGTGGGATTGGGCAATACGGTGGTGGTGATCGAGCACAACGTGGACGTGATGAAGACGGCCGACTGGATCATCGACCTGGGACCGGATGGCGGCGAATACGGCGGGAAGATAGTGGCGTGCGGAACGCCGGAGCAGGTGAGCCGGTCGAAGAAGAGCTATACGGCGGAAGCGTTGCGCAAGGTGCTGCGCAACGGGGTGGCGGCATGAGCAAATACTCGAAGCGTCCTCTGGATTTTGCGGGCCTGCGCACGGTAGGGCTTGCGGAGCGCGGCGGCAAAGTCAAATTGGCGGACTTTGCTTCGCCCTATGCGAAAGGCTCGGGAGTGGCCGGGTGGCTCGATTCGCTGCCGCGCGTGCTGGCGGCGGATGGGTTTCGCGCGGTGGTGGAAGCGGTGGCGGCGGCGCGCGCGCGGCGGCGCGCGATACTGTGGGGCCTGGGCGGGCATGTGATCAAGTGCGGCCTGGCTCCGGTGCTGATCGATTTGATGCGGCGCGGGTATGCCACGGCCTTCGCGATGAACGGGTCGGCGTCCATCCACGATTTCGAAATCGCCCTGGCCGGACATACCAGTGAAGACGTGGAGGCGGTCCTGCCCGACGGGCGGTTTGGCGCGGCGGAAGAGACCGGGCGCGACATGAACCGCGCGATTGCGGAGGGCGACCGCGATGGCCTGGGGATGGGGGAGGCGTTGGGAAAGTGGCTGGCGGAGCAGTCCTCGCTCGCCGGCCCGGGCGCGAGCCTGGTGCTCCAGGCATACCAGAACTCGACGCCGGTAACGGTGCACGTGGCGATCGGGACGGATACGCCGCACATGCATCCGGCGGCGGACCCGGCGGCCATCGGGAGCGCGTCGCATCGCGACTTCCGGTTGTTCGCGGCCTACGTGGCGGACTTGAATGAAGGCGGCGTCTATCTCAATGTGGGCTCAGCCGTGGTGATGCCGGAGGTATTTCTGAAAGCCGTTTCGGCGGTGCGAAACCTGGGGCATCCGCTGGCCGGTTTCACCACCGCGAATTTCGATTTCCTGCAGCACTACCGGCCGCGCGTGAACGTCGTGGAACGCCCGCACTCTGGTTCTGGTGGGGCAGGCTTCAGCCTGCCAACCGCCGGAAGAGGCTACGCCATCACCGGACACCACGAACTGATGATTCCGTTGCTGGCGGCGGCGCTGATCGAGAAGGATTCATGAGCGAAGAACTGGCGCTTCCCGATCCAGGGCCGGTACCGGAGGGCGGCATTCCAACGCCGGCGGAGCCGGAGCGTGTGCCGTTCTGGGGATACTCCGATTTGTTTCTCATGGCCGGGCTATCGTTGCCTTGCATGTTCGGAGGACTTGCGCTGGTGAAGCTGGCGATGACGCTGCTGCACTGGCACGCGGCCGCGCCGGCGGAAGAGTCGGTGCCGGAAACCCTGATCGGCTACGCGCTCTTGTTCGGCGCGTTGATGGTGATTTTACGGGTGCAGTACGGCCGGCCCTTCTGGCGGTCGTTGGGATGGAACTCCACTGGGATACCGTTTCTATGGAACGTAATTGCCGGTTTGGGGGCCGCGCTGGGGGTGGGTTTTGTGGGCCACCTGATTGCGACGCCGCAGACCAGCGGCCCGATCATGGAGATGATGAAAGGACCCGCGGCGTCGCTGGTTGTGGTGACGCTGTTCGGCACCGTTGTGGCGCCGGTGTGCGAAGAACTGGCCTTTCGCGGGTTCTTGCAACCGCTGCTGGTGCGCAGTTTCGGAGCGGTGGCCGGCATCCTGATGGCTGCCGCGCCGTTCGGAATGCTGCATTATTGGGAATATGGGGATTCGTGGCGCTCGGCGGTGCAGATTGGCATGGCGGGCGCGACGTTCGGCTGGATGCGGCAGGCCACCGGCTCGACCCGGGCGGCGGCCATCATGCACGCATCTTTTAATGCGCTGTCATTTGTTTCGTTGTTTATGCAAGGAAGGAATCTGCCGCACTAATGGTAGAGACAATTCAATGGATCGACAACGCGGTGGTCATGATCGACCAGACCAAACTGCCGCTCGAAGAAACGTATGTCACGTGCCGGACGTACGAGGAAGTCGCCCGGGCCATTCGCGACATGATTATCCGGGGCGCGCCGGCCATCGGGGTGGCGGCGGCCATGGGAGTCGCGCTGGGCGTGCTCCACGCGGGCGAGCAGGATTTGGACCGGCAGGTGGAGACGATTTGCGCCACCCTGGCGGCCACGCGGCCGACGGCCGTCAATCTCTTTTGGGCCATCGACCGCATGAAGCGGCTGTATGCGTCCCTGCGCGGCGCCGCGCCGGCGGAGATCCGGCGGCGGATAGTGGAAGAGGCGCTGCGCGTGCGCGAAGAGGATATCGCGATCTGCCGTGCGATCGGGCGCAACGGGGCGGCGCTGGTGCCGGACCACAAGACCGTGCTGACGCACTGCAACGCCGGCGCGCTGGCCACGGCGGGTTATGGAACGGCGCTGGGTGTGATTCGCGCGGCCATCGAGAGCGGCAAAACGGTGGATGTATTCGCCGATGAGACGCGGCCGTTTCTGCAGGGCGCGCGGCTCACCGTGTGGGAACTGCAGCAGGACCACATTCCGACGACGCTGATCACCGACAATATGGCGGGCCACTTTCTGAAGTCGGGCCGGATCGGCTGCGTGGTGGTGGGCGCTGACCGCATCGCGGCGAACGGCGACGTGGCCAACAAGGTGGGCACGTATTCGGTGGCGGTGTTGGCGAAGGAAAACAACGTGCCGTTTTTTGTGGCGGCTCCGATCTCGACGCTGGACCTGGCGCTCGAATCGGGCGATGCCATTCCCATCGAGCAGCGCGCCGCGGTGGAAGTGACGCACATTCAGGGGCGGCAGATGGCGCCAACGGGGACGGTTGTCCAGAATCCGGCGTTCGACGTGACACCGGCGCGTTACGTGACCGGCATCATCACGGAACGCGGCGTGGCGCGTGCACCATACCAGGAGTCTTTGAGAAAATTAGTGGGATGAACAGAGCGACTATGAGAAAACTTCTGATTACCTTGCTTTGCGCCGGAGCGCTTTTTGCGGCTGATGTGAACCGCCGTGCGCCCGGTTTTTCACTTGTGGATTCGAAGGGCGCGGAACATGACCTGGCCGATTACCGCGGCAAACTGGTGCTTCTGGTTTTCTTCCAGACCACCTGCCCGCACTGCGCCGGCTTTGCGGACCTGCTGCAACAGACCCAGGAGAAATATGGCGCCCGGATCGCGGTGCTGGCAGTCGTCAATCCTCCGGACGACCCGGGCAATGTGACGGCCTTCATTGCCGGCCACCGGATCAAATACCCGATCTTGTTCGACTCGGGGCAGGTGGCATACTCTTACGTGCTGACCCAGACGTTGGCCTTTCCGCACCTTTACATGATCGATGGCGGCGGCATCATCCGGCGCGATTACCTGTATGGGCCGCTGACGGGCGAAATATTCGAAGGCGATCAACTGGCGGCCGAGATCACTCGCCTGCTGCCTGCCGGCGCGCCGGACAAGAAGTAGCCGATGGCGGGAGCATCTTTGCCGGCAGAAGCTTAATACAGAGCCCTATGCCCACTTATCAAATCGAGACGCCGGAGCACCGCTATCCGGCGATCGTCGAACGCGGCGTAATCCGTTCGGCGGCGCAACACCTTCCCGCGAAGGCCGGCAAGGTTTTCGTGGTTTCGACCGAAGATGTGTGGCGGCACCAGGGACCGGCGCTCGCGGACGCGCTGGCGGGCAGGCAGCATGAAGCGCTGTTTCTGCCGGGTGGGGAAGATCAGAAGCGGTTGGGGCCGATCGAGCGGCTGGCCGAACTCATGGTGGAGCGGGGCGGCGACCGTTCGAGCGTGGTGATCGCGTTCGGCGGCGGCATCGTCAACGACATGGCGGGGTTCCTGGCTGCGATTTTCATGCGCGGGATTCCGGTGATCCAGATTCCCACCACGCTGCTGGCGCAGGTGGACGCGGCCGTCGGCGGCAAGACCGGGGTGAACCTCCAGAGCGGGAAGAACCTGATCGGCAGTTTCCATCCGCCGCTGGCGGTGCTGATCGACCCGGCCGCGCTCGACACGCTGCCGGAGCGCGAATACCGCTCGGGACTGTGGGAGATTGTGAAAGCCGGGATCATACGGGAGCCGGCGCTGTTCCGCTACCTGTCGGATTCGAGCGCCGGCGTGTTGGCGCGCCGGCCGGCGGCGGTGGACCGCATCATCGAGGATTCGGTGCGGATGAAGGCCGAGGTGGTTTCCTCCGACGAACGCGAAGGTGACCTGCGGCGCATTCTGAACTTCGGCCATACCTTCGGACACGCGCTCGAGGCGGAAACCGGGTACACGCGATTCCTGCACGGCGAAGCGGTGGCGTGGGGGATGCGCGCGGCCGTGTACTTGGGCGAACTGACCGGCACGGTGGAGGCCGCCGATGCCGCCGCCATGCTGGAGCTGGTGCGGCGCTACGGGCCGATCCCGCCCGTCAACCGCATCTCCGCGGCGAACTTGCAGGCGCGCCTGGTCCACGACAAAAAGACGGTGCAGGGCGCCATCCATTTTGTGCTGCCGGTGCGGGTGGGGGAAGTGAAAGTGGTTTCGGGCGTGGATGAGAAGCTGGTGCTCACGGCGATTGAGCGAGCCCTGGCATGAAAGGCGCCACCCCGGAAGGAGCGCGCAGCGAGCGGGAGGCCGCGGCGTGGGTTCGCGGTATGTTCGGGCGCGTGGCGCACCGCTACGACCTGGCCAATCACCTGCTTTCGCTGAACATCGACCGGTGGTGGCGGGCCCGCACGGTGCGCCGCGTGGCGCCGGTGCTGGGGCGGCCGGGAGCTCTCGTGTTGGACATCTGCTGCGGTACGGGCGATCTGGTGCTGGCATTGCAGCGCGCGAGCGGCGCGCCGGTGCTGGGTTCGGATTTCTGCCATCCCATGCTGCTGGCTGCGCGTGAGAAAGCCACGCGGCGAAGCCCGGCCGTGGCGCTGTTCGAATCCGACGCATTGCAGTTGCCGGTGCGCGACGGCTCGCTCGATCTTCTGACGGTAGCATTTGGCTTCCGCAACCTGGCGAACTATGCGGCGGGCCTGGCGGAGATGCGGCGCGTGCTGCGGCCGGATGGGATGGCGGCGATCCTGGAATTCACCGAACCACCCAACGCGGCCTTCGCGGCGGTCTACCACTTTTATTCGCGTCGGATTCTGCCGTGGATCGGCGGGGCCCTTTCGGGAAGCCGCGATGCGTATACCTATCTGCCGGAATCGGTGCGGAAGTTTCCGCGGGCGGCGGAACTGGCGGAAGACATGCGGCGCGCGGGCTTCAGCGATGTGGAGTTCGAGTACTTCACCGGGGGAATTGTGGCGCTGCATTTGGGGCGCGTGAGCTGAGCGGCTCTTCAGTGGGACAGACCATCGGGTTTCGTGGTCTGTCATGTCGCTCCAAAGCACAGAGGCTGACAGACGACAAAACCCGATCGTCTGTCCCACTGTCTCGGCCGGTTCAAATTAGGGGGATTTGGCTGAGCGCGGTGTCCAGCCGGTCGACCAGCGTGCCGGCGTCAACGCGCGAGAAAACCAGCGGCGGTTTGATCTTGATCACATTGTGGAAGGGGCCGTCGGTCGAGAGCAGCACGCCGAGATCCTTCATGCGATCGACCAGCGCCGAAGCTTCCTCCGCGGCCGGTTCCCGAGTGGCGCGGTCGCGCACCAGTTCGAAACCGAGGAACAGACCAAGACCGCGAACATCGCCGATGATGGGGTGGCGCGCGGCCAACTCGCGCAGGCCCGTCAGCAGGTAATCGCCAGTCTCAAGCGCGTTCTGCTGCAAACCCTCGTCGCGAATGACATCGAGGACGGCCAGTCCCACGGCACAGGAAACCGGGTTGCCGCCGAAGGTATTGAAGTACTCCATGCCGTTGGCGAAAGAGGCGGCGATTTCCGGCGTGGTGACGACGGCGCCCATGGGGTGGCCGTTGCCGATGGGCTTGCCCATGGTGACGATGTCGGGGACCACGTCCTGGGTTTCGAACATCCAGAAATGCGAGCCGGCGCGGCCGAAGCCGGTCTGGACTTCGTCGGCGATAGTGACGCCGCCAGCGGCGCGGACGGCGGCGAAAGCGGCCTTCATATACCCCGACGGCAGAATGACCTGGCCGCCGCAGCCCAGCGCGGATTCGCAAAAGAAAGCGGCTAGGCCGGTGGCTTGGCGGACGGCATCAGCGACCGATTCGGCGTAGCGCGCGCCGGCATCGGGGCCACGATACGGGCCGCGATAGACGTCCGGCATCGGCGCGACATGGACGTGCGCGGGCTTGCCGCGGCCGCCCGGACCGTTGAACTTGTAGGGGCTGATCTCGACCAGGGCATTGGTGTTGCCGTGATACGCGACATCGACGACGATGACCTGGTTGCCGCCGGTGTGGGCCCGCGCCAGGCGCAGCGCAAGCTCGTTGGCCTCGCTGCCGCTCGTCACCAGGAAGGCCACGCGCAGCGGCTCGGGCAGCGTCGCCGTGAGGCGCTCAATGTAGCCGGTGAGGTTCTCGTGCAGGTAGCGCGTGTTGGTGTTGAGGAGCGCCATCTGGCGTACAGCCGCTTCCACCACGCGTGGATGCGAGTGGCCCGCGTGGGCTACGTTGTTGACGCAATCGAGATAGGCGCGGCCGGTGGAATCGTAGAGGTGCTGCTTCCAACCCCGGATGATGTGCAGCGGCTGGCGGTAGGAGAGACTGAGCGAGGGGCCCAGCGTGTGTCGGCGCGCGGCGGCGAGCGAAGCGGCTGTTTGCGCGCCGAAGGAAAAGCCGCAAGCGCGGCGGAAGACCTCGTCGGGCCAGCCGGGCGGCAAGGCGGCCAAGCGCTCGATCAGCGCCCAGGCCGGCTGGTTCGAGATGTTGAGATAGTCGTTGCCGGGCGCCTGGCGGGCTTGCCAGGCGGCGTAGCAGACGCTCGCGCCGAGGCGCGTGGCGGCGAGTGTGTAGAGGGCTTCCACTTCGGGAGCGGTGAGCGGGCGGACGTGATGGTAAGCGGCGGCCACTTCGGCGGCGGCTGCGATGGCGTCGGGCTTATCGAGCATGGCGTAAGCCAGTGCGATGGCGAGGTCGCAGACCGTGGCGGAGTGGACCACGTCGCCGAAATCGAGGAAGGAGACCACCCGCGAGCCGGAGGGATCCACCAGGATGTTGTAGTCGTTAGCGTCGTTGTAAATGACGCTGGTGCGGAGGGCGGACCAATCGAGCTGAGCCCAGGCGTCGAAGATGGGCTCGATCAAGCGGCGCCGTGGCTCGGGGAGCAGATCGAGATGCGGGCGGGCCAGCGCGGCCTGGCGGAGATCCCAATGCAGCGTGCGGTGCGCGGCCGGATGCGAAAAGCCTTCAAGCGCGTTATCCACGCGGGCCAGGGCGGCGCCGAGAGAGCGCAGAAGCTCCGCGGAATGCGGCGCGGCTTGCGCCATGCAGATGCCATCCACCCACGTCAGCAGGCGTACGAAGTAATTCGCGCCATCGGAGCCGTCGACGGAAGCGATGGTGGATCCGCTAGAAGCGGGAACGACGCGCGGGAATTCGAGTCCCGTGGGATGCGCGCTGAGAAAAGTGAGGAGGCTGTTTTGGAGGTCGAGAACACCGGGCAATTCTTCCTGGTTGGCGATCTTCAAAACGAATTGAGAGCAGGCGGCATCGCGCAAGTGGAAATTTTGATCGCGCTCGCTGGCGAGCGGCGAGGCAACCGCATCCAGGCCGTAAAGTTCGCGCGCTCGCCGGGCCGCGTCTGCGGCGGAGAAGCGCGGCGCCTTGTCGACCCGTGGCATAAGAATCAGGGTAACAGTTAGAAGCGTTTTGAGCCGCCGATGAACACCGATGAACGCTGATAAAACGATTCTTTTCAATCCGTGTTCATCTGTGTTCATCGGCGGCTTGTAATGATTTGGCTTTTTTCAGCACCCTCTAAAGCCGGCGGCAGGCTGAAAGCCTGACCCCACATGGGCGCGCCCTGCAAGTGGGGCCGCGAGCCAGGGGCAGCCGCGCGGATGCTAGTATAGGTTTTTCCGGCGTTGTCGATCCCTTCTGCCACTTATCCCAAATGAATATGTACCGATCCGTGCCGAAAGTTCCAGATTTTCCAGCCATGGAGCGCGAGATGCTGCGCTTCTGGAAGGAGCACCGCATCTTCGAAAAGCTGCGGGCGCAGACGGCCGGCGGCCCGCGCTGGTCGTTTCTGGACGGGCCGATTACCGCCAACAATCCCATGGGCGTGCACCACGCTTGGGGACGCTCGTTGAAGGATATGTACCAGCGGTATCACGCCATGAACGGGCAGGAGCTGCGGTATCAGAATGGTTTCGATTGCCAGGGGCTGTGGGTGGAAGTGGAAGTCGAAAAGAGCCTGGGGTTGCAGACCAAGCGCGAGATTCGCGATTTCGGCATCGAGAATTTCGTGCGCGCCTGCAAGGAGCGCGTGCTGACCTTTGCGGCGCGCCAGACCGAGCAATCGGTGCGCCTGGGGTATTGGTGCGATTGGGACGATCCCAAGCTGCTGATCGAGTTGCGCGACGCGCTTGCCGATGGCGACCGCGTGGTGACTGCCACGCTGCCCAGCGGACATAAGGAGACGGCACGGGCGAGCGAGATTGTCCGAAAGCTGGGGTCGCTGGAATACGGCGGCAGCTACTTCACGTTTTCCGACGAAAACAATTACACCATCTGGGCGTTTCTGAAAAAGTGCCACAGCGAAGGATTCATCTATCGCGGTCACGATGTGATGCCGTGGTGCGGGCGGTGCGGCACGGGCCTATCGCAAATGGAAGTGGCCGAAGGGCGGCGCATCACCGCTCACACCTCGGTGTTCGTGAAGTTTCCGATCCGCGGCCAGGAAAAGACCGCGCTGCTGGTCTGGACCACCACGCCGTGGACGCTGACTTCGAACGTGGCGGTGGCGGTGAACCCCGAGATGACCTACCTCAAAGTGCGGCACGGAGGGTGGGAATACTACGTCGCCAAGGCAAACTTCGAGCGCGACCGCCTGCAGGATCTGCAGGTGGAAGGCAAGCACGAGACGCATAAGCTGCCCTCTATCCGGACGATTTTGAAGGGCACGGGCGGGGTGGAAGTGGTCGAGGAGATGCCGGGCAGCGCGCTGCTGGGGTTGACCTACGACGGGCCATTCGATGAATTGCCGGCGCAAAACACGCCGGGCGGCGTGTTTCCCTATGGTGAGACGGGCCTCGGTGCGACGGCGGCGGAATCGCACCGCGTGATCGCATGGAGCGAAATCAGCGAGGCGGAAGGCACCGGCCTCGTGCACATTGCGCCGGGCTGCGGCGCGGAGGATCAACAGCTCGGGAAGGAAGAGGATCTGCCGTTCATCGCGCCGCTGGATGAGAGCGCCGTGTATGGCGAGGGCTTCGGGGAGTTCACCGGCCGCAATGCCAACGACGTGGCCGACGATATCGTGGCGGCGCTGAAGGCGTCGGGCCTGCTGGTGGCGCGCGAGAAGTACCCGCACGTTTACCCGCACTGCTGGCGCTGCAAGTCCGAGTTGGTCTTCCGGCCGGTGGACGAGTGGTTCATCCGCATGGAGTGGCGCGACCGCATCCAGCGCGAGGTTCCGCAAATCCGCTGGATTCCGCCGGAGGGCGAAGCGCGCGAGATGGACTGGTTGCGCAACATGGCCGACTGGATGATCTCGAAGAAGCGATTCTGGGGCCTGGCGCTGCCCATCTGGGTGTGCGGCGCGTGCGAGCACTTCACGGTGATCGGCAGCCGCGAGGAACTGCAAGAGAAAGCCGTGGAAGGATGGGACGCCTTCGAGGGCAATTCCCCGCACCGGCCGCACGTGGACGCGGTGAAGATCCGCTGCGAAAAGTGCGGCGCGCTGGCTGCGCGCGTGGAAGACGTGGGCAACCCGTGGCTGGACGCGGGCATCGTCTCGTTTAGCACCATGGGCTACTCCACGGACCGCGCGTATTGGGAAAAGTGGTTCCCTGCCGACTTGGTGCTGGAGAGTTTTCCCGGCCAGTTCCGCAACTGGTTCTACTCGCTGCTGGCAATGAGCGCCATGATGGACGGCCGCGCGCCGTTCAAGGCCTTGCTGGGCCACGCGCTGGTGCGCGACGCGCGCGGCGAGGAGATGCACAAGTCCAAGGGCAACTCGATCGCCTTCGATGAAGCCGCGGAGGCGTTGGGCGCGGAGGTGATGCGCTATATCTATGCCGAGCAGAAGACCGCGCAGCATTTGAACTTCCCGGATCTGCACCCGGCGGGGAACGTCGGCCAGACCATCGACGGCGATGCGCGGCGCAAGCTGCTCACCTTCTGGAACTGCTACAGCTTTTTTGTGATGTACGCTTCTGCCGACGGCTGGAAGCCCGGCGCCGCGCCGCCGGCGCCCACCAACGAACTGGACCGCTGGGTGTTGAGCCGCTTGCAGCGCCTGGTGGACGCCGCCAACCAGGCCTTCCTGAATTACGAACACTTCCGGGTGATCGAAGCCTTCCAGGAATTCGATGAGCAATTTTCGAACTGGTATCTGCGCCGGTCGCGGCGGCGCTTCTGGCGCAGCGACACGGAAGCCTATCAGACGCTCTATACGGTGTTGACCACGGTGACGCGTCTGATGGCGCCGGCGCTGCCGTTTCTGACCGAGGAGATTTATCAGAACCTGGTGCGGTCGGTCGACCCCGCGGCGCCCGAATCGGTGCATTTGACGAAGTACCCGCAAGTGGACGCCGCGTTGATCGACCAAGATCTGGAGCGCAGCATCGACGCAGTGATCCGCATGAAGAACCTGGCGTTGCACCTGCGGACGCACAGCAAAGTCAAAATTCGCCAGCCGCTCGACACGCTCTACGTGCGCCCGCGCGACGCGGCGGACCGCAAGGTGCTGGAGAACGCAGACTATGCGGCGCAGGTGTTGGAAGAGGCCAACATAAAGAAAGTGACACTCATCGACGATGAGAGAACGCTAACCACAGTGAGACTCAAGCCGGACACCAGGAAATTGGGCCCGCGCGCCGGCAAGCACTTGAGGGCGATCGGCAGCGCACTGGCGCAGGCCGATACAGCCGAGGTGCTTAAGGGTGGCGGGTGGACCGTTGAGGTGGAGGGCCAGAAGTTCGAACTGGCGCCAGAGGAGATCCTCGTTTCCTACGAGGGTCCGTCGCATCTGACGGCCGGCGGAGACCAAGGCACATTCATGGCGCTCGACATCACGCTGACTCCCGAGTTGGAACAAGAGGGCCTGGCGCGGGATTTCAACCGCCTGGTGCAGGATCAGCGCAAGGCGCTGGGCCTGGAAATTTCGGACCGCATCGCGGTGCTGTACGCCGCGCCGCCGCGCATCGCGGAAGCGATTGCCACGCACCACGAGTATCTCCGCAGTGAACTGCTGGCGGAGCTGCTGGAAGCTGTTGCCGCGCCGCCCGGCGGAGCGGCCAAGCTGGCGCTGGGCGGCGAAGGAATCTTCGTAGCCGTCACGCGGGTTTGACGGGCACAAGAATCATAGTGAAACAGGGCGGCACTTTAAAACCTGGCGACAACCCGCCACGTCTCGAAGATCGGCTGGCCGAGTTCCTCGAGGAACTGCGTTCGCGATACACCATCGGATATCACCCGTCGGAATCGAAACCGCCGGCAACGGAACTGCTAACCAAAGTGAACTTGTGATTGTGGATCACTTTAGTCCATAATCATCTCACCCTACGTAAAGGAGGGTGACTAAGTGCACTTGATGCTGCTCTACCCCGGAAGTCGCAGAATCGATGCGGTGGTACTGGCCGCCAACCAGGATCGGATGCGAATCGTCATACCGAATCGTCGTGACACTGTGGAACTGCGCCTGGCAGGGAGCCAGTGGACCTCGGAAGAGGGAGAGTTTGTCGAGATCGGGGCAATAGTGGCCTGTGACTGGACGGGCGAGAGTTTCCGGCAACCCCGGTACCGAATCGCAGGCGCCGCCTGACGGCCCGCGGGTATGGACCTGGAGCTCACCGGACAGCTTGACCGGACACCGGAAGGTAACCCAGGACCTTCATCTGCCTCGTGGTATCGGTCACCACGAACTCGGATGTTTTCCGTATTAGCCGTGGCATGCAAGAGACCGGGAAGCATGATTCCCTCCTTCGAATCGTCATTGGTGGCCCGCCGCCGGCGCAGTTCCACTTTTCGGGCTATGCGCCGCGGCGGGCTCCGAACGGGTGTTGAAGCGGATGTCGACCATGGCGTTCCTGCCGAATTGCACTTCCGCGCCGCGCGCGATCAGCGCCGAATAGAGCGACCAGGCCATTCCGTAATAACCGAAAGCCGCTCCCACATAGCGCGAACTCTGCGCAATTGCCGAGCCCAGCAGTCCGAAACCAAAGCCCCCTCCCATGGTCCGGCCCCCCACGTTCGGGTCTTGACCGATCGCTTGCCCGCTCTGGTTGCGTGCCGTATCGTTGTCGCCCGCCCGGCGCGCGATCATCACCGACGCCACCGCCGCCAGGAACCGCGTCTTCGACTCTTTGGCCTGCACGCCTCCCTCACTATCCACTTTGAGGGGAGCCTTGCCGGTGCTCTCCGCCGCTTGCAGGTTAGCCTGCGTCCGGAACTTCAGCGTCTCCTGAGCGGGCTTCTCCGTCTCCGTGGCAATGGGAGCGGTGGCCTGCAATCGGGCGACTTCCGCCGGCAATTCGATTTCCCGGAAATTGAATCGGAGTTGGCCGCTGCGGTGGAACAAGCGGGCTTTTTTCGCCACCACAACCGTACCTTCCAGACGTGTGCCCTCCGGCAAAACCAGTTTGTGATCGGCGGAGAACACCGGTTCCGCCAACACCGCTTCCACCATTTCTCCCGCCTTGGACGAAGCCGAACCCAGCGGCGTGATCAGCCGGGCGTGCGCCACGCTGTCGGCCTGCGGCTGCGTTCCAATTAGCGCCAACGATTCTGGCGGCACCGATGCCGAGCCGAAACTCAGTGGATCCAGCAGTTCCGCGTCAAAGCGTGTTCCTCTCCGCACGTACTGCGGGTGGTACGGCAGCTTCGCCACCAGGTAATCCTCGATCCTCTCCAGCTTATTCGGCCCGCGCACCATATCTGAAATGTTCTTGGCCCGCTCAATCTGCCCCTGGATTGCGTCCTTTACCTTTTGTTTGCCGGTCCCTAGCACGCCGGTGTTCTGAGGCGCGGTGGAACTCTGTTTCTTCGGCCGCCGCGAAGACACAATGGAGTTGAGCCCCGCGTTTTCTACGGTGTGCAGCGGCAGCCTGTGTCCGTCCGGCATGACCAGCGTCGTGAACTCGATGGGTGCCCGGTGCAGCGGTGTGAAATCTCCATCCAGGATGGCCCTGACGCGCTGCCATCTGGGAATAGACTGCAGCCGGTTTACCTTTCCCAGCACTACCGCCCCAACCGGGATCACCTGGCGATCGAAGGCATACACCGGATCGAGAACTTTGGCCTCAACCGCCGCGCCCGTCCGCTTTCGAGCACGCTTGGTCAGATATAAGCGAAGCGGAGCTCCGGCCGGAACAACCAGGGGAGTTTCCTGCTGCGGGCTACCGCTTTCGGCCGGAAACGCCGCCACAAGGGCGGAGAGCGGGAAAAAAGCGAAAACAAGGATACCCAGTCTCACGCGCATGATCGAGTTCGACGCAGGTGAACTGTCTTGCGGGTACAGCGGCGGATTGAACCCTGCGTGGCCCTCCAGGGTGGAAGCAGGAAGGCGCAAGGCGCGAATCTTTAAATCCAAGTGGTTTCAACGCTTTGCCCGGGGCGATGGCGACGCTGGGTATTTTCGATTCTTGCCGTCAGCCCGGCCCGAACGCCTTTAAGATGGCCTCGGCTATCCGTTCGCTGGCGTGGCCGTCGCCGTAGGGGTTGTGGATGCGGCACATGCGCTCTCGCTCGGTGGGGTCGTCGAGCAGGCTCTCGGCTTCGCGGACGATGCGGTCTGGGTCGAAGCCGACCAGTTTCACGGTGCCGGCTTCCACGGCTTCGGGCCGTTCGGTTTTTTCACGCATCACCAGGACCGGCTTGCCCAGCGACGGGCCTTCCTCCTGGATGCCGCCGGAATCGGTGATCACCAGGTATGCGCGGCGCATCAGGTCGACGAACGGCACATAGTCGAGCGGCTCGTACAGAATGATATTGCGCTCCTCGCCGAGCAGTCGCTTCACGGGGCCCGCCACGTTGGGGTTGTAGTGTACCGGGTAGACGATCTGGACGTCGGGGCGGGCGGCCAGGCGGAGCAGGGCGCTGCAGATGGCTTCGAGAGGCCCGCCGAAATTTTCGCGGCGATGAGCGGTCACCAACAGCAGCCGCTTGGAAGGATCGAGGTCCGGCCACCTGGCAGCGGGGAGCTGCCGGGCCTCGAGTTTATCGCGCACTTGCAGCACGGCGTCGATGCCGGTGTTCCCGGTGACGGAGATGCAGTCCTCGGGCACGCCCTCGCGCCGCAGGTTGGCCGCCGCGGCGCTGGTGGGCGCGAAGTGCAGAGTGCTCAGGCGCGTAGTCAGGACGCGGTTCAACTCTTCCGGGAAGGGTTGCCCGAGGTCGCCCGTGCGTAGTCCGGCTTCCACGTGGCCGACGGGGATGTGCTGGTAGAAGGCCGAAAGGGCCGCGCAGAACGTGGTAGTGGTATCGCCCTGCACCAGGACGATGTTGGGCCGCTCGGAGAACAGGACATTTTCGAGCGCGGCCAGGACGCCCGCGGACAATTGCGCTAGGCTTTGGCCGGGCTGCATCAGATTGAGGTCGAAATCGGGGACCACGTCGAAGACTTCGAGCACCTGGTCGAGCATGGAGCGGTGTTGCGCGGTGACGCAGCACTGCACGCGAAAATCGCGGCTCAGTCGCCGCAAATGGAGCAGCACCGGGCAGAGCTTGATGGCCTCGGGCCGCGTTCCGAAGACCAGGAGAACTTTGATCATGCGGTGGTCTTTACTCTAACCCGCCGGATGCCAGGGTTCAAGCGTGGGTCGAAAAAGCGCCGGCCGAGNNGGGCCGAAGGCCCTCTGCAACAGGCCACGAAACGCGATGGCCTGTCCCACTCAAATGCACAATATTGCGGCTAGACGGGTAAGATACATTCATGATGCGGGCGATTGTGGCGGGACTGATTTTGTGCGGAGGCCTGATGGGAGCTTCGGATTTCGATGAGGCGCAGGCGGCGCGGTTCGCGCGGCTGGCGCTAGATTGCGTGCACAAGGAGTATCCGAATAAGATTGCGCACTCCATGAATTCGGACGCCGACGTGAAGCCGCCGCGGGAGCTGACACCGGCTTTTTACGGGTGCTACGACTGGCACTCGTCGGTGCACGGACACTGGCTGCTGGTGCGGCTGGCGCGGCTTTTCCCGCAAGCGCCATTCGCAGCGGAAGCGCGGCGGGCGGTGGGTCAGAGCCTGACCGCGGCCAACATCGCGCAGGAAGTGAGATACCTGAACGCGGAGGGCCGCGCCGCCTTCGAACGGCCGTATGGTCTGGCGTGGCTGCTGCAATTGGCGGCGGAGCTGCAGGAATGGGACGATCCGGAGTCGCGCCAGTGGGCGGCGGCGCTCCGCCCGCTGGTAGAGGCCATCACCGCGCGAATCGGTGGGTGGTTGGGGAAACTCGAAAACCCCATCCGCATCGGGGAGCATAACAGCACGGCGTTCGCCATGGGGCTGATGCTGGACTATGCGCGCATTGCGGGAGACGCGCCGTTCGGCAAACTGGTGGAAGGGCGTGTGCGGGATTACTACGTGAAGGACCGCAATTGCCCGCTGGCGTATGAGCCGTCGGGCGAGGATTTCCTTTCGCCGTGCCTCGCGGAGGCGGATGTGGTGCGGCGCATTCTGCCGCAGGCGGAGTTCGCGCAGTGGTTCACGGCCTTCCTGCCGCGCGTGGACCTGGAGCCGACGCATGTTCCCGATGTCACGGATCCGAAGCTCTACCACCTGGCCGGGCTGAACCTGACCCGCGCCTGGATGTTGGAAGGCATCGCGTCGAAGCTGCCGGCCGCCGACGCCCGCCGCAAGACCTTGACGGCGCTGGCGGGCCGGCTGCGTCAGACCGGGCTCGACAGCATCAAGAGCGAACATTACGAAGGCGGCCACTGGCTGGGCAGCTTTGCGGTTTATCTGGTGAGCGGCCGGGGGCTGAAATGAGAATGCGCGCCCGTAAATGCGGCGCGCTGGCGATGCTGGCGCTATTGGCGGCGTGCCAGCGGCCGCAGCCGGCGGCGGATGCGGATCTGGTTGCGGAGATCGACGGCATTCGTGCGATTGACAATCACGCGCATCCGGTGCGGATGGTGGCGAGCGGCGAAAAGCCGGATCGCGATTTCGATGCGCTGCCGGTGGACAGCATGGAACCGCAGTCCGATCCGGTAAACCTGCGGCCGGGAGCCCCCGCGATGGTGGAGGCGGCCAAGGCGCTTTCGGGCAAGCGGCAGGCGATGCGCGAAAAAGGCGAGCAGTATCCGGCGTGGGTGCTGGACCAGATGGGAGTCGACGTGATGCTCGCCAACCGCGTGGAAATGGGCCCGGGCATTCAGCCGCCCCGCTTTCTCTGGGTGCC
Source organism: Bryobacterales bacterium (assembly GCA_003167255.1). Taxonomy (GTDB): domain Bacteria; phylum Acidobacteriota; class Terriglobia; order Bryobacterales; family Bryobacteraceae; genus PALSA-129. The sequence goes on from PMTR01000089.1 coordinate 19,929, forward strand.
GTATGCGGACGCGCTGATCTTCCCGCTGGACAATTCGAAACTGGCGGCGGGCAATCCCGATCGGAAGGCCTTCTTTGCGCTGGAAGACGTGCTGCGCGGGCGGTATCTGACGGCGCTGGGAATGAAGGCGGCGCCGGCAACATTGGGAGAATACCTGGCGCGTGTAGTCACCCCGACGCTGGAGCGCCAGCGCTCGGGCGGCGCGGTGGCGGAAAAGTTCGAGGCGGCGTACTTGCGGTCGCTCGCATTCGACAAGGTGGAGCGCAGCGCGGCCGGCGCCATCTACGCGCGGTTTGCCGCCAAGGGCGTCGCGGCCGAGGCGGAATACAAACCGCTTCAGGACTTTCTCTTCCGCTATATCGCCGCGGAATGCGGGCGGCTGGGCATGGCGGTGCACATCCACACCAACGCCGGTGCGGGCGGATATTTCCACGTGGGCGGCGCCAATCCGCTGCTGCTCGAAAGCGTGTTGAACGATCCGGATCTGCGCAAGACCAGGTTCGTGATGCTACACGGCGGGTGGCCGTTTACGCGGGAGATTACGGCGCTTCTCAGCAAGCCCAACGCGTGGCTGGATTTTTCGGCGCAAGACCTGGCGCTGACGCCGGCCACGCTGGCGGGCATTCTGCGCGAGTGGCTGGAATACGTGCCGGAGAAGGTGCTGTTCGCCACCGACGCTTACCCGTACATCCCGGAAATGGGATGGGAGGAATCGGGCTGGATGGCGGCACGCGCAGGGCGGCGGGCGCTCGCCATGGCGCTCACCGGAATGCTGCGCTCGGGCCAGATCACACGCGCGCGCGCTTCGGAGCTGGCGCGCATGGTGCTGTGCGGCAACGCGCGCGCGCTTTACGGTTTGGCCGGCGGACGCGCCGCGAAATAGAGCTCGACGGCCTGCAGCAGCGGCGGCATGGGGTCGATGCCCGCGCGCTCGATCTTGCCGTTGGAGAGCGCGGAATACTTGGGGCGCTGCGCGGTCGTGCGGTATTCGCGCTCATTGGTGGCCAGCAACAGCGGGTCCAGGTGGGCCACCTGGAAAATGGTGCGCGCGAACTGGAACCAGGAGATGGGCGTGCCGCCGCCGATGTGGAAGACGCCGCTGAGATCGCGATCCACCAGATCGATGGTACGGGCGGCCAACAGCGGCGCATAGGTGGGCGACGCCACATGATCTTCCACCACGCGGATGGGCTGGCCGGCGCCCGCCAGACGCAACATGAGTTCGACGAAGTTGCCGCGCGCGGTGTTGAGTCCGCCGGGTCCGAAGACACCGGAAGTGCGGACCACCGTGGCGCGATCCAGATAAGCCTGGGCATACAGTTCGCCGGCCAGCTTTGAGACGGCGTACGCGCCCAGGGGATGGGTGGGGTCCTCTTCGGTATAGGGGTGGTGGGCGCGGCCGTCAAAAACGTAGTCGGTGGAGAAGTGGACCAGGCGGGCGTCCATCTGCCGGCAGGCCAGCGCCAGGTTGCGCACGGCCAGGCCATTCACCAGGAAGGCGGCTTGCGGCTCCTTTTCGGCCACATCCACATGGTTATAGGCGGCGGAGTTGAATACCACGTCGGCGTCGGACCGGGCGAGCGCTCGCTCGACGGCGGCGCCATCGGTGATATCGACCTGTGCGCGCTCCCAGCCGGTGACGGCATAGCGGCGGACTTTGAGTTCGCGGACGAGTTCGACACCCAACTGGCCCGACGCTCCAAACACGACTGCTCGACGGCTCATAGGAAGACTTCAGGATAACGTTTTTCGGCGGGCTACTTCCAACGAATCAGGAAGGCAGCCGCGGCCACGGCCAGGGCGACGAGGAAGACCAAAGCGCCGATCCATCTGCGGCGCCCGCGCGTGAGCCAGGCCAGGGCATCGGGCGACTCCTTCCCGGCCACCAGGACATGCAGCTTCCGGTTGGGTCCGGGGAGCTTGCCGAGAGCCTTGTCGATCATGCGGCGGCCTTTGCGGTCGGTGATCAGGATGGTGCGCGCATTTCTCCCGTTGGTGGATTTCAGAAGGCGATGGCGAAGCGCCGTGGGAACATCGTCGACCGAGCGGTACACCCGGTCGGAGCCGCCGGCCGAAATCAGCACGGACGAAGTTTGGAACAGGCCCGCCGCCGCGGGGCTCCGCTCGCCGCAACCGGGGCAGCGTGGCGCGGACTCTTTGTACTCCCGCCCGCAACGCGCACAGGCCGTCATGCCACTACCCGCGGAGCGCGCGGCTTTGCGACCAGAGCGTCATCGTTGCCGAGGTGCTCCTGCACTACCTGGATAAAACCCAGAGCGGCCTTGGAGAGCGCTTTGTCTTTGCGGTAGATCAAGCCAAGGCAACGCACCAGCGGCTCCGGCGCGAGCGGGAGCGCGTGGAGCTTGCCGGCGGCGATCTCTTCGCGGCAATTGGTCACGGCCAGGAAACTCACGCCCAGCCCAGCCATCACGAAGCGCTTCATCATCTCCGTGGAGTCCAGTTCCATGGAGATACGGATTTCGTCTTCCACGGGCTCCAGCCACTCGTTCAGGCGCGCCCGCGTTTTGCCTTCTCTGGAAAGCAGGAGGAAGTTGCCGGCGACGTCTTGCGGCGTGACGGATTTCTTTCCGGCCAGGGCGTGCCCGGCGGGAACGATCAGGCGGATCTCGTCGTGGTAAATGCTCACCACCTGCAGCCGCTTCTCGTCGGCGGGAAGCTGCGTGAGACCGAAATCGGCGGAGTTATCGAGCACGGCAGCCACCACATGCGAGCCGTATGAGCGATCCACCTGCAGTTGAATGGCGGGAAAGAGCTGGCGGTACACCGAGAAGACTTTGGGCAGGATGTAAATGCAGGTGGCCTCATTGGCCGCGATTACCAACTCCCCCCGCGGATTGGTTTCGAGCTCGGCGATCGTGTCCTGCACGCGGCGGCGGAGGTCGAGAATCTGCTCGGCGTAGTCGGCGAAGATGCGTCCGGCGGTGGTGAGGGAGATGCGGCTGCCGAAACGTTCGAACAGCTCGGCGCGCAACTCCTGTTCGATCTGGCGCACTTGCGCGCTGATGGCGGGCTGTGTGCGATAGCAGGTCTGGGCGGCCTTGGAAAAACTCTTCAGCCGGACGATTTCGAGAAACGTATGGAGCTGATCGAAGTCCATAAACGGCTGGCCGGTCAATTGAAACCGGCGGTCCATTCAAAATTATGAATCGGCGGGATAGAAATAATGAATTTCCCACGCGCCGGGCGTGAATGGTAAGTATTGTACCAAAGGCCCCGGGTGGTGCGGTTAAGGAATGGGATTGTCGCAGATCGCAGCGCCGCACCTTTCACCCGGGCCGGACGCCTGGAACAGTGCCTGCCGAGGTTTTCGCTTGGATTGCCAAACCCAATCAAATAAATCGCGAAGGCCGCACTCAACGGACCCCTGAACCGCGCGCTGACACGGTAAACTGTGGTTATGCCGCTTTCCGAGCGCATCGTCGTGGATCCCCAGGTCCTGGCCGGCAAACCAGTGATCCGAGGGACGCGTTTGGCCGTCGAGTTCGTTCTCGAACTCCTCGCGGCTGGCCAGTCCGAGAGCGAGCTCCTGACGAACTATCCCGGCCTGAAGCGAGACGACATTCTCGCCTGCTTATCATACGCCAGCTACTTGGCCCATGAATACAAGGCCTATCCGATTCCAGCGTAGATGCGCCTCCTCGCTGACGAAAACTCTCCGAAGCCGATTGTCGAGGTACTTCGCGCCGATGGCAACGATGTCCTTTGGGCTCGAACCGATTGCTCCGGTTGGAAGGATGCCGCCCTACTGGACTTCGCCGAATCCGAAGCGCGCATCGTACTGACGCTGGATAAGGACTTCTGGCAGATTGCCGTTCAACGCCGGATTCCTATCGAACAATCGGGCGTCGTCTTGTTTCGAGTTCATCCCTCGACTTCCGGGAATATCGAGCCTCTCGCGCGTGTCTTTGTGGAGACGGATAGGCCATGGGCCGGACACATCAGCATCATCGCCGCCGACGGAATTCAGATGCTGGCTGCTCGAAGGCTCTGACGGCGCACTCTCTGCTTACCCGTTTCACGCCGGGCCGCCAAACGGGCTCATAGCTGCACGCTACGACGGCTCTTCGGAGGCCCTTTCGGCCTCGGCCGCGGCTTCCGGACCGGCGGCCTTGGCTTCCTCAATCAAACGCTCGGCTTCTTCCACCCTGGCCCGCGGCACCTTCACTTCGAAGCCCAAGGACGGGAGTATCGAGTTGCGCACCAGGATGGACGGGATGCCGTTCGACTCCAGAACGCCTTGAATCATGTCAGCCTCCATTTCGGCGTCCACGATGGGTGCGTCATAGAGCGTGACCATGTCTAAATCGGAGGAAGGGTCGAGTTGATCTTCGCCCACGGAATCTTCGTCGTGCCCGGGATCTTGCGCCATGCCTCCAGGATATCGCAGAATATCCATAGAGGCCCCCATTCCTATGACTGACGAAATAGAAGAGCGCACCGAGGACACGCCATCGACCTTCACCGGCAACGTCGCGTGGTTTCTGGCGGGGGCGTTTATCGGAGCGGCCGTCGCCGTTTTGTATACGCCCAAGACCGGCAAGCAAACCCGGCGGTACCTCGCCGGCAAGGTGCAGCAGAGCAAAGATGCCGTGGCCGACACCAGCAGCAACATCGTGGAAGCCAGCCGTGACATGTTCGAGCGCGGCAAGCAACTGGTGGACGACGCCGCCGATCTGTTCGAGCGCGGCCGCAAACTGGTCAAAGGTTAAGCCGCCGGCATGCCCGTTCTGGGCGATTTCGAAATCCTGCGGGTGAACGAGACCGCCTACTGGTGGGACGGCGGGGCGCTGTTCGGCGTGGTGCCGAGGACCCTGTGGAGCCGCAGGATTCCACCCGATGAACTCAATCGGATTCCCCTGGCGTTCAACTGTTACCTGATTCGCACGGGGAGCCACACCATCCTGATCGAAACCGGGCTCGGCGACAAGCGCGATGCGCGCGAGCGGGAACGGATGCGAATCCCGGCGGTGACCGAATCGCTGCCGGCGATGATCGCGGCGCAGGGCATCGACCCCGAAACCATCGACATCGTCGTCAACAGCCACCTGCATTGGGACCATTGCAGCGGGAATACGATTCTGCGCGGGGACGCAGTGGAACCGGCGTTTCCGCGCGCCCGCTACTACGCTCCGCGCGGCGAGTGGGAGCATGCGCACGAACGCAACGTGCGTGACGCCGTCGCCTATATCGACGCCAACTACGACCCGCTGGTGGAATCCGGCCGGATGACGCTGGTGGAGGGCGATTACGAAGTGCTGCCGGGCATCCGGATGCGGACCGTGCCGGGGCACACCCGCGACATGATGGTGGTGACCGCCGAGAGCGCCGGTGAGACGTTCTGCTTCCTTTCCGACTTGGTTCCGACGATCGCCCACCTGCCGCCCACCTGGATGCCGGCGTTCGATCTGTATCCGCTGGAGACCATCGCGAATAAGACGAAGTGGCTGGGTGCAGCGGCGGAAGGCAACTGGCTGTGCGGCTTCGGGCACGACAGCGCGGCCTTCGCCCGGATCGCGGCGGATCCGAAGAAGCATTTCACCGCGGTGGCGGCGTGAGATGCAGATTGTCCGCGTAGAGAGCGCTTCGCAGCTCGCGCAGGTGCGCGAGCTATTCGAAGAGTATTGGGCGTCGTTTGGTTTCACGCCGTGCTTTCAGAACTTCGGCGCGGAAGTGGCAGGACTGCCGGGCGACTATGCGCCGCCGGGCGGGCGTCTGGCGCTGGCGATGATCGAAGGGCAATCCGCCGGCTGCGTGGCGCTGCGGCAGTTTGACGCGGGGCGATGCGAAGCCAAGCGGCTCTTCGTTCGGCCGCAGTTCCGCAATCAGGGCGGGGGCGGGCAACTGCTCGACTGGGTAATCGCGGAGGCGCGCGCCGCGGGTTACCGCGAAATGGTGGGCGACACCATGCCGGCGATGGAGAAGGCGCTCGAGATGTACGACCGGCTGGGCTTTGAGCGGACGGAGCCGTACTCCGATCATCCGACGCCTGGAGCGATCTATTTGAGGCTGAAGCTGTAGGGAGGCGGGAACCGGAACGCGGCGTGTGATAACTTGTGTCTAATCCCTAAGGCAGATGGAGATGCGACCTGCGACGAAGGAAGCGGACTTGGACAGAACAGGCGGGAACAACTGCTGTGGCTGATATCAACCTGACCCAACCAGAGGCCGATGCCCTGATCGCCATGGGAAAAATTCGCGTGGATGATAAACAGTGGAGTTTTCCATCTCCGGGTGAGAGGATGGCCATCCCCCTAACCTCATCCGACAAGAGAGAGAACTTCACTCTTGATGTGACTCGCGCCCAGATCAAGCTCACCAAGGCGACTTACCAGAACAGAGCGCGCCAGGCGATTATACTCATGAGGCTGGATCTCGACGGCCCGGCGCATCGAAACCCGGACGGCGCCGACATCCCTTGCCCGCACTTGCATGTGTACTGCGAGGGTTTCGGCGACAGGTGGGCGATTCCCGCGCCGCCCGACAAATACCCAAACACGCAGGACCTTTTCTCGACTTTCGAGGGGTTCATGAAACACTGCAACATCACTGATCCGCCTCAAGTCCAAATGGGGCTCTTCTAATGGTCAGCGAGATCGAAAAGCTTTTGAATAATTATCGCGCTTGGCTCAAGGACAAGACAACGCTTCGCCAAGTAAACAGCACGTGGGTGGAGATCACGACGCCCTACCTTGACCGGCATAACGATGCGCTCCAGATTTACGCGCGCCGGGAAAATGGTGGATTCGTCCTCACAGACGACAGTTACACCATCCACGATCTGGAAGCATCCGGCTGCAATCTCCACACTGAGAAACGCCAGGACCTTCTCAAGATGGCCCTCAGCGGATTCGGCGTGCGGCTGAACAACGAAGCACTCGAAGTGGTCGCTTCCCCTGTGACCTTCCCGCTGCGTAAGCACTCCCTCATTCAGGCCATGCTTGCCGTGAACGATCTTTTCTACCTCGCAAAGCCCATGGTAGAAAGCCTGTTTTATGAAGACGTGATTGCATGGCTGGACGCCAACGAGATCCGCTATACGCCGAAGGCGAAGTTCAACGGCACCAGCGGCTACGACCACCTGTTCGATTTCGTGATTCCGAAATCTCGAAGGCAGCCGGAACGCATTCTGCAGGCGATCACTCGCCCGACGCGTGATGCCGCCCAGTCGCTTATTCACGCCTGGACCGACACTCGGCAAGTTCGGACGCCAGAGTCAAGAGCATACGCGGTTCTGAACGACACCGAAAGCGCAATTCCGGGCGGAGTAATGGACGCCTTCCGAAATTACGCCATTCAGCCCGTACCGTGGGGCGACCGTGCCCAAGTTGTCACGGAACTCGCGGCTTGACCACGCAGGCCTACCGCGGCTTGAAGCGCTCGTCGATTTCCACCTGGTAGCCGCTGGAGAGGCGGTTGGTTTCGTTCGCCATTCCCACCACCGCCATCGTTTCCGCGAACATCGGGTCGGTCATGCCGGCCTTGCGCGAAGAGACCGTGTGCGAGGCGATGCAGTAGCCGCACTGGTTGGTGGCGCTCACGGCGAGATAAATGAGCTCCTTGGTGAGCGCGTCGAGCGCGCCCGGCGCCATGATCTCCTTGACGCTCTGCCAGGTGCGGCGCAGCGTGACTGGGTCGTTCGCGATGGCTTTCCAGAAATTATTGATGTAGTCCGTCTGGCGCAGCGTCATGATGTCGTCATAGACTGCGCGGACTTCCGGGGTAGCGTCGGCGTATTCGATGAACGGAAGAGTGGCCATGCACCGATTATCGCGCTTTGGCAGGCCGGTTACTGACCGTCGGGTGGTGTCCTAAAGTAGGACACTACCGGCCGTCGCTCTTCATTTTGCGGGCGATCAGGAAGGCCAGCTCGAGCGATTGCTCGTAATTAAGGCGCGGATCCACCTCGGATTCGTAGGCGCGGGCCAGGTCGGTTTCGCTGGGCCCGCGCGAACCGCCAATGCACTCGGTAACGTTTTCGCCGGTCAGTTCGATGTGGACCCCCCCCAGCGTCTGGCCCATGGCGCGGTGGATGTCGAAGGCCTGTTGCACCTCGGAAATGATATCGGCGAAGTTGCGGGTTTTCCAGCCTCCGGCGGTCATCTGCGTGTTGCCGTGCATGGGGTCGCAGACCCACAGCACGCGCCCCCCTTCGGCGCGTGCGGCTTCGATCAGGCACGGCAGCGCGTCCGCAATGCGGCCGGCGCCGAAGCGATGGATCAGCGTCAGCCTGCCGGGCTGGCGCTTCGGATCGAGCGCCTCCAGCCAGCGCGCTACCCGCTCGCGGGTAAAGTCCGTCCCCACCTTGACGGCGACGGGGTTTTCGATGCCGCGCAGGTATTCCACGTGCGCGCCGCCCGGATCGTTGGTGCGCAGCCCCACCCAGGGGAAATGCGTGGTGAGGTTGAAATAGCCCGGGCGCCGGGGCACGGTGCGCGTCTGCGCCGATTCGTAGCCCAGGTGCAGCGCTTCGTGGGTGGTGAAGAAATCGATGCGGTCGGTTTCGCCCGCCCGCACACCCAGCACGTTCTCCATGAAGCGCAACGCATCGCCGATGGTTCCGACCATGTGGTGGTATTCGTCCGCCAGCGGCGAGTGTTCCACCCAATCGAGATCGAAGTATTCGGGATGGTGCAGGTCGGCGAATCCGCTTTTGACCAGGGAGCGAATGAAATTCAGGGTGAGTGAGGCGCGCTCGTAGCCGCGCAGCAGAAGCTGCGGATCGGGTGTGCGGGCTTCGGCCGTGAATTCCGGACGGTTGATATTGTCGCCGCGGAAGCTGGGAAGAGTAACGCCGTCGCGCGTTTCCTGGTTGGCGGAGCGCGGCTTGGCGTATTGCCCGGCGAAACGGCCGATGCGAATAACGGGTTTCTGCGCGCCCACCACCAGCACCAGGCTCATCTGCAACAGCACCTTGAGCATGTTGGTGATGCGGTTGGGCGTACAGGCGGCGAACCGTTCGGCGCAATCGCCGGCTTGCAGCACGAAGCGCGTTCCGGCGGCAGCCTCAGCCAGTTGCTGGCGTAACTGCACGATCTCCCAACTGGTGACCAGCGGCGGAAGGACGCGCAATTCGGCCAGCACGCGGTCGAGCGCCGTCGGGTCGGGATAATTGGGCTGTTGCAGGGCCGGCCACCGGCGCCAGGAATCCGGCTTCCAGGGCAAAGCCTCCGCGGGGATCTCGGGGGACATGAAGTTTCAAGTTAGCACAGGGGGCGGGAGAGGGCTGGAATACGTCCGACGTGAATTCAAATCATGCCCGACCCGCGAATGTCCGGCTCTCCGTCGACACCTTTACCTTTTCACCTTCCTTGATAAAGAGAGGAACACGGATCTCAAGACCGGTCTCCAGCGTGGCTGGCTTGGTCACGCTGCCGCTCGAAGTGTCGCCCCGCACACCCGGTTCCGTAGCGGTAACTTCCAACTCAACGAACGCCGGCAGCTCTAAACCGATGGGATTGCCGTTGTACTTGCGCAACTCGACCAGGGTGCCCTCGATCAGGAAGTCCATCGCGTTCCCGATCACCTCATCGGCAAGGGTGTGGGTCTCATAGGTTTCCTGGTCCAGGAAGTGAGAACCACTGCTGTCGCTATACAGATAGGAGGCCGGGACCAAATGGAGATCCGGCTCCCTGAACTTCTCACCCGCCTTGAATGTCTTCTCAAAGACCGCGTTTGTGAGAAGGTTGCGAATCTTCAGGCGCACCAGAGTCTGGCCACCCCGAGCGGTGGGCGTGTTCACCTCCACTTCCAGGCAGGCGAAGGGGGTGTTATCAATCTCAAACAAAGTCTTTCGCTTGACGTCAATCGCATCAATCAATACGGCCATGAACTCCTCAACGGCAGGTCGGCGCCGAAAGCCAACGCAAACCCAGTTCCAAATTCCCTCTCAAGTATAAGGCGGTGACGCATCACCACCCGGAACGGGCTTTGTGGGAGCACCGTTATTGCAGTTGAACCAGCCGCTCGCCCTGCTGCTCGCCCACGGGCGCCGGCGCCAGATCCTGCTTGCCGCGCCAGAAATCCAAGTAGGAGATCTGGTGCACACAGGCCACCGTGCAGTGCGGCGCGCAGCTCTTCTCCGTGCGGTACTCGCGGCGAACGTCTTCCACGGTGTACTCGGCCAGCGGCTTTCCGGGGTAGCCGCGCTGCTGCGAACAGTAATGCACCAGGCCGTCTTCGCAGATGTAGAGGTAGCGCGCGCCGGCGCGGCAGCGCCAGTGGTTGGGCTTGCCGTGCGCGATGTTGTCCTGGAAATAATTGATGCGCGCGTAGCTCGATTTTTCCATGGCGCGCATGGCGGTGTAGACTTCGCGCTCTTCGTCTTGCAAAGGCTGCAACTGGCCGTCACCGTCGTGAATGATGCCGACGGTGGATGTGAACCCCAGCTCGATGGCTCGCTTGCCGATCACCAGGGCGTCTTTGGGAGTGCGGATGCCGCCTCCCACCACCGAATTGATGTTCACGTGAAAATCGGCGTGTTCGGCCAGGAGTTGCAGTTTCTTATCGAGCACCTTGAGGCTCTTCTTCGAAACGTCGTCGGGCATGACGTTGTCGATGGAGATCTGCAGGTGGTCCAGTCCGGCGCGGTTGAGGCGCTGGATGCGTTCGGCGGTCAGCAGATAGCCGTTGGTGATCATGCCGGAAATCATCCCGTGCTTGCGGACGCGCGCGATGATCAGGTCCAGGTCGGGATGCAGCAACGGTTCGCCGCCGGAAATCGTGATGATGCTGGTGCCTAGTTTCGCCAGGCGGTCGAGACGTTGGTACATCACGTCGATGGAGACCGGCTTGGAGTGGTCGTCGAATTCGTTGCAGTAGGCGCAGGCCAGATTGCAGCGGCGCATGGGGATGACGTGCGCCAGAATCGGATGGTCCGTGGACGCCAGACCCTGGCCGATCATGCGGAATTCCCGGGCGCGGCGGCTGACCGCCTTCCAACCCCTCCGAAGATGTTTGGCCAGATCAGACATTGCCTAAAAGTCTTTCTATTACAACACAGTCCGAGCCACTCGCCGAGGTTTTGGAGGTGATTGGGGATTGGCGGGGGTTGAACGGTCGGGATGGGAATTGGTGAGGAAACGAGGTCTGGCCCAGGTGGGTTTTCAGGATCAACGCGCCCACCGAGCCACGAGCCTGCTGTCGGTGTGGGAGCGAGAAAATAAGAATAGTCTTGACGTCAATTCGTACCGCGCCTATAATCAGCCAGAATAGCCGGCCCTGGCTAATCCAGTAAGCCTAGCCTGTCAAAGCTGCCGCCCTTTCTTGCTGGTGGATCACAATGAAACGACTTCTAACGGTCTGTCTCTTTGCGGCTGTCTCACAGACGCAGCCGAACACTACGGCCCCGCTGCAATTCGAAGTGGCGGCTTTCAAACATTCAACTGGTTCTGGTGTTGAAGAGGTCCAGTTCCTGCCGAGTCGAGTTTCGATGCGGAATTACCCACTTGATAGGTTCATCCGCATAGCCTACCATGTTAGAGCTGACCAGATTGTGGGTCCAAAGTGGATGGCGACGGAGAGGTACGACCTTGAGGCCAAGGCCGATCACCCGACTACCGACGCGGAGTTAAGGGTGATGATTCAGAATCTTCTGAAAGAGCGGTTACGGTTGGACCCCCGCCATGACATCAGGCAACAATCCGGCTACGAGTTGTGGATAGATCCGAACGGACAGGCTACTACTCGCGTGCCTGGAGCAGACAAGTATCAACCCCCTACGGTTACGGTTTCCCCTGGTGGGGTACACACTTTCGAGAATGCTCCGATGGAGTACCTCGCCTACTACCTGTCGAGAGAGCTGAATCAGACCGTGATTAACAAGGTGGGCTATACAGGCACCTATAGTTTTGCCTTGACCTGGACATCGGGGCCGATGCAGGTAGCCCATTTTGGTGTACCGGAGACGGTGTTTGTCGAGAACGACGGTCCTACCATATTCGATGCAGTGAAGACAATTTCGCTCAAACTGGTTGCGTCGAAGGTTCCAGTGGACTTCCTGGTGATCGATCAGATCGACAAGACCCCGATGGAGAAATGACCCTCAAGCATTTCATCTGGGAGCCTGCCGCCCGCTTGGATTTGCGCCCTTGCGCAATGGGTGTGCGACATAAAAGTGGATGGCATTGCGATTTCCCAGAGAAACAAGCGATTCTGAGCGTACCGACTACTCAGCACAGAACCGCGAGCGTCAGCGAGCGGCCTGCTCCAGGCAGCGTGGCGGCCGCTCGCTAACGCTCACGGTTCTGTGCCGGGGCGCCGCGTTCATCCACTTTTATGCCGTGCGCCCTTTCGCAATTTGACACCCCTCTACCGCCAGTGATAAATGTAGGGTTCTTCAACTAGGAGATCCGATGGCTGACGAGCAAAAGCCCGAGGGCTCGCAAGTGCCTCCCCCTGCCGGGGGCGAGGCGGCCAAGCCAGCGCCTCCCAAGCCCGCTGCGGCGCCAGCGCCTCCCAAGCCGCCAGCCGTCATGGCGGCCACCCCCTGGGACAGCGATCTCGCCCGCGAAATCAAGGAACGATTCGGCGACCGGGTCGGCGAAACATCCACCTACCTGGGCCAGAATTTCATCGTCGCCAAGCCGGACGCGGCGGTCTCCCTGCTGGAATATCTGAAGCTCGAAGCCGACTTCGATTACCTGGTGGACATCACCGCGGTGGATTGGCCCAAACGGCCCGAGCGTTTCGACGTGGTCTACGTGGTCTATAGCTTCGCGCGCAACGAGCGCGTGCGGATCAAGACTTATATTCCCGAAGGCTTCAAACTGGAAACCGCGGTGGGCGTGCACCTGACGGCCAACTGGCTGGAGCGCGAGGTCTTCGACATGTTCGGCATCGAGTTCGAAGGCCACCCCGATCTGCGCCGCATCCTCATGCCCGAGGAGTGGCAGGGGTACCCGTTGCGCAAGGATTACGGTATTCTTCAGCAGGACGACCGATGGGTTCGGGAAAACCTCGGTATCGAGAGCGGCCAGTGACATCAGTATGCCCGATGCGACATTTCTAGATTCCACCGAACTAGTGCTCAATATGGGTCCGCAGCACCCGTCTACCCACGGCGTGCTGCGAGTCATCCTCAAGCTGGACGGCGAGAAGGTGCTGGGGACGGATTGCGTCATCGGATACCTGCATCGCGGCGTCGAGAAGATTGCGGAAAACCGCACCTACGCGCAGTTCAACCCCTACGTGGACCGCATGGACTATGTGGCGGCGATCTCGAACGGTCTGGGCTACTGCCTGGCGGTGGAGAAGCTGCTGAACGTGGAAGCGCCGCCGCGCGCGCAAGTGGTGCGGGTGATTCTCACGGAGCTGAACCGCATCGCCAGCCACCTGCTTTGGCTCGGCACGCACGCGCTGGATATCGGGGCCATCACGCCGGTCTTTTACTGCCTGCGGGAACGCGAAGAAGCCCTCAAAATCTTCGAGAAGTATTGCGGCGCGCGGCTCACCACGCACGCCTTCCGCATCGGCGGGTTGCTGTATGAGACGTACGAAGGCTTCGAGCGGGAAGTGCGGGACTTCTGCAAAATGTTCGTGCCGAAGGTGGACGAATACGAAGAACTGCTGACCAACAACCGAATCTGGAAGGCGCGGTTGATCGGCGTCGGAATCCTGAGCGCCGAGGAATGCAAGGAATACGGCGTCACCGGGCCGGTGTTGCGCGCGGCCGGCGTGAAGTGGGACCTGCGCAAGGCGCAGCCGTACTCGGGTTACGAGAAATACGATTTCGAAATCCCCACGCGGGCGAACGGCGATACCTACGACCGGTATGTTGTCCGCATGCAGGAAATGCGGCAAGCGGTGCGCATCATGGAGCAGGCCGTCGAAGCCATTCCCGAAGGCCCCATCATGGGAAAAGTCGGCAAGGTGATCAAACCGCCGGTGGGCGAAGCGTACGTTTCCATTGAAGCGCCCAAGGGCGAGTTGGGGTATTACGTGGTCAGCGACGGATCCACGCAGCCGTACCGGTGCCGCGTGCGGCCGCCGTCGTTCGTGAATCTGCAGGCGCTCGACCGGATGATCCGTGGGGGTCTGGTGGCCGACGTCGTGGCGGTGATCGGAACATTGGATATTGTGTTGGGAGAGATCGATCGATGAAGAAGAGAAGTCAGAAGTCAGGAGTCAGAAGCCAGAATAACGGAGCCGGCGCGGCTCTTCTGACTTCTGTCTTCTGACTTCTGTCTTCCTTGAAGGAACTTATGTTCAAGCTGTTAAAGAAAATCTTTCTTGTCGACCTGTTCCAGGGACTGCGGGTGACGTTCCGGAATCAAAATCCCAAGTACATCTATACGGAGCAGTATCCGGCGGAGCGGCCTCAGGTGGCGGAGCGGTACCGGGGCGCGCCGCGGCTGAATAACAACCCGGACAACGGCGAGACCTTGTGCATCGCCTGCAATTTGTGCGCGCTGGCCTGTCCGGAAAACCTGATTGTGGTCGGGAGCGAACGCAACGAAGCCACGCGCCGCAAGGAACTGACTTACTTTACCTATGACACCTCGCGGTGTATGTTCTGCGGGCTGTGCGAAGATGCCTGTCCAGTGGACGCGCTGGAACTGACACAGGATTTCGAACTGGCCACTTACACCCGGGAAGGCCAGGTTTGGGACCGGCAGATGCTCGAAGAAGGGCCGAAGCCGACCCAATACAAATGCTGATCGATACGATCTTCTTCTATGTGTTCGCCCTCTTGACGCTGGGCGGCGGTCTGCTCACCATCACGCGGCGGAACGCGGTGCACAGCGCGCTTTCGCTGATTGTGTCGCTGTTGGGCGTGGCGGGGCTGTACCTGATGCAGCAGGCGGAGTTCCTGTTCGCGGTCCAGATTGTGTTGTACGTGGGCGGCATCATGGTGCTGTTCCTGTTCGTGATCATGCTGGTGAACCTGGACCTGTCGGCCAAAGAGCGGCAGTTCAACGGCCAATGGATGGTGGCGCTGGTAGCGGTGGCCGCCGTGGGCGCCGAAATCTCCTGGTTCCTGTATCGCGGCCAGGGCGCGTTCCAACTGGCCGATACCGCGGGCGCGCCTTCCGCCGCCGCTTTTGCTGTGACCACGACGGGCAACACGGAAATCCTCGCGGACGTGCTCTTCCAGGAATACCTGCTCCCCTTCGAAATCGCTTCCATCCTGCTGCTGGTGGCGGTGGTGGGAGCGGTTGTGATGGCCAAGAAAAGGATCTGACGATGCATCCGGTAACCACAGTTCATTACCTGGCCTTGAGCGCGGCGCTGCTGCTCATCGGCACCGTCGGCGTGCTCACGCGCCGCAGCATTGTGATTATTCTGATGTCCATCGAGCTGATTCTGAATGCCGTGAACATCAACCTGGTGGCCTTTTCGCGCCAGGCGCACGCCGTCCACGGGCAGATTTTCGCGATCTTCGTGATTGTCGACGCGGTGGCCGAAGCCGCGGTCGGGCTCGGTATTCTGATCGCTCTGTTCCGCAATAAAGAAACCGTGCTGGCGGATGAAATCGATTTGCTGAAGTGGTAGGAGAGCCGTGAACTTCCTAGACCAAATCTGGCTGATTCCTCTGTTCCCGCTGTTCGGGGCGGCGCTCATGTTGCTGTTGGGCAAGATGCTCGACCCGCAGCCGCCCTCCCAAGTAGCCATAGCTCCTGGTGTGGAGCCGGTCGATGACGGGCACGGGGAACACGGCGCCCACGGGCACTCACACGACCACGATCACGGGCATCATCATTCGTCGCCGCTCAAGACCCTGATCAGTTTCATCTGCCCCGGAATGGTGCTACTGTCGTTCCTCTTTTCGGTGGGCGCGGTGTGGCAGCTTTCGCAGAAGGCCGAGCGCGTGCACCAGATCATCCAGTTCACCTGGATCGCCGGGCTGCCGTTCCACATGGCAAACGGGCACCTGGTCACGTTCTCCGTGGATTGGGGCTTTCTGCTGGACCCGTTGAGCTCGGTCATGATCCTGGTGGTGACCGGCATCGGATTCCTGATCCACGTGTACTCCATCGGGTACATGGCGCACGACAACGGCTACTACCGCTTCTTCGGCTACATGAACCTGTTCGTCTTCTTCATGCTGATGCTGGTGCTGGCCAACAACTACACGCTGCTCTTCGTGGGTTGGGAAGGCGTGGGGTTGTGCAGCTACCTGCTGATCGGATTCTACTTCCACAAGAAATCGGCGGCCGACGCGGGCAAGAAGGCCTTCGTGGTGAACCGCGTGGGCGATGCCGGCTTCGTGTTGGGGATGCTGCTGATGCTCAGCGTGTTGGGCACGGTGCGCTTCACCGACGTGAACTCCATCCTGCATAGCGGCCAGTTCGCGCGCGAAACTACCTTCGGCGTCTTGAGCGCCATGTCGCTGTTGATGTTTTTCGGCGCCACCGGCAAATCGGCGCAGGTGCCGCTGTATATCTGGCTGCCCGACGCCATGGAAGGCCCCACGCCGGTCTCGGCTCTGATCCACGCGGCCACCATGGTGACGGCCGGCGTATACATGGTGGCGCGCTCCGCGGCGCTGTTCCAGTTGACGCCGCAAACGTCCATGATTGTGGCCATCATCGGGGCTTTCACCGCGATTCTGGCTGCCAGCATCGCGCTGGTGCAGAACGATATCAAACGCGTGCTGGCCTACTCCACGGTGAGCCAACTCGGCTACATGTTCCTGGCGCTGGGCGTGGGCGCGTACTGGGTGGCCATCTTCCACCTGTTCACGCACGCCTTCTTCAAGGCCCTGCTCTTCCTTTGTTCCGGCTCGGTGATCCACTCGCTGGGCGGCGAGCAGGATATGCGGCGCATGGGCGGGCTCAAGGATAAGATCCCTATTACCCACTGGACCATGTGGGTGGGGTCCATTGCGATCGCGGGGATTCCGGGCTTCGCCGGCTTCTTCTCGAAGGACGAGATCCTGTGGCAGGCGTATAGTTCGCCGCTGGGATCCATTGCCCTCTATGCCGTGGGCCTGACCACCGCCGCCATGACGGCCTTCTACATGTGGCGGCTCATGAACATGACGTTCTACGGCAAGTCGCGCGTGGCGCCGGAAGTGGCCAAACACATCCACGAATCGCCTTTTGCGATGACTGGGCCTCTGAGTATTCTGGCATTCGGCAGCGTGGCGGCCGGTTGGCTGGGCACGCCCCAATTGTGGAATCTGCCGGAGGCTTTCCGCAGCTTCGAATCGTGGCTGGCGCCGGTGTTTGCATCCCCGCTGGTGAAGGCGGCCGGAGAAGCCGGTCACGACACTTCGATGGAATGGACCCTGATGGGCGTCTCCGTGCTGGTCGCGGTCATCGGTATTTATGCGGCGCGGGTTTTGTATCACCAGAAGCCGGAGATTCCCGACCGCATCGAGGCGAGGTTTCAACCCCTGCACACAGTGCTCTACAACAAGTGGTACGTCGACGAGATCTACGACTTTCTGTTCGTCGACGGCCTGTGCAAGGGCGGCGGCCTGGCGCTGGGCGCGTTCGACCGCAACGTGGTGGATGGCGGCGTCAACGGCGCCGGCTGGTTGACGCGCTTCACCGCCAAACTTTCCATGTGGTGGGACACCTGGATTGTCGACGGCGCGGTGCGCTTCACTTCCTTCTGCGTGAAGATGCTCTCCTACCCGGTGTGCATTCTGGAGACCGGGCGCTTGCAGACCTACGCCTTCTTTGTGGTGGTCGGCGTTCTGGCGATGTTCGGCTACTACGTGGTGCGGTAAACCTATGGACCAGCACTTACTCAGCATTGTTCTCTTGACGCCGCTGGCCGGTTTGTTGGTTCTGCTCTTCATTCCGTCGAAGAGCAAGGACTTGATCCGGATCTGGGCGAACCTGGCGGCCTTCGCAGGGTTCCTGGTTTCTCTCCCGCTGGTCTCCCGCTTCCAGGTGGGCTTACGCGGCTTCCAATTCGAAGAACGCGCCAACTGGATCCCCTCGCTGGGTGCGCATTATCACATCGGCATGGACGGCATCAGCCTGCTGCTGGTGATGTTGACCACAGTGATGGGCTTCATCGCGATTCTCTGTTCCTGGAGCGCCGTTCAGGATCGCACCAAGGAATACTACGCCATGTTCCTGCTGTTGCAGACGGGCATGATCGGCGTGTTTGTGTCGCTCGATTTCTTCCTGTTCTACATTTTCTGGGAACTGGTGCTGGTTCCGATGTACTTCATCATCGGAGTGTGGGGCGGGCCGCGCAAGCTGTACGCCGCCATCAAGTTCTTCCTTTACACCCTGGCCGGCTCGGTGCTGATGCTGCTGGGCATCCTGACGCTTTACTTCCAGCACTTCCACCAGTTCGGCACCTACACGTTCGAGATTTCCGAATTGATGAAGACCACCATGCCGCTGGGGCTGCAACAGTGGGTCTTCTGGGCCTTCTTCCTGGGTTTCGCCATCAAGGTTCCGATGTTCCCCTTCCACACCTGGCTGCCGGACGCGCACGTGGAAGCGCCCACCGCCGGTTCCGTGATTCTGGCGGCGGTGCTATTGAAAATGGGGACGTACGGATTCCTGCGCTTCTCGCTGCCGCTGCTGCCGAAGGCGTCGATGGACCAGACCATCGTGCAGATCCTGGCCGTGCTCTCCATCATCGGGATTATCTACGGAGCCCTGGTGTGCATGATGCAGAAGGATTGGAAGAAACTGATCGCCTATTCTTCGGTGAGCCACCTGGGCTTCTGCACGCTGGGCATTTTTTCCATGAACCCGAACGGGATCGCGGGCAGCGTGCTCCAGCAGATCAACCACGGCATTTCGACGGGCATGCTCTTCATGGTGATCGGCGTGGTTTACGAGCGCCGCCATACGCGCGAGATTTCCGAATATGGCGGCCTGGCGCACGTGATGCCCAAGTTCGCGGTCATCTTCGCGATCGCCATGCTGAGTTCGGCCGGGCTTCCGCTGCTGAACGGCTTCGTGGGCGAGTTCACGATTCTGCTGGGCGCTTTCGAAGCCAACCGGATCTGGGCGGCCTTCGCCGTCACCGGTGTGATCCTGGGCGCCGCGTACCTGTTGTGGCTGTACCAGCGGACCATGCTGGGGCAGGTCACCAATGGCAAAAACCTGCTCATCCCGGATATGAGTTTTCGTGAAGTGGCGATGTTCGTGCCGCTGATTGCGTGGGCCATCTGGATCGGCGTCTATCCGAAGCCTTACTTCGATATTCTGCGGCAACCGGTGGCTGAGATCGTGGAGCGCGTGAGGCCCGGATATTACTCGGGCGGAGTGCAGAACGCGGCCATACCTCGGCCGGTAGCGCGGGCGGGGGTGGCGCGATGATCCAGTCTTTCTATACCACCACGGATCACTTCACCATCATTCCGGCGGTGATGCTGGCGCTTTTCGGTTGCGCCATTCTGCTCTTTGACTTCCTCATCTTCCCGGATCCCCGGCAGCGTAAATGGCTGCTGATTTTCGTGGCGTTGGCGGAAGGCTTTACCGGCTTTGCGCTCTACCGCCAGACGGCCTGGCTGGCGGCCAACGGGCAGGCGCAGTTGCAGGGATTCCAGGGATCGGTGACGGTCGACGGGTTTGGCATCTTTTTCAATTGGATCTTCCTGATCGCCGCCATGGTGGTGGCGCTGGTGTCGTATCACTACCTGGAGATCTCGGGCGAGCACCACGGCGAGTATTACAGCCTGATCCTGTTCGCGCAGTGCGGCATGTACTTCCTGGCCACCGGTACGGACCTGATCACGCTGTTCATCGGCCTCGAGCTGATGGCCCTGTGCTTCTACATCATGGTGGGTTTCCTGCGGGCCGACAAGCGCTCCAATGAGGCCGCCATGAAATACCTGCTGCTGGGGGCGTTTTCGAGCGGCTTCCTGGTGTATGGCTTCTCGGTGATGTACGGCATCGCGCACTCAACCAAACTGGAGGATATTGCCGCGGCGATTGCCTCGCGTCCGCCGTCCGATCCGGTGGTTTTTCTGGCGCTGGCCACTACCCTGGTGGGGTTGCTGTTCAAGATTTCGGCCGCTCCTTTCCACATGTGGGCCCCGGACGCTTACGAAGGCGCGCCCACCACAGTGACGGCCTATCTCTCGGTAGCGTCGGGAGCGGCTTCATTCGCCTTCCTGCTGCGGCTTTTCCACGGCCCGCTGGCGCCCTTTGCGTCGGCACGCGAAGTATGGGAGCCCATGCTGGCGGTGGTCGCGATCCTCACCCTGACGGTGGGGAACCTGGCGGCGGTCAACCAGACCAACATCAAGCGGCTGCTGGCGTACAGCTCGATTTCGCACTCCGGCTACATGTTGCTGGGCCTGGTGGCCGGCAATGAAACAGGCATCAAAGGCATCGCGGTCTACGTGATGGTCTACACCTTCATGAACCTGGGCGCGTTCCTGGTGCTGGTGGCGCTGCGGCGGCAGAAGATCATCGGCGAAGACCTGGACGATATCAGCGGCCTCATGCACAAGAGCCCCGGCTACGCCTTACTGATGCTGATCTTCCTGCTATCGCTGGCCGGCATCCCGCCCACGGCCGGCTTCCTGGGCAAGTATTACATTTTCCTGGCGCTGATTCAGACCGGGCATTACACGCTGGCGGTGGTGGGCACGCTCTATGTCGCGGTGGCGATTTATTACTACTTCAAGGTGGTCCGCAGCATGTTCGTGGGCGAGGAGACCGAAAAGGCCCCGCTGGCCACCAGTTTCGGCCTGCGTGTGGCGCTGGCGGTGACCGGAGTCATGACCCTGGCGATTGGCATCTACCCAGAGCCATTTCTGAAGCTGGCGCAGACTTCGCTGTTGCGATAAGAATGCCGAGATAGAGACGATATGTGGCAGACGGTTTATTCGAATCCGTTGTTCGCGCCGATTGTGGTGACGCTGGTCATCATCGCGGCGTTCCCGCTGGTGGCCGGCTATATCGTGCTCTTGGAGCGGAAAGTTCTGGCGGACTTCCAGGTGCGCCTCGGACCCATGCGGGTAGGGCCGCATGGCCTGCTACAACCCATCGCCGACGCTCTGAAGCTGCTGCTCAAGGAAGACATCATCCCCGCGGAATCGGACAAGGCTATTTTTTGGTTTGCTCCCTGCATTTCGACCATCACGGCGTTGACCGCTTTCTCGGTCCTTCCCTTCACAAGGACGATTTACGTGGCCGACGTCAACGTGGGGCTGCTGGTGATTTCGGCGGTTTCCGCCATGGGAATCCTGGGAATCATCCTGGGCGGCTGGGCATCCAACAGCCACTACTCCCTGTTGGGCGCGCTGCGCAGCGCGGCGCAATTGGTAAGTTATGAGGTGGCGCTCTCGTTTGCGCTGCTCTCCGGCGTGATGGCGGCCGGCACGCTGAGCATGAAATCGATCGTTCTGGCGCAGCAGCAACGCGGCGTCTGGTTCGTGTTCGATAACTGGGGCTTCATGATCGTGCCGTTCGCGGTCTACATCATCGCCGCGACAGCGGAGACCAACCGCGCGCCCTTCGACCTGCCGGAAGCGGAGTCTGAACTGGTGGGCGGCTTCCATACCGAGTACAGCGGTTTCCGCTGGTGCCTCTACTTCCTGGCGGAGTACGCCAACATTTTCGTGGTTTCCTCGGTGGCCGTGGCGCTGTTCTGGGGTGGCTGGCTTCGCCCCTTCCCCAGCGTCGCGTGGCTGGATGTGCCGCTGAATGTGGCGTTCCCGGTGGTGTTGTTCGTCGGCTCCGGCGCCATGACTCTGACGCTGGTGAAGAAGCTGAAGGACAAGATGCAGCAGGCCGTGCTGGTAGCGGTCGCGCTGGCGCTGGTGCTGGTGGCCAGCGTCTTTATCGTCCCGGTGGTGAATCACGCGGTGATCGGTCTGTTCTGGTTTCTGCTCAAGGTGTTTACCATCATCTATCTGCTGATCTGGTTCCGCGGCACATTCCCCCGCTTCCGCTACGACCAGCTCATGAACATCGGCTGGAAGGTCGCCATTCCCGTAGGCATGGCGGCCGTGCTGATCAACGCCGTGCTGGGCATGCTGCGGCACGGGTAGGAATTCGCGCCTTTACGCGCGCCTTTCTCACCGAGCCGCGACCGTCAGGGAGCGGAGGCCTCCTAGCACGCTTGTCTCACCAGATTCTGTCGCGAGACGCGAGCCCAAGTGGGGCAGGCGCTTCCGCCTGCCAACCCTTATCACAGTGTGTACGCGCAACGGCCCAGTGGGACAGGCCTCCTGGCTTGTCATTTCGGCGCGCCGCGGGTGATCGGCGTCTTAGAATTTCGGCGGTTTGCGCGTCGTCCTGGGCGATATGCCCCACGATCTCGGACAGATCGTCTAGTGCTCTTTGCGTGAAGAGGAGGCGGTAATCCACTTGGGCAAGAGCTTTCGGACTTCTTCCATGGGCACGGTGCGGCCAGCCTAGGCGTGGCGGATGCCCTCATCAATGGCGGCAAGGGTTTCCTCGTCTTCCTCCTCATCGATGGGGGTCGGGTCGTCGAAGTTAATTCCACTGGCTTTAGCCATAGCTTCGCGGTAGCGCGGATTAACGAGTGCCCCAAACGAAAGTCTTGCGTGGCGATTCCCATTGAGCATTTCAGGGGCTGCGAAACTCCCAAATCGCTCAGCCGCTAGCGTTTGGGAGTTTCGTGGGCTGTCCCCGAAATAAATAAACTGTCCGTCTGGGCGAATACCTGAACGACCCTGGCATGACTTAGGACTGCCGCAAGAATAACTTCACATTGGCTGACCGGCAGATGTGGCGCACGCACTCGTGCGTGCCGCGTCGACACTCGTGTCGACGCCTCGCGGGCGGTGCGACACGACGGCAACTGCGAAGTTATTATTGCGTGAACCCTTAGCGAACTCCCTAATCACTGCCCGCCCGCCTGGTCCTTTTGTTTCACCAGCCCCTCGGCTTGCTCGGTCGCCAAAAGCGTGCCGCGAAGGGCCACCGCCCTGGGTCCGATACTCGCAAAGATGCGCGGAATTCCGGTTGTGGTGCGGATCACGGTCACCAGGTCTGTCAGGTCCTGCCGCGTGCCGGCGTGAGCCAGGTGGAAGACTCTCACCACCTCATCGGGGCGCCCCGGCGTGCGGACGGGAACGCTGTATGTCCCCGTCGTCAGGCCTTCCGACGGAGGTTGATCCAGCTCATGAAACAGCCATTCTCCGATGGCCACCGTCTCCGGCGGCCCGCATAGCATCAGGGCCCCTGCCGTGATGTGCGTAAACAACCGCGTCACATCGGCAATTGTGCGTATCGACGTGACCATGTCGTTCATAGTCTGCTGCGTTTCGGCGTGAGCCGGAAAGAACACCTTCATCACATTACTGGGCAGGCCTGGTCTGGGTCCGGGCATCGGAACCCCATATTCGTGGACGGCCGGAGCCTGCACGTCTCCGGCGGGCCGATCCACTTCCCTAATCAGCCACTCTGCCGCCGCCATCTTGCCGGCCGCTCCTCGCGCCACCATGGCTTCCAACGGCAAATAGGCAAATAGCCGAGTTACGTCCGTAACCGTGCGGACCCCGGTTTGAGTGTCGTTCAACGCCTGCTGCGTCGGGGCGTGGGCGAGATAAAACACCTTGGCCACCTCAGGGCCGGACGACGTCTCGACCTGCAACGAATATTCGTGGGTAACCGTGCTCTGAACCGGCCCGGCGGCCTGGTCCAGTTCGTGAAACAGCCAATCGGCCAATGGCATTCTGTCGGCCGGCGCGTTGACCGTCAGGCTGCGCGCGGCGTTGTCAATGGATGCTTCCTTTACTTCCGCGACACTGCGAAGCGCCGTGACAATGTTCTGGAAATTCTGCGCGTCGGTGTGAGTGAAATAGAACACTCGCTTCAACGTCGCATCGGACTGGGCGTATGCGCTTGCGGCGCAGACCAGCAGGATTGCAAGTTTCATGCCGCCTCCTCTGGAGTTCTGGACGCTGCAGGCAAGTGAAACGTGCAGGAAACAATAACGGCGGTGACTGATGGGCTACATTGATAACCCTGAAATACGCGTTTGCATCAGGACCGAGCTAGGTAACTCTGCGGCTAAAACTTCGGCGGTGCTCGCGCCAGAGAAGCACGGTGGCGCTTAATCGAAGGGTATTGCAACTTCGGTATAGCTACCGGGTACGGTTGCGTTCACGGCGGCGGCGATTTCAGCCAACATCCGCCGCACAAGTCCCCAGCGGCCTTGAGTTAAGACCACGAGCGCAATTTTGCGGCCTTCAAGGTTCTGCTGATGCTTGATACTCTTATCCGAGGTCACCATTACATCGAAACCGGCTTCCTCGGCAACCCTGAGTAAATCTCCGTTCTTCAACATAGCCCAACCGCGCTCCCTCGCTTCCGTGACGGTGTGGCCGGTAAGCGCACGGGCAAGGCCGCGCGGGGCGTTGTTTTCGAGCAGAATCAGCACAGCTTAGAAACTGGGCGCTTTGTCGAGACTGTGGGCGGCGAAGTCGAGTACGGCTTTGATCTCCTCGCGCGAAACGGGGTATTGCTCAATGATCTCATCAATGGTCATGCCATCCTCAAGATTCTCGAAGACGAGTTTAACCGGAGTCCGCGAATTGCGGAACGTCCACGCGCCGCTGACCCTGCCGGGGATGCTTTCCACGGCGGGGCATTGTGACCAGTCGAGATTCGCCATGGTCTACACTCCTTCTCTGAGAATACCCTGTTTACGCCTACGCCGTTCCGCCCCCCAGCAGCGATGCCGCCGTGGGAGCCGCCGCGCCTGCCAGACGCGGCCGCGCCGCATCCTCCGGCACGCTGTCACCTTCTCCCGGCGCCAAAAACAGGTTGGCATCGATACCGTGCTGGCGCGTGTACAAATCGTAATACCGGCCTTGCGCCGCGTACAGCGTTTCGTGCGTGCCCCGCTCCAGAATCCGGCCGGCCTCCACTACCAGGATCTGGTCCGCGCGCCGGATCGTCGAGAGCCGGTGCGCGATCACAAATGTCGTGCGGCCCTTCATCAAATACGAGAGCCCTTCCTGAATGGCTGCTTCCGATTCCGAATCCAGGCTCGAAGTGGCCTCGTCCAGAATCAGGATGCGCGGGTCCGCCAGGATCGCGCGAGCGATCGAAACGCGCTGCCGCTGCCCGCCCGAAAGCTTTACGCCGCGCTCCCCCACCACGGTTTCGTATTTCTTCTCGAACTTCTCCGCGAACTCATCCACACGCGCGATGCGGCAGGCTTCCAGAATCTCGGCTTCGGTTGCCCGTGGCCGCGCGAAACCGACGTTTTCGCGAATGCTGCCGTCGAACAGGAACGTGTCCTGCAGCACTACGCCTAGCTGCGTGCGGTAGGGGTACAACTGTGCGGTGGAAAGGTCCGTGCCATCCACGCGGATGACGCCTTCGGTAGGCTCGTGAAACGCCGCGATCAGGCTGATGATGGTCGATTTGCCCGATCCCGACGGCCCCACCAGCGCCGTGACGGTGCCCGGCTGCGACTCAAAGCTGACGTCGTACAACACCGGCTTCCCGGGCTCATAAGAGAAGTTGACGTGCTCGAACGCGATATCGCCGCGGATCGTGCCCACCGGTTGGGTTCGGTGCGGATCTTCGTTTTCCGGCTTCTCGTGCAGCACTTCCTGGGTGCGGTCCAGGCCCGCCAGCGCCTCGGTCAACTGCGTGCCGATGCCCACCACCTGGAACATTGGGGCCACCAGCATGGCCAGAAACATGGTGAAAGAAAAGAATTCGCCGGGGCTCAGCGTATGGGCCATCATCTGCCGCGCCCCCACGTACATTACCGTTCCGCCCACAATCCCCATTAGCGAAGTGGCCGAGAGGCTCATCAGTGAGATGGCCGTGAGCGACTTCAGCACGTTGTCGAGCAGCCGCTGTACGCCACCCGAAAACACCTGCGCCTCTTCATCCTCGGCATGGTATCCCTTCACCACGCGGACGCCGGCGAGAGATTCGGTGAGGCGTCCCTGCACTTCGGCGTTGATTTTTCCGCGCTCGCGGAAGATGGGCCGGATCTTCTTGAAAGCGGTCTGCAGCGTCATCGAAAAAACCGCGATGAAGAACAACGCCAGTCCCGTCATTAAAGCGCTGATGCGCAGCAGGATCACCAAAGACACTAGGGCCTTCAGGATTCCTCCGACGAAATCCACCAGGCCCGTGCCAATCAGGTTCCGGACGCCTTCCACGTCGCTCATGATGCGCGAAACCAGCGCGCCGCTCTTGTTCGAGTCGTAGTAGGCCACCGGCAGCCGGCCCACGTGCTCCTGCACGGTGCGCCGCAATTGGGCAATCAGCCGCTGCCCCTCCTTGGAGAGTAACTGCGTGAGCGAGAACGAAGTGACTCCTTGAATGATGGTGGCCCCGAAGACTATGAGCACCAGGGGCGTCAACAGATAGTGCTGGCCCTTGGCGATGATATTGTCGAGCAGATACCTGGGTGCTCCGGGCAACACCACGCTCATGGCGATGTTGATCAACATCAGGCCGAAGCCCAGTGCTAGTTTGGCGCGCCGCGGGCGCACCAGGTCCATCAGCAAGGGCCTTACGCTGCGAAACGTCTCGGCAGCTTTCTTCTTGGGCTTTGCGGGAGACACTGTTCTTAGGGTACCAGTAACCGGCCGCTCCGCTCTCAGCTTGGGCAGGTGGAGAGCCTCCTTCCCACCATCTCGGGCAACTCCGCCGGATGGTGAATTTGCAGCACTTCGAAGCCGGCCGCCCGCCCGCTCGCTATGCCGGCCGCGGAATCTTCCACTACCAGCGGCGCGCGCGAGCGCAGCCGTTCCGCTGCCAGCAGATATGGGTCGGGCGCCGGTTTGTAGCGCTTTACGCTCTCCGCGCCCACAGTGGTTTCGAAGTATTGGCGCAAGCCGCCGGCTGCCAGCATGGGTTCGATCTCCGTCGCGGAGCTGGAGCTCACCACCGCCATTTTGTACCGCCCTTTCAAGCCCTCTAGAAATCCGGCGAGTGCCGGGTCGAACGGCGGATTGGTGGTCATGCGCGCCATGAACAACCGCTTTTTCGCCGGATAGAGCTTCCACAGGTCGTCCCAATTGTGCGGCGGGTCGGACTGCATGGCCAGCATGCGCAGCATGTCACGGTCGTCGATGCCGACGCACTGGCGGCGGTAAAATTCCCAGGTCAGCGTGATTCCCACGGTCGCCAGCACTTCCGCCCAGCAGGCGCAATGAGCCGGTTCGGTGTCGGCCAGCACGCCGTCAAAATCGAAAAGGATGGAATCGAACGAGGACATGGCGAAGAAAACGACGAAGAGAATTTCAGCCTACCACGCCCCGGTGTGGTATCACTGAAATTAACCACCATGTCCTCTGAAGAAGAACTAAAAGCGGAAAACGATCGGCTGCGCGCCGAAAACGAAGCTTTGAAGCGGCCCGCGCGCGGGCAGATGTCTCTGAAAGTCAGCGAGAAAGGCGGGCTCTCCGTCTATGGCCTCGGCCGTTTTCCCGTCACGCTCTATCGCGAGCAATGGGAAAAGCTGCTGGGGCTGGCGGACAGCATCCGCCAGTTTATTCAGGAGAACGATCACCTCCTCAAGAAAAAGGAATAGCCCATGGCCCAACAGACGGCCCTCGTCACTGGGGCGTCCGCCGGCATCGGCGCCGAACTGGCCAAACTCTGCGCGGCGGACGGGTGCAACCTCGTCCTGGTGGCCCGTGACGCGGAACGCCTCGCAGTTCTCGCGGGCGATCTGGCGCGCGCCCACAACATTCAGGCGCGCGTACTGGCGGCCGATCTCGCCGACCCGGTTGCCCCCGCGCAAATCTTCGAACAGTTGCAGTCGACTCCCATCGATATCCTCATCAACAACGCAGGCTTCGGACTCCGCGGAGCTTTCGCCGAGACCGATTGGGCCGCCCATGCGCGCCTCATCGAGGTAAACATGACGGCGCCCGCGCACCTCACCAAACTTTTTCTGCCCGGCATGCTGCAACGCAAGCGGGGCCGCATCCTGAACGTAGCGTCCACCGCCGCGTTCGTCCCCGGCCCGTTCATGGCCATGTACTACGCCAGCAAGGCCTTTCTGCTCTCGTTTTCGGAATCCATCGCCAATGAGGTCGAAGGCACCGGCGTTACCGTCACAGTGCTCTGTCCCGGCCCCACACGAACCGAATTCTTCGAGCGCGCCGGGATCACCGGCAGCAAGTTGTCTCAAGGCCCCAGCATGACCGCGGCCGATGTGGCGGGCGAAGGCTACCGCGCCATGCTGGCCGGTAAGACCCAGGTCATCGCCGGCGCGCGCAACCGCTGGTTGATGCGCGGTGCACGCATCGCACCCCGCGGCATGTTGGCCGGCTTCACGCGCCGCCTCAACCTGGAGTAGCAACCTGGAGTAACCATCGTGGAGAGCGCTTTCGAACAGGACCTTATCCGCGGCGTCCTCCATCATCCGGCCCAGCCCACCGGAGAGGCGCTGGCTCTGACCCACGGCGCCGGGTCCAATTGCAATGCCCCGCTGCTGGTCCTGCTGGCCCGCGCCTTCGCTGAGGCCGGTTTCCTGGTGCTGCGGTACGATCTCCCTTTCCGCCGGCAACGCCCCAAGGGTCCGCCGTTTCCTGCCGCCGCGGCGCGCGATCGCCAGGGCGTCGCTTGCGCCGTCTCCGCCCTGAAGGAATTGCACGCGGACCGCGTTTGCGCCGGCGGCCACTCCTACGGCGGCCGCCAGACCGCCATGGCCGCCGCCGAGCATCCGGCGCTCGCCGGCGCCCTGCTGTTGCTCTCCTATCCGCTCCACCCGCCCGCCAAACCCGATCAGCCGCGCACCGCTTTCTTCCCCGATCTTCACACCCCCGTCCTGTTCGTCCAAGGATCCGCCGACCCGTTTGGCTCACTCGACGAACTTCGCGCCGCCATCGCCCTCATCCCGTCCCGTACCGATCTGCTCGCCATCCCGGGCGCCGGACACGACCTCAAACGCGCGCCCGCGGCTTTCCCGGACCTGCTTTCACGACTGCGCGCCCTGATGTTAGCCTGAATTGTTCATGGCCGATGAGACCTTCGAGCAGTTACTCGACCGCGCCGCTGCCGTCTGTGGAATCGAGCCCGGCTACTGGGATATCTGGGGCAAGTATCATGCAACCACCGTTGCGGTCCGCCAGTCCATCCTGGCGACGCTGGGAGTCCCCGCCGCCAATGCCGAAGAGCTCCGTGGTTCACTCGCCGCGCTGACTCGCCGCGAATGGGAGCGCCTCTTGCCCCCCGCCGTGGTCCTCTCCGAATCGGCTGCCCCGGAACTCCCCATGAACGTTCCGGCCGAATCGCTCGGAGATCGTGCCCGCCTGCTGATTCACCAGGAGGACGGCCACACCGCCGAGTTCGAACTGAACCTCTGGGAGCTGGCACAGACCGCCCACATCGAAATGGATGGCCGCACCTGGGTACGCAAGCAGGCCCGCCTGCCGCTCACCCTGCCGCTTGGCTATCACCAGGTCACCCTGACGCTGGGCCCTGCGACCGCCTCCACCCGCCTCATCGTCACGCCGGACCGCGCCTTCGTCTCGCCGCACCTGGGCCAGGGCGGACGCGCCGCCGGTCTGGCCGTCAGCCTCTATGGCGTCCGCTCCGCGCGAAACTGGGGCTGCGGCGATTTTCGCGATCTCCTCGATGTCATCGATTTCGTCGCCGAAGATCTGGAAGCCGGCTTCGTGGCGCTCAACCCCCTTCACGCCATCCACAACCGCCGCCCGTTCAACACCAGCCCTTACCTCCCCAACTCCACCTTCTATCAGAACTACCTCTATCTCGATGTCGAAGCCCTGGAAGATTTCCCGCGCTGCCGCCGCGCCCGCGAGTTGTGGCAGTCGGCCGCTTTCCAGGACTCGCTCGATTCCCTCCGCGCCGCCCCGTTTGTCGAATATGAACGCGTGGCCGAGCTCAAGCTGCGCTCGCTCAAGCTGCTGTTCCTCGACTTCCTGCGGCGTGAGTGGCGCACCGGCTCGCCGCGCGCCCGCCACTTCCAGGCCTTCCTCCACCGTGAAGGCGCGCTGCTTGAGAACTTCGCTGTCCATTGCGCTCTCGGCGAACACATCCATCGCCTGAATCCGCAAACCTGGAGCTGGCCCCAATGGCCTGCCGCTTATCGGGACCCCGCGTCCGCCGAAGTGGCCGCGTTCCGAAAGAAACATTGGCGGCGCATCCTGTTCTACCAGTTCCTCCAGTGGCAGATCGACATCCAGTTGAGCCGCGCCCAGAGCCGCGCTCTCGACCGCCATCTCTCCATCGGGCTGTACCACGATCTGGCCCTCGCCACCGACAGCTTCGGCTCGGACCTGTGGGCCCACCGCCCCTTTTACGCCGCCGGCTGCCGCGTCGGCGCGCCCCCCGACGACTTTTCGCCCAAGGGCCAGGACTGGGGCTTTCCTCCGCCCAACGTCCGCCATCACCGCGAAGATGGATATCGCCTGTTCGCCGAATCCATTCGCAAGAACTGCCGTCACGGCGGCGCCCTGCGCATCGATCACGTGATGCGCCTCTTCCGCCTCTACTGGATTCCCGATGGCTCCGACGCCACCCAAGGCGCTTACGTGCGCGAACCGTCCGAAGATTTCGTCCGCATCCTGGCGCTCGAAAGCGTTCGCAACCAAGTGGTGGTGATCGGCGAGGACCTCGGAACCGTAGAGCCTGCCGTGCGCGAAACTTTGGCGCGCTTCGGCATCCTCAGTTACCGCCTGTTCTATTTCGAGAAGAACCAGCGCGGCGAATTCCGCCGCCACGAAGAATACCCCGTGCAGGCCCTGGTTTCCTCCACTACACACGACTTGCCGACGCTCGCCGGCTACTGGGCCGCCTCCGATATCGAAGCGCGCCGCGCCGCCTCGACCATCGGCGATGCCGAGTTCCGCCGCCAGTCGGAAACCCGCGCCGCCGAAAAGCAGAAGATGCTCGACGTGTTATTCGCGCAGGAACTGTTGCCGCCAGGCGCGTCGCGCATCGCCGCGGCGTGGCCCGAATTGAACGGCCCACTGCACCACGCCATCGTCGGTTTCCTGGCGCTCACCCCTTCGCAACTGCTGGCGATTAACCAGGAAGACCTCACCAAAGAACTGCACCAGCAGAACCTCCCCTCGACCACTTGGCAATATCCGAACTGGGGAAGAAAGATGCGGTTCACCGTCGAGCAGCTTCGCACCGACCCGGAGGCTCGCGGCTACGCCGCCATGTTCCGCGACTGGATCGTGAAATCCGGCCGCCGCAACAATGGGTCCCAGAGCACCGGCCTCTCATAGGTGGGGCATGCTTTAGCTTGCCCGGTTTATTCACGGAGTTGCTCCCCCGAACAAACTTCCGGCCACTTTGGACGCAGACGAAGCGCCGACAGGCACGGCGTTTCTCATTCTGTTGCCGTGGACTTCACGGGAGGGATCCAGGAACGCCGATCCCGTGCTGTCTCCGAGTGGCCGACCATCCGGGAGCTCTCAGTAAACGTGGTTGGCGTGAATTGACTGCCAGTCAAAAGGCAGGACGGCGGTGCGCATCGGGGCTCGAAACGAAATGCCGACTGGCCGTCACCTCTGAGGCATCGTGCCGGGGCAGATCGCGCCAATGATTTTGAGGTCTTCACTATTGCGGTATGAGTTGAAAGGGGACCGCTAGTCCTGCCGCGCAAGCAGCATCTGGTTACGCACATGCCATAGCGAAAACAGCAGCCAACCGGCTCGCCACGCATGAATCGCAATCGCAACGACGATGGACACCCTAAAAGTGAGGTTCGCCCATTCCGTGACGTCCGGATACATCGAACTCACAAAATGCGGACCCTGCAGATAAAGCAGCACGCCGATTGACACTCCGATGCCCCTAAGCACGAGATCCAAAATTTGAGCCCGCCGCCGTGGCAGCCATCGGAACAGAGTAAAGAAGCGCAGCACCAACTCCGCGCAGAGCAGCGTGATGATCGCTCCGTAAAACAGCGGCCACCGCGGCCAGAACTTCAGTGCCAGAGCCGGAAGATACAGAGCGCCCGGGCCCAACATGAGGTAAGGCCACTGCGGCGTCAGCGCCAGCCAGACCGTTCCCAACGCGACGCAGATGAACTCAAAAATACTCCGTGCATTCGGACCGTAGCCGTCCGTATTCGGCTTCAACGCGGGTAGCTTGCTTGGATCCCACCTATCTAACACCGCACCTTTGTATCGATCCAGGAGCGCAAAAACCAGCGTGATGATGATCACTTGCGCCACCATCGGGAACAGGATTCCCGGGAACGCCGCGCGCCCAACGGTCAAAGACACGATGCCGATGATCACCAGCATAATCGAGAGATTCAGCGTCAATACGTTCTTGTAAAACGGAAACAGCTCCGGTCCGATCAGCTGCCGCCCGAACGCCAGCCCCAGATTGCCTTCGCGATAGCGCCCAGCGACCAGCGTGGGATTCCCATGGCGCCGCAGAATCTCCGCCTGCTGATCTTCGGTCAAAGGATGCCCCAGTTCCTCCGCCCGATCCTCCATCTGCGCAAGAATATTGCTGCGCAGCTCTTCAATGATGTCGTTGCGCCGCGCCTTTGGCAACAGCCACGCCACTGCTTGCAGATATCGATTCAGCAAATTCACACTTTCACCTCCCGCAGGATCCGGTCGAGCGACTCGCCTATTCCGCGCCATTCTTCCAATAATTGTTTGAAGACCACCTTGCCCTCTCTTGACAGCCTGTAAAACCGCTTGTTGCGCTTGTCTTCCTCGCGCCACTCACTGGTCAAAAGCCCCTGGGTCTCCAACCGCCGCAGCAGCGGATAGAGCGTGCTTTCATCCATCTCCAACCCCTCATCCGCCAAAGCCTTGCGTAGCGTGTAGCCATAATGTTCCGCCCGCAACTGCGCCAAAACCGCCAGCACTAGGCAGCCGCGTCGCAGCTCGAGCCGCAAGTTCTCGAAGGGACTTTCGTTCATCTGTATACCGTGCGATGCATACTGTATTACACACACTGTATATCACACAGTATGGGATGTCAAGAGGTATTCTGCGTCGTACCAAACCCGCGGCACCTCTGGCAGCAGCGGCCCTGCCGGTGACGCGCGAACGTGCGGTGCTGGCCGTCGGCGCCCGGCGACCCGCCGTGTCCGTGCGTCTTGCGCATACGGGCGAACTGGCGGGTGTGCGGCGAACCTTGTGGGGGGCCACAGAAACCGCCACCCGCGAGTAGTCGCCCAGCGTCGACCGACGATTACGAAGCGCCGTCGACTGCTCCGGTCGGAATACGCGGCACTCGGAGAATGCTCGGCTGTGGTCATGCGGAGGACCTGTCTGGAGCACCGGCGGGATTCCTGTCGCCGCGGTATCCTGGTTTTCCTGGCCCGCCTCGCATCGTATAGACTGGTCGAGCCCCGCTGAGCGCACCCCAGTCCAATCCCCAGAGCCGCCCAGAGAATTGCTGCCTCAATACGGTGAGCCATAGCTCCGCGGCGGTATTCTCTTTTTATTTCCTCTTTCGCCCGAACCGGAATTCCTCCAGTTCCCGTTTGAGGGGAGCCCAATATTCCCGATCCTTGCGGCGCTCCTCCCGTTCTTCGGCCTGCAGCGCTTCGCTCACATCATCAAGCCGCGCTGTTCGCGCGGCTTGAACGGCCGGCCGCAAGACAGCCTCGGCGCGCGCTAACTCCGGATGCCCGGTTGCGACTTCTACCAGTAACTCCGGAGTGCGCAACTCGCGCAGCCAGAACCGCGCCAGTTCCTGGGGCGCGCTGCCCGAGTGTCCGAAGTAGCTCTGCTCTACCAGGCGCCGGATCATTGGCCAGTCCTTATCGCGTTGGGTCTTTTTCGCGCGTACCAGATCTTCCATCGCCAGCAAATCGATGGGCTCACCAGCAACCTCGACGGTCGTGCGGCGGGCCCATAGCTCCTCGAAGCCGGCGACGCCGCGCAAAGAAGACATTAAATCAACTCGCAGTCCTGCCACATCTTCCCGGCGGCAGCGAAGATGGACGGCGTGCCCGCGCAACAAATGCCGGGGCTCCAACGGGGGGGCGGCAATTACTTCGGCGTCCAGCTCGTCGAACGCCTGCAACAGGTTCGACAGGTTGGTCGCATCCGCCAGAATGAAGAGGTCCAGGTCGCGGCTAAATTCCGCTGCGCCGTAGAATACGCACGCCTGGCCCCCCATAAGGAGCGTTCTCGCGCCACTCCTTTGGATCGAAGAAAGGGCTTTGAGTATCGGGCTCTGGCTCAAGTGATCCTCCAAGCGCGAGATACGTTTCCCACAGCCTTGCGGATTCAAGGAAACGCTCGCCGGGGCTCAATGCATACCACGCCGCCCACTCATGCCCCACCAACTCTTCCGCGCGAAGACGCTTCACGATTCCTACTGTAGCTCATTCTCTCTGTCGAGATGTTCGAGCAAGTCCCTGTCGATGACCGTATCCGGTTCGGCCTTGCGAAAGGCGTACCGTGACCACCGCTCTTGAGGATGGTTGTGGATTCGCGACGCGGCAGGATTCGCGTCATTACCGCCGCTGCGCTCGCCAAACTACCGCACCACCTTCGGCCCATCCATCTTCACCGAAGGCTTTCCATTGGTTGCCGCGTGCGCCTTGTCGGGATCGAAAATGCGCCGGTCCACGTCCAGCAGCTTGTACTGTTCGAAATCCGGCGTCGCTGCGAAGCAATCGCTCAAGTCCGACGCGGCGGCATCGAACAAGTTGAGCGGCGGAAGGTGCAATAGCCGGAAAATCGTTTTCAGCAGCCCCGGAAAACTGCTGTTCACGTGCGAGACGTAGCCCTTCTTCATCCACGGCCCCGCGCACAGCAGCACGGTGCGGTGCGCGTCGATGTGGTCCACTCCGCCTTGCGCGTCGTCCTCGGTGACGAACACCGCCGTTTCCTTCCACCACCTGGTGCCCGATAGATACTCCAGGATTCGCCCCAGCGCGTAGTCGTTGTCCACCACGTACGATTCTTCGAACGGGTAGCCGTCTTCCGGACGTGCGTCCGTCATGTGGTCGTTGGGCAGATGCATGAAGATGAATTGCGGCAGGTCCGCTCCGGTCTTCACATACTTCTCTTCGATCTCCTTGATGAACTGCGACGCCCGGTACTGGTCCGGAATGTTCATATTGAATCCCGGATATTCGCGCGACGTATGGCTGTAGAGCGGCTCCGGCATCGGCACATTGGTGAGGTAGCGCGCGCCGGTCGGCTCCAGGTCCTTGTCTTCGTCCACGCCCGCCAGTTCGAAGCCTTCGCCGAAGTTGCGAAAGCTCACGCCGTGTCGCACAAAGTGGTGCCAGATGGTGCCGCCTTCCAGTTGATCTTCGGGATGCACGGATGAATCCGACCCCGCGAACAGCAGCCGCCCGGGCGCATCTCCCAACCGGAAGTCCTTCTTCTGGTCGCTGTAGGCAGCCAGCAGCGAAGTCTCCGTCCAGACGCTGGGATACGCGCCGGCCAGCCAGTGGTGCCCGTCCACGCTGACGTCCGAATCGGCGTAGAAGTTGTCGCTGAAGCTCCACTGCTCGGCAATCTGGTGGTGGTTCGGCGTCACGTTGACATCCTTCAAGCTGAGCCGCTTCTTGCGCCCGTCGGCGTAGCCCCGCGTTCCAAACCGCGCCAGCGCGGGCGCGCTCATCGGCAATCCGTTGTCGGCTTCCATCTCGTCGCCCAGCACCTCGTCGTAGGTGCGGTTCTCCTTGACGATCAACACCACGTGCTTTATCCCCGCCGGCAGCGGCGGCGCGGCCGCGCGCGCAACGAATCCGTTGGCCTCCATCACGAAGCTCGTGAGCCCCGCCAGTTCCTCCCGCTGCGGCAGCGGAAAAATGGAGAGCGTGCCCTGGCGGACCGTGCCGGCCACCACCGCTCCCGGCCTCACGCCGTAACCGTTCGGCCCGGTTCCAATTCCCCGGATATTGGTGACAAACACCGTGTCGCCGTCCATCTCGACGCGCGCCGGAAACCAGCCCACCGGTATGTGCCCGATCAACCGCCCCTCGCGTGTGTCGATCACCCCTACCGCATTGATGCCCGCTTCCGCCACCAGCAGCCAGCCGCTCTTCTCGTGGTATGCCATCCCCACCGGCAGCACGCCGCGCAGCGTCTCCAGGCCCGGAATGCGGATGGGGATCTCCGCCACCACCGCATTCGTCCGGGCGTCGATCACTGTAACACTGTCGTTGCCCGCGTTCGAGACGTACACTCGTTCCGCCGTAGCCACCACGCCAGACGGGCTGCTGCCGCCATTGCTGTCTCCGCCGAACGGCACACCGGTTCGCACGTAGGCTTCTACTTTCGGCGCGGTGGGGCTCGAAACATCCACTACCGCCAGCGAATTCGATTCCCGCACGTTGGGATCGCCTAACCCCGGCACGTTAACCGGCCCTTTGGCGGTCTGCCGTTTCGCGCCATTTGCTGCATCCGTGCTGGGAAAGCCGAACGCCGGAAACGCCAGTCCCGTTCCGCGCGCGTCGGCTGGGTCGGCGCCCGGTATGGCCCGGTATTCGAACATCCCGACGTTCGTGACGTAAAGTTTCTTGCGGTCCGGCGACAGCGCCACCGCAAACGGCAGGCGGCCCACCTTGACGGAGGCCACTACCTGCCGCGTCTTCGTATCGATCACCGCCACCCGGAAATTCGCCTGGTCCACCACGTACAGCATGCCGCGGTCGGGGTCGTTCGCCAGGTCGGCCGTGTAGCTGTCGTGAAAGCCACCCTGATTGAGATCCACCACACGCCGCCGGTCGGCGCCCCAATCGAACTGGCTGACCCTGCCGGAATTCCCCTCGGATGCCCACACGGTGTGATCGTTCACCAGTGCCAACCCCATGAAGACGCCGCGCCAATCCGTCCCGCCGAACTCATCCACTTTCTCTTTGGAAGAGGCTGCAATCTGCTGCGAGGCCCACCTCCCGCCCGGCTCCCGGTCGAAGATCGTAAAGGAATTGCGCCCCATGCCGCCATTGGCGGTGACCACCACTCGCGAGGATGGTCCCACCGCTAGCCCGAAAGGGCCAGCGCCAGTGCCGTGTTGTTCCCCAAGCGGCGCGATGACGCGCCCACCTGGCAAAATTGACGCAGTGGCGTGTCTCTGGGCCTGCCGAATCCCCGCCGGCGCAGTAAAAGACTGCGCTGCCAGCACGAAATGGAGCGTCAACAGGGAAAGCAAGGAGCGCCAAACGGCGGGCACTCATCCATCATATATCGATCCATTGGGCAAACTTTGCCTTTTGCTGTTCCCGAATGGCACTTCCACGCGTTCCCGCGCGTGCTGCTCACTGCGGGCTCGCGCCTTTCCAAAACTGCCTATCCCGCACCGGAGCCATGACTTAAGAGAGCTATTGCGTCGTTGTACGAAACGTGAGTATTATTTGGCACGTCAAGTGCTCCATAATAAAGTGAAAATAGCGCATCAAGAGACGTAGTACTGAGGTCCCGCACGGGCGCAAGGGACGCCTGTAACGGGATGCGTCGCAAGTCTGGCGGCGGATGGCTTCTCTAGGGAAGTCTTCGCCCAACAGTTGGGGTAGAGGCTACCGCGCGGGAGACTTGAATCCCAAACGGGGCCCGGCCCGAGTTAAAGGTTCGCCGGTTCGAGACTAGCAACCATACCGGCGCGCTTCGATAACCCGCACTGAAAGCAGTGCGCACTTTGGAGGAAACCAATGGCATCCAGCACAATGGCGTACGCGCCAGCACGACCTTTGGAAGATCCGCTCGCGCATTTGCCGTGCTCCACCATCCTGGAGTACCGCAAAGGCCAAATTGTTTACGGCCAGGACCAGCCGTCCACCAGCCTGTACCTGATCATCGAAGGCAAAGTAAAGGTTTCGCGGCTTTCGGATGACGGCCACCAGGTTGTGGTCGACATTTATCAGCCCGACGAGTTTTTCGGCGAATCGGCATTTCTGAACCTGCTTCACCGTGCCGAGCAGGTCACCGCCTTGGAAGACACCAAACTGATGGCTTGGACCGCCGCCGAGATCGAGGATATCGTTCTCAAACGTCCGCGCCTGGCAGTTGCGCTGCTCCAGATTCTGGTGCAGCGCACCATCAACCTGACGCACCGCATCGAAAGCTTTTCGGCCGACAACATTGCGCGCCGCCTGGCCCGCTCGCTGCTCCGTTTCTCCGAGCGCCTGGGCACGCCGCAGCCCGACGGCTCCGTCAAAATGGCCGCGTTCACCCATGAACTGCTGTCGCAATACGTCGGGACCTCGCGCGAAATCGTGACCCACTACATGAACCAGTTCCGCCGCATGGGCCACTTGCAGTATTCGCGCCGCGGTATTGTCATCTACCGCGCACCTTTCGAGCAGTGGCTGCGTGAGAACGGCTAGCAGTAAAGTATTACACCTCTTTGAATTCTTCTCCCGCTGAGAAGATTTCGTTGCTTCCGTGGCGCACGCACTCGTGCGTGCCGCGTCGACACTTGTGTCGACGCTTGGCGTTATCTCACTTTGGTTGCGGCTCTGCCGCTCTGTGGGGCGGGCAATTTTGCCCGCAGCCGGCTTTCAGCCGGCCTCCCGGAGTTCCGGCATTCCACCCGATCCGCGCCAGTTGGGCCCGGCAAAGTGGGGCAGGCTTCAGCCTGCCAAC
Organism: Bryobacterales bacterium; assembly: GCA_003167255.1. GTDB lineage: Bacteria > Acidobacteriota > Terriglobia > Bryobacterales > Bryobacteraceae > PALSA-129. The sequence continues at coordinate 58,327 of PMTR01000089.1, forward strand.
ATTCGCTCTTTAAGCCGTCACTTCACCCGGACCAGTTTGCCGTTCTGAAAGTCGAACAACGCATCCATCTTCGCCAGTTCTTCCGGCGGCAGCGGGTTTTGCCGCTGCAGATGAATCTCGACGGTGCGGTCGCGAAACCAGAGTTCGGCGATCGATGCCGTCTCCAGGTCGGTTGACGGATCGTGCAGGAACACCACCTGGCTGCCCGGCCGCACGTGGGGATCGAGCGCGCGGAACTGGCCGATCGTGTCCCAGCCCGTTTGGCCCAGTCGCGCCATCGCCGACGACACCAGCCAGCCTTTCAAGTAATGAATCCGGTGCGCCCACAGGCATACCGCTGCCACCACAACCGCTGCCGTCACCTCCCGCCGCCGGCCCGCCAGCTTCGCAGCCTCCGTGATAGCCACCGCCGCAAACACCGCCAGACCCACCGCCGGAATTGCCAGGCACGCCGCGCTCCGCCCCTTCAGAAACTCGATGGGCAGCGGCGCGATCACGATAGAGAAAACCCAGCAGAATCGCAGCGCCAATTGTGGGGCAGGCGCTTTCGCCTGCCAACCCAGCCACCAAACACTCGTCAACGCCGTCACCCCCAGCCCTACCCAGATGGGCCAAACCGGGTAATGCCAGTTCACGAACACGTCGCTCAGCATCACGTGCTGAAAGTCGATCAGCCGCCCCACCGAAAGCACCGGTCCATAACCGGGCTGGCTGATGAGCGCCCCGGCGCCGAATAGCTTTCCGCAGACCGATGCCACATCGAGCGCCGCCGCAAGCCCCAGCACCCACCGGGCATCGCGGACCCTGTGCTGGTAAAGCCATTCATAAGCCAGCAGTGCCACCGGCAGCGTGCCTGCCATTTCCTTGGATTGGAGCGCGCAGAGGAACAAGACCAGAAACACCGCCGTCTCGCCTGGCCGCAACGCCCTGCCGGATTTCCGAACCCGCGCATAGTAAACGAACGCAGCCAGGTAGAAGAACAGGCAGAGCACGTCATAGACGAAGCCGGAATTGTAGTATAGGTTGCTCAACCCGGGGTGGTAGGCCATCACCAACGCCACCAGTCCCGCCGCCAGTTCTCCGCAACCCAGCAGCCTGGCAAACCGGTACGTCAGCCACACGCTGGCCGCCAGCAGCATGAGGACGGCGGCGTGGTACGGCGCGGGGTTCAAGCCGGCCCCGGCAAACAGCGTCATGTAAAACAGGCCGCCCATCGGCCGATAGAAGCCTGTCCAGGGAGTCATCAGCGCCCCCGCCAGTCTCCACGGACCGGCCCGAAAATAATAGGCCAGGTTCATCATGTCGTCCGGCGCGAAATGCACCCTAAGGCTGCTCCAGTTGAAGTAGAGAAACCACGCCAGCAGGAAAGCTGCGAAGCACGCCTTTCGCCAATTCGCCACGAACTCCAGCCTATCTGGAACGGCGGGCCGGCTCAAGAGCTCCTGCTCAAAGCTATCGGGTTTGTGACTCTGAAATTCATTTCTATTGTTTCTCCTCTGCGTCTCCGCGCCTCCGCGGTGAATTCCTCTTCCTCGTCAGTTATAATCCTCGCAGCATGAACAAGCCATTTCTTCTTCTCCTCCTGGCCTCCTCGGCGTTCGCCCAGACCAAGGTCGATCCGGCCCGCGTCGCGCGCCTGCTCGAACGGGCCACCATTCTCGACCTGCATGACGACACCACCCAAATGATCGTCGACGAAGGTTACAACCTGGCCGAGAAGCATGACTTCGGACAAGTCGATATCCCCCGCATGCGCACCAGCCACGTCTCCGGCCTGTTCCTTTCCATTTGGACGGACACCGACCGCTTCACTCCCATCCAGACCATCCGCCGCACTCTGGAGCAGATCGACGCCGTGCGCCGCGAAACCGCGCGCCATCCCGCCGAGCTTGCCCTGGCCAAGACCGCCGATGAAATCCTCACAGCAAAGAAGCGCGGCCGCATCGCCATCCTGATGGGTCTCGAAGGCGGCGCCGCCATCGATTCGGACCTAGCCATGCTGCGTACCTATTTTGACCTCGGCGTACGCTACATGACGCTCACTCACACCAACCACACGCCCTGGGCCGACACCTCCAGCAAACCGCCCGAACACAACGGCCTCACCGATTTCGGCAAGCAGGTGGTCCGCGAGATGAGCCGTCTGGGCATGATGGTCGATATCTCGCACGTCTCCGACAAGACCTTCTACGACGCTCTCGAAACCTCCTCCGCGCCAATCATCGCGTCGCATTCTTCCTGCCGCTCCATCGCCAACGTGCCTCGCAACATGACCGACGACATGCTGCGCTCGATCGCCGCCAAGGGCGGTGTCGTGCACATCAACTTCTACGAAGGTTTTCTCGAACCCGGCTTCAATGACCGGGAAAACGCCTTGAAAGACGAGCAGGCGCGCCAGGATTCGATCGACAGCCAGACCCCGAATTTCGGTGACCGCAGCCGGAATGGCCCCGCCGTCCGCAAGATCAACGCCGAGCGCATCGCCAAGCTTGGCCGCATCCCCCTGGCTCGTCTCCTGGACCACTTCGAGCACGCCGTGAAGATCGCCGGCATCGACCACGTCGGCCTCGGTTCCGATTTCGATGGCGCCGACGACATGTTCCCGCAGGACATGGAAGACATCTCCAAAATCCCCAACCTGGTCCGCGGTCTGATGGAGCGCGGCTTCTCCGACCCCGACATCCTCAAAATTCTAGGTGGCAACACCCTCCGCGTGATGCGCGCCGTAGAGCAGGCGGCACAGCGGGCGAAGTAAGCCGCAAAACGGGGACTGCTACCAATTCCCGCATTTGGAATTGGATAGCTGTCCCCGCTTTGCCCCGCGCACGTGGGGCAGGATGGTATCCTGCGCACCGATTGGTCAATCGGTGCAGCCGGGCGCAGCCCGGCCCTGGAGTTGCTGCCTTTCATGCTGGCCCATTACCAAACCGTGGAGCAGGCCTCCTGGCCTGCAACGTCGGCTTTCCAGCCGACGCCCGGCCGCATGGCACAGGCATTCGTGCCAGTCTCGGTTCTTATCTCCGCAACGACACTGCCCCGCATCCTGCGCCCGTTACCATTCACAAGTTTTTTCCACTTTCTTCCGCTGATTCCAAACCACTTCCCGCTTCCACCCGCCATGTCCCTCCAGTCGCCATGCTACCTCTGAATTGAAAGGTAGCTCCGCATGGCCACCAATAAACAAAACGCCGCCAACCGCATCAACGCTCAGAAATCCACCGGGCCCCGTTCCGCCGCCGGTAAGATGAAATCCGCCCTCAACGCCCGCAAACACGGCTTCGCCGGCAACGCCCTCACCGTCGTCCGCCTCGAAGACCTCGACGAAATCTACCAACTCCGCCAGGACGCCCTGGATCTCTACCGCCCCGTCAACTCCCAGGAACTCTTCGCCGTTGAGCGCATCGCCGCCTGCCAACTGTCCCTCATCCGCGCCACCCGCCTCGAAGCCGGCCTCTTCACCACCTGCCTCGACAAAGCCCTCGACCCCGAAGGCGAACCCATGCACCTGATGTCCCCTGAACTCGCCGGCAATGGCGACATCGAAATCACCCGCGTCCAGAATCGCAATTTCATCCTCGGCGAAGGCTTCCACCGCGCCACCCAAAAGCCCCACACCTGGGCCCTCTTCCTGCGCTACCAGGCCCAGGCCGAGCGCCAATACCGCCGCGCCATCCAGGAATTCGATCGTCTCCGCGCCCTGCGCCCCGACTTCGAAAAAGAAGAAACAGAAGAAATCCCGAACGAACCCATTTCCTCCAGTCAACCCGAATCCCCTCAATCAGATCCCGTCCCCGAAACCAACCCAATTGGAGGGCGGACGCCCCCGTCCGCGCTGCCCGATGACACCGTAACTCCCGCCCCCCCGTTAACCCCAATTCCGCCCGCCAGCCGCTTCAATCCCGACGCCTTCCGCTCCATCATGGGCCGCCCGGTCATGCCTGACGACCCTCAACTCGTGTACCCATCCGAATGACCAGAGCGAAGAAGCAGGGCGCGTCCGGAGTGGGGCGGCCAATTATGGNNCCGCAGCCGCCTTCAGGCGGCCACCCCTTGCGCTCAGTCCCCTATCGCGTCCGCCTGACGAATCGGTTGTCGCGAATCAGAAACCGCAGCGGCAACTCCGCCGCCTGGCTGATGCCGATGCGCGGCGTCGCTTCGATTTCGAAGGAGACCGGCCGCAGCGCCTCACGCACCACCAGCTTGCCGCCGGCATCGCCCGCCGCCCGCGCCTCAAGCGCACGCCGGATGCGCGCGGCGCTGTCTTCGGTGAACTTCAGCCATCGCTGGCCCAAGGCATCCATTTGCTTTTGGCCCCAGGCCGCCTGCATCACTCCATCCGGAGTGTGCCCGGGCCCGAGAAGCAGATGGCCCAGTTCGTGCGCCATTACGAATCCCAGCAGTACGCCCGATTCGCCGTGATGCTGCTCGGAGGTGTCTTGAATCGCCTGGAAGTAGGCGTCCGCCATGTAACCGCCGCCGTGCTCCTCCACAAATGCCTTACCCATCACATCCAGGGACGCCGGGCCAACTGTCCGCGGTGGCTTTCCGGTCCGCAGCCGGACGAAAAACCAGGGCTCCCGCTTTAGCGAGTCCGGAGTGGGGAATGTGTCGCAGTCGCCCCACTCGATGGTCACTCCCGCCGAACGAAATACTAGCTCCGTTTCGGCTTTCGCCTTGGCAATGATCGGCTCACGTACGCCATCCAGATTACACACGGCCACGTTCATTTGTTGGCCGGCGGTAAGCAGTTCCACGGAACATAGAGCGGTCATCAGTAGCGTTCTCATTTGGGCCTCCCCTCCGAAGCCCCATCCAAGGGCGTCCGGTTCGCCCTTATTCGCGCTATACTTCTCCGACAGACACCATCAGGCGCGAAAAAAAATGGACTCGCCGGATTCCTCGCCGATTACTGGCCTGTTACTCCGCTGGGGAGCGGGCGAACAGGAATGCCTGAACGAGTTGGTGCCCCTGGTGGAACGGGAACTGCGCCGCATCGCCCACTACCTGATGCGAAAGGAGCGGCAGGGGCACACGCTGCAGACCACCGCGCTGGTTAACGAGGCCTACATGAAGCTGGTGGATCAGTCGCGCGCCACCTGGCAGAATCGCGCGCAGTTCGTGGGTATCGCCGCGAGCCTGATGCGCCGCATCCTGGTGGACCACGCCCGCGGCCTCCAGCGGAACAAGCGCGGCGGGGCGGCGGAGCATCTGCTCCTCGACGAAGGCCTGGTGTTCTCACCAGCTAAGTCGGCCGCGCTGATCGCGCTGGACGATGCGCTCGAAGACCTGGCCCGCATGGATCCGCGCAAGGCGCAGGTGGTGGAACTGCGCTACTTCGGAGGATTAAGCGTGGAGGAGGCTGCCGAAGCGCTGCATGTCCACCCGAACACCGTGATTCGCGATTGGAACATGGCCCGGGTCTGGCTGAAGCATGAGCTGACACGGGGGAAGTCTGCCCATGCAGGCTGAACGGTGGAAGAAAGTCGAGGAGCTTTATGAGGCGGCCATCGCGCTTCCGCCGGAGAAGCGCGCCGAGTTCCTGGCGCAGGCCTGCCCCGCCGACGCCGGCCTGCGCGGCGAAGTGCAGTCGCTGCTCGCGCAGCAGGCCGACTCGTTCCTGGAAAGCGCGCCTTTGTCGGCGATCAAGACTCTGTCGCCCGGCGCCAGGCTCGGCAATTTCGAAATCGTGGAGCTGATCGGCCGCGGCGGCATGGGCGAAGTCTACCGCGCGCGCGATTCGCGCCTGAAGCGCGACGTCGCCATCAAGGTACTGCCCGCCGGACTGGCCCGCGATCCCGACCGCATCGCCCGCTTCGAGCGCGAGGCGCGCGCCGCCGGCGCGCTCAACCATCCCAATATCGTCGCCGTCCATGAGATCGGCCGCGACGACGATACGTATTGGATCGCCACGGAGTTAGTGGCCGGGGAGCCGCTCGCGAGCGTGATCGAACGCGGCCCGCTGGGGGTGCCGAAAGCCCTCGAGATCGCCACTCAAATCGCCGAGGGACTCGCCGCGGCGCATGCGGCCGGCATCGTACATCGCGATCTCAAACCCGCCAACATCATGGTCACGCGCGACGGCCGGGTCAAGATCCTGGATTTCGGGTTGGCGCTGCGTCAGCGCACCTCGCAGGATTCCACCACAATGCACATGACCGACGAAGGCACTGTCCTGGGCACCGCCGGTTACATGTCGCCCGAGCAGGTACGCGGCGAGACGGTGGACCAACGTTCAGACTTGTTCAGCTTCGGCGTCATCCTCTATGAGATGCTAGGCGGCAAATGGGCCTTCGCCGGCGCTTCCTCGGTGGAGGTGATGCACGCGATTCTGAAGGAAGATCCGCCGGAATTGCCGGCCGCCGTGCCGCCGGCGATCGATCGCATCGTGCGGCGGTGCCTGCAGAAGGATCGGGAGCGGCGATTCCAAACAGCCGCCGATCTCGGTTGGGCGCTGCAACCGCTGCCGCTGTCTGCGGCGCAGGTAGAGCGGCCCAAACGCAGCGCATGGTGGAAATGGGCGATCCTTGGGGCAGTCACGACTGCGGCAATTGCCGTTTATTGGCTGGGAGTGCGCCACCCCAGCCCCTCCGCGCCGGCGGAATTCGTACTCCGGCGCCTGACGGACGGCGTGGCTCTCACCAGGAACGCGGTTATTTCTCCCGATGGCAAGCTGGTCGCCTACGACAAGGAGGGCGATATCTGGGTCCAGCAAGTCGACAGTGACACCGCGATCCGGCTCACCGACGACCCTGCTGACGACTCCGACCCGGCCTTCTCCGCCGACGGCGCCCAGATCGCCTTTCGGTCGGAGCGCGAGGGAGGAGGCATCTACGTCGTGCCGTCGCTCGGCGGCGCGGCCCGGGAGTTGGTGCCGGAGGGCCGGTTCCCGAGCTTCTCTCCAGACGGCCGCTGGCTGAGTTACTGGATGGGTCCGGAGGCGGATAAATTTGGAAGTAAGCTTTTCGTGCGGCCCCTTTCGGGCGGTCCGGCGGTGCAAGTTGGGGCGGAGATTGCTACCCCTTGCGGCGCCGTCTGGTCGCCGGATTCGAGCCGGATTCTTCTTCTAGCGGATTGCGCCGACCCAATAGCTACCGTCTGGATTTACACGGTCGGCCGAAAGGAATTGAAACGCAATCCCGATCTGCGCTCTGACCCAGATGAAATAGATCAGTGGATCGCGAATCCTCCGCGTCTGCTCACCGGGAAGAGGGTCGCCGATGCGTACGAGGTTACAGCCGTTCCGCTTTCCGCCGATGGAACCAGGGTCACCGGCACGCCGCAAAAACTCACATCGGTCACTGACCGGCTCTTGGGCGTATCTGCCTCCTTGGATGGGCGCATGGTGCTTTCCGTTTCAGCCGCCAAGTCCCACCTCTGGGGTCTCCCCATTGACGCCACGGGCAAGGCCGCCGGGGATGCCAAGCAGATCACGGAGGGCTCCTACGACGAGTCTGAGCCGTCGTTGTCGAAAGACGGCGGGGAAATGGCGTTTATTTCGCCGCGGGCGAACGGCGATAGGGTTTTCTACAGGAATCTCGCGACAGGGCGGGCAAAAGAACTTTCGCCGGATGGGCCAGGCAGCTATATGGGCGCAGTCTTCACTCCGGATGGCAAGGGGGTTATCTCCGCCCGCGATGGTCTTCTCGTCTACATACCTATCTCCGGAGGCCTAACGAAGACGATCTGGGGAAATCCGGAGGGACGGAGCGGCGTCGCCGTGGCATATTCTGTTTTGCTTTGGGACCTGTCGCCCGACGGCAAGACCGCGTTGTTCTACACGGGCGGCGACCCGAGTAAGATCCGATTAGGAGTGGTCCGGCAACTGGATCTCGCCTCAGGTTCGGCAAAGACTCTCCTCGACGATCCGGATTTCGAACTGTGGCAGGCGCACTTTTCCCATGACGGGCGCTGGGTGGTGTTCAATGCAACTCCAAACGTCAGAACGTCGTCGCGCATCTATGTGGCGCCGTTTCGCCGGGCGCCTGTGCCTCGGAGCGAATGGATTCCCGTCACCCAGGGCGACTGGGACGATAAGCCGCGGTTTTCCTCGGACGACAAGCTGATCTTCTTTGTGTCGAGCGCTCTGGGCAGGCCTCATCGCTTCTGGGCGCAGAGGCTCAATTCCGATATGCGGCCGGATGGCAAACCTGTCGCCGTATACTCCCCCACACATGGCAGGCGCGTTATGACGGAGACGGACAATGAGATTTCCGTAGGCCAGCACCTGATCGTTTTCGGTCAGACCGAGTCGACAGGCAACATCTGGGTGGCGGCGCCGGTCAAGAAGGACGCGCACTGATGGAGGCCGATCGCTGGAAGAAGATCCAGGAGCTTTATGAAGCGGCGATCGCGCTTCCTCCGGAGAAGCGCGCCGACTTCCTGGAGCAGGCCAGCCCCGCGGATGACGGCCTGCGCGGCGAAGTGCAGTCGCTGCTCGCTCAGCCGGTCGATTCGTTTTTGGAAAGCGCGCCGCTGCCGGCCATCAAGACTCTAAGCGCCGGCGCCAGGCTCGGCAATTTCGAAATTGTGGAGCTGATCGGCCGCGGCGGCATGGGCGAAGTTTATCGTGCGCGCGATTCGCGCCTGAGGCCCGCGACAATGAGCTCCACCTGGCGCGTCCGGAGTGGGGCGGCCAATTCTGGCCGCAGCCGCCTTCAGGCGGCCAGCCCTCGTAGTCAAGCGCCTACCGCGTCCGGCTGACGAATCGGTTGTCGCGAATCAGAAACCGGAGCGGCAACTCCGCCGCCTGGCTGATGCCGATACGCGGCGTTGCCTCGATTTCAAAGGCCACCGGCCGCAGCGCCTCCCGCACCACCAGCTTGCCGCGCGTGACATCGGCGCCGTTGTGGGCGCGGGTGATGGCGAGCGCCAGGGTGAGTTTTCCGGGGCCCGATGCGATGTCTTCGTCTTTGCGCGCGGCGGGCCGGCGCTGCCGCATGAGGTCGAGGCCCGCGACCGGCTCCAGGGCGCGAATGAGGACGCAACCCGCCGTGCCGGCCGGCTCGCAGACCAGGTTGAGGCACTCATGCATCCCGTAGATGAAGTAGACGTAGGCGTGGCCCGGAGGCCCGAAGATCACTTCGGTGCGAGGGGTGACGCCGCGCGCGGAGTGGGCGGCCCGGTCGCCCGAGCCGAGGTAGGCTTCGGTTTCCACGATGATGCCCGCGGCGGGGCCGTGGACCAGGACTTTGCCGAGCAGGGCGCGCGCAACATCGATGGCCGGGCGGGAGTAAAAAGAGCGCGGCAGGACGGGTCCAAAGGCCATTCGTCCCTACTGTACAATGGCGGCTGATGCGGTTGTTCACGGGCCTCGATCTGCCGGAAGAAGTGGTGGGGAATCTCGAGCGGCTGCTGGGCGAACTGCGTCCGGCGGCGCGCATCGGATGGAGCGCGCCGGCGAATCTGCACATCACCACGAAGTTTATCGGGGAGTGGCCCGACGAGCGCCTCGAAGAGTTGAAGCAGGCGCTCGCGGCGGTGGAGGCGCGGGCGGCGATTGAGGTGGCTGTCCGGAAGGTGGGCTTCTTCCCGAACGCGCGCGCGCCGCGCGTGTTCTGGTGCGGAGTGGAATCGCCGGGCCTGGCGCGGCTGGCGGCGGATACCGACGACGCCACGCGGCGGTTGGGAGTGGAGCCGGAGAAGCGAGCCTATTCGCCGCACCTGACGCTGGCGCGGATCAAGGAGCGGGCGGATTTGGGGCGGCTGCAAGCGGCCATCCAGGGGCTCGGCGATATCGAATTCGGACGCTTCGCGGCGAGCCGTTTCTTTCTGTATCAGAGCCGCTTGCAGCCGGGCGGTTCCGTGTACACTAAACTTGCGGAGTTTCCTTTTACAACGTGACGATGGTAATTTTGGCGGCGGCGATCGCTTATGTTCTGGGCGCCATCCCGTTCGGCTACCTTCTGGTGAAATGGAAGACGGGCGGCGACGTCCGCGCGTCGGGAAGCGGCAATATCGGGGCGACCAACGTGCTCCGCACGACGGGCCGCGCGGCGGGCGTGGCCACGCTGTTGCTGGATATCGGCAAGGGATACCTGGCGGTGTGGATCGCCGGGCGGCTCACCGACGGCAGCGCGGCGTGTGAGAGCCTGGCGGCCTTGGCCGTGATGGCGGGACACGCTTACCCGGTGTTTCTGAAGTTCAAGGGCGGCAAAGCCGTGGCCAGTTTTGTGGGGGCGTTTCTCTGCCTGACGCCGGTGGCGCTGGGGGCCGTGTTGGTCGTGTTTGCCGTGGTGGTGGCCTGGACGCGGCATATTTCGATGGGATCGACTGTGGGCGCCGCCACCTTTCCGTTGGCGGTGTGGCTGATTCAGAAGCCGGAACCGGCGGTGGTGGTGGCGAGCCTGCTGGCGGGAGGTTTCATTATCTACAAGCATAGAAGTAACATCGAACGGCTGCACGCCGGCACGGAAAACAAATTCACATTTGGAGCGCCGAAGGCTTGAAGAATCTCGCGATCATTGGGGCTGGGAGTTGGGGGACGGCGCTCGGGATGGCGTTGGGGCCGCGGTTTGAACGCGTCCGGCTGTGGGCGTACGAGACCGACCTGGCAGCGCGGATGGCCGCCAGCCGCGAAAACGACATTTATCTCGCCGGGTTTCACCTGCCTGCCAATGTGGAAGTTACGAACAGCCTGGGGGCGGCGCTGGAGGATGCTGCGGTCGTCTTGAGCGTGATGCCCTCGCACCTGGTGCGGCACCTTTACGAGCAGATGCTGCCGCATTTGACGGAACGGATGGCGTTCGTGAGCGCGACCAAGGGGCTGGAGAACGGCACCCTGCTGCGAATGTCGGAGGTAATTGGCGAGGTTCTGGCACCGCGGATGGCGCCACCGGTGGCAGTGATCTCAGGGCCGACCTTCGCCAAAGAGGTCGCCGCCGGGCAACCAACCGCATTAGTAGTAGCATCGGTCGATGCGGCCTTGGCCGGACGCATTCAGGAGGCTTTCTCGGGACCGGCATTCCGGTTGTATACCTCTTCTGATCCTATTGGTGTAGAAATCGGAGGATCAATCAAAAATGTCGTAGCAATTGGCGCTGGCGTATTGCATGGATTGGGGTTAGGAGATAATCCCATGGCGGCGCTGATTACCCGGGGGCTGGCCGAAATGACGCGATTGGCGGTGGCGATGGGCGGGCGCGCGCAGACCTTGGCGGGGTTGGCCGGGCTGGGCGACCTGGTGTTGACCTGCAATGGAGATTTGAGCCGGAACCGTATGGTAGGGGTGGAACTGGCGCACGGCAGGAGGCTGGATGAGATCGTACACTCCATGAGAATGGTAGCGGAAGGTATTAAAACTACAAATGCCGCGGTTGATCTCGCGAAGCGGTATGCGGTGGAGATGCCGATCGCCGGGCGGATGTTCGAGATGATGCACTCGGACTTGGCGCCGCGGGTGGCGATCCAGCGGCTGATGGAGCGATCGCTCAAGGGCGAATGACCGCAACCTGCGATGGAAAAACGGGTTCAGAGAGATATGGGGGCTTTGGCAATGACCCTGGACTGCGACGCGGAGTTGATGCTCCGGGTCAAGGACGGGGATGGAGCGAGCTTCGGCGTGCTGCTGGAAAAGCATCGCACGCCGGTGGTTCACTTCCTATATCGGATGCTGCAGAATTACGCGGTAGCCGAGGAATTGGGGCAGGAAGTTTTTCTGCGGGTGTACCGGTCGAGGGAGAGTTACGAGGCGAGCGCGAAGTTTACTACGTGGTTGTTCCGGATTGCCACGCATTTGGCGTTGAATGCGCTTCGCGACGGGAAAAACGAGAAGTTTCAGGAAAGGCTGGACGACGAATCGCCGGACATGCCGGCGAGGCAGGTTTCGGACGCGCGGCCGACGGTTGAGCAGAGGATGGTGTATCAGGTCCGGCTGGACGAAGTGCGCCGGGCGGTAGCGACGCTGCCGGAGAAGCAGCGCGCCGCGGTGCTGATGCACAAGTACGAGGAAATGGAATATTCGCAGATTGCGAAGGTGTTAAGTTGTTCGGAATCGGCGGTAAAGTCATTGTTATTCCGGGCGTACGAAACGTTGCGCGCCCGCTTGGCCCATATGGCATAGGGAAGAAAGAGATCGACATGAACTGCCCGATGGAAGCACGGCAAGGATCGGATTTGCTGCTGGAGTATACGGCGGGTAGGCTTGCGCCTCAAGCCGCCTCGGAGCTCGAAGCGCACCTGGAAGGCTGCGCTCGCTGCCGCGAATTCGCGCACAGCCAGAAAATGGTCTGGCAGGCGCTGGAAGCGTGGGAAGCGGAGCCGGTTTCAATGGATTTCGACCGCCGGCTGTTTGCGCGGATCGAGCAGGCGCCGGTTTCGTGGTGGGCGCGGGTGACCGGACAAGTGATGCACCATGGCGTGCCGGTAGCGGCGGCGGCGGGCGTCATCATCCTGGCGGGGTTGATGCTGCGGCCGGCCGTAACGCCGGTCGAGCCGCCGCAGGAATCGGCGCAGGTGGAGACTTTGGGCCCCGAACAGGTACAGAGCGCGCTGGACGATATGCAAATGCTGCGCGACTTCAACCACCTGGTGCGGGCGGATAGCGCCGAACCGAGGATGTGACGCGTATGAACCGCGTGGTTGAGATAGGAGCAGTGCTGCTGCTCGGAGCGGTTGCAGGCTTGTGCAACCAGAAGCCGGTGGCGAAAGAGCCGCCGCCGCCGCATCCGGCGCCGGTGAAGAAGAACGCGGCAAAGGGCGGAGTGCCGAAGGCTGCGCAGCGCCTGGTAAACCCCGCCAATCCGGCCACTCGGCTGTTTCGCATGACTCCGGAGCAGCGCGAGCGCGCCTTCGAACAAATGAACCCGCAACAGCAGGAGAGCGCGCGCAAACAGGTGGCGTGGTTCGACGGCCTTCCGAAAGATCAACAAGCCATCCAGTTGCGGCGCATCGAGCACTTTGAGCAATTGCCGCCGGAGCAGCGCGCGGAAGTGCGCGGATTGCTGACGGAGGCCCAGGCATTGCCGGCGGACCGGCGGCTACTGGTCCGCCAGGCGCTGGCCCGGTTGCAGAATCTGCCGGACGCGGACCGGGACCGGTTCTTGAACAGTCCGCAGTTCAAAGCGCGCTTTTCCGCCGAGGAGCAAAGAGTGATTACGCGGCTGGCGGACGCGTGGCTGCCACCGTTCTGAGGGCGCGTCGACTTCTGACTCCGCTCACCCCGTGATTCGAGGCGCGTGTTTCACCCGGACTTTTCGGTAGTGGGTCAGTTTGAAAAGCCCGAGCCATTTCCCAGACTGTATCTTCCCGCTGGATCCACCTCGGCGGTTTGGGCGACACGTCCTTCTGGCAGCGCTTAGGTCTACGCTGCGCGACTTTCGGGGATCCAATCCCCCCGAAACCTGAAACTGGCAGTTTCGGCTGTAGCGGGAACGGCCAGTTTCGCAGGAATGGTAGAATTGAAGCGGATTTTCTAGAAGGCGAGAACGGCCGTGAGTCTCAACGTCAAAGATCCGGAAGCCCATCGTTTGGCCCAGGCGATTGCCCGGGAAACCGGGGAGAGCCTTACCAAGGTGGTCATTGAATCCCTCAGGGAGCGGCACGCAAAGGTCGAGAAACGCAAGGGCAAGGCAACTTTGTTGGAACTGATGGCCATTGCTAAACGGGCGTCGCGGGCCGTGAAGCGTCCATACGTCGAGCATGGCCAACTGCTCTATGACGAGCACGGGCTGCCGAAGTGATTCTCGATACTTCCGCGCTGGTCGCAATATTGTTTGAGGAACGCGAGGCCGAGCACTTTGCACGCTTGATCCTGGCGGCGGACGTCTGCCGCCTCAGTGTCGTGAGCCATCTGGAACTCGCCATTGTCCTCGAACGGCAAGCGAGGCCGGATGCCGCCCGCCAGGCAGAGGCGTTGTTGCGTGCCGCTTCCATCGTCGTTGAACCCGTGACCCTGCAACAAGGCGCTTTGGCGCGCCAGGCCTATTACGACTTCGGGCGGGGAAGGCATCGGGCCCGGCTGAATTTCGGCGATTGTTTCGCTTATGCACTGGCCAAAGCGATGGACGAGCCGCTGCTGTTTAAGGGGCGGGACTTTGTCCAAACCGATGTCCGCGTGGCGCGCGCGGATCACCTTTCCTGAGCGTTTTGAGGCGCTCACGCTGGGTCCACCTCGGCGGTTTGGGCGATACGGCCAAGTGACAACAGAGGACAGTGACAACAGAAGAGCACGCTGATGTCGGACAGATCTGGTAGAATGTCAGACGGCAATTATGAAAGATCAACGCATTACCGTGCGATTCTCCCCTGAGACGCGCCGGCGGCTTAAGGCCGCTGCCCGGCGTGGCAGAACGCGCGAGTCCGACCTCGTTCGCGGCGCGGTGGAACTGCAACTCGCGGCGGAGGAGGCTTCACTCACCGCGTACGAACACGCGAAGAAGTCCGGATTGATTGGGGCAGTGAAGGGGACAATACGGGACCTCAGCACGAACCCAAAGTATTTTGACGGATTCGGTGGCTCTTGACCGGACAGGTGCTGGTAGACACCGGCCCGATTGTGGCCATCCTGTTGGAATCCGATGAGCACCATGAAGCGTGTGTCGAGCGCCTTCATCACGTGAGGGGTCCGCTGCTAACATGTTGGCCCGTGATTACCGAGGTGGCATGGCTCTTGCGTGCGTATCCCCAGGCGATCCGGAAACTGCTGTCCTCCTTCCATGGCCGCCCCTTTGAGCTTGTTCCTCTGGGCGAGACGGATCTATCCGGCATTGCCGCGATCCTCGCCAAGTATGAGGGCTTGCGGTTACAGCTTGCCGATGCATCGCTGGTGCACCTGGCAAACCGTGAAGGGATTGAAACGATGTTCACCCTGGACCGGCGTGACTTTGGCGTACTCCGCCTAGCCCACGGGAAGAAGCTCCGCCTGATTCCATGAAGGGCTGTCCCACTGTTGCATCAGTTCACTTCAGGCCGAGGCAGGTTCAAATCGCCTGGGCACTTCCACAAGTAGTGCGTTACACGTCAACTTGGCGGGTTGGCGTCGGAATTTAGCTCAAGATTGAGGCCATCTTTGGCCTCGATTCCGAACGCAACAGATCGATGTCCCGATCCTGCGTCACCAATATCGAGCGTAATTACCGCATGTACTGTGGTTGCGGGCTTTACCGCGAGCTCCTTTGGGTCAGAAATTCTCTGCCATTTCTCTTCAACATCCCTCGGGGTGATGAAATCTGTAAGAAGCCGCTTTGCGATCACTGTGCCGGTCAGTTCATTCCGAAATCCCGAGATCTGCGCTAGGGGAATGCTTCCGAAGTAGAAACGGTGTTCAACCTTTATCGAGGCCGTGACGTTGATGACGCTGAATGTGTCCCCAGCCTTCACTTTTGTAGCGCAGTCGGCCACTGGGAGATTGTTGTGAAACCCTTCCCCCCTCGGCAACTTTCCATCACGCCATTTCCTTTGTAGAAGAACTCCTATCGATCCGAGGGCTCGCTCGGATTCGTCGTACAGTATTAGATCTCTTGGATGTACATCTGTTGGAATAGCACCGTAGCCAGACCACGAGAAAGATATGCTAAATTTTGCGAGTTCTGTGAACACGCATAGCGCCGGTAAGGCAGCGTAGGCCTTCCATTGATGTTCGCCAGTGTCCACGGGACGAAAGAGATCGACTCCCGCCTTTTCAGCGCGAGTCTTTGCCGCGGGAGTAAAACCATTGGGAGCAACCATCGCCCCCTTGTTGGCTCCCACGTCTTGCACCAATCCCATGAACTCCTCGACACTTTTCACATCCACAGGTTCGCCGTAGTCCTTGCAATCGATCACGATCAGAAGATCGAATTGACCGGCCCTTTGACGCACGCTGACATCAATCTGTCTCATGACGCCCGTGATCTTTCCGAGTATGTGATCGTTCGGAGTAACCGTTGCGTTTTCAGCGAGAGCCTTTTGAATGTTAGCTACGAGTTCCTCAAATTGTCTCCACTTCGGCTTTTCACCGTTGGCCACGTCAATATTTTAGCTCTAGCCAGCAGACGTAATTTGATGGCCTGTAGGAATTGGTGATGCCAGATTTATGGTCAGGATCGGGGTCGCGCAGATCGACGGGCCGTACCGGCGGTGCTAGTCCGGTGGGCGAGCACCCGTCCGTGTAGTCGCCAACCTGTAGAAGTGCCTCGTCTGCGCAAACAAACTGACCCTCTACCGACCTTTCAATACCTGCCGCCTGAGAAACATCGTGGCCCGCGCGTGTTGAGGCTCATCCGGTGTAGATCACGCGCAGGACGCTGCGCACGTATTGCTCATCGGTCACGCCCTCCAAAGCCTGCTCGGGGAACTCGACCAGGGAACGGAAGTGAGCGGCCAACTCGGCGAAGAGCTCTATTCTTGCGATGGGGTCGTAGCCGTCGCGGAGGGTGACGGCCTGGATGGCGATGGCGGCGGCTTCGGGGGTTACGAGGCTGCGGAGACGCGCGGCCAGGTGCGGATAGGCTAACAGGGAATTGTATTTGGCGGGAGCGATTTCGTCGAGATCGGGCTCGGCGGGTTTGCGCTCGCGGGCCACGATAGTGTTGGCGGCCAAATCGCCCAGGCGCTGGGCGTTGCGGCTGAACAGGCAGGCGATGCCGCCTACCAGGTAAAGGGCGGGCAGCGTATCCACAAAGCGCAGCAGATTGCGGAGCACGATCTGCGAAAGCTGCAGACGCATGCCGTGGATGTCGAGGACGCGCAATCCGAGAATGCGCTTGCCGATGGTCTGGCCGCGCCAGCGCCACTCCAGGAGAATGCCGTAGACCACCGAAATGACGAAGTAGAGCACGGTGGTTACGGCGGTGGCCACATCGCGGCTGAAGAGGTTGGCGGCCGCGCAGACCTGGCCGACCACGGAGCAGGCCGTGACGATGGCGGCCGCGTCAATGGCCCAGGCCAGGGCGCGCGAAACCGGGGTGGCCAGCTCGAAGGAAAAGACCACGCCTTCGGGGGTTTCGATGGAGAGACGGGATTGGCGCGCGGCTTTCATTCGCGGCCGGCCCACGCCAGGAATGCCGTGAGCGCCGCGAGCTCGCAAGCGCCGAATGCGATTTTGAGGCTATAGGGCAGCACGGGCTGATGGTATTGCGAGACAAACGCTTCGACGATGCCGGCCCACACCAGGAGCGCGGCGGCGCCGGCGATGATGGCGAACAGATCGGGCCCGATTGCGCGGAGACGCTCGGTACGCGGCGTCCGCCCGCCCCAGCCGATGAGCGCGCCGGCCAGAATGAAGCCGCCCTGGCCGCCCAGCAGGATGGCGGGGATCTCGATGGAGCCATGGGGCAGCAACCAGGCGGTGAGGAAAGTGCCGAACCCGGCGCCGATGTAATCCGCGGCTACCGCTCCCAAAATGACGCCGTTATAGAAAAGCAGGATCAGGGTTCCCACGCCCCAGGTCATGCCGAAGGCCAGGGTGAGCACGGTGACGTGGATGTTGTGGGTCATCAGCTCGGCAGAGAAGGAGGCCTTCTCGCCGCGCAGGCGGTCGGTCTTGGCGCCTTCTTCTTTGGCGACGCGCTCGGCGGGAGAGCTGTTCAGACCGGGAAACGGCATGAGCACGGTCTTGACGTGAGGATCCATGCGGAGCGCGAACCATCCGAAGGCGCAGCCCAGCAGGGTGACGCCGAGCGAGAGGCGAAACGCGCCCTGATGGCGGCGGAAAGCGCGCGGGAAGGCCAGCACTACGGATTTCCAGCGGAGTTTGACGGGCGCGCGGGTCTCGTGGATTTCGGTATAGGCGCGCGCCACCAGCGATTCGAGGAAGGCGCGCAGGTTGGGCTCGGTTGAGAAGGTGTCGAGCCGCGCGAGATCCGCCGAACTGCGTTCATAGAGGTAATGCAGCCGCTGGATTTCGGGCAGCGAGAGACGGGCCTCGGGTTCGGTTTCGAGACGGGCGAGTAGGAGGGCGAGCTCGTCCCAATAGGTGCGCTCGGCGGCGACGAAGCGGGGAAGGTCGATGATCACAGCAGTTGCCTCCGCTTCACTTCCAGGTATTCGGCGGTCACCTGGGTCTTGATGCGCAGCGAGTCCACGGTGGAAAGGCGGACACCGCGATTGCCCAGCGCCAGGCCCAAGCGGCGGATGCGGTTGGAGAGCATCTGGCCGGCGAGAGCAGTATAGAGCGCGTCGAGATCGGGGGCGGGCTCGCCCACAAACAGCGGCTCGATACCGGGCCGGGTGACGTTGACCAGGACGACATGACGGCGGGCCAGCAGGGAGACTTCGCGTTCGAAGGTTTCGGCCAGCAGCGCGTCGTCGAGCGAAGTGAAAAACACCAGCAAGGCGCGGCGGCGCAGATTCAACTGGAGGGTGGTGAAGACGTCGCGGAAATCGGGGCTCACTTTGCGGGCCTGGAGGTTGTAGATGGTTTCGCGGCAGAGGCGGAAGTGGTTGGCGCCGCTGGCGGCTCGCAGGAAGCGGTGGGTGCGGTCGCTGAACGTAACCAGGCCGAAGCGGTCGCCCTGGCGTTCGGCCACCAGGGCCAGATGGAGCGCGGCGTTGACGTAGCTTTCCAGAATGTCGCCGCGCGCGGAGAGGCGCGACGCGTCGATGATGGCGTAGACTTCCTGGGCATGCTCGGCGCGGAAGAGTTTGACCACGGGAAAATGGCGCCGCGCGGTGGCTTTCCAGTAGATGTCTTCGAAGTTATCGCCGGGCATGTACTGGCGGAGGTTATCGAACTCGCGCCCTTTGCCCAGCAGTCGGTGGGCGCGCGGGCCGGTGTCGGCGCGCTTCAGGAAGAGCGCGGCGGTGGAGCGATCGCGCAGGTTGGGATAGACGCGCAGGGCACAGGCGGCCGCGCGCGTGGCGCGGGCGAGCCACAGACCGAAGGGCGAAACGACTTCGAGATGCAGGGCCGCGAGCGGATGATCGCCGCGCGCGATTCCGGTGGCCTGCCAATCGAAGCGCGAAGCGCCGGCGGGCGCGAGGACGTCTTCGATGAGAGATTCGGAGGCGACGCCACCAGGCATGACGGCGCCGAGGCGGAGCGCGATGGGGTGCGGCGAGCGGTTGTCGATGAAGATGGGCAGGTGATTGGGTACATCCTTGGTGAGGCGGAGAAAAGCGGGCGTGCGCAGCCCGAGCGCATCGAGGCGTTCGAGCGAGCGAACGGCATCGGCGGCGGCGGCGGCCGCGCACAGTATAAGAGTGATGACGCAGGGCAGCGCTACGCCGGGGACGAAGCCGGCGGCGGTCGACAGCGGCACCACCACCACCGCGGCCACCAGCATCAAGCGCTGGGAGGGGACGATCATCGGGGCACCGGCACCTCATGCAGGATGCGGTCGAGCACTTCGGCGGTGCGGACGCCCTCGAGCTCGGATTCGGGGCGGAGCAACAGGCGGTGCTCGAGAACGGGGGAAGCGACGGCGCGAATGTCGTCGGGGCTGACGAAATCGCGAGCGGAAAGAGCGGCCCAGGCGCGCGCGGCGCGGAGCAGGCCCTGGCTGGCGCGCGGGCCGGCGCCGGAGAGAATGGCATCGTCGGTGCGCGTGCGGCGCACCACTTGCACGGCGTAATCCACTAACTGATCGCTGACGTTGATCTGGCCGAGGGCTTCGCGCATGGACATCAGTTCAAGCTCGGTGAGGCACTGGCGGACTTCGCCGCGTTGCAAAACAGCCTCGGGGGCGGAATCGTCCAGGCTGCGGCGGGCAAGCGACAGCTCATCCGCGCTGGTGGGCCACGTCATCGGAATCTTGAGCATGAAGCGATCTTTCTGCGCCTCTGGAAGCGGGTAGGTGCCTTCGGATTCGATGGGGTTCTGGGTGGCGAAGACGGTGAAGTTGGGAGAGAGCCGGTGGGTTTCGCGGTCGATGGTGACGGTGCGCTCCTGCATGGCTTCGAGCAGCGCGGATTGCGTCTTCGCGGGCGCGCGGTTGATTTCGTCGGCCAGCAGAAAGGTGGTGAAGAGCGGGCCCTTGACGAGGGAAAACTCGGCGCGTTGCAGGTTGAAGATGTTGGTGCCGGTGATGTCGGCGGGCATCAGGTCCGGCGTGAACTGGATGCGTTTGAAATCGCAACCCAGGGCGGCGGCCAGGGTGCGCGCCAGAAGCGTCTTACCGAGACCGGGGACGCCTTCAATGAGGGCGTGCTGGTTGGTGAGCACCACAACGAGCGAATAGCGGATGACTTCATCCTGCCCGATGATGACCTTGCGAATGCCGGCCAGAATGTTTTCCGTGGCGGTTTGGAATTGATCGAGGTTCAAAGCGGTCCTTTCGCTTGCAAAACGGTTTGGATTTCGCGCATGGCTTCGAGCGGGCGGGCGGCGCGGTCGCGGAGAACGGTCTCCACGCCGCGCAGACGCTCTGGGGTGACATCGCGGCGATGGGTGGAGAGCCATTCGCTCCAGCAGACGGCGGCCAGGCCGCGAGTTGGAATGTGCCGGTGGAGCAGGGTGAGCAATCCGGAAAGCGAAGTGCGGCCGGCGAGGCGCTCCACGGGCGGGGCCGGAGCGGGCGGAGGAAAGGCGGAAGCGCTCTTCCACAGAAACAGCGCGGCGCAGATGGCGAGCCCGATAAACATGCCGCCGAGGCGGAAGCGGCGCGCCAGGCCGACCACGCTGCCAGATTCGGCGATGCCGAAGTGCTCCTCGTCAAAAATCACCTGGTTGCTGGAGCCAATGGCGGCGGAAACGGCGTTGAGGCGATCCATGGCGGCGGTGGACTGGTTGGTGAAGGCGTCGGATTCGGAGAGGAGAAGCACCGTGCCCTTGCCGAATGCGCGCTCCACGGCGAGGAGCTTCCCGGCGACCTGGTCCACCACCTGCCAGCCCGTGGCTTCGGCGAAGTAGAGATGGTGGGTGTGCGCTTTGTCCGGATCGAGCGCGAAGCGGACATGCCAGAGGCGATTCAACTCCTTGCCGCCGCTGGGAGCGTCGTGGTATTGCCAGTCCATGGCGGCGACCACGCGATTGCCGCGGCCGGCGAGCGATTCGAGCATCTTGAGGTACGGCTCATCGTCGAATGTGCCGGGGTTCGAAGCCAGCAGGAAAAGCGCCGCGCCGGTTTGATCGAGCGAATCGAGCGGCAGATAGCTGCGCGAGACTTTGATGCCGTGCGTCAGGGCGAGGGTGTCGTAGAGAAGTTTGGCTCCAGTGGGATCGGCGCGCAGGCTGGAGAGTTCGGGATAGACCTCGCCGGAGGCGAATTGCAGGCTGAAGAGACGGATCAGGCCATAGGTGAAAGCGGCCGCGAAGAGAATGAAGAGGAATGGTGGGGCATGCTTTAGCTTGCCTTGGCCAACGGCCGTGGAGTTCATGCGGGCACTCCCTGTTTCATTGCGTCCGTGCGGCGGCGGAATTCGGCGGCATCATCGGCGGTGACTTCGTGGAGGCCATACCAGGCGCGCTCAAAGGCGGCCACATTGACGGAGAACAGGCGGCGCGCTTCGGCGAAGGAGCGAGCCTTGCGGCGGAGCTCGATTTCGTACTCGCGATTGGTCTTGCCGGAATGAATAGTGAGGAACTCGCGGCGGCCGAGCCATGCCAGGTTGGCGAGGTAGAAGGCGCGCAGGGCGGAGCGGAAGTTGCGCTCATCCAGGGAGCGCGTGGCGAGATCGAGCCAGCTCTCTTCGGGGAGGCGATCGGCAGTGAGATCTTCGGCGTCCAGATTGACGGCGGGCAGGGAATAGACGGCGGCGATCCTGGGACGCGCCCGCTGGAGCCAGCGGCGGCGCCAGGCGATCCACAGGGCAAAGACCAGCACGGCGGCGATCAAGATATAGATGCCGTGGTGCAGGCCGGTAGCGGGCATGGCGCCGGGCGGAGCTGAGGGGATCAAATCCAACTGGCGCTTCAACCAGTCGAACAGCGAATGAATGAAGTTGCCGACAGCTTCTTTGGCGGCGCTGAGTCCATCGACAATGCGGTCGGTGACTTTGACGAACCAGGAGACCGGATGATCGGCGGTAGCGCCGGGCGGCGGCAGACGCCAATCGTATTCGTGAGCGAGCTCGGCTTTGCGGACAGAGGCTTCCAGGTCCTGGGGCGAAACGGCGGCGGCGGAATGGAACGGGACCAGGAAAAGAAGCAGTACCACGGCCGAGGCCACGAGCGCGCGGAGGCCGGCGCGGAGATCCTCGCCGCTGGTGATGGATTCGCCGTGGAAGCAGCGGACGCAAAAGACGGCTTGCGCGAAGGGGTCGAAGACCATCCAGGAAACGGAGACGACAGAAAGCAGGAAAA
The DNA here is from genome assembly GCA_003167255.1 of Bryobacterales bacterium. Classification (GTDB taxonomy): domain Bacteria; phylum Acidobacteriota; class Terriglobia; order Bryobacterales; family Bryobacteraceae; genus PALSA-129. Next base: position 80,483 of record PMTR01000089.1, read on the forward strand.
GCGGATTGAAGATGAAGTAGACGCCGGAACGGGAGAAGTCGGATTCGTAGCCGGTGAAGATGCGGACGAGCTGGGGCAGCACGGCGAACGCCAGCGCCAGGTTGACGAACACCAGCAACTGCAGGAACGCCAGGATGGGAAGCAGGGACCAGCTCTGGCGTCTTTGCAGGCCGGCCAGGTGACGGGCCTGGGCGATCAATTGCAGGACGTCGAGATCGTCGCGGTCGGCGAGCGCGGTCGCGCTGCGATAGAAGCCGACCACCCAGGCGAAGGGGAAAACGATCAGAGCGGCGGCGGGAACGGCGATGAGGCGCGTGGCGCCGAGAAATGCCTGGCCGGCGAGCAGGTTCCAGACGCGCCGCCAGGACCACGGCGCGTCGGCCGCGCCGCTGAGCTGGCGGCGGAGACGGCCGGCGAAGACGGCGCGCCAACAGTTCATCCAGGCGAGCAGCAGGGCGAGCACCACGGATTCGATGGCGCAGGTGGAATTGGAAGTGCGAGTGTTGGTGACGTCGCTCCAGAAAATCAGCAGGCCGAGCGCCAGGGGGGCGCTACCCACCAGGTGGCAGAGCAGAGTGGAAAGCGGCGCGCGGCGGAGCAGATGGACGGCATCTTCGAGCAAGGGGATGGCGCCATCGCGGGTCAATGGCTTTGCCATATCGATTGCTCCATGTGGGCGGTGGATTCCAGGAGAGCCACGCCCGCGCCATAGAAAACGAACCAGGCCAGAACGAAGCCGGCCAGCACCATGGCGGCGGGGAGGAAGCGGCGGAAGATGCGGCTTCGCGACCGGCTTTGGTGCGCTACCGACCGGAGGCAAGCGGCGCAGAGCAGCCGGGACTGGTGCTCGGTGACGCACTCGCGGCAGAACGACCGGCCACACCGCGGGCAGCGGCAGACGGCTTCGCGGTCTTCGTGGTTCCGGCAGCGTTGCTCGAGCACAGGGGGCGTCATCGGCTCCTCAGTTCTCTATGATATCCGGCGGGCGAGTGGGAGCGGGCTGGAGAATGATAGCCAGACCGATCAACGCAAGCACGATGTATATGGCGGCCGAGATCTCGCGCAGCAGGATGAATTGGGGAAGCAGAAGGCGCGAAAACGCGCTGGCGGCCACGAAGCGGCCCGGGTTGACGAAGGCCGCGGAAGTGGTGGCGACGTAATAGACGAGGCCTTGCACAACCAGAGCGGCGATGGCCACCCGCTGCATGGGGGCGCGCAAAATGCGGCGTTGGCGCTCGATCATGACGAGAATCGCGCTCGAGATCTGGACGAGACTGAGGCCCGTGAGAATCCAGGCGACGGCAGTGGAGACGGAGTGGAGAGTCAGGAGGTCCAGCGTGGCATCAGCCAGAAGGCTGGCGACCAGAACCAGGCAGGCGGTGGTGTGGGTTCGGAGAGCCGGCGCGGCGGCGGCGGCGGCCGGCGTAGTGGGCTGGGCGGGCGCAGGCGGGCCGGCCGCGTGGCTTTCAACGGCCTCGGCCCAGTTGGCTTCGAGCGAGCCCTGCACTTCGTCGATCCAGGGCTTCACTTCGTCCAGGAATCTGCGCGCGGTCCAGGTGCGATAGAGCGACGGCAACGGGTCGTTGCTGACGGCGGTGTAGAGGCGGCAGGTGCAGCTAAAGAAGAACGAGAAAACCAGCCACACGCCGATCAGGATGGCGGCGACGGCCCACCAGGCGAGGCCGAAACCGGCGGGCAAAAGGACCCAGAAGATCCACGGAAACAGCCACGCGAAGGCGATGGCCAGGTAGCGGGTGGAGATGTGGAACCGTGGGCGCGTGGCCATGACGATGGCCTGGATATCGCGCAGATAGAAACGCTTGTACTCTTCGCGAAACATGCGGGTGCGGACCAGCAACAAGTGGTCGGGAGCCATCCAGACGCTCGCGCCGTAGCCGAAGCCGCGAAGCCGGCCGGGAAGTTTGCGGTATGGCGTGGGGGGTTGGGGGATGGCCGGTTCCATGGTTCAGTCCGTGGTTTCAGAAGTTCGTTCGCGTATTGGCAGAACGCTTGCTAACGCGCGCGGCTCCGATCGGAGCCGCGACCGTGAGAAGCTGTGAAAAAATCGCTGAGATCGCCGGGTTGACAGACGAAAGCGTCTGTCCCACAGAGCAGCATAGCCGCTGGACATGGGCGCAACCAATGCGAGATGCCGCCAAGCGTCGACACGAGTGTNNCATGAGTGCGTGCGCCACGGGGCAACGAAATCTTCGCGGCGGTGGGGTATTCAGACAACTTGTAATACTTTGGTGCGCCAGGGCTTGCGTTTTTGTGGGGCAGGCGCTTTCGCCTGCCAACTGGTTTTTTCACAGCTCGTGCGGGAGCGGTCTTCGCGGAATACGAGAGTGTATCGATGAAACGGTGCACTTAGTGCCCCGACCTCAGGCGCTGCGCCCAATAGACCAGCAGCCAGAGCCAGGCGATGAGCTCGACGAGTGAAATCGCGATGGCCACGACGAATCGCCATCGGCTGCGGCGGACCAGGCTGAGCGGCTGTTTCCATTTGACCAGCGCGAAGACCAGCGTGCCGGGCGCGGTGAGGGTGGTGATGGGCCAGAAGAAGATCAGGGAAAGGGTGGGCACAGCGAGCGAGATGGAATCGTAGAGGATGCGCGAAGAATCGGGATGGGCGGCGCGGGCGGCGCCACTACCGGCCGCCACGCACGAAGGGCACCAGACCTGGCCGGCGAATTCCACCTTGCAGAGGTCGCACACGAAGCGTCCACACTGGTTGCAGGCGGCCACGGCGCGCTTGCCGGCGTGATCGAAGCAGGCGGCTTCGCCATCCAGGGCAACCGCCGGATGCGCAGGCGCGGCGGCCTGGCGGAACATGGCGGGAAAAGCGCGCACGGTGTTGAGCGACCAGCAGGAGGTGCAGCGGGCGCCCTCGGAACGAGCCAGTTCCCAGCCGGGCAGAGGCATTTGACAGCGGGCGCAGAGGAGCGGCATGGGGGCAGGGTCAGTCCTGGCGCTTGATGACGCGGGTATCGCAGATCATGTCGTGCAGGGCGCGCTTCTGGGAATCGAAGCCGGCGATGATGTAGCCGATCATCAGAATCATGCTGCTGATCATTTTGGCGAAGTAGCGGCCGGCGGCGCGGCCGGCGGTGATGGGGCCGCCATCGGGCCGGACCACCTTGAGCCCGAGCGCCATCTTGCCGGGCGTGGCGCCGAGGCGGGCGATAAAGAAAGTTTCGTAGGAACAGCCCACGATCATATTCAACAGGACGATGACGCCCATGATACCCAGCATGGGAGCAATCATGGCGAGAGCTTCCTCGGGCGTGGGGTTGCTGTTCCGCACCAAGCCGCGGGACATGAAGGCGGGGAAAAGGAACGCGCTGAAAATGCCAGCCACCACGGCCAGAATAATGCCGTCGAGCAGAGAGGCCACGAAGCGGATCCAGAAGCCGCCGAAGCGGAACGCGCGCGCGCCGGGCGCGACACCTTCGCGGAGTTTCTGGACGTAAGTGTTCTTGCAATCGGGGCAGACCATGTGGCCGTTGAAGCTGGCGAGCTCATCGGGCAGGGTGGGCCGGCCGCACTCGGCGCAGAAGCGAATCTGAGGTTGTTCAGTGGGGGCCATCGGGATTCCTTCGGCCTACTGTAGCAGCTTGGGGAGGCCGTTCGGAAGTTTAGTTGTGTATTCCGGGCGATGTACGACGTAGAAGTGGAATGGTGTGGCCTCCGATCAGAGGATGGATAAGGAGGCTACGAAATCCCCAATTCCTCAGCCGCATGGCGTTTGGGAGTTTCGTAGCCTGTCCCCGAAATACCCGAGCGCCATCTTGCCGGGCGNNCCCCGAAATACCCCCCCGAAATACCACACGGTTTTCGCAGGCGGCTTGGCCGCATCGCGGACGAGGAATCGGGCCCTTGGGGTCCCCAAACGTCGAGTCCATTGAGCGGCACCGCCGCCCGGCATCCGCCGCCGATCTCCCAGAACGGGACTTCCTGGGCGTTTGATGGATAGATGGGCATTTCGCGCCGGCAACGTTCACCTTGGGAAGGGCGCTCAATCGCGTGAAGGCGGACCTCCGGGAACGGGACAAGTTCCCAAACTCCGATGGATACCTTGAGCTTGTTGATGGCCGCGCGGGCGCCCCTGCGGCAAGATCGAGGTAGGTTGGCGTGAACCCGACGCGGTCCCGCGCGTACTGGACGCACCAGAATTACCGATAATCTCATGTCTCCTCTGATGCCCAGATACGAGGCCTTCATCAGGACCAACGCCGGCCAATATACTGAATACATGAAGTTGACCTTCATTTCCAAGTTGGGCGATGGAGCTACTGCGGATGTCTGGCTTGCGACTGACGATCTGGATCGTGAGGTTGCCGTCAAGATAGTGAGGCAAGCCGCCTCAGGCATCTCCGACGCGATGGCGCACGCAAAAGCGCTGGCCCGTGCGGCCCACCCAAACGTCGTAGCCGTTTTCGCGATTGAAAAAGTGGCCGATCCGCAGTCCGGCGATGAAGTCGATGCAGTTGTTATGGAGCGGCTTTCAGGCAAAACTCTGGATGAGTGTCTTGCCGGATCTAAGTTCTCGATCACGGAGGTGAGGAGGATCGGCCTTGGTGTAATAGATGGACTTGCCCACATTCACAGCCAGGGCCTAGAACACGGCGACCTGCACGAGAGGAATGTAATAGTAGGTGACGGCACGATCAAGGTTATTGATATTCTCTACCGAGACTCTTTAGCCGCTCTCTCGCCGAGTTCCCGCGCGGCGAGGCTCCGGAGGGACCTGACCAGCCTTCGCCTCCTCTTGCAACAAGTGATCTTTCATTCCGAATTGGGAGCCCCACAGGCCGCTGAGTTGAATCACAGGCTAGATAGCGGATCGCGATTGTCTGACATCAAGACCGTCTTTTTGGAAGTCACTGATGCCGCGAACCTGACGGATGCAGGCAAGGCTTTGGATAATGCCTACGCACGCGTGCTTGATGTGGGCTTTGTTGAGGGCGACGAGTACGCATCCGCTCTTTCTACCGAAACAGGAACCGGGCTGATCGCCGCCTTGGTGGAACGGATCATAACCGAAAGGACGTACCGAGCCGTACACCGATCTTATTTGACAGCCTTATGGAAGCGCCTTAAAAAGCGTGACCGACAGACCATTCTGGAACACCTCGGGAAAGGACTGACTTCGGAACTCCCCAATGGAAATTGGCGACCACTGCTCGGAATATTATATGCGTTCAAGAAAGAAGGCTGGCAGGGTCTCAAGGCAGCCGTGCGACTGCGCGTCGAAAAGCTTCTCATAAAGGATGTATTGACTGGCCACGTTGACGTCCGCAGTCCTGTTTCGTTCGGCCCAAACGGGAGGCTCGGAAGTTTCGCGCGGCTCTTCTGGCCGTACTTCAGTAACCCCAAAGATCTAGCCGACAACATAATCTCGATGCTTCATCAAAGCTGGTACACGCAGAACTACATCGGCAAACATTTTCTTTCAGCCCTGCCGCGCTTAGCCGAGGCAACTGCGACAGAAGACGAAATGATTGACGCGTTGGCTGATGCCTACAGGAATGACGCGAAAGTTATCGTAAATAATCTCGAAGAGCTTCCCGAGAGCTGGCTTACCCGTGTGAAGAAGAGGCGACGAGGTATGGTCGAGGACGACCCCTAGACCTAGAGACTGGGTCCCTTAGGCCACTCATCATCAGCCTATTTTATCTGTTTACCGGCCGCACATGCTGGCCATCCGAGGGGACTGCACTGCCGGTATCGCGACTATGCAAGCCTCGAAGACTCTAAAGCATATTTCCGCCTGGCAAGGCTGACGGAAAAGACGCGCATGTCCGGATTCAAGCCCCTTGCCAAGTGAATTGTCTCCGCCCGCGTCTCTTCACTCATCCGGCATCCCAGGAAGAGTTCTACAAGTTCATGAGGATAGTAGCGATTGAAGCTGGCAGGCTGGCCTGGTTTGACGTCGGCTGGAATGACCAACCGCAACTCCTCCTCATAGCTCCATTCCTTGCTCTTGGTCAGGTAAACGCGGCGATTTGATTTGGAGGACGTTTCCAACGTGGGCGAGGCCATCAAGTCTGGCTCACCGAGGAGGAACGGCCGCTCGTCATCGTAGGTAACCGGCTCGATTTTAGCGAGCATCGAGTCGCGTTGCAAATCAGCCTTAAATCCGAGAACTGCGCCCCTGTGCTGCTCGGCATAGTGCGACCACATCAGCAGGTTGGAGGGAGTCCGGCTTGCGCAGAAGATGCCGCAGTTCCTGAAGTAATGCGCACAATGATCGCGTAGCGCCGGCTGCGCATCGAGAAGCGCTTTGTATTCCGGGTCCAGGGCCGTCATATCGATGGACTTGAAGAACTCTCTGAGCGTGGCCCTCTCGCCCTCAGAGGAACTTCTGATCCTCCGAGCGGAGTTCTCAACCGCCTCTGGGCTCAGACCGCAGCGCTCCGCAAATAGTTGCGGATTCGTCAACAGCGTATCGAAGAGTGCGTCGATCTGGCGCTCATGCACTTCGTCGAGGTCCATTCCAAACAGATCTTCAATATACACGTCAAACGGATCGTTCATCTCCGAAGGACGAGCGAACCGCAGTGTCCGCGTGGAAAGGATTCTAGCCGCGCCGTTACGATCCGTGTATTTATAGATGATGCTGTTCGCTTGAGGTGCTTGATCTGAATCTGGAAGCATCGACCTCGATTTTAGCGTGACGTCAGCTATCGGAGAAGGCGGTAGCGCCCGGCATGGGCTAACCCCATCGGGCTCGGTACGCTTGAATGACAACGCTAACCGTACCTTTTTACGAAATTGCGTGCGGGCGAGCCAGCGATCTGCAAGAGGGTTTCTGCGCTCTCAACAAATCACTCCCTAGATACGGCATTCTGGGACATTACCTCCAGTCCGTCCCCATGAGTTCCTGTCGGCTCTGGAACTGCGTGAGCGCGCTTCTGAAATTGAGTAGCTGGCGAGGACAGTTCCAGGACCGTGGTACACTGGCGCATCTTGACGGCGCCTGGAAAACGGACGGCTTTGGAACGGCCCATCGGCCTGCTGCAGGCCACCGCGATGGTGGCGGGCATCATCATCGGCGCATCGGTCTTTGTGCAGCCCTCGGAAATCAACCGGCACGTGCCGAGCGTGGGGGGCGTTCTCTCGGTGTGGGTGGCGGCGGGCATCCTGACGCTGTTCGGAGCGCTGGTGTGCGCGGAACTCTCGTCGGCCTTTCCGCGAACCGGCGGCGTGTACGTTTTTCTGAAGGAGACGCTTTCGCCGGGCTGCGGATTCCTGTGGGGATGGGCGATGTTCTGGAGCGCGCACTCGGGGATCATCGCGGCGTCGTCAGTGATCTTTGCGCGCTACGTGGTGTACTTCGTGCCGATGGGGGATTGGGGCATCCGCGCCACGGCGGTGGCGGGAATCCTGCTGTTTTCCTTCATCAACTACCTGGGCGTGCGGCAAGGCAGCATGTTGCAGACGGTGGTGACGGTGGCCAAGGTGGCCGTGATTGCAGTGCTGCTGGCGATGGTGCTGATGGTGGGACCGGCGGCGCGTGCGGCTGGCACTACGGGCACGGCGGCGCCGGTGACCTTCCGCGAATTCGTGCTGGGGGTGAGCGCGGCGCTGTTCGCTTATGGCGGCTGGCACATGGTGACGTACACGGCGGGCGAGACGCGCGACCCCGAGAAGACCATTCCGCGGGCGCTGCTGATCGGGTGCGCGGTGGTGACGGTATGCTACGTGGCGCTGAACGCGGCGTACCTGTATCTGCTGCCGCTCGCGCAGGTGACGGCGTCGAAGCGGGTTGCCGCGGACGCGGCCATGGCGATGGCGGGCGCGCGCGGGGCGGCGGCCATCTCGGCGCTGGTGATCCTTTCGGCCACCGGCGTGTTGAACGGCGTGATTCTGGCGGGGCCGCGCACCTATTTTGCGATGGCTGACGAGGGGCTGGCGTTCGCCTGGATGGGTAAGATTCATCCGCGCTTTCATACGCCGTCGCGGGCCATCGCGCTGCAAGCCGTGTGGTCGTGCGCGCTGGTCGGGACCATGACCTATGGAGCGCTTTTCAAGCGGGTGGTCTACACGGAGTGGCTGTTCTTCGCGCTGATGGCGGTGGGCTTGTACCGGTTGCGGGGGCGGCCGGGATACCAGCCGGTTTTTCGCATGTGGGGGTACGGGTGGGTACCGGCGTTGTTCGCGGTGGCGTCGGTGGTGGTGGCGGCCATCCAGATTGCGGCGGACCCGGTGCAGGCCGGCACGGGGTTATTGATCGTCGTGTTAGGATTGCCTGTCTACTTCCTCTGGAAACGAAAGAAACATGCGAATCGTCGATTTTCATAACCATTACTATCCACCGGCCTATCTGGACGCGCTGCGCTCGGGTTCGAGCGCGGTGGAAGTCACCATCGATCAAGACGGCAACCCGCGCATTTATTATCCGGGCGATTACAATATCGCGGTGCCGGGCCATCGCGACATCGATTACCGCGAGCAGGTGCTGAAGGAGCACGGCGTGGACACGCAGGTGCTGACGCTGACCACGCCGGGCACGCACGTGGAGACTCCTGCAACGGCGGCGCGGTTCGCATCGCTGGTGAATGATGCATTCGCGGAAGTGGCGCGCACCAAGCCTGGCCGGTTCACGGCGCTTGCGACACTGCCGCTCAACGACGTGGCGGCGTCGGTGAAGGAACTCGAGCGGGCGTCGACGCAACTGGGTTTTCGCGGCGCCATGTTGTTCAGCAACGTGAATGGAACGGGCCTCAATGAGGATAAGTTCCTGCCGCTGTATGAGGCGGCCAACCAGTTGGGCGCGGTGCTCTACATCCATCCGACGCACCCGGTGGGAGTGGAAGCGATGACGGATTTCTGGCTGATGCCGCTGGTGGGATTCCTGATGGACACGACGCTGGCGGCGGCGAAAATCGTCTTCAGCGGAATTCCCGAGCGGTTTCCGAAAATCCGTTGGGCGCTGTGCCACCTGGGCGGCGCCATTCCGTACCTGGCCGAGCGGCTGGACCGCGGATTCGAAGCCTTCAGCGAGTGCCGCGCGAATATTCCGCGCAAGCCCAGCGAGTATCTGCGCGAGTTCTATTACGACACGGTGAACTTCAATCCCGCGGCCATCCAACTGGCGATTGGCTTTGCGGGCGTGGACCACATCCTGGCGGGGAGCGATTACCCGCACCAGATCGGCAGCATTCCGAAGATGATCGATACCATTCGGGGCCTGGATCTTCCGGAAGCGGACCGTGCGGCGATCTTTGGCGGGAATGCGGTCAGACTGCTGGGGATGTAGGTTCGACGGCAAGCGGCGCCGCCGGCCCCTGGGAGTTTCAGCGTGTCCCGAAGAGTAGCTATGGCGCGCGCAAGACACCGGCGGCA